>CAYTYZ010000001.1:0-6478 GCA_964442385.1 uncultured Gammaproteobacteria bacterium
GCAATCATAGTTGGCAACTCTTGTTCTTCCATATGACTACCATTAATTTTCATATAACCATCAAACACCACCATCGATCCACTTGCACGAAAGTCCAGTTTACCCGACACCAAATCTATACTTGTTCTGGCTACTATGGCGTTTTCCGCCTGGCAAGACACTGCTCTTTTCCAAATTAGTTCATATAGTTTTCTTTCTTTGGCATCCTTTAGGTTTTCCACTACCCTATCCATCTTGGTTGGACGGATAGCCTCGTGTGCTTCCTGGGCATTTTTAGATTTTGTAGCATAGTGCCTAACCTTAGCAGGTACATATTTTTTACCATACTTATCGGCAATATAAGCTCTAATTGTATCCACTATCTGACTAGACAGAGCCGTAGAGTCTGTTCGGTGATAACTAATCCAACCTTTTTCATACAGTTTTTGAGCCACACTCATGGTTTGCTTTCCAGACCAACCAAATCTAGAGGCTGCAGTTTGTTGTAATTTTGATGTCGTAAATGGTGGCAGTGGACTTTTTTGTACTTCTTTTTTCTCAACTTTGGCCACACTAAATTTATCATCTAATACATTGGTCAACTTTTCTACTTCCCGCCTGTCAACTAGGTTTGTGGACCCATAGCTATACTCCCCATCAAACAATTTCATTTTAGTGCTGATTTCGACTGGTTTACCATCAACTGAGTGTAACTGAGCCTTAAATTTCTGCCCATCTTTGTCTAGACCCACTTCTACCCTAAAAAACTTTTTTGATTCAAAAGCCTTAATCTCAGCTTCACGTTCACAAATTAGTCGTACTGCCACTGACTGAACCCTTCCAGCCGACAATCCACGTCTAACTTTTTTCCAAAGTACTGGCGATAGCTCATAACCCACCAGCCTATCCAGTACTCGTCTAGCTTGTTGGGCATCTACCAGATCCATGTCTATTACCCTGGGTGATTTTAGAGCCTCCATAACTGCCTCTTTGGTAATTTCATGGAAAGACACTCTTTTAACCTTATCAACAGCCGTCCCATCCAGTTTTTCCACTAAAATTGTAGCCATATGCCACGAAATTGCCTCTCCTTCCCGATCAGGGTCGGTTGCAAAAAAGATTTCTTTAGCTTTTTTGGCTTCTTTCACCAGCTCTGCCACTAAAGAACTTTTTTCCTTATCTACCACATAAGTTGGTTCAAAGTTTGCCTTTGGATCTACTCCCATTTTAGATCTAGGTAGGTCCCGCAGATGCCCTACTGTTGCCACCACCTTAAACCCTTCACCTAAATATTTCCCAATTGTTTTAGCTTTGGTTGGCGATTCCACGATCAGTAAGTTGTAAGACATATTTGCCATTGTCGACTATATTACCACACCCTGTCAACTACTCACTTATTACTTTGCCATTTACCTTGCGGGGTACTATCGTATCTTTTTCGTCAAACCAGGCTTTTAAAAAGTCCCCAACTATGGGTGCCGCCACATCACTTCCCTCCCCTCCTCTTTCGATCATTACTGTAATAGCAATTTGTGGATCTACGACTGGTGCAAAAGCAGTCAGCCAAGCATGAGAGTCCGGACTTCCATCACCTAGCTGAGCTGTCCCAGTTTTGCAAGCAATTTTAGTTTTAAAGTTAAACAGTGGCCAAGCCGTTCCGCCAGTGTTACACGCCTTTCTCATACCCTCTTGTAGTACTTTAATAGTGTCATAACTTACTGGCAACTTTTTACACTCATTAGGTGTGTCCCCCACTACGCTTGGTTTACACCACACCCCGTCGTTGGCTATTGTGGCTGTTGCCATATGTACCTGCAATGGCGTCACATCCACATCTCCCTGTCCTATGGCCATATGGTAAGTATTTCCTAAAAACCATTTTTCCTTTCTGGCTTTTAGCTTCCAATCAGGGTCAGGTATGGTCCCAGTCAGTTCCCCTGGAATTTCAATCCCGCTTTTAGCCCCATATCCAAATATGTCAGCCCATTTTTTAATAGCCACTGGCCCTAATTTTTCCCCCAACCGATAAAAGAAAATATCGTTACTTCTTTGCAACCCCTTGTAAACATCAACAGCCCCATCTGTCATTCCACGCTTGGTCCACAGCCAATTTCTATATTCATACTCGCCGACCTTAATACTTCCAGTATCTAAAAAAGTACTAGCACTGGTAATCGCTTTTTCTTCCAGTCCAGCGCTAGCCACCATCATTTTAAAAACAGACCCTGGGTGAAAATTTGCCCCTATGGCGCGGTTAAGCATTGGTGATGTGGCATTATCTGACAAATATTGTTTAATCTTTTGGTTATCAACTTGATAGGAAAAATCGTTAGGATCATATGCAGGACTAGAAGCCAGCACTAAAATTTTGCCTGTCTTAGGGTCACTTACAATAACTACCCCTTTTACACCCGATATCATCTTGTAAGCTTTTTCTTGCCAAAAAGCATCCAAACTTAACTTCAAATCCTGTCCTCCTGTTGGCTCTACCCTACCCAAATCACGTATAAATTTTCCCTTAGCATCAACTTCCACCAGTCTCTTTCCATCCACTCCGCGTAAATAACAATCAAACCAATCTTCTACCCCAGCCCTACCTACAATTGATCTTTTATCAAGATGTTTTGGACAACCAGCATTTGATACTTCGCTTGGCAGGGGCTTTGCCACATATCCGGTTACAAAACTCATCGAATTACCATAGGTATATTTTCTTTTCAGCTCATAACTTACTCCGGCTTCTTCCAGTCGTAGCCCCTGATAAACATCGGTTCCTTCGTACAGCACCCTCCCGTCACTAGTATGAAAATAATTATAAAGACTTTGGGCCAATACTCGTCCCTTCCTATCTACTATTGTTCCCCGTGGCCCCAAAATTATACTTTCGTAAATCTGGTTATTGTTTGACAACCTACTATATTCACTATGGCGAACCAAAGACATTTCAGCAGTCTTGGCCAGCATTAAAAGTAAACTACAAACCACCACCAAATGCACCCCTGTATACCAATAATTTTTCCATGTTCGCATAATGCCTAGGTATACAAACTATATATTAAATCATAGCTAGGATTGTCCACTATTCTTATGGGTACTTTAAGTTCGTTTTCCAAAAACTTATCCAACCCTACCAAATTTGCTCCGCCACCGCTAAGAGCCACTCCTTTTTGACTGATTTTATCAGCAAACCCTTCTGGGCTCTCATCAATCGCTTGCCTTATTAGTCTAGCCAATTTGGCCATTTCCAGATTTAAAGCTTCCGCAATCTCACTTCGTTTTACATTAATAGCTTCTGGCAAACCCGTACCCAAATTTTTACCTTGCACCATTGCAGATTCCACATCTTCTTTTGCACAAAATGCCTGCTTTAACCTTTCTGCAGCCTTTTGACCTATAGCCACTCCATATCGCATTTTAGTATAAAATTGAAGTGCGGAGTCGATATCCTTTCCTCCAAACTTACCAATCTTTTCATATATTAGGCCATCTTCTCCACACAGTCCCACTTGGGTTTTTCCATAGCCTATATCCACCACCAAAGTATCAATATTTTTTCTTACCTCGATAGCGTTTTTTAGTTCCACCGCCCCTGCTCCTGCCAAATACATAGCACTAACCAAAGCCCTTCTTTCAACCAACGACATTCCGCAAATTCCAACTATTATTCTTGGCTTTAGCAAATATGACCTAGAACTAGGCACCTCAGCAACAATGGAAAAAGCTTTTACCAATATTTGTACCAAGCTTTCTACATCTACCACCACCCCACCAACCACCGGAGCTATTACTTCTATGTGAGCAGGCTCTAGGTACTGCATTTTTCCAGCCCGATCTCCCCAAGCCACTACCTCTAGCTTACTCCGGCTGGGCACATTTACCCCAATCCATCTTTTTTGCCTAACCCTAGACAGTAAATTTGCCTCATCCACCACCACTCCTTTATCTGACAAAGCCATTTTTATCCGGCTTGAACCCACATCGACATAAATCGTTTGACGGAAAGTTGAAAAAATATTTGGAATCTTAAGCACATTACAGTATAACAACTCTATTTATCATCAGGGTGCAAATAGCTCCAGTCTGGTTTTTTCTGATCATTTCGATAGTCAGCCGTCAGATCGCCAACATAGTTCTTGGCTGGATCAATAATAGCCACCAACTCTCCTTTGGCATTATTTACTCTCACCCAGGCATGTCCACCCCTATCCCTTATCCCATTTTTATAAAATCCAAAAGATCCTTTCAACTTCCTTTCCGCATTTAACTTTTCAACAAGATATGCTGCTAAAAGCCCACCCTGTACACAATTTCCACCTCTATCAAAAAATTTGGTAAGAGAAATAAGTCCATCATTACTAACACCAAATTCATCTACAACCTCCTGCCTCCCATCCTCAGACATCGGAATTTTGACCCGACAATATTCCAGAATCGAAACAAACAAATTTTTTTTCTGGTTTTGAGGCAATCGGGCAAAAGCCAGAAATTCATCATATGCCTCCCTCAGCTCCACATACTTACTATCATCTACCACCACAGCCTCTCTAGGCCGTTCACCTATACATACGCCGCCATTTATTGCTGTATCATGTCCGATAATAGGTCTGCCACCAAACATACCGTCTATAATGCCTCTGTTATCCTTTCCCTTCTGTGTTTTTCCCCACTCTGCCATGCCTGCTTGTGTCATATATAATAATTCTACTCATGATTAGAAAACTATACTATATTTTGTTTTTTCTCACCCCTCTATTAGTCTCCAGTGCCTCATCTGAGCTTTTTGAACTGCCCAAAATGTATATTATCTATGCCCTTACCGGGCTAATAACCGGAGCACATCTAATCAATTTTTTTAACCAAAAAAAACCATTCTTTACTCCCAGTCCCATTTTTCTGCCCGTTTTACTATTTTTGGGCTCACAATTTCTGTCCTTTTTATTTTCAGTCGACCAGTTTACTAGTTTTTATGGCTATTACGGCCGGTTTGACGGAGGCCTACTGTCAACTATATGTTTTAGCCTGCTAGTTTTAATTTACCCCTCCTATGCCAACCACCCCACCAGTAAAACTATTATCAAGTTATCTATTTTTGCCGGATTTTTGGTTAGTTTATACGCCATAGCCCAACATTTTGGTATCGATGCCCACATTTGGCAGCAGGATGTCCAAGCTCGGGTTTTTTCCACCTTGGGACAACCCAACTGGCTGGCAGCCTACATGTGCATTTTAGTTCCCCTAACCTTTTTAGTAATAAAGTCCCCCCTACCTCTTACTCTACTTTTATCCACCCAACTTGTAACTATTTTGTTTACCAAGTCCCAATCCGGGCTTCTTGCCTGTGGACTATCACTATTAATAATTTTATTATCCAACATTAAAAAACCTAGCTATTGGATATTGCTTATTGGTTATGGCTTATTGATTATTCTTATTCCCAATCCCATCCAAGACAAACTCCTATCTTTTGGCAAAGCATCTCAACCCATAGTCAAACCAGAAACTGGCGAGGTTTTAAATATCACCCCCAGTGGTGATATTCGCAATATTGTTTGGAAAGGAGCCCTAGATATTGTTCGCGCTCACCCCCTACTTGGCACCGGTCCAGAAACCTTTGCTCAGTCCTATTATTTGGTTCGCCCCAGAATCCACAATGACACTTCTGAGTGGAATTTTCTCTACAACAAAGCCCACAACGAATACCTTAATATTGCCGCCAATACCGGCCTAATTGGATTTCTGGCTTACCTGGTATTTATTGTTTCTAGCTTGACTATTTTTCTTCACAAGAAATCTATTCTAATCTTGGCTTCTTTTGCTAGCATTTTGGTTACCAATTATTTCGGCTTTAGTATCAGCCTGATTTCACTTTACTTTTTCTTCCTTCCTCTACTGTGGCACGAAAATTCCTAACTTTTCTAGTTTTATTGCTAATTGGATATTGGTTGTTGGATATTTTTAGAATGTATTTTGCCGATCTTCTTTACAAACATTCTCAGTCTACCAGTAACTTTCAAAGTGCCAAAGCTGCCAAAAGCCTTTTTCCGGATAATCCTTTTATCCTAATGCAAGCCGCCAAGCTGGCAGCTAACAATAACTTGCCCCGCGAGGCCGTTGCCTGGTCCAAGCAAGCTATAAATACTTCACCTGGAGAAATTAATTTCTACAAACTACAATCACAAATATTTACTACTCTAGCAATTACCAAACCCATCTATTTGGACAATGCCATTCAGTCTCTTTTAGACGCCCAGTTCCGTGCCCCCACTGATCCAGTCATTCCCTACCAACTAGGCAATCTTTATTCGGCTGGTGGCAAGATAGCCCTAGCTGAATCTAACTATAAAAAGGCCATAGAACTTCGTCCCAATTATGATCTTGCTATGTTAAAGTTAGCTAGCCTTTATGTTGAATATAAAAAGTATCCAGAAGCCAAGATACTTGTGGATTCCGCCATCAAAATCAATCCGCTAAATAAAGGCAAAGTCCTTATCCCTGACTT
>CAYTYZ010000001.1:6578-15555 GCA_964442385.1 uncultured Gammaproteobacteria bacterium
GCCCCAGCCCTTTGCATTTCCCGAATAGCGTTTTTTCCATCCTCTGCTTTTAGATTTACTGCTTTAATAGCGTCTAGTGGTACTCGAACTCGAAACCCTAATTCCAAGGCATCCAATATCGTAGCTTTTACGCAATAATCAGTGGCTAGTCCACAAATTACTAGGTCAGTTATATCAGCCCTGTGTAACTCCTCAGATAATATTCTACCCTCCTGGCTTCTACCTTCAAAAGCGGAATAACCATCGTCTCTGTTTTCTACTCCTTTAGTTATAACCCTAGCTGAAGATAAGTCTAGATCTTTATGAAACTGGGCTCCAACTGTATCTTTTATACAATGAACTGGCCACTTTCCAGGCCCCATATGTACCGTATTTTCCAGGTTATGCCAATCTCTCGAGGCAAATATTATTCCATTTTGTCTTCTAAACATAGCCACTAGTTTATTAACTGGCTCCATAATTTTATCCCCATCTTTTACCGCCAGACTCCCTCCGGGACAAAAATCATTCTGTGGATCTACAATTATTAGTGCTTCTTTAGTCATTTTTCCTCCTATTTGAATTTATAAAATTTTTATAGTCAATAATAATTTGCTCGTGGTCAAATGCCAATGGTGGCAATTTAGTTTCAAGAGAATAAACACCAATATCTACAGCATCGTCTCCTGCTTTCAACTTTCCCTCCTTCACCTCCTGGTAAAAAACACTTGTCACATAATGTCCCCGCAAGTCTCTACTTGGACTTGAATACTGGCGAAATTGATTTTGTGAAGTCAAGGAAATATCCAGATTAGTTTCTTCTTTGCATTCCCTAGCAGCTGCCTCTTCCAAAGTTTCCAAGCCATAATTTAAATGCCCTCCAGGCAAAGCCCATTTTAAGGAGTTACTATCCCCTTCTCTTTTTTTTCTTTGTATCAACACAATTCCTTTATTTTTATAATTTATAATAATATCAGCAGTTACGCACGGATTAATGGTTCTATTTTTAAACAAACGTAGCTGCGCTAGTATCTCTTTGGGAACCAAGTCACTTATGTCTTCCCCCTTGGCTATAGCCTTTCGAATATTTGTTGCTGTTATTCCCAAAGTAAGCTCTGATCTATTTACTTTTATACCAGCACCCTTGGCGATTTCTTCAACTTCAGGGTTATTAGTATAAATAATATCAAAGGGTTCTTTGGCAGCTAGCTTTACCAGATCTAGCCAAAGTTTCGGTTGGTTTACATCTTGAACACCAAAAATTTTAAACGGTTTTTTTAATCTAGCTTTCAAAACTTGTCCAATCATTGCTTCCCTCTCCCTAAAGCTAAAGGGGTTAGTAAAACTGTTAGCCTCTTGAGCCGAACCTATTCCGACCAATATGCGAGCAATCGACTCATCCTTTTCCATGCGATTTATTACAGACAAGTGGCCCAAGTGAAATGGTTGAAATCTCCCTATAAACACACCCGTTTTTTTGTTCATTTTATTGTTTAAATTCATAATTAAGCGGAATTCTACGACCTACCCCAAAAGACTTTTGCGACACCTTAATCCCAGGAGGAGCTTGTCTTCTTTTATGCTCATTATTCTTGATTAATTTCCAGTACTTTTCAACCAAATCAATGGAGTAATCTCTGGCTACTTTTTCAATAGTCTCACCTTTTTCTACCAACCTGTTTACGATAGGTACTATTACTTTATAATTTGCCCCCAGACTATTTTCATCAGTCTGGTTTGCACTGAGTTCAGCCGAAGGTGGTTTGGAAATAGAACTTTTTGGTATTATTTCTTTTTTAGCTTTTTTATTGATATACCTTGCCAGTTTATATACCCACAGCTTATCCACGTCGGCAATAGCTGCCAGTCCTCCAGCCATATCTCCATACAAAGTACAGTATCCCAGAGCCATTTCAGTTTTGTTTCCTGTACTAATTACCATCCCACCATATTGATTGGCATAAGCCATCAGATATAATCCCCTAATTCTGGCCTGAATATTCTGATTTGTAATATCACCAACCCCACCTTCAAACTTTTCCGCCAATACCTCCTCAATACTTTTATGTGGAGCACTCACAGGTAAGCTAACTAGCTTAATATTTAAATTGTCAGCCAACATAAGAGCATCAGTTTTGCTACCCTGGCTAGACACCATGGAGGGCATACTAAGTCCAGTCACATTTTCACTTCCCAATGCCTCTACAGCTAGTGCAGCCACCAAAGCAGAGTCAATTCCGCCAGAAAGCCCAATATAGGCTTTCTTAAATCCTGCTTGTCGAAAATAATCTCTTATCCCAAGTATCAAGGCTTGATAAAGTTGGTCTACCAATATAAGCCCAGCTTGCCTAGCATTACTCGAAATATTTTTTACCTGTAAATCCACATAAAAATTATCTTCACAAAATGCTTTTCCCGTACCAACGATTTGACCATTTTTCCCAACTACGACACTTTGCCCATCAAACACCAACTGCCCGTCATAACCATCATAAGAACCAACTAGATTTACGTAAACGAAGTTAACCCCCAGCCTTTTTACTGCTTTTTTAATTAATTTTTCCCTGACCTTGGCTTTACCAACATAAAAAGGCGAAGCCGACAGGTTTATTATCAACTCGGCACCCATTCTGGCAAGCTCATCTGTGACTTTCAAGGCATAGTTTTCATCCCACAAATCCTCACAAATCTCTACCCCAAATTTTGTCCCCATACACTCGTATATTTGACGTTTTTCCCTGGTTTGAAAATATCTATTTTCATAAAATACATCATAATCTGGAAGCAGGCTTTTATTTTCTACCCCCATGAGCTTCCCATTTTGAATTATGGCGGCACTGTTAAACCTGATAGGTTGTCCATCTGGTCCCTTCTTTTTCAAATCACTATCAACAAAGCCCACTATGGCAGTAATATTTTTTGTATATGGTGCAATCAAATCCAGAGCTTTTATATTTTTCTTAATAAAATCACTAAAACCAAGAAGATCCATTGAAGCATATCCAGGGATAGTCAGTTCTGGAAAAACAACCATATTAGCCCCATTACCTTGTGCAATTTTTATACTATCAATAATTTTTTTTGTATTTTTTTCAATACTCCCTGGGTCTGTACTTATTTGAGCAATTTCAATTTTCATAACAATAGAACTTGTTTTAAATTATTAATTTGTTGTATATCACCGCTAGCTTTTCCCGGTGTATCCGATAGTTTAAATACCCTGACTCTTTCCTCATTTACTCTTGGCTGCCAAACTTCTTGCATTTTAATAACTATATTGAGTGGACTTACTCCTACGTCATTACTAAAATTAGTACCAATCCCAAACATGGTTTTAATCCTCCCCTTGGCATAATTTTCTATTTCCAATACTCGAGCTGGAGTTAAAGAGTCACTATATAAGGCGGTAAATTCCATAGGATCTAGCTCTAAATTTACTCGAATATGTTTGACAATTTGATCGGTCCAAACCTCAGGAGAACCAGAGTCTTGCCTTAGGATTGGAAACTTTCTGGCCATTTCTTGCCCATAGTCTCGCAAAAAAACCTCCGTTGAATATGTGTCTGTCAAAGCTACCGGTAGTTGTCCTTTATACTCCTTGTTCCACACTTCCATCGCCATAAGATTTGCTCTATTTGCACCAAACAAACCAGCTTGGCCCATTACCCATTCGTGAGCAAAGGTGCCCACCGCACGCAGCCCTACTCTTCTAGCCAAGTCCACATTGCTTGTGCCCATAAGTTCTTCACCAGCCCTTTCTTTTAATTTAATTACCACCCCTTCCTGGACTTCCCCAGAAACCCTTCTTCTAGTTCCAAACTCCGAATATCGAATCATATTTTGTTTATAAATATTGGCCTTAGTATTTACTTTTTCACCCCAAACTTTTTCAGTTTCTTTTTTCACATTTCTAAAAAATAACTCGCTTATTGTGGCCATTATGGGTACCTCCCAATACACTGTCTCTCTCCAGGGTCCCGCTATTTTTAAATCTAGTCTGCCACCACTCTGCCTTATGGTTATTTGCTTTGGGTTAAATCTAAACTTAGCCAGCCAATCTATATAATCAGAGCTTAAATAATGACATGACTTCTGTAAAAAATCTTTTTCGGCTATTTGCAGTCTAAGATCTCCCATGGCTTCCACTTGCTCACGCAGCTTATCCGCAAAATCATCTGGAAACATGTTTTCTCCTCGATTTTTAAATGCATAGCTAGCCCAAATTTCTGGATAATTATGCCCAATAGCTTGACCCATGGTCAATTTGTACAAATCTGTATCCAGTAAACTGTTTATTATTCTTTCTGTTGTCATAGTTTTCTTATTAGTGTTATATGTACACTAAGATAGTTTATCTTAACAATATATTGTTGTCAATACACTAAGTATGATTAAAAAAAGTCCGCCTTGTTTTCTCAAAGCGGACTGCAAGGTAAACTACCTATTCTGAGGCTAGTTTAAATCCAAGGTAGGAAACAATCCAAGCATAAATACCCCACCCTAGTGGCAATATTTCATACTTCAAATTGGCCCCAAGACCCTTCAAGATGTCATTCAATCCCGAAGGTAGAGTCAAAATCGCTGGGGCAACCTTAAGCCACATTAGGCCAACAAGTAACCCAATCACCAGGTTGATGACAAACAAGACAGTCGCAGAAAAAGCTTTGTCGACTTCGACTTTCCTGTCAACCTTTTTGATAGTAATTCCCGATACGTACCCAAAAAATCCTGGTCCCAACACCAAGATGACCAGCAGGATAATTGCACCGGCAGCGCCCAGTATCCATTTTATGACTGACAACACTGATTCCAAAAATTGTCTAGCCGGTGGTTCAATTTCCGGAATTAGCAAAACAATACCAAACAAAAGCACAAGCAAAACGATCGGGACGATGACATAAAGATGCCACTGCTTCAGTTGAAACTTCACGATTTGCTCCTTGGGGATAAACCCCTGTAAAGGTACTTTGATTACAAATTTAACCAACAATACGCTAACGTAATATGGTTATTTTAGTAATGCAATCTATTATAGGGTATTTAGTCCAAATATCAAGTCTTGATACGGGTATTTTAAACAAAAAAAATGGGCCCTTTTCAAAGGCCCATACTTAACTAATTAAATCCAACCAAAAAAATCTTTTAGGTAAACCCCAATCAAGAACAAAACAAAAGCCATTAATCCCCATGCAATTGGAGGATTTTCATAGCGTCCACTCCATCCTGCAGACTTAAAGATATCCACCAGTGGTGTGGGGATTGTCAAGATTGCTGGCCAAACTACCAACCATAGCAAGCCACACAATACCGCAAAAAGAAGGGCCAACCCAAACATAAGGCTATTCGAGAAGTATTTATTTCCTTCCACTACCTCATCAAGTTTATTGACCAAATTTTTCCAAAGAATTCCCAGTAAACATGGTCCAACAAACATCACCAAGCCCAGCAAAATAGCCAACAATGCTTTCGCAAGCCAAGCCATGATTTTGCCGGTTTCAGCCAAAACCGCTTCAAAACCGGGTATTCCCGAGACCAATAGCCCAATAGACACGACAGCAATAAATACCAAACCAACACCCAGTTGCCACTGTCTTAATTGAACTTTCATACTTTCTCCTTGGTTTTTTTACCCGTCAAAGAACTTATTTGATTACAATTACAACCTACAAAACGCACGCATCTTGTGGTTATTTTTGTATTTTAGTTATTATAGGGTATTTAGTCCAAATATCAAGTCATTACCAAAGGGCACTTATAGCTAGTTTAATTGACCCCATTGGGGCCCAATTTGCAATAGGTTTTCTCTGCAAAAAACCATCTTCGCCAACTATATCTTCCATACTTACTTGACCAACTAAATTTTCCACTCTTTTCATTATCTTTAAACCATCTCCAACTGTTTTTGCCTTATCAAAATCAGCCCTTCCTCTGTGCACCAGGTCTTTTACCAAAGAATCATCGGCTATTGCAATCGCAACTTCAATTATATTGCTTCGTGTACTTTGTGGTAAATCTCCAAAACCTTTTGAAAAATTTGCAATTGCTTCTATCCGTGATAACTGCTTTTCACTCATTTCTAATTATAGCTCTAACCAGCTTAGAATCTATACTCAAAATACTAACTTCTCTAAACTCCCCTGAGGTATTTTGTTTTAGTATTCTTCCACCATCTTGCACTACTCTATCTGTAATCAAAACCCCATCCAGATGGTCTTTTTCGTGAGCTGCCACTGCCGCAGGAGCACCTGTTAACACCTGGTTAAATGGCTCCAACCTATCTACTCGTAAAACCAGCCCTGATACCCTAACTTTAGGCCACCTGTTTACAATAGCAAAAATACCTTTTATAGAAAAACACCCTTCTACTAAAAAGTTATCCTCGCCTTTTTCATTTTTACCCATAAATACAGGCATTTTCCGACTTT
The DNA here is from genome assembly GCA_964442385.1 of uncultured Gammaproteobacteria bacterium. Classification (GTDB taxonomy): domain Bacteria; phylum Patescibacteriota; class Microgenomatia; order UBA12405; family UBA12405; genus CAYTYZ01. The sequence continues at coordinate 12,983 of CAYTYZ010000001.1, forward strand.
CAAAAGCAGTAAAATTTGGATTAATTACAGTCTCTAGTGTATTTCCAACTCTGACCATAATTACTGGTATTTCATAGCCAATCTGATTACTAGCCAAGCCCACAATCCCCGGACCATGGTGCATCATAGTATCTTGCATGTCCAGCAAGCATTGCCTAAGTTCTGGATGTATACCATCTACTTTTACCCCTACTGGAATGCCCTCACGCACTAGTTTGTGCCTATAACTAAGTATTTCCCTAAGCATTTAGATTGACTTTATTTCCTCTAATTTTTTGCCCACTTCTCTATATAACTTATTCTTTTCTTTTTTTACGTGATCAATAAACAATATTCCGTTCAAATGATCCAACTCATGTTGAAATACAATCGCCACATAGCCTTCTATTTCTTCTTTTTCTTCTTTTCCATCAATTCCCACATATTTAACCGCAATCTTTGGCCACCTGGCCACCTGGCCATATACCCCAGGTATCGACAAACAACCTTCCAAAAATGGTTCGCTTGCCTCACCCTCACTTTCTTTTTTGGTATAGTTAAAGTAAATCTTTTTCTTATCAAAAGTATTGGTAATTTCTGGATTAATATAAACTTGAGTCTTTTTTTCCTTATCATTTTTTATTGCAAAAAAACGTTTACTAATACCAATCTGTGGAGCCGATAATCCCACGCCATTTTTTGTATTGACTAATACTGCCACAAGTTCACTTATTTCGGTTCGTGTAGTTTCATCTTTAGTGTTAACGGGAGCACAAACCTGTCTTAAAACTGGATCAGGATAAACCACAATTTTTTTCATTATCTGTATATTCTACACTATTTACCGTCGAATATAGTGTAATATGTTACAATACTAACCAAATGAGACCAGAAGCAATTGCAAAACTACTCCGGGCAGTAATCGCCACCAGAGATTTGCCCAAAGATGAAACTGCCGAGCATATTACCAGCAAAACAGCTAACATGCTGGAGGCAGCAATAACAGAAATGCAAGGTACCAAGTCCGGTATTTCCACTCATTTTCTCTCTTCACTTAACTTGTGGATGGAACATAGAACAGAACAAAGAAAATGGCCAGCTATAAAAGCCCGTCTTGCCAAGTCTCCCGAAGGCAATCTATACACTTGTGCTTATCTTTGCCGTCCACACTTTCCAGACGCAAGTCTGCCCGATGAGGTTCGCTACAACATATTAATGCTCCATCCTATTTTTGAAATACCTTCTAAAAATATTTATTATTTATCAGCTTTTACCGTAGAACCGCAATCTCAACTTAGGTCTAATTTATACATTGTAAACCCAGACAATGACCATCAAAGTACTCTTGAAACTACACTTAGAAAAATTCACCAAGCTAGCACTAAATTTGAGTTGACTTTAACCCCCACCAGCACAGGATATTTTGTGTATGCTTACACAAAATCGAACGGAATGGAAGAAAGAATTAAACCTTACTCCTTAACCTATTTGCCAAAATCAGGCTTGTTCTACAATCTACTAGTAGAACCAAAACAAGATAAATCACAGCAAAAACAGGCTAGTCTAAGGCACAATCTGGACCCAACTAAATAGAATAGTTTTTGTGTTAAAATTGCCCACCTATGACAAAAACCGTTGAAAAAAATAAACTAACTGTAGATCTTTTAAATGCGCTTCATGAGGATTACAGGCGTAATGGCGGATCTTTTTACTCAGCCATTCTTGGCTATTTAACTGAAACAGATCTTTTTCCCCATTGCGATTACAACAGGGTTACCTTTCCTGGAATAGGTCAAAGGATTTCTGAATTAATATATAAGGAGTTGTACATGACCATGGATAATTTACCCCGCTGGCGAGTCAACCTCGGCCCCATAGCTCTTCCAGATAGCCCACCAACTGATTTATTATATGTATGCAACGCCAGACGTCCACATGGCCTTACTTTAAATGAAAGAGTTCATTTACCACAAAGAAAAGAGACAAATCCCCTTAGCCTAGATTCCGCTGCAGCCAAGTGGGCTACTCTTTTATCAGCCCTAAAATAAACTCTATGACCAATACTTTTGAAAAACAGGAAACAATCGAAAGACTAACTAAAGTGATTAATGCCGATATTGCCGAGTCTGACTTTAGGTTTCCTGTGGTCTTAGCGCAACTCATAGCTCCCTATTTATTATCTTCCCCCTCCCCTGATCTCTTGGGACGCCTAGTTCTATCGCGTCCTGATAACGAAATTATTTTGGAAAGAGATAGTGGCGGTATAACAGTAGCCATCCAAAGACCTAATCAGAATGCTGTATATTGTCATGACTGTCAAGCCGGCAGAACTACTATTGACCTTGACTGGATGGAATCAGTCAATCCAGCCAGACGAATAGCCGAAGCTACCGTCTATGTCCTTTCACTATTCCAAGTCAGGAAAACAAAAATCCAGTAAACTACACCATGACTTCAGTAATTTTTTTTGGTTCTAACCAATATTCCGTAATAATTTTAAAAAAACTTTTAGAGCTAATAGATTTCCAGGTTCTTGCCGTTGTAACCAAACCCGATGCCCCAGTGGGCCGGGAGCAAAAAATATCCGCCAATCC
>CAYTYZ010000001.1:15565-16475 GCA_964442385.1 uncultured Gammaproteobacteria bacterium
TGAATTTGTACGTATGTACACCAAGCTGGCTTTATTGCAACCCTCCGATTTTGACCAAAACTTTATAAAAGATTTCAAATCCTTGCAACCAGACCTCGCCATTTGCGTTGCTTATGGCCCACCTTTTTTTACACAGGAAATGATTGATATTCCCCGCTTTAAAATAATCAATCTTCACCCCTCACCTCTACCATACTATCGTGGAGCCGCACCTGGCCCTTGGCAAATTATCAATGACGAGACCCAAAGTGCCATGTCTTTTTTTGTGATAGATCAGCTTCCTGACCATGGACCCATAATCGCCCAAATATCTTTTGCCATATCTTCTACCGAAACCAACGCCAGCTTTTATGACAAAGCTTTTAATCTAGGAGCAGATAATCTCGAACCAGTATTAAAAAAATACCTAGCCTCTCCACAAGAACTGATACCCCAAGACCACACTAAAAAAACTTACTTTCCCAAGCTCAACAAAGATTCAGGCCATATCGACTGGAACAAACCCCCTGAGTATAACGAAAGATTTATCAGAGCCATGCAACCCTGGCCCATTGCCTGGAGCGAAGTTACAAATCCAAATGGGCAGAAGAAACGAATTCAAATTTTATCCAGTCACCTGGAAAACGGCAAACTGATTTTAGATATGGTTAGAATAGAAGGCAAGCCTGCGCCTTGCACCTGGAGTTCACTTTCAGCCCATTACAATTTCTTCTAGCTTTGCTGAAAAAATATTAGATATACTGCCATTTGCTTTATAGCTTTCCAAAGCTTGAGCCACGTCATTCTTATACTGATTTTCGGCCACCCACATGACAAATTTACGATAGACCAGTTCCCTTGTCTCCCCTTCCTGTTTCCCAAAAAAACCGTCGCCAATGACTTTAAAAATACTTAAAGCCGGTACAAGAAT
>CAYTYZ010000001.1:16485-52119 GCA_964442385.1 uncultured Gammaproteobacteria bacterium
AAGTTTAATTCTCCAGTCATTTGAGCAGACCTTAATCTAGCAAGTCCTTTTTCCAAATTTATAAAAACTTTCGTAGGATTTGCATAATCAGACAAAATCGCAAACGGAGCTTTTGCTAAAAATAGAGCCGTGGCCAGCTCTGTCTTCCTAGGATCAGCAGGTTTGGCTTCCAAAGCCATCAGCTTTAATTCCCCAAATTTCCCTTCAGAAACCAACTCTAAAAGACCTGGAATCGCTTGAGAATTTTTTTCATGTTTATTGGGACCTCTGGGTTCTTCAGGTGCAATTGGTTTTACCTGCGAAGATTCATCTGATTCACTCTACCACATTACCCTAGCTGGGCTTACCCAACTTACACGAGATACCTCTTCTTTTTTTCTTGCCTCTTCTTCCATTCTAGCCTTGGCCTGAAGGTATGACTCATACATAGCGTTAGCTTGCTCTTGAAGCTTTTCGGCATCTTCTCTCTTCAAAAATGCTTTTCTCCAAAAAGAAGGGGGTAATGTAGCCATACCTGTCCATTTACATTCACTGGCCCAATAACCGTGTACACCTACTCCACTATTTAGATTTTTTGAAAACTCAGAACCCTCTTCCACTACCAGGTGCCGACCCGGATCAAAGTTTTCCCAGGCAATATGTGTAGCCCGCCATTCACTTGATTGTTCCCTCGCCATCTTCCAATCTAATTCAATTTGTATTTTGGCGGCTTTTTCTCTAAGTTCTTCCAAAGTACTCGCTGTAAACAACCCAGTGCTATGTTCAATATAATACAATTCACTTGGTCTTTTTATCTTAACTTCCAAAGTTATACCAAATCCCAACTCTGGTAATTTTTCAACTTGAAATACATCCGTAGTGTCCAACATAATATTTGCCAAATACGTATCTCCACTGTCTTTATAGTGTATTAAATATTCAATGGGTACCTTTTTTTCACCAACCGATATTTCCCTGGGACACATTCTATCAATTTCTTCCATATTCTCTCTACTTACTACATCGTCAAACCTTAAGCACAAAAAACCATCTCCATCTGTTGATATTTTATTTTTTAACTCTGCCAAAGAGCAAATATCACCCACTGCCTTACAGTACCAATCCCTCATCCAGCTTGAAAAATAGATACCCCCAGTAATAGCCCCTGCCGAGCGTTTATTGTAGTCTTCAATTTTGGTTATTACTTCGTTGTTTCTAGTAATATAATCAAACTTTTGATACTCTAGCCAGGAAATAAACATCCTTGTCAGCTTTTTTCTGTCAGCTCCATCTGTATCATAAACCTCATGTACTATACTATCTGCAAACCTGTACCTGGTTAGTATTCCAGCCTTATCCCTTTCTGGAGAATAACTATCTCCCATATCCTGTTTTTCACAAGCCCCAGGGACCATTTCGTAAATCCAAGCCGGCTCCACCGGTGCAATATTTGATCCATATAACCTTGGCCCGCCTCTGGAAACTTCTGCTGGCCTCCTTAGAGAAGTTACCAATAACCAGTCACCCCTACTGCCACACACACTCTGCCTTGACAGTGTTACTTCATCAAAACCAGATACCCTGTTTTTCCATCTCCCGTATTGATCTTTCCAGGTCAAATAATCTACAAAACCCGGTATCATACTTTTAGTCATTTCTGCCTCCGAAAAACTTCTACGCAACAATATCTCCTCATCCTTCAATCCAAAGCCTTCTATATGATACAACTCATCCACCAAGTCCCAAACTGTTCTCCGTACTGCTTCAAGTCTCTTTTTATTTATCATATTTTCCCTACACCAATTCACCAGCCCATCCTCAATTTTCTTTTCCCTAACCCCGTTGCGTAAATGAGCATAAATCCCATTGAATTCTTGTATCTTGGCTTCGTATGTCCGAAACAGATTTACTCCAGTAACAAAGTCTGACTCTGATCCTCCAGCAAAAGTCTCCCAGCAAAACGCTGCATAGTCAGCTGGACTTTCCATATTTCTAATTCCAGATGCATATTCAGACATAAAAACTAATTCATATTTACTGCTAGAATCAGACTTAATCCAAGGTGGCAAATTATTTTCGTCCAAATCTGCCATACTATTACCAGACTTTGATCTTAAGATCTTTACCACACTTTCCCTATCAATAAAAATCTTATCTTTATAATTTCTTCCAGGTATAAACATAACCCCCTCTTCTTCATCCATAGCCATAGCAATTACTACTTCAGGTAGAACCCCTCTTTTTTTAGCCTCAAAAAATGCAAATGCCCTCTCCGGATCCAATGGTATTTTGGCCAGTTCTCTTCCCAGTTGGGTTATTTTACCCTCACCGTCCAATGCATTTATTGCTTTCAAACGCCTCATGGCAACATCAATTTTTGCTGCCTCCGGTGTATCCATTAACTCCAGAGTTCGTATGTCAAGCCCAACCGAAGCAATTTGTAAAACCACCGAACTAAGTCCTTCCCTAATTATGGCTGGAATTGGCCAATAATCCCTATTATATTCACTTTTATCTGTAATATTTTTATATTCATCATTAAAGCTTATGGGGATATAAAACCCAGGCCCTACCCGGCCTACCCTACCCATACCTTGATCAGCCTGAGCCCCACTAATCTGTACTTTTTTTAAATGTTGTACCCCCCGACTGTCTACTTCGTTTCTCTTTACTTGTAGCGAGTCAATTACACCCACCAAATCCCCCACTGTCACTGATGATCTAATAATTTCAGTGGCTACCACAAATCTTAGCTTCCCTTCACTTGCGCTTTCTTCGATACGTCGTAGCTCGGACCTGTCCATCTGAGAATGACAAGCCACAAACTCAACATAATCTTCCAAGTTATTTTCCCTGGCATACTCTTGTAGTTCCCTAATGGCCTGACTTATATCCTCTTTGCCAGGCAGCAATATCGCCACACTACCACTTGTTACCACACCCCTTTGGCCGTCTCAAGTACAGTGGGAGGCACAGTCAAAGTACCTTCACAAAATTGCCTAAAAACTTCTTTGGCAGCCCATATAGCCCCCTGAGTATGGTGTTCAGCAAAAGTTAATTGGTGAGGAATTACTTCTACTGGGTAATTCCTTGGGTTTAGGGCAACGATTGGAGCTTCGGCTTTAAAATAATTCTTAAACTTTTGTGTATCTATGGTAGCGGAAGTGATCACCACCTTGGTATAAGGAGAACTGGGCAAATATTGTTTTATCAGGGCTAAAAGTAAATCAATTTGAATACTTCTTTCATGGGCTTCATCGATAATTAAAAAACCATCAGGCAATTTTCCATCTTCTTTAATTTTATTAAACAAACTTTGGTCAATAACCAACCTAATTTGTGTGTCTGGACTTACCACTGGCTCCTCACCTCTCAGCAACCAACCAACCTTATCCCCTGGCTGGCAACCCATTTCCATGGCAATTCTTGAACCGTTCATCCAAACCGCTGGACGCCTAGTTTGAGTCATGACAATTTTACTATCTGGATACTCCTGGGCCAACATTTGACAAATTCTTAGAGTTTTTCCAGTTCCAGTTTCAGCCTGTACAATTGTTACTTGTTGCTTTGCCACACTTTCCAAAATTTCTTGGGCATAATAATCCATACCCAGTTCAGCCCGAGCATGTCCGGAATATCTATATCTTTTTCGTTCCGGATATGTGTGAATCATTTCATGATCGGAAGCTGAATGTCCCACTCCCCGATCTTTAAAATTTACCTGGCTCATCTATTTAATTATGCACAAGTCATTTCGTATTATCCATACATATACTTAACGTTAGTTCCCCCTACCCCAATTCCTTACATCGCCATGTTTTAAGGATTCCAAATTGCGTCCATGTATTATTTTTTCATTTAATATCCAATCCATCCATCCTTCCACATCATTCTTTGCCAGACCAACTTTATCTAACAAAGTAGTATCGAGTTGCTTTCTAAAACTAGCCATAAAATCATCTATTAATTTTGATTTTTCAGACGTATCAAAACCATTTAGGTCTGCTGCCTCTAAAAGTGACTGTAAGCATCCCGCCATGTCTCTCATATCTTTTAGATACCCCATTTCAACACCATTGAATTTTTCAACATACCTTGGGTCATCTTCACCATTTGCTACCACCTGGTTAACAGTATCTATGTCCATAATCTCAGCCAACATAGTGATATTAGAAGAATGCAATCCACCATGCATATTTCCATGATTAATTAAAGAAGCTAAACTTTTTGCACAATTATTCATAAAATATCGCAAATATGCATCACTTACTTTATATTCCGTATTGCCATTGGGATCAGCTATTTTTATAAAGGTTTCAAAAGTATTTTTAAAAATATCAACCCTTCTATCATCAGCAACTTTTGCCTCTTCAATCCTAGTGTTTGTTTTAAGTAGGCGTACAGCAATTACCGGCTCCAACTCTTCTTCTGGTGGCAATACTCCATTCTCTTTTAACCAATCAATGGTTTGCATTTTCCCTCGAAAAGGCAAAGCCTTGGGTTTTATTACCCCCCAGTACAGCTCACAATTTACTCCCTGTGCCCTTAACTCTGCAGATTTGCTAACATAGTCCTGTCCTGAAAAGGTTCCAGCAGCCAAACACCCCATCACCTTGTGACCAAATGCCATTTCTTCCGTTGGCTTATCTAGTACCCAAGTGGGATACAAACCATGATCTATCCCCTTGGCAGCTGGTTTGGTATATCCGCACCCCTTAATATTAACTTCAAAAAAAGGCTCTAGTTCGCCAGTTTCTTCGTTTATAATTATCACTGGATCATATTGTCCAACCAGAGTTTGCGTTACTGAACGCCAATGAGGTGCTACAACTGGTAAAGACACCATGTTTTCACCTACTTCCCCTCTAGTATCAACAAAATAAGCAAAATCAGACAACTTAAGCCCGGTCATAACATTAGGATTCTGATTTAATGTCGTAAAGTCCAAGCCTGGGTTTAATCTTCTAAATTGCAAGTAGGCCACCTCTACTCCTGCTATTTCTCGACCCTTGTTACTATCAAGCATTTCCAGTGTAATTGGTGGTATATATTCTAGAGAATTAACTTTCTGTTGTAAATTTATCCCCATAAAATCCTCCTTTCCGTACCATTTTTCATTTCCAAGCTCATCTATTTCAAACAATTTCCTAGCATGCGCATAGGTACTATTATAATTAAAATTAGTAGTTTCACTATATTCTAAGGGCAGAAATTCTGGCTCACCAAATACATTTTTATCAGCAACTCTAATACTTGGTCTATTTGAATTAGTTGATGCATTAGTGGAATTAAATGGGCTAGCCAATATAACCTTCGTACGAGGGACTTGGCTAGCCCATTTACGTCTTGTATCCTCAACCATATGTCGAGCAACTCCCATCACAAACTGCTCTGCATTAATTTCATTTACAAACCCCTCTCTTGGATTGTTAGCTCTATATGCAATAACCGGTATACCATCTGTTGTTTTTACATCCATAGCAAAAACACTACCTAGTATCTTAGTTGGCACCCGACCATCACTCTTGGTCTCAAACAGGTAGGCATACAGACCAGGATAGTCACCATTTGCTAATTGTAACTGCAACTTTGATGCACACATATCACCCGAAAATGGAGCCATAACTCTTCCTATGCCTGCTACGGGCACCATGGCAACCACCGTCCTTGGAACTGTGGCACTCTCTTTTGGCATTTCTATCATTCTCAATCGTTCTATTAATGTATCGATAGGAATTTTTCCAGTACTTTTATCAACTACCCTATTGGCTCCCAATAAACCTGCATACCACGCGTTTGTACCGGGTAAAAATGGCAAGTGTCCAGTTTCATCCGTAAGAATTCCAAAATGTTCATAGTGTGTTCGAAAATATTCATCTTCCATGTGGCTAGTTACAATTTCTTTGTATAAATTTATATCTTTTGGTGTTCTTTCTTCCAATCCTTTTTTTAGTTCCAAAACTGCCTCTTTAAAAATATCAGATTTAGATTTTACAAATATATTTGCCGCAACTTTACGTTGTAAATCCTCTGGCAATTGATTTTTATATTTATACATTAGTTCTATTAATCCCGCCTCTTGACGCATACCCATTTTATTGTGATCTGCCACAACTTCTTCAGTCCAAAAACGGATAATTCTCGATTGTTTTTCTATTTCCAAATCAATTTCTTCCGCTTTATCTGGGCTCGTGTCTTTCCGTGATTCTTCCATCTTAGATATTGCCTGTTTAGCAGTTTGTACCTGTAGGTCAACATACTTTAAATAATAGCCCTGGATATCTTCAAAATCTTTTATTGCCCTAATAGTTGCCATTAAGTTTGCAAAAATTCCAGACACCCGCTTATCTTTCAAGTCCACTCGGTTTGACACCACAAATGCATCCACCTCTTTACTGTTTTTTTGCTGCATAAATTCACGTAATTTATCATTGTCCCAACCCAACCTAGATGCTATCACTAATGCCCTTGCCACCAAGCTATCTTTTATAACACCAGACATGTTTTCTATTGACATGCCTTCCCTGCACGCTTCGGCCAAAACATTTAATGGCTTCACGTAAACCTCTTCTGCCTGGGCACTGAACAATATACTTTTTATTGGGTTAGCCTCAACCTCTACTTCCAAAGCTGGTCTAGCTCTACCCTTCATTTCTACTTCAAATTGTCCTGGTTTTGCATGGCGAGGTACTGCAAATTTTGCTCTATTTTTTTTAGAAACATCCATAAATCTATCTATTACCACCTTAGTGGCTACTTCTCCATCACTGTGTATAGTGCTTCCCCTTAGTTGCTCAAAAAATTCTCTTCCCAACCTCGAGTTTAAATCTTTGGGTAACTCATCATTTAGCAATTTCTCACGAAATTCCATAAAATGTAATTTTAGGGAATTCATAATTTCCTTATTACCCATACCACCTTCACCTTTTATATCAATACCAATTTCCTCTAACATTTTTATTGTTGCTTGATTCAACTCTTTTCCACTAGATTTAACATTTAAATCAACACAAATACCTATCAATGCTGGCAAATGTAATAATCCAAACGTAGCAACATAGTCCCCCAATGCCTTTCCATATCTAGGATCAGCTATATTAAACCCTTCGCTATTCATTATGGCATTGCACAATTTTGGCATCTCTTTTAACCAAGGATCAAACTCTTCTTTTGAAGCTCTACCTTGCATGCTGGTAATCGTTACAAATGTCGACATCCATGGATTCTTCATTATTCCTCTAACCAGGTCTTGCATAACTTTGTTATCTTTATTACGAGCCTGTACGGTTCTCAATTCACTTAGCGTCTCAAATGCGTTTACTGGGTTCTTAAGTAAATCCAGGATTATACGCCTGGCAAGTATTCCTGGATCAGCATTAAGTTCATATTTTTGTACAATTTCCAATAAATAAACCAGGCTTACACTGCCAGCCAGAGGCTCATCAAGCAATAACAAAAAAGAATCCAGCTTTTTTTGAACACTGTTTTTGTCGATATCTAGCAACTTACACAAATCACTAACTTTTTCAATGTCAGTAAGACTTGCAAGTGCAAAATTCAATTTCTCAAAAAAGGACAAAAATCCTTCTTTTCTGGACATAAATTCACTCGGAAAATCATCCTTAAGAACTGAAACTATGGTGTGGAATTTCCCTATAGTATAGGAAATATTTGTATCAGTTATTTTATATTCCTTAAGTTGTTGTTCTATGTTTCTCACTACCGCCTTAGTATCCGTAGGCAAACCAAAATTATTTTTTAGGTAATTGTAGGACTCAATATCATTGAATATTAATTTTCCAACTAAACTTAATTTAAAATCCTCGTTTGCCTTTTCAAAATTAAACAGGCCTGTTCTACAAGCGTTTAAAACTATTTTACAATTTTCATTTTTAGATAAATCTGCCGACTTTACCCAGTATTCTACTGATTCCTTCAACCAAGAATCCTCTAGTTTTATAAATCCCAAATCCCCCTTAAGTCTGCCAATTCTATTTTGAAATCCTCCATTCTCAACTTGCCCACTGCTATCAAATAGGCCGTTTGGCACATATCTAGAAAAGTATTCCACCCAATCTTCTTGTCTGAACTTAATTCCCCTATCTACTAAAAACTTAGTTATCCTAGCTATTCCAGTCGAAGTCGTCATTTCTCCAAATGCAAATCTTTGAACAACATCATACATCAAACTCCCTTCAGTTGGTGAAATAATTTCAAAAGATCTTTCTAGTTCTTCCGTAATTTCTGACCATCTACGTTTATCCTTATCAATCAACCTTCCAAACAAAATCTTACTTTGTTCTTTCGATAACACAAAGGGAATTCCTGTAAAATTACTAATTCTAATCAAATCCCCAACATCTTTTACCGGATTATTACTCTTATCCAGGCCTGCTATTCTATTTTCAAATATTTTTAAAATACTTTGTGAAGCAACCTTAAAATCAACTTTCTCAGCAGAAATTTCTGACAAAAGCATCATACTCTGAAACAAATCACCGGAATATGTTTCTTTGCCTAATTTAGCCAAAATACTATTCAACTCACTAGGGCTAAAAACCACCGAACCTCCTACAAATTTTTTTACTTCACCTATGGCATTATCTAATTCATTCCCAAACAATTTATCACTCATAAATTCCCTAGCCGATCTAAACAGTGCAATTTTTGACTCCAGAGTATCAAGCTCCAAACTGGTTTTTGTATGATTAAACAGCGCCAAAGCCTTTTCTAATCGCGAATCAGACATTATCTGGGAATAGACTGCCTGCAACACAGCGTTATCCAAAGGAATCGGTTCTATCCCAACTATATTTTGCAACCGCCTAATTCCCTGTTCATAAGAAAAATATTGGAAACTTTTTAAAAACTTATGATATACAATCTGAACCTCGCTTGGGTCCAAGTCTAATTCATACCCGTCATTTTTAATTGTCTCCAATACATCTAATATTTCGACAGTCGTACTGTTTTCTCCCAAGTCTGACAGCCGCCACTGTTTAAAAACGGGCCCAAGACCTGCATCATCCTTAGGAATATTAAAAACATCCATAAATATCTTCAAATAGGACAAGTGTGATTTAGCAACATAAGACATTTCAGATTTTGCTACTTTGGCTAATTCTGCAGTCCAATCAGCAATACCAAAATTTATTGCTAACGATTCCATATTTTTAGCCAATTCTTTATAAAACGATTCAGATTCAGGTTTTGATCTAGGCACAGATACATTTTTATCGATACCAGATCTTAGATATGACCGCAACATCTTGCGCTTATCTTCTTCGCTTAACTCAAATTTTGCGCCTATATCTACAGCAAACTGAGTGGTATCTTCCACCAGTTCAGCTATCCATTCTGGGGACAAATTTCTAACATCTTTTTGTTTATTACTTGTAACAGCATCCACAAAAAAACCATTAACATCAAAATTACTCAAATGGCCATACCAATCCGAAATTTGCCTGACTACAAAACAAGCATCAGTGTAACTCCGATACCCAGATAAGGCAGAATCTTTTTCCTTTTTATTTAGTATTTCACCAATCTGGGTTATTGCTTCCTCACTGGGTTTTGGTCTATCTCCAATAAATAATCTACCAAAATATTCCATGTTTTTTTTGTATTCTGAAAATTTTTCATAAAAATCCGGTGTTTGGTAAAGGCTATCATCCACTCTCATACCATACTTACAAAATCTCCTAAAACACTGTACATCAAATTTATCTAGTAATAACTGATTGGCTAAAAACTTAGATTTATTTTCTTCTAGCCACCGCGACAAATCATCATTTCTCCTCAAACCTTCTTCACCCATTACTGAAAATGTTATAAAAGATTCCTCAAGCAATTCAACAACTTGATCTACTTGTGGCTGAAGTTCGGTCTTATCGCCAGTTATTGCATCAATTATTGCCATCTTTGTTTCAATATTTCGGATTTTTTCACCGGAATCCTCATCATCATAATAGTGATTACTCCCGATTAGTGATTCCACAAAAGCCTCGCCATATTTACTTTCCAATTTCTCTTTCAATCTTGTCAGTTGGCTACCATAGCTTTGCCAATCTACATTAAGTCTCCTACCCAAGTTATCAATAAAAGCCAAATTTTTACCGTCATTCCAAATTGAATCCGTTAAAAAGACTGGAAACAATTCATGCAATTTCCCAGTCTCCACAGTTTGTAACAAAAATTCAGCAGCAACTTGGGATTTATCTTGTTTGCTATTGTCCATTTCTAAAGCTAGTTCTCCCAACCATGCTTGCCTATCATTTTCATTTGGAATCCCACCAGCATAAGCAACTATTTGGGTCAAAGGTGATCTTGCAGCAGAGTGCAAATAAGTAGATGCCCTTGGTACCACCCCATTAGATATTTCATACTCTTCGCTAGTCAGTGGGTAAACACCAGTTTCTTGACACAATCCGTTCAAAAACAATAGAAAACTGCCTGATTTTTCGACCACAGGCCTATCTTCATCAGAGTATTCACGCTCAAGAGCCAATAGGGCATAAAACATTTCTCTGGAAAATTCCACCCAGGGATAATTCTCACGACAATCCTTAATTAGTTTTATGACATCTTTTGCAATTGGTTCAACAAACCTTATATCTATGGCATATCTTTGGTCAAGATCTCTTAACTTATTTTCCATCTCACTAATGGCTGTGGATATACTTTGACGTATGCTTCGCTCTATCTCTGGTGTAAATCTTTTTTTTAGATCGTCTTTTCTAAATTTACTTTCCAATTCGCTCTGTTCTTCCAGTAAATCATGTACAGGTTGTAGTTCATCTGGAAAATGCTCATCGCTCATTTCTTTCCTACTTTTTTTCCCATGCTTATCCTTTCTTTCCGCCGCCTGGCTTTTTAACTTGCCCCAACTATCAAATGACATATTTAATAGTAATATTTGTCCTACCAAAGCACAATGTTATACTAGAGTAGTAAAGACCGCTTAAATTTTTCCACATATCTTTCCCTCGTAGATGTCAAAAAAATTGTTGGCCTTTGTAATTTTTCTCTTTGCCTTTCACACTCTCTTTTATTATGGCCTTACTGGCTACAGCTTCTTTTTCTCTACATTGGCTTTCTCAATCCTGATTTTTCTAAACCGCAAACCCGGACATAATCGACTGGCACACTTACTACTAGGATCAAACCTAGCCCTATCTCTCTGGGAAGCCACCCATGTTCACTCACTTATGACCAACGTAAATTCCCTTGCCTCAACTCTACTCTTGGGTCTCACCTGGACCTGCTACAGAGATGAGTTTGGTAGTCTATTTCCCAGTCTTTTTAGGCTTGGAATTGAAAAAATAACTCTTACCGCTCCCAAAGGAAATTATAAAAAAATACCCTTTGTTCCCATTATATTTGGAACCATTGCCTCACTAATTGTAACCGGAATATTGGCCAGCGCTGATCAGCTTTTTTCCCAAAAAATCAAGTTTATCTTAGACTTGTTTAGCCAAGAATTTTGGCAAAGATTGTCAACTACTATCGGAATCTCAATTCCACTTATCCCCGCTCTGTATATTTATTTTCGCAAAGTTAAACTAGATAAAAAACTGGAAGTTACCATTCATGACATTCGATTATTTTTTGCCAGCAGTTCCTCTTGGGCTAGCCTGTTTTTATCCGGCGTTTTAAGTTTCTTCATCTTTACTTCTCTTAGTTATCTAACTAACAAACTTGACCCCCACTTGCCTGGATTTACTTATAGTAGCTATGTTACCCAAGGCTTTAATGAACTAATTATTGCTGCCCTGCTCTCTTTTATTATTGCCCAACTAGCCACCAACTTTTTTTCCAAAATCTTATCCCTACTCACACTTGGCATGGTTGGCCTTAATCTCTGCAAGCTTAGTCTCTACATTTCCGAAAACGGCCTAACCCAAACTAGAGTCCTAGGCGTTTGGTTTCTATTTTGGCTTGCCATCATTCTTGTTTTCCAGCTAATAAATAAAAAACAGGTATATTATTTATCTTTAGTAACTTCTATTATTCTCCTATTTTTAGCCAATATATTTGATACAGATGGTCTTATTATGTCCAACTATCCTCCCAAAGTAAACGGTTCGGTAGACAACTACTATATGATTCAAAATTTTGGTTTTAAAACCAAACATCTCTGGCCACAACTGCTTAGTAAAAATACTGCAATTATCAACAACTATCTGCTTCTTGACCCAAAAAAAATCACTTTTGACCAATACTATACTGCCCATTGGGCTATAAATGAAAATAGTAGTATTCAATACAAGATAAAACAACTCTTGGAAAAATACGGTTCTCCTTCTGAACTTGACCAGGTAAGTAATTTTGAATATGCCAACAGCGAGGAGCAGCAAACCGCCAATCAAAAACTCCACAATTTAGAGACATTAAGCCAACGTGAACGTCAGTTGTTATGGCTACCACCCAACTCCTGGCCCTATCAAAACCCGCAAGAAAAAAGTTTCTACAATCCTACTCTAATTGAAATCTACAAAAATATTTCCAACCAGAGTAGTCAACTTGATTCTTTTGAGAAAAATATACCAGTTGAGATTAACTCTGACTTTGGGCAAAAAATGTGGGATAGGAAAACCTACTAGTTGACACTTTTTATATTTTTCCGCATAGTTATTATAGTTATTAATATAAAAAAACATGCCCGTAAAAAAAGCAAAGAAAGTAGTCAAGAAAGTAGCTAAAAAAACTACTGCTAAAAAAAAGAAAAGATAGTTTTTCTTAAATCAAAAAACCGGCATTTATTTGCCGGTTTTTTTGTGGGACATTCTCGTTCCGGCTTCCTTTTTAAGTTTTTTAAGTTCCTTACTTGCAAACGTACCAGTTACTTTTTCACCATCTAAATAAAAGGTGGCTTTTTGCAAATTTTTCCCAAATTTTCTTGGGGTTCGATTTTGGGCATGAGACCGGTTTCTTCCAATACCAGACCTCTTACCATCATAAGGTATGACTATCATAGGCTATACTATACCATGCTCGATCCTATCTCGCTAGTTCTAGTCGTTATCTCACTTTCTGTCCACGAATTTGCCCATGCTCTGGTAGCCGACCGACTTGGCGACCCAACACCACGAGCCCAAGGTCGCCTTACCCTAAACCCCCTGGCTCACCTAGACCCCTTGGGCACCCTTGCACTACTTTTTGCTGGTTTTGGCTGGGGTAAACCTGTCCAAATCGACACCTATAACCTCTCCTCCCCCCGGCGCGATGAAACCATTATTTCCCTGGCAGGACCCATATCTAACTTTATCTTGGCTGTACTGTTTACCTTCTTAGTCTATACCATTGGCGGCCAACAGTTTTTTCTCAAAGCCATTTTTTTAAACCTAGCCCTTGGAGTTTTTAATCTTTTACCACTTTGGCCTTTAGATGGCTCTAAAATACTTGTTAATATCTTGCCTTTTGAAACTGGAATACGCCTTAAATCCGTCTACGAACAATACAGTCTCCCGCTAATAGTTCTTTTCATGTTACCCCTAGTTAACAGCCAAAGTCTTGCCAGCCTGGTTGTCAGGCCAGCCATAAATTTCCTAGCCTCATTTTTGCTTAGTTTTTAATAAATATTACGATTGGTTATTGACTTCCTAGTATCAGTTTATCTATTATGTATATATGGATAACCGCAACAAAACTATTCTCGCTATGTTTTCGCTTGCTTTTTGTGCTCTTGCTGGTCTACAAGTTGCCGGAAAATACGTCAGCTTTAGTCAATCCTCGGTTTTAGGAGAATCTGCTTCAATTGAAACAGCCCTCGGTGGCAAGCCAAACTTTGCCCTCTGTAATTTTGATCAACAATGCAATAGTGGTACCTGCGACATGAATACCAAGCGCTGTATTCCAAAACCAGCCTCCAGTCCTTTTGTTGCCCAATATGGCCAAAAAGAACCCGAAGTAACTCCAGTCTCCACCACTTCCACTACCCAGGCTCAATATATCCCCTGTGGAGAGCTCAAAGCCCTTGAAGCCCAATATTGCACCAATCCTAAACAAACCACAGCCCAGCGACTTGCTGGTTCACTCAGCTGTCTAACTTTCCAAAGAAATATTTCATCTTTTTGTAAATAAAGCTTAGCCTCATTATACAAGTTTGTTAAGTTTGACCACCATTTCGTCTATTTCTATCTCGCTCATACCGTGAACAGCCCCACCCTGCTCTAGTGTTTCCATGGTCGAGGCAAAACACCCCACACAGTGAAACCCGTAATCTTCCGTCAAAATTTCAGCTAGCTGCGGATAAAAAGTTATTATCTCGCCTATAGGCATATCCTTGGCAATCTTTCCTAGTTTTTTAGTCTTAGGCTTATTTTCTTTAATTGTTAGTTTCATTAGGTATAAAGCGAATTTAGTATTATAATAGATTATATCTTATCTCGCTCTTTAACCGACAGATCAACTTCTAGGTTAATCTTTTAGAAGTGTGGGTTGCATTGGTGTTTTTTCTAGCTACCTCACGACTAGGGTTTACGCGTATCCAGCTCAGATTCTGTTTTGGATCAGTTTACCCGCCTTTCGCTTTTAGCGGAAAAGTCATGCAGCCCACTCTTGTACAAGATTCCACACTTTTTCCAAAGACTTTTTATTATTCCCGGCTTCTCTTGCTATATTTTCCTTATACAGACTTCTATAATAATCTGGCCTTTTTACAAAGTCCCTAATAAATCTAGCCATAGCGATTGGATCTTCTGCCACCAATCCCAGCTTTTTTTGTCGAATTATATCGATATTGCCATCTTCCTGACCACCAATATGGGTAATCGACACAAAAGGCTTTTGGCAGGCCACCACATCAAACAAAAAGTTAGGTCCGGCCTTGCCCATTACAATGTCACAACACGACAATACTTCAGCCATATTGTCTATCCAGGCCAAGCAAGCAATATTTAAATTATTCCTAACCAAAGGCAAACTTTTTACTATAGTTTTAAAATTATCTACCATTTCTTTTGCATTCTCATCTTTCCCAGTATTAAAAATTACTTGTAGTGGTTTTCTTACAGTCAGTAAAATTGGCAGTAGCATGCTCATCGAGCTTGTCCCCAGGCTTCCACCACCCACGAAAATTGTTGGTATTCCTTCTTTTAGCCCCAACTTATTTTTAAATTCTGCTATTTCTTTGGCCTGAAACTTAGTAAACATACTCATTCGAGTCCACCAGCCGGTAATTTCCATGTTTTTCTTGCTAAGTCCAAAATCCTTGGCTGCCTTGACCATTTCATTATCATAAACCAAATGTTTTTCAGCTCCATTTACAAAAGATAGCGTATTTACCGACCAAGGGTCAGCCACTACCGTCCACAAATCAAAAGAAAATCCATAATCTTTTTTCATTTTTACCAAAGCTTGGGAGTGGAAAAAATAAGCACAAATTATCAAATCTGGCTTGTGTTTGTTAACCAACCTGGTTAAGGCCGGTATATTTTTATAAGAATACTCAATACTCAACTCTCGAATTGACTTGATGGTAAACAGTTTTACTGCCACTCTGTTTCCTGCCGGAAAATTACGGTAAGCCCAGCTATACAGCTCCCCACCCAATCCAGTTTCAGCCCTAACCTCGGCAAATTCTACACTATACTTATCCTTGCCTACCAAGGCTAAATAATCATATAAAGCTTTGGCAATCGACCGATGCCCCCAAGGCATATGATCTGTAAGTACTAAAATTCGTTTGTGTTGCACCAAGTCTAATTATCGCAAATTTGCAAAAAAATACAAATATGACTATTTATTACCTCTATTTTCCAATTCTCTTATTCTAGCCCTAAGTTCTTGTATCACCACCAGTGCTTCTTCCAGAGTCTTTGGATCACCTTCAGCACCTGCCTTTTGTTGTTCTAAATAGTCAAGCAGTCTTTGTATGGCCCATTTTCCAGGTTCGTCTTGAAAAGAAGCTAAGCGGAGAACAAGTCTAGAAGCGACCCATTTTGGCATTCCATCAACATTAAATCCTGCAAGCAAAACATCTCTCTTTGGCGAATTAAATAATATTTCTTTTACAATCCTATATCTTCCATCTGCTGTGGCCCATTGTGGCAAAGATCCCAATCTACCTACAACACCATCGTGGTCATATTTAGGTATTTCAGCCTGTGGAGGCGATGGCCTACCAGAATCCAATGAATTCATATCCAAATTCTACCTCTAACCTATAATACTGTCAAGTCTACGATCGATAATGACATAAATTCCTGTTAAAATAGACGATAAGCCCGAATAGCTCAGTGGTAGAGCAACGCCTTTGTAACGCGTAGGTCGCAGGTTCAAATCCCGCTTCGGGCTCATGGTAATGATAATCTATCTGCTGCTCACTATTGCTAGCCTAGCCATTCTTTACAAGCTTATCTACCACACTTTTCTCCACCCAGGTGCTATCTATTACCCCAGTAAACCGGAAGTAATTGAAACTTTAATCAAGCATTTAAAATTAAAAAAAGATGACCTCGTAATCGACTTGGGCTCCGGAGATGGCCGCATTCTCTTTGCCTTTGCACACAAAGGGGTAAAAAGCATAGGCTATGAGATCAACCCCTTTTTGGCTAAAAAATCCCAACAAGTTGCCCAAGAACTAGACTTAGACAAATTGGTTACCATTTACACCCAAAGCATGTACAATTCCGACCTGTCCCAGGCCACCATCATTGTTCTTTATCAGTTTCCCCAGTACATGAAAAAATTATTTTCCCACATCCAAAAAAGTATTACCAAGCCAGTGACCATAGTCTCCAACGACTATGAATTCCCAGGACTATTACCATTTAAAACCGTTAATAAAATTTACTACTATCACGTAGACCCACTATCTCTCTGATATAGTTAATTATGGTTGCCATAGCTCAAAATCAGCTTCACTATCAAAACTTAAAAAAACTAATCGACCAAAATCATCTTTTAGACCGCCAGCCAGTATATTATTTCCTTAAAATTTCTTTAAATCTGGCCCTACTTGCCCTTTGGATTTTTATATTTTTGCAAATAAACTCTAATGTTTTTCAAATACTTTTCGCCATACCTTTGGGCTTTATTCTAACTCAAATTTATGGCATGGCCCATGATGCTGGCCACATGGCTATTGCTAAATCCAGCTTTATCAACGACATGATTGGCGTTCTTCACACCGGACCCTTGGGTGGAGCCAGTTATTCCTGGTGGAAAGACAAACATAATCAACACCATGCCCACCCCAACGAACTCGAGTCTGATCCAGATATAGACTTTCCAGTAGTAATTTTTCATCCTTCGCAGTATCAAACTAAAAAGCCTTTTCAACGTTGGATGATTCGCCATCAAACTTTTTTTTACATATTTTTAGTAAGCCTAGTCCCCTACAATATGCGTTTTCATTCGCTTCGCATCTTGTACCAAAACAAAGCTAAATATCGACTTCTTGAAACCCTTACCATGCTTAGTCATTTTGTCTTTTTCTGGGGTTTTATCTTTAATCATCTTGGAGGCACAAAAGGTTTGGTATTTTTTATGCTTACTCAGGCCACTCTTGGTCTGCACCTAGCCGCCATTTTTGCCCCCAATCACAAAGGTATGCCCATTTTGGAAAAAGGAACCACCCTGGACTTTGCCAGCAAACAAATTATGACCAGTCGCAACGTCAAATCCGGAATGCTCACTGATTTCTTATATTTAGGTCTAAACTATCAAATTGAACACCATCTTTTCCCTAGTCTACCGAGAAACAAAATGCATGCTGCCAATCTTTTAGTCAAAGACTACTGCCTCAAAAACAAGGTGCCATATTATGAAACTGATATCATAACTTCTTATAAAGAAATCTACTCGGAATTAAAAAAGGTCCAAGAGGCAGTAAGCGCCTAGTCTGCTAAAATATCCCATGGCACTTTCTGATCAAAAAATCCTTCGTGAAATTAAATCTGGAGATATTATCATCCACCCCTTTAATCCCGCCAACCTGTCTACTTCCAGTTACGACGTTACCCTTGGGCCTTATTATTTTCAAGAACAACACCGCAGTAAACACCACCACAATATTTACAACATTTGGTCTCAAGAACATACCGAATACATTTGGGGGAAATCACCCCTTAGGGCTGAAAAAGCTAAACTAGTATTTCAAAAATATAATTTCGACTGGAAAGGAATTTCTCCCCAAGATGAAGTTATTCTCATAGAACCGGGCGAAACCCTTTTGTGTCACACCAATGAATTTATCGGTGGTAAAAATCATATTACCACCATGATGAAGGCTAGATCTTCTATGGGCCGCAGTTTTATTGAAGTCTGCAAATGTGCTGGCTGGGGAGATGTGGGTTATATCAACCGCTGGACTATGGAAATTACCAACAACTCCCAGCGCTACGCCATACCATTAGTCGTAGGCAGACGCATTGCCCAAATAGTCTTTTTTGAAACTGGACCAATTTTAGAAAAAGATTACTCTACTTCGGGCAAGTACCAATCCAGTAATTCCATCAAAGACCTAGAAAAAAACTGGTCACCAAACCAAATGCTTCCCAGGCTATACAAAGACAAAGAAATTACAAAATAATTTTCTTTAATATTTCAAGTCCTAAATAAGCACACTTTTTTCGAGAACTAGACAAAGGAATCCCCAACATTTTTTCAATATCTACATAACCAATTTTTTTTACTTCTTCCAGTTTCATACCCCTTACTTTTTCAGTCAGCATGGATGTACTGGCCATGGATACTGCACAACCCTGCCCGTTAAATTTAATGTCTTTTACCTGCCCATCTACAACACACACACTCATTTCTATCTGGTCACCACACATTGGATTATTTTGCTCACTACACTTGCAGTTTTTATCAATCTCACCAAAATTTTGTGGATCTTTATAATGATCTAGAATTTGTTGTTGATAAAGATCATCCATATTTATTTCAAAATACCAATATCAGACCCATGTACCACTAGCATTTCCAAGTATTCCACGGGTTCTAAACTTAACATCCTTTTTTCCTCAACTTCTATAAACTTATTACTGCTAGTAAGTTCAAAAAACTTATAACCCAATCGTTTACTTATGCCCACCACTGGGAGCCAATCCCAAGGCATAGCAGTAACAGGCCGCAAAGCCACTGCCTGAACTTCATTTTTCCACAACTTAGCAAAGTTCACTCCTATACTCCCATTGCTAACATCAATCGATTCAAACACTCCACTTACCGGGTTAGACATTAATTGAATTTTTAAAGAATACAATCCAGGATGATCACGTAACAATAGCCGTCTTTTATTTTTTTCCTGGTATTTCATATATCTGTGTCTTTGCTTGTGCAATCTATTAGTATTCTCACTTCCAGGTTTAAAATAGTATTTTTCACCTGTCATTACATCACCCACACAAGCAGCTATCACCGCTTTACCATCAAATAGGCTAACCATACTACCAATTCCATCCGATTGTTCCCTTACAAAGGCCTTGGTGCCATCCAGTGGATCAATTGTAAACCAATATTTTTCCTCGCCACTGGGATCTTTTCTCAGTCCATTTTCTTCCGCTACAATTCCAGCCATGGGAAAACACTCTTCAATTATTTTAACAATTTCTCTTTGAGCACCATAATCAGCAGAGGTCACCAAATCTTCTTTTTTATACTTATTATCCTTGTCAGCCACCTCGTGCTCCTGTAGCTCTTTTTGGATTCTAACCACCGCTCTTTCCACCATCTCTTTCATCAAAATCCCAACCGCGCTTGGATGCATACCAGCAATTAACTCGTTCATATTGAAAAAACTTTTTTAACTTCCTTTATGGCCGCAACCAGCTTGTCCACATCCTCTTTTGTTGAATACACCCCAAAACTAGCCCTGCTAGTTGCCGCTACATTCAAATGCCTATGTAGTGGCTGGGCGCAGTGATGCCCACTACGTACCGCCACCCCACTACGATTTAGTATTTCACCCACATCGTGGGCATGCACTCCCTCAATCACAAAACTAACTACAGACACACTACTCGGCGCACAAAATACCCTTACCCCATCAACTTTCTTCAATTCTTCCTTGCAGTATTTAACTAATTTCTGCTCCGCTTTCTGCACTTCTGTCCAATCCAACTTGTTTACAAAGTCCAATGCAGCCCCCAAAGCTATAACCTGAGCAATTGGTGGTGTACCAGCTTCAAACTTTTCAGGAACTGCTGCCCATGTAGATTCTACATCACCCACTTTGGCAATCATGCCTCCGCCCACCAAAAACGGCTCCATTTTTTCTAATAATTCCATTTTTCCCCACAATACCCCTACCCCAGTTGGACCATACATTTTATGACCAGAAAAAACGTAAAAATCACAGCCCAAATCTGCTACGTCCACCTTCATATGGGCCACCGCCTGGCAACCATCTACTATCACTATTAACTTTGGATTAACTTTTTTAGCTTGGGTAATTATTTGCTTCAAATCAACCACGGTACCAACCACATTACTAACCTGGGTAATCGCCAAAATTCCCACTTTTTTCCAATCGATGCTTTTCGTCACTGGCTCTAAATTACTATCTAATTCTAAAATTATAAATTTGCGGTTAATTTTTGTTGCGAGTCTCTGCCAAGGTACAAAATTAGCATGATGTTCCAATCTGGTAACCACAATATCCCCGTCTATTTTTGGCAAGGAATTTACGACTAAATTTATGCTTTCTGTGGCATTTTTTGTAAAAATTATTTCTTCAGTTTTACCGCCAATTAGGCCGGCCACTTTTTCTCTAACTGCTTCATATTCTTCACTAGCCCTTTCCGAAATATCATAAACTCCCCGATGAATATTAGCGCTATATTCAGTCATATATTCCAGTTCTTTATCAATCACACTCTGGGGCTTTAGAGCTGTGGCTCCACTATCTAAATACACTAGATCCGGATGTTTCCTATAGATTGGAAATAAATCTTTTTGATTTCGTTTTAAATCCATGAGCTATTTTACACCAAAAACCAGCTCATTCAGGGAACTTGACTTTATATGTTTTAACTGATATTATAAGACTGTTAAATAAACAATACGGATATGGAAAAAAATGTAAAGATAGTAAGTATATTAGCTGCTGGTATTACCACTATCGCTTTGGCAACTGGTTGTAGCAGTTAGGTTCCGCTTCAAAGAGAAGTACCTTTAAAAAATGTCCTGATTTCAACAAACTACAATCCTGCAAATGGTGAATGGGTAAACACAAGAGTTATCTTAAAACCAGCTAATGATGCCCCATATGAGGCACGTATGTTATCAAATGATGTTAAAAAGGTTGCTGCGATTACGGCACAAAACCCCCTTGCGACATTTTCCTGTAGGGTAAGAGAGTATGGCTATGCAAGAAGTTTGCCAGAATACAGAACAGCGATCTGCGTAGTAGACAGTAATGGACAATAATTAAAGATTTTATATTTTCACACTCAATCTTGTCCTATTCCCGGGTTTCCAGTTTCTAGATTTTTCCTCTTCAATCTTGGTAATCTTGTCCAAATCAAAGCCTAGTGGCGGATAGCTTTTAGACCTCTCTCCACCCCTGATTTCACGAGCAATCTCTGGGTATTTTTCTTGTAAAAAAGTAAGAAAAACCGCCTCCCGCCTTGGAGGTCTCCATGCAACGAATTCTTTCATAATTTTCCCAATATCCGACTTATCTAATTCCTGGTACCTAGACCTATGTACTTCATTTTTCATCCTAGGCTTCTTAGACCCAGCCTCAAATTGCCAGTCATCAAATGGTTTTTTAACTCTAACCTCTGGCATGCTCAGTTCTTTTTCAACAATATACAAGTTTATTGGTTTACCTCGTTCCAAGGATGTGCTTAGCCTTCTCATCGCCCCAACCCAAGGACCAGTAGAACTTGATAAATCTCTAAATTTTGCCATATACTCTGCACTCCTACTTAAAAGTAAATTAATTGTCATGGATGGCAAAAGATCAAGATTTGACAGATAATGCGGATCACGGGCTAATTTCGCATGCATGTCGTACACAAACACTCCCACACTTTCCATTATTGGGTGAACCCTTGAAGCAGCTAACTCTTTTCTTGGAAACTCTGTATTTCTAAAATATTCCTCAGGACTTAATTTTTGTTCTTTTAGAAATTCCACGATTGCCAGGTAATTATCCACAATCCACTGTGGATCTACCTCGACGATAGCCCCAATGGCGGCGTAGGTATCAATAGCACGAGCCAAGTTGGCTCTTCTGTCTTGAGTTTTATCTTTTAGTTTGTAAAATATTTCCGTTTCTGGCAACATGGGCTATTTTACTATAGTTTTTATAAAAATCTTACCCTAGCCAAGCCATCACAATAGTTTCCTTAGCCTCTGAAACAGTCATTCCCCTACTCTGCAAATAAAACAGCTGTTCTTTATCAAATGTCGATACACTGGCAGCATGGCTGGCCTTGACTTCATTACATTCTATCTCTAATTCTGGCACACACACGGCCAATGCTCCTGGACCCATTAATAAAACTTCTTGCTTTAAGTATCCATTAGCATTTACTGCCCCTTTGGCTATAATAATTTTACCCCTAAATTCCACATAGCCACCCTCATGCACTACCGCCTTTACATGCACTCTGCCCCTAGTTTCCGGCACCAAAAACTGCATATCGGTAGTCACAATTAGTTTGTCTCCTTTTTGAACTTCAAACACCCCACCAGCTTCCATCTCTTGCCCTTTTTTATCCAAAGTATAAACATAATTTCCGGCTTTTATAATTTTATTTAACATGATAATTTAGCTATTTTTAAAGCGAAGCCCCCGCAGCAAAGCGAGGAAGTCGCGAGTTTTACAAAATAATAAATTATCATACTACCCAACCGATCCTTCCATTTGCATACCAATTAACCTGTTTAGTTCCACGGCATATTCCATAGGCAATTCTTTGACAATTGGATCCACAAATCCATTTACAATCAATGCCTCAGCCTCATGCTCTTCAAACCCCCTGCTCATCAAATAAAACAATTGTTCTTCCGCCACTTTTGACACCGTAGCCTCATGTTCAAACGTTACCGATTCGTTAAATAGTTTATTAGTAGGATAAGTTTCTGACACACTTTTAGAATCCATTATCAAGGCGTCGCATACCACTTTGGATTTGCAATTCTTAGCCCCAGGAGTTACTTGAATTAGTCCACGATATGTCGACTTGCCCCCACCTAAACTTATTGATTTAGAAATAATTCTACTAGTAGTATTGCTTGCCAAATGCACACATTTACCTCCAGCATCTTGATGCTGGCCTGCACCCGCCAAGGCCAAAGATAATATCTCACCATGGGCTCCTCTACCCTTTAAATACACACTTGGATATTTCATGGTTATCTGACTACCCAGATTGCCATCAATCCACTCCATCACCCCCATTTCATCAACTTCCGCTCGTTTAGTGACCAAATTAAATACATTTTTAGACCAATTTTGGATTGTGGTATACCTGCACCTGGCCCCTTTGGCTACATATATTTCCACCACCGCGCTATGTAGCGAATCTGTGGAATAAATCGGAGCGGTGCAACCCTCTACGTAGTGCACCCTAGCCCCCTCATCCACAATTATTAACGTTCTTTCAAACTGACCCACATTAGCTGCATTAATTCTAAAATAGGCTTGTAGGGGCTGCTCAACCACCACCCCTTTTGGTACGTAAACAAAAGATCCACCACTCCATACAGCCGTGTTTAACGCTGCAAATTTATTATCACCTGCTGGAATTAATTTTCCAAAATACTTTTTTACCACATCAGGGTATTTTATAACTGCCTCATCCATACCCAAAAATATTACCCCCTTATCACTCAATTCTTTTTTCAAAGATCCATAAATCACTTCACTATCATACTGGGCCTTTACCCCGGCTAAGTACTTTTTTTCAGCTTCCGGTATCCCCAACCTATCGTAAGTTTTTTTAATATCAGGATCCACATCTTCCCATTCTTTTTCTACCTTACCCTGAGGCTTTAAATAATAAAAAATCTCTTCAAATTTTATTTTTGATAGATCAGCGCCCCAATTGGGCATGGCTTTTTTTAAGAAGACCTCATGGCCCGCCAATCGCTTTTCCAGCATCCATTTTGGTTCCTTTTTAATTCCAGAAATCTGCTTTACAATCTTTGGATTCAAACCTTTTTCAGTTTTAAACACAGCGTGTTCAGGCATATAAAACCCAAACTTATATTCTGAAGTGATTTTACCTTTTTCTACTTCTTCGACTTTCTTTTTAGCAAATCTAGTCATTTATATACCCCTCAATTTCAATCTTTTCTACAATTTCATACCCGCCTGTTCTGATAATTTTTCCTTCTTCAACCACGTTTACCACTTCAGGTCTTATATACTTAAAAATTCTCGAGTAATGGGTAATTACCATTACGGCCATTTGATTTTCACCAGCAAGCCTCGCAATGGTTTTAGCAATTATTTCCAGAGCCTCTACATCGAGTCCTGAATCAATTTCATCCAAAATTACTAGCTTGGGTTTAGTCACCAATATCTGTAAAAGTTCCATTTTCTTTTTCTCACCACCAGAAAAACCATCGTTTAAACTCCTGGTCATAATATCCTTTGCCAGTTTTAGCTTATCAGCTTCTTCCTGCATCCATATTCTAAAATCTCCTAATTTCATTGATTTATCCTTATTGTGCAACTTGTAAATCTGCCATAGATAATTGCATACCAATAATCCTGCTATAGCCACCGGATATTGATTAGATAAAAAAATACCTGCCCTGGACCTTTCATCAGCAGCCATCTCAAGTAAATTTTTATCCTCAAAAATCATGCTCCCATTTGTCACTTCGTAATTAGGATGTCCAGCAATTGTGAAAGCAAGGCTAGACTTGCCACTACCATTCCTTCCCATAAATGCCACTACTTGTCCTTTTTCTATCTCAAAAGAAACATTTTTTATTATCTCCTTACCTTCTACTTCAACCTTTAAATTTTTTATTTTCAACATCTGTCTATTATACTTGATTTTTCTACCTATATTTCAAGCCACCAGCCCCAGAAGCGGCAAGCAATCCACCCAAGGTCCTGGCTATATTAAAAATAAACCTATGGGTAGGCGTTAACCTCCAAAGGTTGACGCCAAGTCCACTAAATATCATTGAGTGAGTTGCATTCGCTTCATGTGTACCATCATAAGAGCCTGCACAAAATCCACCATAAATAATTTCCTTAACTCGCATACTTCCATATTATATACCCCAACCTATTTTTTATAAAATTCTTCTGCTTTTTGCTTTAGTCCCTTCCACCAGTCCTGGTTATTTTCATACCACCCCACAGTCTTTTTTAGTCCACTCTCTAGTGTCTCTATTGGCTGCCAGCCCAGCTCTTTTCTAATTTTTTCAGATGATATTCTATAATCATCGTGCCCCTTTCTATCAGCCACATACTCTATCCAGTCTTCTGGAGATTTACCCATAATTATGGCTAGCTTTCTAACTATTTCAATATTTGCCTCCGGTTCCGCTTGGCCACCAATACAATACTCAGAACCGGGCACAGCCTTTTCTAGTATCAAATCTATGGCTTTAACATGATCATCCACATAAAGCCAATCTCGAATGTTGTCACCCTTTCCATATACCGGGGCTTTTTTACCAATTAAAAAATTAGTTATAACTCTAGGCATAAATTTTTCAGGATTTTGAAATGGTCCATAATTATTAGAACAATTGCTAATAGTTACAGGAAGCCCAAATGTGTGAAAATAAGATCGAACTATATGGTCAGAGCCCGCCTTTGAAGCCGAATAAGGGGACGAGGGCATATATCTGCGCTCCTCGTAAAAAAAGTCATTTTTATCCAGTCTATTTACGGACCCAAAGACCTCATCAGTGGAAACATGGTGAAATCTTTTTATGCCTAATTTTAATGCAATTCTAAGTAAGGTGTGCGTTCCTAAAACATTAGTTCTGACAAAAATATCTGGATCTTTTATAGATCTGTCCACATGGGATTCAGCCGCAAAATGGACCACGGTCTCACATCCAGCCATGGATTCTTCCACCACTTTCTCATCACAAATATCCCCTTTTACAAATTTATATCTTGGATCATTTTCAGCTTCTTCTAAACTGTCACGGTTTGCCGCATAGGTTACTGCATCTAAATTCACTATTTCTCTATCCGGATATGTCTTTAAATAATATCGAATAAAAGCACTACCAATAAAACCTAGTCCACCTGTTATAAGAATTTTCATATAACTATATTACTTCAATTCTCCAATTTTATTACATGCTATTATTTAAATATGGACGAACCAACCATTCCTAACCCACCTATTGCCATACCTTCACAGACCCCAGCTCCAACTCCTATAGAAGCAGTAAAAATTAAGTATTCCCCTATCCTTTTTAGGGAAACTCAGGCACTAATAACAGAAATAGAAAATAAGTTATCTGGAAAAGTTTTAGTTTACTACACTTCAGGTTCTATTGTGGGTGATGATGTCAAATATTTTTATACCCATTTATCAGAAATAGGCTATCAAGACAAATTATATTTAATTCTTACCACCAGTGGAGGCGATGGTCAAAGTGCCTATCGTATTGCTTCCCTGATTAAATCATTTTGTAAAGAATTGGTAGTAATTATTCCAGAAAAAGCGGCTAGCGCTGGTACTATGTTAGCTCTAGCCGGAGATCAAATAATGATGACTCCCATGTCCTATCTAACAGCTGTAGATACTAGTACCACTCATCCTCTAAATCCTAAAAATAGCGACAATAAACCAGTCAGTGTTGAACTAGAAGAAGTTCGCAGAGCTGTAGAAACTTTTGAAAAAAACAACAAGGATGAGCATGCCAATATTTACTCTACAATTTTTAGTTACATTCACCCCGTTGCCTATGGCAACATCTCCAGAGCATCTACCCTTTCAGAAACGCTTTGTCGAGACCTATTGCGTCTAAGGAATTCCCCTCCAGACGAGGACCATATTAAACGACTTGTCAATCTTCTTAACCATGAATTACCCTCACATGCCTATCCAATAACCAAGGAAATTGCCAGATCTTTAGGAATACCTGTCTTAGACTCACCCAAAGATCTAACTGATTTACTTTGGAAACTTATCAATTATCTGCGTTTTTCATGCGAAAAAGTTGAAACAGAAATTCAGGAAACCAAATTCCACACTGAAAAAATTATTAATTTTATAGAATCATTCGGACGTAAAACCTGGATCAGAAGTTCTAGACTGGAAAAACTAGAACCAACCATGAAAACCTGGACACCTCTAAAGAGTACTTACACCTGGGAATCAGCCCAGGAAAAGGAAATTGACGGTCAAAAAAAGCTGCAAATCAGTACCCTGGATTTATAGTTTTCAATATTAGGTAGTAAAATATAATTTATGTCCTTAGAAATTTTGTCCTGGAATATTTTAAGTGGTGGTTTTAAAGACTATGCTAGTACCGAAGCCAAGCCACCAAGGTTAGAAGGGATTGTACAAGTCACAAATGAAATTAAGCCTGATATTGTTAGTTTAGTTGATACTCACAGATGGACCGAAGTTTTCAGCCTAGACGAACTAAGACAAATATTTGGATATCCTTTCGTACACACAGCAAAACTTGACGACCAAAGACTAATTGCCAAGGGACACGATAATGGAATTACTGTATTTTCAAAAGCTAAGGCAGAAATGAAAACAATAAGACTAGCTACTAGAAATGCTATCCAGGTTACAGTCGGTGGATATGATATTTTTTGTGCATATCTGGATGACGACAACGAAGACACCAGATTGACCCAACTTAAAGTAATTTCTAAACTCATTAATTTGGATACTCCTATCATTATTATTGGGGACTTAAACACTTTCGATGCTAGCGATCTAAAAACAACCAATGAAGGACTTGCCCAGTTGGCTAATAAGTTCCCAGGACCAATGCAAGGCCTGGCAAATCCACTCAATGAAATGAGGCGAGGCGAAGTGACAAAGCTGCTTGCCACTCTAGGTTTTATTGATTTTGGTAAAGATAGAGGCATGACAGTCCCAGCAAAATTATTTCCGCTGCCAACAGACGGACCAATATTAAGATTAGACTATGCCTTTGGAAACAAGTTGGTAAAATCGGAAGATTTTAGAGTTCTAACTGATGATAAATTTGGAAATTTGTCTGATCACTACCCTATTTGGATGCGGGTTTCCAAACTTTAAAAAATTTATAGTTTTTTCTGGAGCCCAAGACGAGAGTTGCCTGCCCGCCTCAGGCGGAAACGAGTGACCTATCTATTTGGGAGCCCAAGACGAGAGTTGAACTCGTGACCTTCCCCTTACCATGGGGATGCTCTACCAACTGAGCTACCTGGGCGCGGTTTTATATTATACAAAATAAATCACAACCCTTCTACCCTTTATCTATCATGATCCCTTTCACTATACCAAGGCTTTCTAGATCTGCCATCTTCAAAGTCTTTTTCATCCTCAGGATCCCTGCAAAAAGGTGGTTTTTGGTGTGGAGGCAATGTTGGCATTACCAGTGGTACACACTTGCCATTTCCCGACATAAAGTTATTTGGCATACACACTAATCCTGAACAACAACTCTTTCCACTGTTGTTAGTCAAACACTCAGCGTTCTGCTTTTTACAAGAACCTATTACAGGTGTTGCCGTAGGTGTTGGTGGAACTCTAGTAGGAGTCAAGGTAGGAGTGTTTGTGGGCTTTGGAGTAGGTGTATTTGTTGGAGTCGGGATTGATGTAGGAGTATTGGTTGGGGTATTGGTAGGTGTTGGAGTTGATGTAGGAGTATTTGTTGGAGTTACAGTAGCTGTTACCCCAGGTGTAGGAATTGAGGTTGGTTCTGGTGTTGGCGTGTTTGTTGGAGTTGGAGTAGAGGTTGGGGTAGAAGTTGGGGTCGGCGTAGACGTGGGAGTGTTTGTGGGTGTGGGAGTTTCAGTTGGAATTGGTGTTTCAGTAGGGGTTGGTATGGGTGTTTCAGTTGGAGTTGGAGTAGGTGGAATTGGAGTTGGAGTAGGTGTAGGAGCAGTAAGGTCAACTGTTACATTCGATACGGTCAGGCTAGACCAGGTTTCCCCTTGTTGTTTGGCTCCTTGGCTTCCCAAAAACACCATCTGAGGTGAACACTGGTCTGCAGGTGTTACAAAAATTGGATTAGGATTATTTACTTTGTCAAAATATATTTCAAACCTTCCTTCAGTTTTTTGAATTTCAACTTCATGGGTAGCCAAATCATTAGTCATCGGATTTATACTGGTATAAGTTATATCTTCATTTCTTACCTGATAACTATTTGGGCTGGCACACCCCTGTGGAACAAAATTCTGATGGTAAAGGCGCAAACCTGTGGCTGTGTCATACCACAAACTTGTTTGCGGTATATACTCTCCCGGGTTATAGGTAGAACCCACGCTTCTCATATAACCTAAACCAAATCCTGCCCCCGCACTTCCCACGCTATTATATTTATAGGTAATATTTACTTTAAAGTTGCCATTTGTTGGTAAAACCACATTGCTATTACTATATATATATGGAAAATAAGGCAAGTCTGATGTTAGGGTTACTCCTTCAGGTCCAAAGCTCGGTTGTGGTCGAACCAAGGTTTGCCTTAAAACAGGAGGATATGTGTTACCAATATCTAATACTGGATTTCCATCTTGATCTACCACCGGGTTTCCATTGGCGTCCAGAAGAGGTTGAAAAATTGGATTGCCATTTCCGTCTACAACCGGATCATAAATAGGATTTCCATTAGAATCTAAGGCTGTTTCATATTGCAAGTCATTGTAGTTCCATTCTGTACTAGACTCAGTAAATCCTTCGTTTACAATAATTTGAGCCAAAGCTACCCTGGCAACCACCACCCCAACCAAAGCCAACAAAACAAAAGAAAACAAGCGCAAAGAAGTTTTTCTTTTGACAAACATTAAAAAATTATACCTACTCTAAAATCCAAACACAACTATACAAACCTTAAAGCTAGTTATATAAATAGATTATGGCAGCTGGTACCACACAAGAACAACTTAACCCAAATATACAAAGAGAAAGCTTTGACTACGAAGCTTTTCAGCGAAAACTAATTGCAAATCTAAGGCCATCTACTTTAAGCCGTACCAAAGAAAGAATACTAAACGCTGCAATGGAAATGGTTGGAAAACGGCCTAAAGAGGCAAAAATGTTATTGTTGCAAGATAATGACGCACAACCGATAGTAGTGTTTCAAAATGTCAAAGGTGAGACCATGAGAGCCAGCCAACTTTTGGACCCAGAAGGACAAGCTACAGACAATCCACTTAAAGTCGCCCCTACAAAGGGCGATGATTTTACAGCCGGTATAAACCCCAACACTAATGAGTTGATAGCGCCAATTGGCTGGTTCGGTAATGACAAAACACACCAAGGCCTAAAACTTCTCCATGAGCTGGGACATGTAGTCAATTTTAAAACAAACCCGGGAGAATTCCACCGCTTTAATGACATGAAAATACAACATCAAATGGCCATCGAAATCGCTAAAAACCAAAACGGCACCTTGGGTGGTTTAATTGCCCATTTTCAATCACAAATTGACCAGGGTAATTTTTCTAATTTAGGCATGCCAGACAAAGAAACACGCGATGAATACATTGAATCCATGGCACATAGAATTTACAACGCCTACAAACAGGATTTTGCAGTTTTTAGTCATTATTTTCAACAAAACGCCAAAGATGCTTATCTTCTTAATGTAAAACTAGAACGTGATGCTTGGGCCCAGGCATTAAAAATGAACCGAGAAGCCAGACGAAAAGGATTTATCATCGACAATCGACCGACAGATGAGATCTTTCAAGATATCGACAGATCCCTAGCTACTAGAATAAACCCCTATTGGACTTTTGCAGTCAGAAATCCGGAGTCCAGAAAACAACTAGGTTTACCCCAAGATGTAGAAAAAAAACCAAAAACTGGAAATTTTACGTTAGAAGATGCCACTTCTGAAATTCAATTGCTAGAGCAAGTTGCCCTAGACGCTGCCCAAGCCACCAGGGAATATTTAGGGATCGATAAACAAAGAGATATCAGGCCAGGTGAAGACAAGGAAACCTTGCTAAAAATGGCTGATTCCAGAGTAATGGTTACAACAACAGGTTTTCTGTTTAGTACCGAAGAAAAACCAGTCCTAACTAGACCTCTTGAAGAACAAGTCCGAACCTGCCTATTGGCTTGGCAGGCAGAACAGATAAAACGCCAAGCACGTTGGCTTCGTGAATTTTCTAGTCTAAATATCGATATTGGTCCACAAAATGGTTCCAAGGAAGATATCACAATTTTAGGAAATGTAAAAATTTCAAATATCAATGGTATTCCTGGTAGACATGAAATACATTTCAAAAGTTTCGATATGGGTGATACTGGACCAGCCAAAAGAATAGAAAGTACTACATTAATATATGACGAAAAAATTGATTTAAGTAAAGAACCGGCTCCTATCGCCCTTGATACCAGCAGATTCTGCGTAATATTTGCAAGACGCAAAGAACCAAAAGAGGGATATTCCGGAACACTACAGGTAGTGGGATCAGTCTCCGAGCTTTGGAAACAAGCCTCTAGAACCTCACCTCCAAACCTTGAAAAGGTTCTAACTGACCGTGGCTTCGATCCCAAGACCGCTGGAGAAGTTTGGACAGCTTTTGGTGGTTCATTTGTAGGTTTTCGTAGAGAAAAGGGCGAAGTTGAAGAATAAACCCACCCATTTACGCTATAATATTTTTCACTCGTGGGATGGCAAAAAATGCCTGTCCGCCTCAGGCAGAGCAAGGCACTTTATTTTTCAAATTTCGGTTCTTTTGAGTTATAATTCACTCTGTCTGGTGGGATGCGCCGAATTGGCAAGGCACTTGTCTTGAAAACAAGCGCTCGCAAGAGCTTGGGGGTTCGAGTCCCTCTCCCACCGCAAACAAACGAAAAACCGCCTCGGATCCACAGTTTATACTGTAAACCAAAGGCGGTATTTCTATTCTTTTTCTACTTGACCTCGACGGCCACCACGCCATTCATAATTCTGGCAATTTCCTCTGGCGAAGATTGCCCAAACACATGATCGACTTCGGCAATTCGCCCGGGCTTTGGTGGAAGTGATTCAAACCACCCTGCAGGCTCCAGAACCCGCCCATCTGGCAAAACAATTCTGCCCACGTCGTAAGCAGATCCATCGACCTCATACTTTTTTCCTTCGTACTCGAAACTGATATCTGGTCCCATAGGCCTCCTTTTTAGAAAAGAACAGAAATTGATACCTGTCAGATCGTCATAGCAACAGATTTTGTTGAACAACAACTTGACATTCTAAGTCCTATAATAACATAAATTAATCAAAGAGTCAAGGTACCTATCTCACAAATAGCCACATCCCCGCCCCTATTACCAAATTTATCCACCACCATTTTTTTACTTCTACAAAAAATAGTCTACCTTTAATTTTTTCCAGCTTATTACAAAGTAGCCACACAACGCCGGAAGCAAGGGTAAAACCTAAAAATATCGCCCAGCTATTCTCTTGATAAAACTGGTCATTCCCAGTCAGACTTTCTACCAATTTTTCGGTAAACAATAGGCAAAAAAAATCGATAATTACAACTAAAAATCCGTATCCGTTCCAGACAATCATATGCTATGATAACTTATTAACGGTTTTTTTAAAAATGTTAATTCCAGCAATTCTAATTGGACTAGTTGTCTTTACTGTTTTTTACGTAATCTCCTTTTACAACCAGCTTAAATCTTTGCAGGTCAAGCTCCAAGCCGCTCTGCAAGAAATTGGTAACCAACTTAAACGCCAAGCAGGTTTAATACCTAATTTAGTGGAATCAGCCAAATCTTACCTAGAACACGAAAAAGGCATTTATTCCATGCTTACCGAAGCCAGAAAAAGTATAGATTCTGCGATTTCTAGCTCCGATCCAAAGTCATTAGATTCCGCCCAAGATTCCATTAACAAAATCCTATCTGGCCTACGTGTGGTAGTCGAATCCAACCCCGCACTTCAATCTGCTGGTGTGGTTACCAGCCTTATGACTGATTTAAAAGATACTGCCGACAAAATCATGTATTCCCGTCGCCTACTTATTGACCTAACCGCTGACTACAATACAGCCATTGCTACTTTTCCAGGCAATATACTAGCTAGCATACTAGGCCTAACCAAGCCTGCTACAGGTCTGGCCACACCTGATATGACCCAAGCTACCACAGTTTCCCAAGAAGAAACCAAAACGCCAGAAGTTAAACTAAATTAGTCTAAACTAGCTGGCTCCACCACCACCTCCGCCTCCGCCGCCACCTCCTCCCCCGGAGAACCCACCACTGCTTCCTCCTCCTCTGGCTCCATAACTACTAGCTGAACTTACTGATGAAACCACCGAATTTGATAAATCGGCTACCATTGAATTAAACCCACTCATACTACTGCTATCTATATTCCCCCAATACATCACTCTAGTGCTATTCTCATCAGCCGGAATCACTACCGGTAGCTGTGATAAAGCTTCCGTTGATACCCCCAAGGCTATCCCAT
This sequence comes from uncultured Gammaproteobacteria bacterium, assembly GCA_964442385.1. GTDB lineage: Bacteria > Patescibacteriota > Microgenomatia > UBA12405 > UBA12405 > CAYTYZ01. Next base: position 50,002 of record CAYTYZ010000001.1, read on the forward strand.
ATACCAAATAATTCTCCCACATCACCAGTGAGTCAATTGGGGCCTTTTTTGTCTGGCCATATTCTTCCAAATGCCTTTTAAACGCCAACCGATTTTGAGCCTCCGCTCTCCCCTTTTCGGTTCGTTTTAGTCCATAGGTTCGAATCAAAAGACCCACCATAACCTCAATAATTGACAATATAACCACGACAGGGATTGCTACGAGTGTTGCCAAGCTTACATTTAGCAAAGACAACAAAGGTGTAGCCAGTGGTGCTACAAATTGGAAAAATACAAACATAATTAATCCCAAGGCCAGTGCCGACCCATAACTCTTTCGCATTTTTTCAGAAAATTGATCAAAATAACCCTCAGATAAATTTTCACTCAAAGTAGTTTCAGAAAGCGTTTTTGTAAAAAAAGTTCTGGCACTACTGGGATATTCCCTAGCCCAGTCTTTGATTTTTTCCAGATCTACCTTATCTTCGTCTTTGTCGGCATAAGTGCCAATAACCTTATCAATTACTGTTATCACTTCTTTCTGAATCCCGCTTGCCACTCCCAATGCTTGTTCTTTTGTTTTGACAATAAAATAGTGGTATTTAGGAAAAAATAAGCCCATCTTATCCTTGCTTCTCTCAATTTTATAAAATCGATCACGTACTAACGACAATACAGTTGCCGTAAAAGATTTTGGGGTTAAATATTCAGTACCATTTATCAGTTGCTCAATCTGAGCCGGATCAATGTTACTGGGTGGCTCCCAAATTCTCCCAGACAAGTTGGCCTCTATTAGTGGTTCGTCTTTGCCAAAGCTAGAAAAATCCGTAATTTTTTGGTAAATATTTTTTATTTGCCAACCTATTATAAGTAACCCCAAAGCTCCAAATCCCCAACTTAGGGCAAAACTTACTACACTATCTACTGATTTTTTCTGAGCAAAATCATTTTCCTGGCTAGTTATAGCAGCCAAATCTATCTGCTTGGCTACACCGCCAGCTATAACTCCCTTTGGCCAAACTACCCTACCTTCAAAAAAAGTTTTTTCTGGTACTTCTTTTGTAACCCATCTTATCACCGGGCTAGTTGCATCAATACTAACTTTGCCGTCCAGTGGCCCATGTCCCCAAGCTTTTACCCCAGCCAAATCAACCTCGGGAGGTAAACTAACCATGGCTGTGACATTTTTAATTGGCATGGTCCACTCATCGCCAATAAATTTCCAATAAAATTCATCCACATCAGACCCCATGCTTACCGCGTTATTAATTTTATATTTTATGTTAAATATTTTTTTCTGATTATTTGACCTAAAATACCAGCTAATTTTCCACCTATCCCCCAAATCTTTGGCATAAAACACATGTTCTGGTCGACTACTTTCTACTTCAGGAATTTCCGCTCCCCTTGCTTGGTAATAACAGGTATCCTCACAAACCTCAAAGCTTCCTAAAACATAATTTGGCCTATTTTCACCGGACTTTACAACCTCTACATAGGCATTGCTATAACTACCCTCAAAATTGTACTCCATTCTCTGCTCCAGACTCATACTCCCATCTTTTGCAATTTCACCCTGTATATCCACCTTGTCTATACTATACGATTTGGCAAAAACACCCGTAAAGGCTAGCAGCAACCACAATACCCACATACTTTATACTAGCATGTCATCTGAAAATATCCCTGGATTACGTTTATTTTTAGCCATACTATATATATGCCTTCTATTAGCCAAACTGTTATTTCTGCCACCCTTATTCAGCTTTCCCTCTCCAACAGCTCTATGGACAGAATGGTCAACTACGCCATTTTTTATCGGATGAAAGTGTGCTGCTTTTGTAATTTCTTTTTCAGGATCTATGCATATTCTCAGGGTAACTCCTGGCTTAAATACTGCACGGCCATTTTCTTTATGCAGATTTTCGCCACCTTCAGCGGCTGCGTGCCATGTTTCAAACTCTCCACCTCTCGTTCTTGTCATAAGAAATATTTTATTAAAATGTGTCGTATTATATATAGTTAACCGTTTTTTATCAAAATGCAGTTAAACCTAACTCTCTCTGGCCTCGATCATGGTCCCCATTTAGAAGAAATTGTCGACAAGAAATTTTCTTCCCATATTAGCAAAATTACCCA
>CAYTYZ010000001.1:52129-70214 GCA_964442385.1 uncultured Gammaproteobacteria bacterium
TATTCGTTCAATTGCATCTTCGTCTTCGTGTTTCATCGCTTTCCGTGAAAAATTACCCAGCATTACCCAGATCTTTTAATTACCCTGCATATCAAACGGGACAAAGACGGTACTCATATTATCGAGGCTAATACCGACCTTCCTGGCAAAGGTGGCAAAATTTCTGGTCATGCAGCCGACAACGACTTGGCTTTGGCCCTAAAATTGGTAGCCAATCATTTGGAAAAACAAATCCTACGCTTTAAAGAACAGCAACTTTAGTCTAAGATTAATTATGGCTTTCGTAGTTTTCATCCTGTCCCTGCTATTGTCGGGGTACACCCCAGTCTTTGCCCAATCCTATATACCAATAGAATTGCAACTCAAAGCGGCCTATCGCCCCCTAAGCTTCCAAGAATTTCAAGACTTGCCAGTTTTCTTTGAGCCCGCCCTTCCAATTCCCAAGCCAACTCTCCTGAGCCCAAAATCCGGACAAGTTTTAGGTGTGTCTACTACTGCAAACGAACTGCCACCCAGCCAAATAACTCCAACCTCTAAAACCGTAACCATTGCACTACTCGGCGACTCTATGATAGATACTCTTGGTCCAGATTTTCCCAAACTTCGCGATTCGCTTTTACGTTATTATCCAAAAGATTTTAATTTTAATATCTTAAATTATGGCAAAGGGAGTGACACTGTCGAAGGCGGTCTAAAAAGGCTAGTCGAAGACTATGAATACAAAACTGCCACCTTTCCTTCCTTAATCTCGCTGGCTCCAGACATCATAATTGTAGAGTCATTTGCTTATAATAATTTTGGCAATACCCAAGAAGGCTTTGATCGCCACTGGCTTAATCTGGGCGCTATAGTTTCTACTATCAAAGCCAAACTTCCCAATACCAAAATCATCATTCATACCACCATAGCTCCCAACGCTGTAGTTTTTGCCAATGGTGTTCCAGGTATGAATTTTAGTGCAGTTGATAGACTAGAAAAAACCCAAACTATTAAATATTATCTCGAACGCACTATTACTTATGCCCAGTCTCAAGGTGTTATTTTGGCTGACGCCTATACAGCCAGCCTTGTTGGACCCAATGGTGACAAACTATACATAGACAAGGTGGACAATCTGCACCCCTCGCCCGAAGGCAAGGAGCTAATAGGTAACATCATCGCTAAAACTATTTATGACAACAGGTTGATTAGCTCTTATTAACCAGTTATAATACCCCCACTCTATGTCAACCAAGAAAAAAACACCACGATTAATGCTTGCTTTGCTTTGTGGCAAGTGTGGCGCCCAAAATTACCTTACTTCCCGCAATAAAACCAACACACCTGAAAAACTTAAACTGATCAAATATTGCAACTGGTGCAAACTAAAAACCGAACACAAAGAAAGTAGTAAACTCAAATAGTGGACATCCTAAAACGTTTTCTGTATCGAAATCTATTTTTTTTCTATCGTGTCTATTGTTTCATATTGAGACCAAAGTGTACTGGAGTTCGTTGCCTTATTGAACATAAAAATTGTTACCTACTTATTCAAAACAGCTATGGCAACACCAATAAATGGACCATTCCTGGTGGCGGAATAAAACCTAACGAGTCTTTGGTTCAATCCATTTCAAGAGAAGTTAAGGAAGAAGTTGGACTACAAATAACCTCGCCAAGATACTTAGGAAAATATTCTAACCATGTCGATGGGAAAAAAGATACTGTCCACTGCTATTACTTTAAAACAATTGAACCTAACTTCATCGTCGATCCAGTTGAACTAATGTCAGCCAAATGGTTTGACAAAAACAAGTTACCCAAAGACTTATCTTTTGCCTTTTTACAATCTCAAAAACTCCTCTTAAGCAAATGATAATCCCAACTGGTCTTAATTCTGCCCTAGAAAATATTTACATCTCGCCCCTCGAAATGTGCAATTTGGATTGTCAACTTTGTTACACAAAAAAAATACCCACCGTACTTTCCAACCAAAAAGTTATCAACTTTACTACCCGCTACCAAAAGCATGTCAATTTAAAGTCAATTTTATTTTGCGGAGGCGAAGTTTTTACCTTAGCAACTTTTACTCAACTTGTGAACTATTACCTATCCCAAGGAATATTTGTAAGTATTATTACCAATGGAACTATCGACAAACTTCAAGATATTTCTAACCCCAACAACGTCCAACTATTAGTGTCTCTAGACGGTCCAAAAACTATTCATGACCAAAACCGAGGAGTAGGTAATTTTGACAAATCAATTGCATTTATAAAAAATGCCCACGCTCTTGGCTTTCACACCGAAGTTATGTATCTAGTATCCCCTGCTTCTTATCGTTACCGCAATATTCTACCAGCTCAACTTTCCAAAAAACTTGGTTTTACGCTTAAATTTAACTACCTAACCCTTAAAACTAAGTTTTACACAGCCAATCATCCTTACAGCCAAGATGTTTCTTCTTGTGGTCTTTCCAGAGACCAAATTTTAAATATCAAACGTAATTACCCCACAATTCCTGCCAAATCCTTTGGATGTTATCAATTTAGCCTACAAAGTAACGGCTGGGTTTATGGTTGCTGTGAATCCCCCCGCCCCCTGGGCAGAATGACTGACCCGATCGAAAAACTAATTGCAGACTTTAAGGCCAGATTAGTAGGTTGTTCAGCTTGTCCATCTTCCTCCTGTCATGGTTGCACCGACCCCAACTTCCTATGTGGCTACAAAGCTGAATTAAACACACTTACTTGCCAAGAAGTAGCCCCACTTTTTACAGTATAATTTTCCTATGCAAAACAACTGGCAGCTCCTTCGTGACGGAACTATGTCTTGGGATAATTTCAAGCTCAAATCCAAGCTTATGCGCTCACTTCGAGAATTCCTTTGGTCTCGCAATTTTTTAGAAATAGATACTCCAATTCTATCCACCACCTTTCCCATTGAACCCAATATTTACCTTTCTCCAGTAACTTGGTTGCATAAAGAAAAAACTTTTTATCTAGCACCTTCTCCTGAGTTTGCCCTAAAACGAGCCCTTGCAGCTGGCTCTGGTAACTGCTTTGCCATCAGCAAATGCGTTCGAGACCTGGAAGACCTGGGACCTACTCACAATCTGGAATTTAATATGCTGGAGTTTTACCAAGTAAATGCCGATTATAACGACGTAGCTCTGACTATCAAAGACTTGTTCAATCGCTTGGAGTTTCCCTATCCCTGGGAAAAAACTACTGTCAAAGAATTGTTTGCCAAACACGCCCATATCAATCTAGATGACAATCTAACTACAGCCTCAATTATTAAAACCGCTCAAGCTAAAGGCTACAATACCACTGGGGTATCCACCTGGGAGCCGCTTTTTAACCAAATTTGGGCTAATGAAATTGAACCCAATCTCCCTCAAAAAACAGGCTTAATGATTTTTGATTATCCTTCCCAAATATCAACTCTATGCCAACCCTGCCCCGATCCACGCTATGGCCAACGTTTTGAGTTTTATATCGATGGACTTGAATTTGGCAATTGTTACTCTGAGCTAACTGATCCTGTTAAACAGCTAGAAAACTTTCACTTTACCATGCAAGAACGGGACTCACTTAGCCTCCCCAACCACCCCCTCGATACCAACCTTGTCGATGCCCTTTCCTCTCTTCCCAGGTGTTCTGGTATCGCGATAGGTATCGAACGACTAGTCATGTTTTTTGCCGGCACCAAAAACATCAACGACGTGGTTTTTATGCCCACATCCCAAATGCTCTGACCATCCTAATCCACTGATTGCCCCATCCACTGATATACTAATCCCTATATGTATATTGCTGTTATTTCTGACCTGCATTTAAACCCCAGACGCATTGACAATCGAGTAGTTTCTTATCTAAAAAAGATCTACTCCAATAATAAAATTGGCAGAGTCATAATCAATGGTGACCTGGTCGAGTTAATCGGACCACCCTGGTTTCGCCACCATGCTAGATTTGAAAAATTTTACAAAGTATGGGGCAATACTTTAAGGCCCATTTTTAACACCAAACCCACCTCATTAATTTTTGGCAATCATGATAAGGAAATATTTTACCCACCTTCCCTACAAAATCTAATCAGCCATACCTCTAATTTTGAAAAACTCTCCATAAACAATCACTCCATCTTAGTTACTCACGGCCATCAATATGTCTTAAAAGGCGACATTGTTTACCCACTAGGGCAAGCCATTGGTTTAGTAGTCAAATTTCTCTATTTAACACTCGGTTTTGCAAAAACTAACCAACTTCTAGGCCAGCGCTATAATAGACAAGCCCAAAGTCATGTTGCCCCTCGTTCTAGCTTGGTTATGGGACACACTCACTTTTTTGAGTTAAACCCCTTTGCCAGATTCTACAATTCAGGTTGCAATCTTGCTGGCCACCACCAAGGCTTGGCCATACATGGCACCACTGGAAAAATCCTATCTTTGCAAGAAATACTTTAACCTCCTATCACACAGTAGCTCTAATTTGCTAAACTACTCATTATGACCAAGAGTGCTCAACTAAAAACCAGTACACCAGCCGCCAAACCAGCCAGTACAGGATTTAAAAAACCAACTGGCTTTGTCAAGCCAGTATTATCCGGCTTTGGGAAAAACCAAAAGTTTCCCATGCCTACCCTTTCCCGCGGGGTGAGATAATATGTTATGCCCGCCTTAATTACCAAGATTCTTGGTACCCTGTTCTTTGTACCTACTTTTATTTTTATTTTTACTTTTTTATTTGGCAAGTTTTATCTTCCCGTATCCTATGGCAAAATGGTCTGCGCCAAAGCCACTCGTCCCAGTTGTTTTGTGGGCCTTGCCCCTTGTATAAAATACCAAAACCTGTGCACTATTCCACCTCTTTGGTATAGCCGTCGTTAGCTATAAATGCCAACGTACGACGTAGTACGCCACCTTACTTCTGCCCATTCTAGGACATATTTCTGCCCCCAAATGCTCATACATTGCAATCAACTCCCTTGCCGGGCTGTACAAGAAAGCATCTTCAAGCACTTTTCCTTCAACCATTTTAAATGCCTTACTTCTGGCAAACTCTAGACCCACCCTCAATAACCCGGAGGCATTGCCCAACCCACGGTTACCTTCACCTTTTATCCTAAGCGCATTCAACAACAGGCATTTATTTTTTTCTTCACTAGTAAAAGCTAAAAAGGCCACTTCAGATTGCTCGTTTCTTGCTCTCAACAGGCAGTCATTAGACATCCAACCTGTGTTTGTAACCATCACCCTCTCACCTCTTTTATTGTAAAAACTACCCAAGTACTCCCTTTTCATAATTTGCCAGATAATACCATGTTACTTGGCATAAGAACACTTTGACATTTTCACTTTACTATGATAAAGTGGAATCATGTACGACGATGTTATTACTATTTCAGGGATCTTACCTGGACCCACCAGCCTAATTCTGGCAGGAGTCCACGGCAATGAAACTTGTGGCCCACAAGCTTTCCAAAAACTTTTACCAGATCTACGCATTCAAGCTGGTACCGTTATATTTGCCTACGGCAACCCCAAAGCACTGCTAGCAAATATGCGTTTTACCCAAGTTAACCTAAACCGCATGTTCAAGCCAGACAGTGTACTTTCTGATGTAGATATATCTAGTTACGAATACTCCCGCGCACAGTTTCTTAAAAAATATCTGGACCAAGCTACAGCCTTACTAGACATTCATGCCAGTTTTACCCCCAATAGTCGGCCTTTTCTTATCTGCGAACCAAATTCGCAAGTCATCACTCAATATCTGCCTTTTGATCTTGTTGTCAGCGGATTTGATGCAGTCGAACCAGGCGGCACTGATTATTACATGAACCAAAAAGGTAGTCTCGGTATCTGTGCAGAATGTGGCTATCTGGGAGACCCCCAAGCAGTAGAAATGGCCACATCTTGCATCCTAGCCTTTTTAACAGCTCGAGGGCACCTAACAAACACTCTCCAAGCCAAGCAACAATCAAAATTAGAAATCTACCAGCTTTACATAACCAAAACCGACAGCTTCACCCTTGTCCAGCCCTTTTCCGACTTTCAGGAGCTTAAAAAAGGACAAATTATTGGCCAAGACGGCAGTAGTAATGTTATTTGCTCTAAAGACAGTCAAATTTTATTTGCCAGATCCAGGCAAGCTGTGGGCGAAGAAGCCTTTTTACTTGGAGAAAAGATATAGTCTCTCCGCCATGTGGCGGAGAGACTAAGAGTTAGACTGAAATCATCATAATTACCCGACCACCAGAGATTGTTTGTACTACAACTCCTCCCATTTTTTCTATGATTTTGAACATAACCGAACCGATTTTAGTCCTCAACAAGACCTGCTTTTTCGGCCACAGGCTAAATATCACCTCAACCAACTTAGTTCCAATCCCCTTGCCTTGCCAGTCAGGGTCAACGAAGCATTCGTCTAGATAAGGGTATCGCCCCGTCAACTTCTGACTTAGCCCAGGTGCATCCAAATGATTTTCTAGATCCATACCAGCTATCACCTGATATCCCCAGGCTGAACCAATCACTTTATTTTTCACCATCGCCACAACGCATACCGCTTCAGGCTTACCCATCTCAGTATAAAAGTCTGTAATGACCTTGGCCTTGGGCCAACGCTCCACTAAAAGTACTGCCTTGTTTTGTATAACGCACATTGGACACGTAACCAAACTAACACCAAGTTTATACTCCGCCTTGCACACGGGACAGATCTTGCCCTCGTTCCAAGGCACTCCTCCAAAGGCCTTTTGGTATACCTCCGCCATCAACTGAATCGTATTTGGCTGACTCCAAGGGTCAACTTGAACTATCCTTACTGATTTCATTTTTCTAACTCCTGTAAAAGAACACGTCCGTCATTTAATTAGGTAGACAAACTTAAACCCCCTCCGTAGGGAGGGGGTTGGCTTTATTGTTTTAAACAAATCAAGACAACTCTCTCCCTACTGGAGATGGTGTCTTATGATGAGCTAACCTGTTTAAAATCGTTTTATATCCCCCCTCACTCCCATTCAGCCACTTGGCCACCCTAGCCACTGTAGTCGAGCTTAAGCCTGTTCTTTCTTCTATTACCGTATAAGGCACTTTATCAGTCAACATCCTGGCAGCTTCCAGTCTTCTCGCAAACTCCTCAATTTCTTTTTCTGTCATCAAATCCCTCAAAAATCTGCGAGCTTCATCATCATTTTCCAGGCTCAAAATGGCCTCAATTAGTTTTTTGCTTTCTTTGTTATTCCAGTCCATACTTTACTTTATCACACTAAAGTAGTTTTGTCAAGAAAAAGGGCTACCAGAACACATACATGTCCAGTAGCCCTAGTTTTGTTCTTTAATTATTTACGCTTTTTCTTTCGCGGTTTTTCTCCTGTAGTTCCACAGGTGGGACAGTCGACTGGCACCATGGACCCTCCAATAAGAATTTTCAGCCAGCCCTTGCCTTTGCAAGCGTGGCACTCATCAGACTTCTTAGGCTTTTTAACCATTTCAAGCCCCTGTCTCATTTGGTAGAAAAACCAAAAAAGCCTCGATAAAATCAGCCAAAAACATTGCCAGATAGTCACGCGAGAAAGCTGAACCGTCCAACAGAAATGTAATCTCGGAATAATCCAAAGACAAATCTGCCTCTGATAGAGGAATTCTCTTATCACCCAAATCCACATGCACTTTGGGCTGGTTTTCCACTCGAGTATATTCCAAGGCCTCCCCGATTGCCCCATCAATTTCATTTCCAGTCCTTTTCGGATTGAGTTTCAGCATTTGAGTGATTTTCATTTCACACCCCCAGCCATGACAAAAATCGGCCAAGCTTATTTGGTCTAATATACTGAGCCAAAAGACGTGTATAATTTTTGAGATATTCACCTGCTTTCTCGACATCGCCTTTCCAAGTTGGTACGTCAGGATCAAGGCAAAGTTTAATCCATTGGGTGGTTACTCCGCCATAGGCATCCTCAAGTGGTGTATCCAGTTGAACTCCCACAAAAATGGTTGGTGCAGGTCTTTCCTTTTTTGGATCCAATTGTTTTGCAACCTTGACCATAGCCGATTTTATTTCATCAGGCGTAGCACCTTCCTCATCAAGTATGATCTGATCATAAAAATCTCTCATTTTTTACCTCCCGTTTTTACCTTCAAAGAACAAGTTATTTGCCAATCAATTTTGGCTAGCCCTATAATACCATATCCATAATTTTGACATTAAAAAAGCCCCCATTTACAGTTATGCAAACGAGGGCTTTGACACGTACTTATCAAATGATTAATGCGACTTTTCAGCTGCAATTAGCTGGTCGAATTTCCTCATCCACTCAGGATCTCTCTGCCATTCATAGCCTTTACTTGGCAAAAAAGCAGTCACTTCTGACATCATTCTCTGATGAACAGAATAATACCCAGCTCCGACCAACTCCGGAAACATCTTTTTTAAAGCTGGTCTTACGCATTTTTTCATAAGGTCGCTAAACCCAGTAAAAGAGAAATAGTTGACCCCCGGAAAGAGAGCCACCACAATGGGAACAACGGATTCAATTCGCCGATCTTTCTTGCTCAAATGACTGTGTTCTCGATTATTTATCAACCACCACAGTACTACGGTTTTGATTTTCATTTATTGTTCCTCCAACTTGGTTATACTTGTGAATGTACTTTTCAAGCACTTTGCTTAAAAACGATCCTGCGCAATCATAACATGCCAAAGAAAAAAATTACTATTCAAGGCCAGACCTATACCCATGTCAAAACCCGCTTTTATACTCCTTTCCACATTTATAAACATCAAGATACTTTTCTACGAATTGGCCTTCGGGAAGTTGTCCTGCCCGAGCTAAGTCTACATAAAAAACTTTTAGACTTTGATTTTCCTATTCCCCAAATTATTGCCGAAGGCCAACAAGACGACCAATATTATTATATTGAGACTTCCCTGGGCCCAACTCTATTAGGCGAAGCTTTTTGGCTGGATTATCAAAAAACAAGCACTGTTTCTGACGAAAATTTCCAAAAATTACTTTCCATATCCTCCCGTTTTGCCACCCCTCAGCTAAAAACGGTTAATCAGAAAATAAGCCCAGTCGATTTTTACACTGGTGTTCATATGGATTACATCCAAATCGAACTTCCTCATTTAAAAGACAAGGTTCTGTCAGCTTTTGCCAAAGCCACTAAAAAATTATCTGCCCTACCCATAGTTTTTACCCACGGCGACTTTAATGCTTACAATCTGTTTGAAACTGGTGTCATTGATTTTGGCAATTCTTTCCAGTCGCCAGCGGGCTATGACTTGGTCTGCGCCATTTTTCATACTTATTCTTTTCCAAGGCGGGGTGACTACGAAAACACCCGAAGGTCTGAGTTCACCAAAGAGCAAATGGAGCTATATTTTGCCCAAATGGACCGAATTTTTCAAGAAAATAAACTACCCAAATTAACCAATTTTATCAACGATTTTATTTTTGCTAGGTCTATTTGGTCAACTTGCAGAATGCACGACGACCCCAAGCTCCAATCCTGGCGCTACGCCAAGTTTGCAAAACTTCTTGATTGCTATCTATCTGATGGAGATGTGGCAAATCTTGCGATCTCAATATAATTAACCCTAGTTGTGGACCTAATGGAGACATGCAGACTCAACCTGAAGAGTCTGTCCGCGAATCCGCCTTGGGCGGAGAAGGAGGAAACCCATAACCTTTGATGTGGACCTAATGGGAATTGCCTGTCCGCCGAAGCGTAGCGAAGGAGGAAACCCATAACCTTTGATGTGGACCTAATGGGACTTGAACCCATAACCTCCCCCATGCCATGGGGGCGCTCTAGCCAATTGAGCCATAGGCCCGGTGAAGACAATTATATCTTAAACTACTATTTTTATCTATTTAACCAAATAATGAATATTATATACACATATGATATACTCTGAGGCAGTAATAATGCTGCAAAGTTCTTTCACAAAAAGGAGATACAATGGCCTCGCAACCACTACCCGTCCGAATTTCACTCGCTCGGTTAAAGGCTATATTGCTGGCAAGCAACACTATCCTTTCTCCACAACTCAAAATTTGGGAAGCCAGACTTAAAACCATTGAAGGCTTCAATCAGACTCCCCCTATCAAACAAAAAATTAAAGATCAGTTCGCCATCGCTATTTCAGATCTTCTGGCCACCAGACTTTACGCGAATGATCGCAGTGTTCCGCTTCTTTCAGAAGCAGACTTGCCTCTTATCCTGTGTTTCATCAAAAGCACGAATGAAAAAAGCAAACCTGCCGAGAAATCCACTGCCAGAAATAGGGATGAGCAAATCATCGAAGCAATTACGGCTTCCTTTCGTTCTGATACTGAGGCTTCTGAGGAAAAACTAGTCGAAAACGTTTTCAAGGCATCGCTTTCGGCATACCTCAAAGGGTACAGGAAACCGGTTTTGAAATCGGGAGATGTTTATGATGAATCGTGGGCATGGATAAAATCTGTGCTCAAAATTATGCGACAAAACAACATACCCGTTGAAGCGGTTTTGGGTTCACAAGAATATCGAGACGCCGTCACACGAGAGGTTTTTAACAAAAGCGAGTACATCGCCTACTGCAATCGACAATACAGAAACCTTTTTACAACAGAATCATGGCTGACCAAAGAGCTTTTGGATGAAGTCGGATTTGGCTCTCCGCCAACTGATAAGTTGGAAAGGCAAATTTTTGACCTCATTCTTGATTCATTTGTAAAAACGGTTATCGCACCCAAGATTCAACCCCTTATCGATGTGACGAACACCTGGATTGACGAACAAGTCCAGCGTATCTACGGCGCCAGCGCGTAAAGCACGCGTCCAGGCGACAAAACTTAATAAACATGCCCCTCGTGTTTATCCGCCACAAGCGGATTTATGCGAGGGGCTTTTTCGTTTTATATTACGCTATTTAAAAACCCAGCGTGCTCCGGCAGTATATCTTCTGGCACTTTGTCTACAAAACACATTTTATCTGTCAAGGTTTCCTGGTCAAATTTCTTGTCTGCCACATTACACAAAAATACTAGCGAAACACTGTGCATTCCCCTGCCCTCTTCCTGTGGAATTTCTATATATCCCATCATCTTGTGTGGCGCCACCACAAACCCTAGCTCTCGCATCGACACTCTAGATATGGCTTCCATTACCGATTCGCCAAAATGTACTCGCCCGCCTGGTATATGCCACTTGCCAGCCCCTGGGTTTTCTACTCTTCTGGTTAGCAGGTATTTACCCTCATAACGAATCAAAAGGTCTACACACAAACGTGGTACTTTCGAAAAAACCTCGTTGTACTGTTCGGTTGGCAAAAACCCCATACCTAATTTTACTCCCAAAATGCTAAAATACCTACACTAGGCCTGTAGTGAAATGGTTATCACTGGGATCTCCAAAATCTCCATTCTAGGTTCGAGTCCTAGCAGGCCTGCAAAAATTTTTGAGCATCCTTTTATACCAGCTGATCTATGATTCACTATTCTTGAGATTTTGGCGGAAGAGAACGAAGTGCTTTAGGATTCGCTATTCCATCTAGCTCGTTTCTTTGAGGTGCAGTAAATATGGGGAGAACATTTTCATAAAATGCAGCGTAAAATTGATCTCCTGGGCCCGCTTGCAAAGCTTTAATCATACCTCTAAACAGTCTTAACTCTCTAACCATTCTTGGTAATTCTTCTTGTCGATATCCAGCTCTTGTTAAAATTTCTTTATCTCGAATTAGAGATGCTTCAGATGCGAGTATCCATTTCCCCCTCATCAATACTTTACCATCGGTGATTTGAATAGGATCCGCATCAATATCGTTTCCAACTCTAAGATTCAGCTCTCTAATAGTTTCAATTATTTGATGTGATAATTCTATATGGGTTGTCCCTAATCTTGCTAGAAAATCCTTAAGACCTGCTAAATCTTTAAATTGTCCTCTGACTACTGACTCAGACATTTTATCAAGTGCTGCTTGGACAAGAGCATTCCGTCGTTCTTCATTAACGATATCAGAATCAGTTAATTGTTCTGTTATACGAGGAAAAGGAATGTAAGATCCATCAGCTATTACTTCTTGAAGTATTTCTAAAACATCTTTTGGTTGTCCCGCTGGCAGAAGCTCTATATGTTTAGCCATAAGTATATATTATAGCAAAAATAAACATACGTAAAGACTCCGCACACCAACCCCACAATTTACACATTATTCATATTGATCACATTTTTTCTGTGCACTTCTACAATTACTAGCCCGGCACAAAAAATATTTACTGACTTCATCTGGGCCTGGCCAATAAGCAACAATTTCTGATGGAAGCTTTTCTTTTCCAAATAGTCTATCTGGGTCCCTAAAACTTAAAAAGCTTATCATCTCTAGCGGGTCTGTTATAACTTCGCGTATTTTAGTAGGTTTTCTTTGTGTAATTTCACGAGCTAAACTTGGAGGTTGTTCTCCTTGTACCAAACACTTTCCAGCGGAATAATGCTCACACCACCTAACTGCCCTCATTCTGGATTGTAACACAGCCTAGACACAACCATTCCCACTGTGCCAGGTTCGAGTCCTAGCAGGACTGCAAAGTATCCTATAACTTGACAGTTTGATAATTAGTGGTAAGATTCCCTTATTATGAAAGAGTTTAAACCCAGCGACCTATCAGAGACAGGAGTACTTTTTACGGCAGAAGGTGAAGATAGTCCCATTTGGACTAAATCAGCTGCATTAGCTACAAAAATTGCCAACGACTCAGAGTTTCAAAAAGCCGTGGAGGTGTTTACATCTCTCAAGGGCAATGCGAAAGACAATGAACATGTAGAAGCATTTGCGATTGCCATGGCAGCTTGTGATGAACTAACGACAAGAAAATTTGGAGATTTGCCAGGTTTTGATCCTATAGTTCAACAAGCAGCCTTCCTTGCTGTATTACGTGAATTGCATACCCGCCGTAATCATTGAATTAACCATTCCGCTTATTCTAGGTCCGAGTTCTAGACTTCCTGCCAAGTTCAACAATATTTGGTAGTGCCGCCGCAACAATAATAAATGCCCCGCCTACAAGTGTAGTTAAACTCAGTTGTTCCTTAAATAAAATTATTCCAAATAACACACTAAACACAATTTCACTCAGCCCAACCAAAGCTCCAATGCTTGGATCTAGTTCTCTATATCCTGCGTATAGTGTAACCACTCCAAAAATTGCCGCCAAACTAAAAAGTGTTATAACTCCCCCAGACACACTAAAAAGTTCTAAATTGTGATTCTCTCCAACTAAAAATGACAAAGCCATATGAGTAATCCCAATTGCCAGAAATATCATTAGTGTAACTTGAAGAGTGGAATATTTATCCGACACATTTTTGCTTGATACTACCTCCGCGCTTGATGCCAGTCCATTAAAGATTGCCATAAGGACTGGAAATAATAATAAACCATGCAGGTCAACACTAAATACTAGCACTAATCCCACCAAAGCCATAATTGCCGACACTATTTTGACAGTACCGAGCTTTTCCTTAAAAAATATCTTGCCAAAAATATAAGTAAAAATTGTAAACGATGAGTAAAACAGAAAAGAAGCAGTACCCAAGGGCAAGGCACGAAAGGCAATCGTAATTGGAGTAATGGTAAAAACTGTGGCTATTAAAATAGGCGCCCAGGATCTGTAATCTTTGCGCTCAATTTTCTTAAGTTGCTTTGTAACAACCCCTACCACCAGCAAAATTGCCACAATAATAAAACACCTAACAAAAGTTAAATAAAAGATGTCATAATGAGCCAATTGTTTTGAAAAAACTCCATAAGAGCCAAAGCACAGTGAAGCCAGTACGATCAACAAACTTCCCTTGAGCTGTTTTATCATTTACCAAATCTTATCATAATTATATAAGTTGACTCTGGAACACTTATCTTGTAATATCAGCCCATGAAAACCGAAGCCTGGGATTGGTATGCCACCCACGATCCATATTATGCGGTTTGTTCCGATCCCTCCAAAAGAAAAGGTGGTTGGAAAATTGAGGAATTATATAATTTGGGAGAAACCGAAGTCAGCAGAATCGCCAAGTATCTTGATCGAGTAGTTCAAAGTCAGCACCAAACAGTTCTTGATTTTGGTTGTGGTGTGGGACGATTATCCAGAGCATTTTCTCAACGCTTTGCCAGTTACACTGGAGTCGATATCTCGTCTGAAATGATAATAAAGGCTCGTGGCCTTAATCCCTTGCCTGCCCTAGAATTTCTTGTGGCAAATCTTGATGATCTCAAAAGATTGCCCAGAAAATTCGATCTCATCTATTCCAGCTTAGTATTTCAACATATTGAACCACCAAAGACAGAAGAATACTTAAAAGCCCTCCTTAACCTATTGCAACCAAACGGCGTCTTTCTTTTCCAAACCGCCGAAAAATACATTTCACCCAAAAGAGTCTCTCTAAAAGACCTCCTTAGCCAAGCCCGAACTGCAATAAAACCCAGAGAGAGATTATCAAGAATTGCCATGCCGCTAGGGCTAACAATTTCCAGAGGTGAGCCAGGAATGGACATGTATGGTATTTCCGAAGCGCGGGTTAGGCAAACAATAAACCAGGCAGGTGGCGTTGTCCAAGAAAGCCAGCTAACAAATTCCACTTGCCCAAACTTTAATGGCAATCTTCAATTTTTAACTCAAGAACCAACTGAAGGCTGGGTCAGCAAACAATATTTAGTTACCCATAATTCCAGTTAATGACCCGTGAAAAACCCCTTCTGGCTACTGTCTCTGGCAGTTTTTCGAAATTCAAGCCAGAAATTGACTCCGCAATCGACGAATTAACCGCCTTGGGAGTTCGAGTACTTTCTCCTGCCAAAGGCTGGTCTCCATCTACTAAAATTTTGACCTTAGAATCTCTACAATTCAGACCACTCCCCACCGAATTAGGCTTATCTATCAGACAGATCCAAGACCAGCATTTACATGCAATTGCAGGTTCAGACTTTCTTTACATTGTTAACCCCAATGGCTATCTTGGTAATAGTGTTTGCATGGAAATAGGTTTTGCACTATCCAAAGCCATACCTATATTTACCCAATTTCCACCCGCTCTTGACCCAGAACTAAGCTTAGGCTGGCGTAATCTACTTCAACAGATGCCCATCCTCAGTATTTCTCAAGCAGTACGTGCTACGAAGGCTATATAATTAACCATGAAGTCTAATTCCTCGCCCTTAAATTTTCTGTTAGTTTTAGTAGTCGTTATTTATGCCGTTTATGCTTACAGCAAATTTAATAGATTTAACATACCCACCCCAGGACCAACCCCAATGCCACCCCGAGTAGTCACCCCACAGCCTTACCGTGCCCCAAACCCAACTTTAAATCGAGTAACCCTTTCTGGACCTTCTACTGCCATGGCCTGGGAACTTAAGAGCTATACCATCAAACTAGACAAGCCAACCAGCAGCGGCACTAGCTTAGCTGTGTTTACTGCTCCTGTTATAGACACTTCCCTTGGCTATCACCAAGATTCCTGGACCCTGCAAGACCAAGCCCTCGTCTATCCAGCCAAGCCCACCCATTTATCGTCAATACTTTTCCCAACTCCAGGTAAATACTGGGTTATGGTGAATCTAAACAACACCAGCTCCCAAGATTGTACTGGCAACCCCACTTATACCGAAAGCGAGCTTCGTGACATTAATATCACCTCCTGTGGCGATACTTCCTTTTTAGTAGTTAATGTTATCGATACTACCCAAAAATTATGAAAATAATATTCTATCTGGCCATTTTTCTTGTGATAATCTTTGCCCTCTTTAATTTGGCCATAATTACTGGCCATCTACTTCAAAAGTAACTACGGCACGTTTTCTGCACATCCGCTACGCATATGTTACAATAGCCCCATGAACTATAAAAACCTATTTTTAATCCTACTTATCAACAATTTACTACTTATCGCCCTTGCCTTCACTGCTTTTACAATTTACAAAAACAACCAACGATCTTCAGAACTAGTGGTCACACCACCCACTCTTGTTACACCCATACCAACTCTAGTACCAACCCTTATCCCAGCCTCAAATTCCACCTCTTCGGCTGAAAAAGCCACTGCTTTTTCACTATGCTCTCAAGCCCTAGCCTTGCCTTTCACAGCCACTGCCAGTGCCCAACCTGCTGACTTTATGTATTTTAGCCAGAAAGCTGCCATTACCGACAATAAAGTTACCTCCACCTTATTTTGTACCAAAAACGACTCAACTATAGACCTTTACAGCCTCAAGTCGTCAGTCGAACAAGAACTAGATTTTAATAAAATATACAAAGAAAAACCCAGTTATAAAGTCACTGACACCAACCTATTCGTCCTATTTAGCGACATTCTAGATATTAACAAGTTAATTAAATAATGAGAGTAGATACATTTCTTGATAAATATGGGCATATCTTGTCCTTAAAAGAGCTAGAATTTTTAAAAGCCAAAGACATATCCGGTTCCGAAAAAATACACGAAATGAAAGAGATCGTAGCTAGAAAATCTCGCCAAGAAAAAAAGAAACAGAAATCTAAGCAGAAATAAAATCTCCCCGCCTTAGCGGGGAGCAAAACAAAAAGTATTTTTAGACCCAGAATACGATCCGTAGATACGTCTCTAGGTGCGTGAACTTAATATTTTAATAGTAGCAATCCAGCCGTAGCCAGATTATCGCTACAAAAAGAACTAGCCGTCACAAGGACGGAAAAAGACATCAAGCCGTAGCCTGATAATGCCAAACGGGTGGAATAGCTACGAGCTATGGGTCGCGCTAACGTTGCCCATAGTTGTTGGTCTGTGTATACCAGACACCTTTCTCAGCTAATCTCTTGCAAAGTTCTAGACCCTAACCTAGAACCAAGTTCTACTATTAGCGATAGCAGAATCTTAATATCAGTAAAGCTCATTTTTCAGGCCATGTCAACTACTAGGAAATTATAATCCTAGCTATTTTCACAGATAAAAAATATACCCAATCTACCGCTATTAATAATTTTATTACCTATAACAAAATCAGCCGAAATTTTAAAAAACTATAAGATTATTAAAGCCACATATTTAGCCGTATAATAGCCAAACTCTTGACAATCTTATAATATCGTGCTATATTAGACTCATAATCTAAAACCAGTTTTTAGAAGCTCTTTTAAGCAGGAAAAGACGCAGGTCTATCCCAATATTCTTTAATGTCGATGGATGGCATTTTCAGCGCGCAAGCGACCCGTAGGGCACGGCGAGCACTGCAAAATGACATACGAGGCATTAACCCCAATCTCTGGCTAGCAGAGAAGAAGCGGTTGGCTCCTCTAAACAGACCGGCTGCTTCTCTCTGGTGGTCAGATTTCCGCCTCTGGCGTGACATCTTCCACTTTATACCGCTTTTTTGTCTTGAGATATTGCATCCCGAGTACGAAACTAGCAGTACTTTTACATTTTTGACAGGAAAATTCAGGGAATATCGCCCGTTGGTGTGGAAGTCTAGTATCTAGGCTTGCTCTCCAACGGGCGTTCAGGGCCGCCCCAAGGAAATCAAGATCGAAATTCTACCCAAGGAGGGTTAAGAAATGAAGAAGATCGTGAACATCCTGGCGGCCTTTCTGGTCGCCTTCGTGGCGGCCTTCGCTGCCATTCCGAATCTCGCCAGCGCCCAGTCCGGTGTCAGCGCCAAGCTGATTGCCGAACAGGGCAACGCGCTCACCTTCGAGGTCAGCGCCCAGGGTACCTATCGGTTCCTGCAGGAGGGCAACATTCCCTCCGAGCAGCTGGTGGCGGCTTCGGTTGCTGGCAAGGTGACTTTCGTCACCAAGCCCGGTAACTCGGCCTTCAAGGTCGACGGGGTTCAGACCACGTCAGCCTTGGCCAACTGGGTTTCGTGTTCGACCGACGGTTGGTACTGCCGCAAGGCAGGATCCCCCGCCGTCGCCCAGCCCATCGCCGTCGCTACCTCCGTTCCAGCGGCAAGCAACCAGTCTCAGGGCACCTACATGGTCAGCCCGACGACGAATTGTGTGCCCATGGGATGGAAGGGGTACTCGAAAAATGACACGCTCTCGGCCGGTTTCGGCTCGACCGTGACCATTCTGGCGGAAAGCA
>CAYTYZ010000001.1:70224-107048 GCA_964442385.1 uncultured Gammaproteobacteria bacterium
AATGGCGAAACCGTTGTTCTGAAGATCGTTGGCGTTCCGGAGATTTATCTCCAGGGCGATGACGCGGCCGGTGGTCCGAAAATCTTCAACTCGCGCTACCCGGTCAACAACGGCATCGTCAAAGCTCCACGCTTGGGTGCTCTAGCCATGGAAGTCAAATTTGCATGTGCGCTCACAAGCGAAAATGCGAATTATGTCAGCCATGATGATGGTTGGTTTGAGTGGCACGGTCCGGTGTTTGGACAGGTAACCCCCGTTCCGACCCCGGTTCCGGCCGTTCCGACCGCGGCTCCGGTGCCCACCAAGGCACTCGTCGAAGTTGTTCCAACGGCGACGCCATATCGGACTCTGCCGACGGCAACTCCACCCGCAGTGGTCAACGACATCGTCAACCAGACTGGCATCCCCCCGTGGGTAACCAATCTGTTGGGGTTGTGTTGTTTGCCCCTTCTGGTGTTGTTGGCTTTGGGTTACCTGGTAGCGCAGCTTATCCGCAACCGCAATCGCGGAAACGGGTACAACGAATTCTACCGGCAGCAAGCCCCAGCGCAGCCGCCTGCGTCACCTCCACCTTCACCGGTGGTGGTAGCGCCTGCGGTACAGCGCCAGACCCCCACTCCGGTGGTGGCCCCGGCGGCACCTCCTAACAACCAGGGACCTGCTCCAGCCCCCGCGCAAGCGGCTGGCGACGACCAGATCCCGTTCTAGGAGCCCTGAACTCCTGTCAAACCCGTCTGTTATCTTTGGCAACAAAGGTGACAGACGGGGTTTGATCCATGCACTATAATTAATTTATTGATAGTCCATCGGTCAGACCCCTACTTTTACTTATGAAAACCAACCGAAATACACCTTTAGTATCAGTTTTACTTCCGGTATTTAACGGACAAACCTATTTAGAAAACGCCATTGACAGTATTCTTACTCAGACCATCACTAACTTTGAACTAATAATCATTGATGATGGCAGCACCGATCAAACCAAACAGCTTCTCGATAGATACCAACGCCAAGATTCTAGAATAAAGATTCTAACCAATTCTCACAATCTAGGCATGGCCGCCAGCCTCAACAAAGGGCTAGCTCTTTGCCAGGGCCAATATATAGCTCGTATGGACGCTGACGACATTTCCCTGCCTGCCCGATTTGAAAAGCAAATCCACTTGCTTCAAAGCAACCCAAACCTCGTGGCTGTGGGGTGCAACGTTGACATCATTAATAACGATGGACAAGTTACTGGAACCAAATCTTTTCCAACCGATAGCCAAACTTGCTACCAAACCTTGCTAAATTACATGCCCGTTCAGCCACCCACTCTTATGGTACGCGGTAACATATTTAAAAAACTAACCTATGATGTTGTTCTAAGCAAAAACGACGATATAAATATATACTTCAAACTACTTCGCTTTGGCGGGCTTAGCAATGTACCCCAAACACTTTTTCAATATCGGATTTTGTCAAATTCAGTTACACACCACAATGTTAAAAAAACCTATTTTATGGCTTTTTCCAACCGCATAGATGGAATTTTACACCAAAGCTACCGTCCCAACTTTACCAACCTAGTCCTCTTTTTAATAGAAACCATCATAGTTCTTATTTTGCCCAATTACCTAATTCTCAAGCTTTTTGACTTACTTAGAACAAAAAGGACAGTTCCAAGTGATATTAGACTTCCCAGCCCATATCCAGCCCAAGCCAGATAATTACTTCCATAAGAAACTTCGGTCATGTTTGTATCTTCGTATCCCTGTTCCCAGCCATTTACTACCACGCCAGCATCTTTATTCCATATCCTAGATACCGCTTGATTTAGTACCTTCACATCATTTTTAACCACGTAGGATCCATCTACTGGAGTTAGCCTTATTCCAAGCCATACCCTGGGTATCAGTCGCAAATTAAAGTAATCCAAATTATTTTCGTTCTTGTTGGTATTTAAATCATAATTAAAAACCCCCACATCTAAATTTTTTCCGCTATCTGGTACCGGAAAAAACATAGCTTGATTATCACTTATTCCAGCTTTTAATAAACCCCTAGCCAAATAAGCCTTGGTTAAGCTATTTTTCACATAAAACTCAGTTGGTATTCCAGTAACGTTTTTCCCTCCAAAGGTCATTAAAACCACATTATCTTTGCCCCCATACAAGCCGAACCTTTCCAAATTTACCCCAGTGTATTTCCAGCCAAAGTTACCACCTCCTTTTGCCACCGCTGGGGCAACCCAAAGCAGATTATCGCCTTTATTAATTGTTATTTCTTTGTCAACTTTTCTTGCCAGCATGTTAACTAGGCAATCTCGACAAACCAAACTTTTGTAGTCACTCCAATAGTCCACCACCATATATCCAGCAGTCTCTTCACCGTCTACATACCAAGTAATTTTATCTCCTCCAAAAACTATCTCCGGCAACAATTGTTTTACTTTCTTAGTTCCAATTCCTATAATTACCCCTCCCCCCAAACACCCTTTTTGATACTCCGACCAGGCACAAATTGTCACTACTTTCTCACTTGGATTATTAAAAACCAATTCATACTCTACCACACTGTCTTTATCAAATATTTTCCAAAATCTATTTCCCTCTGGGTTAAGTTTCTCTTTCACAATACTTTCCCTAAGCCAGCTCTTTACCTCACTTTGTCCCAATCTAAAGTCCGAAACATGCTTTCCAGAAACCAATGCTCCCTCGTTTTCAAACACCTGCTCGTCAACTGACAACAAATCAGACTTTACCACCTTGTCTGTTAAAGTAAACCTTGCACTAGGCAAATCATATTTCTGTTCAATTCCATTCACAAACAGTTTTGGCAAAGCAGCACTTATTATTACGTTCTCATTTTCTTTCTTTAAAGCAATTGGTGCACTTCCCACCTCTTCTTGGCCAAAACTCAGCTCATATTTTCTGCTATCACCCTGGTACTTATAGCTAAACAATCCATCGCCAATTGACTGCCATGCCCACGGATACAAGAGCCCATTAGCATCTTTTTCCACTAGATTTTCGTTAATTGTGTTAGCCAGCTGCATTGCCCTTGCTCTGTCTTGGCCATTTGCCAAATAAATACTATCGGTTTTAGAAATTTTATATTTAACTTTGTACAAATATAAAAAATCTTTTTGCCAAATCAGCTCAAACGAGTCAGGATCGTCAAATTGTTTCCAATCCAAGGGATCATAAGCATATCCATTTTTTTGCTTGGCTACTGACTTGTCCAGTAACACCAACTCGGTCTTAAACTTTTGCAAAGAACTGGCCATTTGCTTACTATCGTTTAAATAAAACTGACTGATTAGGTTATTGGTTACATTTTCCGCTTCCTGTGATCCTGTAGTCAAAGCTTTTTCAACAATTGGATTTGCAATAACATAGTTTAAAAAACTAGATCCATAAAATCCCCAACTATGTGACCTAAAATACAACATATTTGCTTCAGGTGCTAAAAAAATACGTCCCCGCGTGCCACTTACATCCAAATATTTTTCCAATTCAAAATAGACTTGCGGCACTTCCACTCTGGCCCAATTAGAAAAAAATGCCCCACTCCACACCGGCCAAATATAACCCAAGAGTATCCCAGCAAATAAAAAAGAAACCACAAGCTGTTTTTTCCCAAACCAACCACTCAGCCAAGTTACTCCAATAGACCCAAAAAAAACCATTGGATATAGAACTGCTGGCCATACCTTAGAACTCTGCCAGCGAAATACCTGACCAAATAGAGGAATATGCTCTTGCATCCAAGTAAAAAACAACCCAAATGGTTCATTTTTACCGGCAATAATAATCCAACCCAGTAAAAAAGGAACAATTAAAACCAGACCAGACTTAGTTTTTTTCCTAAACATAAAGCCAATTCCCAAAAAGAGAAATATAATTGGCAAACAAGATAGGAGCAGAGCTAATTTATTTTCTGAATAAAAATTCAAAAAAGGATAATACAAACTTCCATCATCGTTTATGGTAAATAACCAAGAAAACATAAACCTAGGAACAGCCCAAAATTTATTGTAATACTGCTCTGTACTTTGAAAGTAAGGAGTCAAGTATCTATTTATAAATGACTCTTGTAAAGCCAAACTATTCGTCTTTATATAAACAACAAATGGCAAAATCCAATGCAAGTTAACACCCAAAAAAATAGCCCCCATAGCTATCCCTTTTTTTGCCTGCTTAGAAACTAAACCCAAAAAAACAATCCAAAAAAACAAAACCAAGCTCGATGTGATAAAGATTGTAGGAACAATCCCAACTGTAGTAAACCATAAGGAAAGAAACAAAAACCAAAGCCAACTAATGACATTATTCTGAAAAAATATTTTACTGACTATAAAAAGCAACATCGGCAAAAATCCCCAGGTAGCTAAAAATGGTATAAGGGGTGAATAAAATTGCCAAATTGTCAACAGGTTTGACAAATAAAGCACCCCACCAAAAAATGCCACCAACTCTAGTTTTTTACCTTCAAAATAACTAAAACGTTGTGCCAGGTTTTTACACAATAGGCCACTTCCTACTACGCCAGCAAACAAACAAAACCATATGTATCCTTGAGACAATAACCACTTTGGCACAACCTGACTTAATAGATAAAAAATTAGCGTTCTAAAAAAGTCTGCCTGGTCTGCATCACTTGCCACTCCAACCACTCTATAACTTCTCCAGCCCGGTTCAAATAAATACCTACTCAAGGATAGCCCAGGATTAAGCTCAGGTGAGTAATTATCATTACCCAATATAAAACTCCCAAATTTAAAATTTATTAATACAATAAAACCAACCAAAACAAAAAGGCAGGAAATTCCCCAGTTTTTTTTAACCCAAGCCAACATAGCTACATTATAACCTACTTAATTTAAGTACACCTTTGGTCTTTGTGATATAAATAAATTACTGTGAATCTACCAGATCCTCTACCAAAGCGCATAGCCATACTTTACTCCGACGCCAGACGGGAATACTTCCCTACCGAGCAAACTTTTTTTTCCGAGGCCGAAGTCAAAGACAGGGCTCATAAAATTTCCAAAGAGTACTTAGAAAAAATGGGCATACATAGCGAATGCTTTCCAGGGGATTCCAATATTGTCGAGGCCCTCAAAAACTACCAGCCCGATTTTGTTTTAAATCTGGTTGACACTGTTTATGGCAAAGAAACTCTCTGTGGCACCATTCCAGCCACT
Organism: uncultured Gammaproteobacteria bacterium; assembly: GCA_964442385.1. Lineage (GTDB taxonomy): Bacteria > Patescibacteriota > Microgenomatia > UBA12405 > UBA12405 > CAYTYZ01. The sequence continues at coordinate 75,413 of CAYTYZ010000001.1, forward strand.
CTCGAGCTTCTTAATATTCCCTACACTGGGGCAGGTATGCTAGGTCTGTCAATAAATACCAACAAGTACTTTACCAAAAACCTATTGTGGCAATATGGCATTACCACAGCCAAGTATCAACTTATCACTGACCAAAGCCAGGCAATTGATCCAGCCCTAGACTATCCCCTTATTACCAAGCTCAACGAAACCCACGGTTCTATAGAAATGAGCGACGACGCTATCTGTTTAGACGAGACTAGTCTGCGTAAACGCCTGAAATATCTCATGACCACCTACGAAAACCAACCAGTTCTAATCGAAGAATACATAGCTGGCCGAGAAGTGGCAGTTCATATCGTCCAAGGGGTCAATACCAAAGTTTATGCCGGCGAAAAGATCTTTAATGACAAGCTTACCAGCCGCTATAAAATTGCCAGTTTTGATGCCGTCTGGGGCGAAATAGACATGTATACTTACATAAAATATGACCTGCCAGACCCAGTCAAAGCCCAATTGAAAAAAGCCTTTGAAGTGCTCAAACTCGACGACTATGCCAAGTTTGACTTGCGAGTTGATGAATCAGGCAGGCACTATGTAATTGACGTTAACGCCAATCCGTCTTTAGGTCCAAAAGGCGAATGTAGTATCGGTAATGTACTGGCCCTCTATGATATCGAATTTGACGAAGTCCTGCGCCGCCTAATTGAAAACACCCTTTCTACTCACGGGAAAAACCCTTAATAACATCAACTATTTTTTTCGCAATTTCCACCATGTCCCTTTCCACTAGTCCCATACTAGTAGCCGCCGGTGTCCCTATTCTTATCCCACTGGGTTTAAAGGGCTTGGCTTGGTCGTGAGGAATACTGTTTGCGTTGACAATTAACCCAACTTCTTCTAATTTAATCGCCACTTCCCTTCCCTTTTCAAATCCACAGTCCACCACCATCATATGATTCTCCCCGCCCCACACTTGCAATCCTGCTTTTTTAAGCTCTTCATACAAAACCCTAGAGTTTTTCAGAATCTGATTGCAGTACTCTTTATAATCCTCACCCATGGCTCTTTCCATCGTATAGACTATCCCTGCAATCGTATTCATATGTGGCCCGCCTTGCATTCCGGGAAACACAGCCCTATCTATCTTCTTTGCCAATTCCGAATCTTTTTCCAACCCCTTTTGTGTAACCCCAATAATGGCCCCTCTGGGTCCCCTTAACATCTTGTGAGTTGTTAAAGTTATGAGATGCACATAGGGCACAGGGTCCGGGTGCAACCCCGTGGCCACTAATCCGGCAATATGTGAAATATCCGCTACCAAATAAGCACCCACTTTATCAGCACTTCGGCTAATTTGCCCAAAATCGAGCGTAAAAGGATAGCTGGTTGTTCCAAAGAAAATTACCTTTGGTCTAGTTTGATCTATTAGTTTTTCCACCTCCTCATAGTCAATTCGTCCCTCCTGATCCACATCAAACTGTATCGATTTAAAAAATTTACCTGAAAAAGTTATGTCCGGATGACCATGGGTCAAGTGCCCTCCGGCTGAAAGTTTCAATCCCATTATAGTATCCCCTGGCTGGCACAAAGCCATTAGAACAGCGCTGTTTGCCGGACTTCCCGAATAAGGTTGCACGTTAGCGTGTGCCAAACCAAAAACTTTTTTGGTATTTTCAATGGCCAAAGTCTCTATTTCATCTATTATTTTATTGCCCTGGTAATAGCGCTTACCGGAATACCCCTCAGCATATTTATTAATTAAGCAACTTCCCTCTAGCCGCAGTACCTCTGGATAGGCAATATTTTCGCTAGCAATCAGGCTAAGTGCAGATCTTTGTCTTTCCTGCTCTTTTTCCAGTAATTCAAATATGTTGGACACGACTTATTATACTATGAAAGACTTCATCTACTGGACTATTTGCATTTATTAAAATTCTTTTTTCACCTTCCCTTGGATTTAAAGATGCCTCCTGATATGCCTGTCTCCTTGCTTTTAAAACATCTAAGCTTATATCTCTATAAGCGTGCCACTTACCCCCTCTTTTCATTCTATCCATAGCTTCTTGTTCCTCACAATCTAATATATAAATTTCGTCTGGCAGTCGAACTAATCCAGACACCAGAGTTTCATATTTCATCCTATCCCCACCCATTTCACGTATTTGAAGATTTTCAGTTGACAAATAACACCGGGATGACCAGGCGTCTATTCCATTGACAACAGCTTGTTCTACTATGGGTAATAATATCTTTCTAGCTAAAAACATCTGGTCCATTTCATAAGCCGGATCATGTATACCTTGTGCTTTTTTTGCTAACACCTCCTTCCAAATCCTTTGTCCCGGACCTGTTCCATGAGGTTCTTTAGTTACTAATACCGGAATATCTCTTGAGGCATAATACCCAGCTATCATCGCAATTATAGTCGTCTTACCACACCCCTGAATTCCTTCTAATACCCGATATCTTCCTGCTTCAGACATAAAAAATTATAGCAGTAAAATTACTTTACAGGAGTAGCGTGTTTTTCAAAACCTGAATCCTTATTATGTGCGTCAAAATCTCGCTTTTTTAATCTAGCCTCTCTACCCTCGCGAACTTTTTGAGCATCAAGTATTGCCTGTTCATTTCTTTTCCTTTCGTAATCACTCACCGGGGGCCTCTTGTTAGCTTCATATATATGCAGCATGTCGCCTATTATATATATTTAATATGTTTATTTCAACTCAAACACCACGCTCACATTTTTGTATACTGATGCGCTACCAGGTTCAAGGCTGGCTCCGCCGCCCATTCCAGAGTCGAGCTTAGCCATCATAGGTACAGGATAACCTATGCTGCTCCCAGACTCAAAAACCGACACTACTCTGCCCAAGCTCCTACCGCTAGATTTAGCCATAGCCTCTGCTTTTTCACGAGCATTCGTCATCGCTAGGTCCACTAGTCCTTTTTCGGCATCACGAGTAGCGGTATCGTCCATCATAAAATTTGGTCCACTTACATTGTTAGCTCCGCTGCTAGACAGCAGGTCAGCCAAGGCATTGGCCCTATCCACTTCGCGCAGGGTTATTTCTATATTTGAACTCACATTCCAGCTTCCAGGCTTGGGTGCCCCAGGATACGTGCCGGCATTTTCTGGATTTTGATAAAAATTGAGTCCTGTGGTTTTTATATCCTCACTCTTAATTCCAAAAGTTTTTAGTGACTCACTTAAAGCCTTCATCTTAGAGTTCATTTCATTCGTAGCATCTTCCCGTTTGTCTTTTACTAGGTTTACACCAGCGTTAAATGTAGCCAGCTGATTTTTTTGTTTGCTTCTGGCTTCACCAGTCACACTAATCGTAGATTCCATTTTAGTTACCATGGGAAACACCCTTAGACCTCCTACCACACCAACCCCAATGGCCAAACCCATAACCGCACTAGATATTATATTTTTAGTCATATTTAATTAGGCCACAAGACTTGTTTTAAATCAAGTATTTGTGATACTATATTTTATGCTTGAATTTTCAATAATCACCACCGTCTTTTTACTATTTGTAGGTTTCATCCTACTCTTAAAAGCCTTTATCATCGTCAACCAATACGAACGAGGTATTGTCCTAACCTTAGGTACTTATTCCTATACTCTCCAGCCTGGATTAAAAATACTTGTCCCAATTTTACAAAACGTCATCAAAGTAGATATTCGTATCACTACCTCTGATATTCCTAAACAAGAAGTTATAACCAAAGACAATGTCCCAGCCAATATTAACGCCGTAGTTTATTATCAAGTAATCAAGCCCGAAGATGCAGTACTTAAAATTCAAGATTTTGATTATGCAATTTCCCAATACGCCCAAGCCGCCCTGCGCGACATTATCGGGTCGGTTACCTTAGATGAACTCCTTTCCGAACGCCAAAAAATATCAGAAGAAATTAAAAAAATTGTTGATTCTGAAACTTCAGAATGGGGTATCGACGTTACTGCCATCAAGATCCAAGACATTGAGCTCCCTGCTGATATTAAACGTGTGATGGCCAAGCAAGCTGAAGCCGAGCGCGACCGTCGTGCCGTGATAATTAGAGCCGAGGGTGAATTATCTGCTTCTCAAAACTTACAAAAGGCTGCCAAAGTACTTACTGAAAATGGGGCTATTTCCCTGCGTACTCTGCAAACCATTGAATCAAATCTAGGCAACCAAAGTAACACCGTTGTCTTTGCTCTTCCAGTGGAAATACTAGAAGCCTTCAAAAAATTTGGAGCTATGAAATAACTTATTTCTTAAACTCCTTTATCATACTCTCAAAGTCTTCCACTCTTTCTATTCTTAAAAAGACAGTAGCAAATCTAATATAAGCCAAAGCGTCTACTCGCTTTAATAGTTCCATTACCATATTGCCTATTTCCACACTAGGAATTTCCACACTAGGCCAATTTAATAGTTTCATTTCAATTTCTTCTACAAACTTGGCTCTCTCATCTGGGGTATTTCTCCAACAAGCCTTATCAAAACACTTTACAAGCTTCTCGCGATTATAGTCCACGATCTTTCCATTTCGCTTAACCACTCTTAGCTCAATCTCTTTTACCTCTTCATAGGTAGTAAATCTTTTTTTGCACTTGATACATTCCCGCCTCCGGCGAGTTGCCTTGCCATCACTAGCATCTCGGCTTTCTAGTACATTAGATTCATCAAAACCACAATAAGGACACAACATAGTTTATTATACTACCATTATTCCATGCGCTCCGTTTTCCCTCATTCCAGAGCTAGTAATTTGCACAAATCTCGCTCTTTGCCAAAAGTCCACGATAGTATGGGAATTAGAATAGCTCATGGCACTCTTTAGACCCATAGCATATTGTTCCACGATTTCCGCCACACTACCTCGATAAGGCACTAGTCCAGCCGCCCCCTCTACAAACTCCCCAGGATTACCCCCATGTCTTATGTCTTGTTTTACGCGATGGGTTCTACCTACTACTGAAGTTGAACCAAAGTATTCCTTATATTGTTTGCCATTGTTCATTATAAGGTCCCCAGGACTCTCGTTTGATCCTGCAAAAACACTGCCCATCATCACCAAGCTAGCCCCGGCAGCCACAGCCTTGGCAAAGTTACCACTTGTCGAGACTCCACCATCAGCCACTATAAATCTGCCCATTTCCCTCGCCACTCGACTACATTCCAGTACAGCATCCAGCTGTGGATAACCTACTCCTGCATTTATTCTTGTCAAACATGCAGCCCCAGGACCAACCCCCACCTTGACTCCATCAGCTCCAGCTTCAAAAATTCGTCTAGCCCCCTCCCCTGTTCCCACATTCCCACATACTATATTAAGTTCCCCATAGGCCTCTCGACACCATCTCACTGCTTCAACTGCATTTAGTGAATCGGCGTGTGGTGTATCAAAAACCAATATGTCTACCCCAGCCCCAACTAATGCCGTAGTTCTTTCTCTATAGTCTTTGGTTACCCCACAGGCAGCTGCCACGACCTTCCCATTGGCTTTAATCTGAGCTACAAGTTTGGCTTCATCTTCCAAAGTTCTAAACTGATCTACAGTAGATATACCCCCACACCTTGACAGCTCTTCACACAGCTCCAGGCTCACCACGCTAGTCATATTGGCTGACATAATTGGCACTTCTAGCTCTAGATTTTTTAGTTTTATTTTAGTTGAAACATCTTTTCTAGATCTTACTTCACTATACTGTGGGACCAACAAAACATCATCATAAGTTAAAGCAATTTGCATTACATTTATAACTATAGCACTTGTCTGTTAAAATACACAAATGCCACCTGAAGCATATTTATTTCGCAAGCTTGCTCTCCAAGAATTGTCCCTATACGACCAAGATGATGGCGAGCTAAGACAACTTTTTGGGCTTACTCCTGATCCTGAAAAAACCACCAGGGCCAAAAATCTTATGGATATGGCCATCCAGCTAGAATCCTCAGAAGAGTTTTTTCAAGCCTTAGAGCTAATCCCTATCGAAAAAGGACCCCAAATAGTTGAAAATGCCAGACTCTTTGCCAGGGCTATAGCCACAATGGCTCACCTTCCACATACTGGGCGTGGCCTCGCCCAATTCAGACGCAATCCAATAGTTGATGTTAGTTTGCTATAATCTCCCATGTTCGTAATTCAATATATAAAAGAGGTTTTTGCCATCATCAAACAAATTACCTGGCCAACCCGGGAAACCCTAACTCAGCTATCTATAGTAGTTATTTTTCTAAGTTTTGCCATTGCCCTGCTACTTGGTGGTTTTGATTTTGCCTTAACCTCCACCATCGGCGAGCTTGGACGACTCAGATACAACCAGCCTATACCTACTCTAGCCCCCATTGAAACTATCGCCACACCTTCCGCCACCCTTGCTCCAACTCAAGTTCCCAAAATTCCAAAAACTAAGGTAAAATAAAGCTCTATGCCAAACTCATCCACTATAACTAAAACCAAGGAATACATCTTCAAGCTGTCCGATGACGTGCCAGAATTTGGTTCTGCTTGGTATGTAGTCAACACTGCCTCTGGGCACGAATATAAAGTAATCGAAGCCTTAAAGATTCGTATGAAATCGCTTGGGGTTGAGCACAAAATCTACCAAGCCGTGATTCCCCTGCAAAAAAAGATGATTATCAGACGTGGTCAAAAAGTTGAAGCTCAAGAAAAAGTACTTCCAGGCTATATTCTCTTGCAAATGCTACTAGAAGATGATGCTTGGTCTGCAGTTCGCCTAACTCCAGGAGTAACTGGCTTTATTGGAGTCAACAAGCTTCCTACCCGTATTTCCCAAGCTGAAGTTGACCGCATTGTTAACTCATCCCAAGAAGAAAAACCACGCTTTCAGACTAGTTACTCAGCTGGTGAGGTGGTCAAGATTATCGACGGACCTTTCTCCGATTTTATTGGAACTATCGATAATATTGACGAAACCAAAGGCAAAGTACGAGTTCTAGTTTCCTTCTTCGAGCGCGAAACTCCAGTCGAACTCGACTTTCTACAAATTAGCAAGGAGGTCTAATATGCTCTCAATCGAAGGTAAAAAGGTTCCACCAGAAGTTGTACCCAAGATTCTAGATATTGCCCAAGAAAAAGGCCCAATCGAAGTATCGATTTTTGACGAAGCAGACGGTGTCACACCGCCTGTGTTACAAGTATATCCACGCTCAAGCTTCTTAGAGGCTGTTACGGGGATATTTAAAAAAAGTCGTCCAATAGAAGAGCCATTTCTCAGTATTAGGCTCGGCTAAAACCGATTAAAATGATTGAAGTAACCAGGATTGTCGCTCTAAAACTTGCCAATCTACGTAGCCAGGCCATTGCCCAGTTGCCCCATGAAGTTCAAAACATGGTTTTTGGCTTTGAAGATGATGTCCGATCAGTCTTTCCTGATGCCATTATCCAAGAGCAAAAAGTATCATTTTACCCAGATTTTAAATCTCTCCTACTTAGAAGGCCTGCTAGAAGCGGCCAACAATCAGTTTTACTATCTCGCCAGTCGGAGCAAAACTTTATTGTTGTCAGATCAAAAGAACTAGGTTTTACCGAAAGACCAGAAGTTGAAATCACTGCCGACGTAGAAAATAGTAAACGGTTTGCAAGAATTATTAAAGAAACTGGAAAAGATGAAATTGTAGTTGTCTACCACACCAAAAAAGGTAAAAGAGTAACCTTGCCAGATATGGTGTAACATACGCTTAATATAATTATATTGAACCAATATGATTGAAGTCACCCAGAATGTTTCATTGAATTTTGAAAATCTTCGCAACCAAGCCATAGGTCAGCTACCCCCAGAAGTGCAAGGGGCACTTCTTGAAATCCAAGATTTGGGGATTAAATCTGGCGTTAAAGCTAGATACATTGAACAAAAGGTCTCCCAATATTTAAATCTCCAACACCTTTTATTAGGGCACCCAGAACGAACAGGGCAGCAGACAGTTTTAAAAACCTCGACAGGTATTACAAGCCGTATTAGGATTAGGTCGCGCGAATTGATACCAAGCAATAAACCAGAAATTGAGGTAATTTTCTGGCCAGAATACATGGCTTTTTTAATAGGCCAGCGATTAAAAAATATTGGAAAAGATGAAATTATAGTGGTTCATCACACCAGAAACGGCGAAAGAGTAACTTTGTCTGATATGGTATAATATCGCCGTTATAATTATTATTAACAAAAAATGTTCAGTATAGAAGAAGGAAAAGATGGTAGGATTATCGTTAAAAGAACCAAAATAAATGGGATTCCCGATCTAAAACTGTCACCGATTAACCAACTCCCCCCACAAATACAGCGTAGAATAAGTGTTTTAGAGCTAGCACTTCTGAATGTAGCAAGACAAAGTAGTGATCAGCATAAACAAGCCTTAAGAGTTACCACAGATGAAGTTGAAGTTAGAGTATTTCAAGATAAACTAAGGTGGTTACTAGGCAGACCCCAAACAATTGGCCGAGAATCAATATTACGTTTAAATCGTAAGGACGGGTCGCTACCAGTCGATATTATAACCGTCAGATCTTCACAGCTATCCCCCACTGGTCTTCCAGAGATTGATTTAGGAGAAGGTGGTGATGGGTTTTTGTCTCTGGCACAAGAATTTAACGCCCTTGCAGAGGGTAAGGTAAAAGTTACTTTTGTGTATAGGCAGAATCTGGACAACGACTAAAAACTCAAACTTGTCCAAGCATGTTATAATACCTTCTCGCGCGCTTCTCGCGGATACGTCCAAACCAATTAGTTATTGAATGATTGGTTATTGGAATTTTTTGAAACTATGGCTAAAAAAATTAAAACAATAGTTAAACTCGCAATCGGTGCTGGTACTGCTACCCCCGCTCCCCCAGTTGGTACCGCACTTGGTCCTCATGGTATTAAAATCATGGACTTCTGCAAGGAATTTAATGACAAAACCAAGGCTATGGCTGGTAGTATTATTCCTGCTATTATCACCATCTACGAAGACCGATCTTTCGAATTCATTTTAAAGCAACCACCAGTCTCTGACATGATTAAAAAAACCACTGGCATAGCCAAAGGTACTGGTCTAACTGGTCGTGAAAAAATTGGCAAAATCACCGATGCTCAAATCACTGATATCGCCAAGAAAAAAATAGTTGATCTTAATACCAAATCTCTTGATGCTGCCAAGCGCATGGTCGCTGGCACCGCCAAAAGTATGGGGTTAGAAATTATTAAATAATTATGACTATCCAAGAAACGCCAGTTTCCATTTATTCTGCAGCCTACCAAACTATTGGTTTAGACCCAAGTAAACCAAAAGATTTAGCCGAAATTATAAGACTTTCTCAACTAAGCAATACTGAACCTAAAGAATTGCTAGTCAGAGCAGAAAGGGTTAAAAAAGGCTTAGAAAAAGACGGTGAAGAAGAATAAAATTATTAATTTAAAATTGTCTAACGACTAACGTCAAAAGACTAAAGACAAAAATATGTCCAAAACCACACAAGCCAAGAAGCTGAGCAAAGCGAAATCCGCCTTGGGCGGAGCTGAGGTGGAAGAAACAAAAGTAGATAAAACTATTGTTTCGACTGAGACTCAAGTTAAAGAAGAAGTGGCTCCAAAAGCTGCTGTCGACAAAAAAGAAGCCGAAAAATCCGCCTCGGGTGGAAAGAAAGCTGCTCACAGCAAGAAATATCTAGCTGTCAAAAAGAAAATAGACTCTAAAAAGCTCTATGATCTCCCCGAAGCCATCAAGCTAGCTAAAGATACTCATTTAGCCAAATTTGTGGGTAAAATTGAAGCCCATATCATGACCACCCTTACCCCCGGAACGGTCGGGGAAATAGTTTTCCCTCACCTAGAACAAGCTTCTAAAAAAATTGTGGTAGCCAATGATGCTGTTATTGCCGAACTTAAAGAAGGCAAGGTCAATTTTGACATCTTAGTTTCTACTCCCACAGTAATGACCAAGCTTTTACCTTTTGCCCGTCTTCTGGGTCCCCGAGGGCTCATGCCTAACCCTAAAAACGGTACCCTGACCGATGACACAGCCGGAGCTTTAAAAAAGTTATCTGTTGCCAAACTTGTAGTTAAAACCGAAAAGTCCGCCCCAGTTATCCATATGGTTGTAGGCAAGCTTGATCAAGCTGAAAAAGAATTGGTAGCCAATTTAGAAGAGCTTATCAAAGTAATTAATCCTACTAAAATCAAAAAATTAGTACTTTCGTCCACCATGGGACCTGGTATTAAGGTAAAATTAAACTAAGATGGACATTGATGCTCTAGTAACCAAGTACCAGTCTATAATTGACCCGGTTTTAAAAGAGGTTTACAGTGGCAAAGCTGCCCCTGGTTTTGTCGATGGCTTTGCCACCTGTATTGCTTCTCAAGTATTCCTAGATGCTAGTAGTGAGGTGGGCAATACTAGCGCTGGCGAAGTCTATGGTGACCCTAGGCCTGTTTACAACAACCTCCAAGCCAAAGCCTGGACCAAGCGTCTAGAAAGCGTTGACTTTGCCGAAGGTGAAAAAAAGGCTACTAGCCTAATCCAATCTCTTTGGACTGCCATGCCCGAAGCCGACCAGCCCCACGCTGCTGAAATTGTCTATCTGCTCATCACCCAAAAAAAATAAGTTTTTTGTCAAAGCTCAAAAGCTCAAAAGCTTTACTACTTCTACTTCTGGTAAGTAAATAAGCATCCACAAAATCCAGAGAATTATTCGTATATGTGTCAAGCACATCTCGCCAAAAACCTTTATCCTGCTTTTCCCCTATTCCTATTTCCAGGTTTTCCTTGGATATAAACGACTTGAGCCTAGAACAAACCACATCTTTTGTCAGATTAAGTTTATTTTTCATTGTGTAAACACATTCAAACAAAACTATTGGATCCAGAATCCAATCCACCTTTCCATCCAAAAATAGTTCAATTTTCTTTGCTACTTGCTTGTCTAAACTACTATATTGATCTAAAAAAATAGCAATAATGATATTCGTATCAACCAGAATACTCTTCATCCAACCCACCAGACAGATAGTCTGCAAATTCCTGTCCAGAATTAAAAACCGGTAAATTTTCTACGGCTATGCTCCCTACTAAACCTTTCTTTTCAGCCGGTAGTTCCAACAATATTCTATTATTTATTACAGACATTAGTAACTTCTGTTTTTTGTTTTTAGCAAACAAACTCCGTCTTACCGATATCGGTACAGTTATTTGCCCCTGAGAAGTTACAGTTACAGTATAAGTCATACATTATTTTTATCATTTTGCATTACTTTTGTCAATTTCTAATGCAAAAGATTATATTAAAAAGCCCTCGATTGCTCGAGGGCTTTAGTTTTGTAATAAGACGAGAAATTTGTACCCGCAAACGGGCACATTTTCCCCTCTTACACCGGACTTAACAACTATTTGACACGTAGACCATCTTCGTTGGTAAAGTCAAATGCTGGCTTGCCACCACTGGCTTGCTCCAGCACTCGCTGCAACGGAGTATTCGGCCTCACGCCTTCCGGACAGTTACCACCAACTGTGACCACGTCACTTTCGATAGTGGCAAAGTTGCCGTTGCGCAATACGACCAAGGTCTGGTCGTTTGAGCCAACATACACACTGTCCGGTTCCGACTGATTGGGTGGCGTCATCTGGTTTGACAGGTTGACGCTAGGACCAAAAGTCGGAATCACCGCCTCGCCATTAGCACCACGGCCAGAGATGTATGTACAAGTCTCCAACCTCGGCCGTTCCAGCACCAAGTAATACTTGGCCAGAACCAACCGACGAGCACTATAAGACAACGGTGGCAGCGGGATGGCACTGGCAATCGACTGGCGGTTACGCCAGGTTTGATTATTTTCTTGGTAGCTTGCATCTGAACAGCCAGCCAATCCGATTGCAAACAGTACAACAAACGGCACAATCACTTTCAGATTGATCTTCATTTTGTTCTCCTTGGTTTTTTTCTCTTCCAGCTTAGTTACAAGCCGAAATTCGATCTCCAGCAACTGCAGCGTTGATTCGGCGGGCCACCCGACCATCCAACGCAGCAAAACGAGCAGGTTCAGACTCACGCAAAGCAAGCAAAGAGGTACGTGTGCCACTGGCAAACGGATCCCCTTCCCCTTGCGAGCACCAGTCGGCCATAAACTGTGTGACCTTAAACTGGTATCCGTTCTGCCTCTGGGGCTCGAGGAACACCCGATCAGTAGCAACACCAACGATCACGAAGAACACGACCACACACACTGCAGCGAAAATAGTTCCCGCTACACTTTCAAACATATCTCTAATCATGACTCTCCTTTGTATTGCCATCCCGTATTGGATAGCCCGTTGACCCCACAGGGAGCATCGAGCTATCCAATATAGTTTGTTTTTCTTTTCAAATCTAGTTGTTAATTCCTGCTAAAAAAGTTTTTTGTTAAGCACTGTGCTTATTTCTTTCTAGGTAACACTAGTTTATAATACCAAACCAACAATGTCAAGTATCTACCTAAAGATAGGCATTAATTACATATCTCTTTCGGCTGACTTACTTATTTTCGAGGCTAAGTTTTCGGTTGGTTTGAAAATTCTTATATAACAATAATTTATTAAACTAACCAGATGTTAAAAGCCCCCCGGTGTCCCGGGGGGCTGTCACACAATTACTTGTATGAAACTTACTTCTTTGGCACGGCTGTCGCCGGCGCCACCGGAGGCTTGGTGGTAAAGTTCATGCTAGATGGACCCTCCACCCTAACAATCCTTTGCAATCTATCATCCCATTTGGCCGGAAAGGTCACTGCGGAAACACTTGCCTCAAAATAAACTGGTGATACAGTCCCATTCGGATTCAGGCAAAAGAAAACGGTCGCCGCACTTGGGAAAGTGTACAAACCATTCGGTTCTGCCTGAGGCAGGGTAACTTGGGAGTTAACCGCTTTTTCTGGATTCGTGAGCTGAGTGCCGGCCGGAATAGGCATGCCCACACTGGCACATTCAAAAATCAAGTGGCCCATTTCCGTCACAAACGTAAACGTACTGGTGTTGTCGTTCTGAGCTTTGTAATACTGCACCCAGAGGTTACGCTGGAACGACTAATCAAAAAACGGGGCAGGCTGGCTGTCCGTATAGATAGTTTGCTGCTTATCAACAACCTGTGCCTCGCGAGAATCTGCAGAGCACCCCAGGGTAAAAAAAACCAGCAAGATACAACCTGCGATCAGCTTCATATTCTTGTTCATTTGATTTCTCCTTTGCCTTATCGGCAGGGTACCATGGCCATATGCTGTTGCACAGGATCTGGTACGTATTTCTTTTCAATCTTAGTGGCAGCATCACACATCTGATTGTGGGCATTCAGGCGTTGTGCCTCCATACCCTGAATCAGCTGGGCATTGCCCACTGGATCGGCCGCCTTGAACTTGGCGATGTCGACCGTAACATTGTCGTACGTTCGCAAAGCCGAGTTCATGTTATCCTGAGCCGAGGCCACGTACTGATCAGATGCCCGATTGTTCTCAGTCTGCTTATTTTGGGCAAATGGCTGAAACACCAGGATAGCCGCAGCACCAAGAAAAATCAGACCAAGCACCCAGAAATAGTTTTTAAGTATTTCCAGCCACGAAAACCCACCCGAATCATTGTCATTCATGTTAATCTCCTTTTAATTAGCTCACCTACATGGTGAGTGCACATATCAAACCTGATTTCAGGTCTAATATGTACACTCACCTAGCAAGTAAATTAGTTTCATACAATTTTTTAAAGTGCGACAAAAAATACACCTTTCTTTTTCAAAAGCGCAATGCTTTCAAAAGAACTGACTATTCTATATTATATGATATTAAATGTCAATATCTGAGCCTACCGAATATATATAATATACGTCAATTTCGGTTAGCTTACTCCCTAGCCAGCTCTACAATCCTATCCAAAAGGCTTGGGTAATCTATTCCCACTGCTGCCGCTTCTTGGGGTAGAAGTGACATTTCTGTCATCCCTGGCAAGGTATTTATTTCCAAAAAATAAGGTATGTTTTCTCTAATAATAAAATCCACTCTAGCGTATCCCTTACACCCCAATTTTTTATAGATAGCTACACTCTGCTTTTGGATTTTTTTAGTTAACTCCTCGCTTATTCTAGCAGGTACTATATCCTCACACTTGGCAGGAGTGTATTTAGCTTCATAATCAAAAAACCTATTTTTCGGACAAATCTCTATTACCGGCAAGGCTTTGATAATTTTATTTCCCATCACCCCACAGGATACTTCCACCCCCTTTATATATTCTTCACAAAAATACTTTCCATATTTGCTTGCTTCTTTTATAGCCTTTTGTAGTTCTACATTAGTCAAAGCCACACTAACCCCCACACTGGAGCCATTATCGACCGGCTTGACCACACAAGGTAAGTGTGAAGTGTACCTTGCTGTTTTTATCCCTACTGCTCTAGCCACCACTTTAGTCAATTTTTTGTTCATTCCTACACTACTTGCCACCACACCACTACCGGTATATTTAATCCCAGCTGCCTCCAAAATTGCTTGAAATACCCCATTTTCTCCCCACTCCCCATGTAGAGCATTAAACACCAAATCAATTTCTTCTTGCCTGCATTTTTCTACCACCTTAAAATAATCCTGCCCGCTTTCTATTTCGAATTTAATAATTTGATATTTATTGGCATCTACTTTGTCGCAGATTTTCTTTCCACTAGCTTTTGAAACTTCTTTTTCACCCCCTACTCCTCCACACACCACCATGATTTTTAGTTTTTTCATTCCCTATCATAACGTCACTGGGGACTTGATCCGGAATCTGATTTCTTGTCCACTATTTTTAGTCAACTAGTCTAGTTATAAACTATCCACCAAACCATATAGCGGATTAATCAAACCAAGTATCAACCCGGCTAACACCACCCCCATTAATACAAAGATAGCTATTTCAAGCTTAAAATTAGTTAGCTCGTTCACATTTACCATCGCGTCATTTTTATATTTAGCGACTCTCTTTAAAGTAACAGAATCAGCAGATTTGTCTAGAAAAGCGTATGCCGCTCCCATCAATGAAATAACCATTCCTAATTTTAAAATTAGGGAGTTATAGCTAAAAATTAGCGGAAGTGATTGTCCGAAATCTCTATATAAAACTGCCACCTTTGGTACTATAAAGAAATCAAACATAGCAAAAACTGAAGCGAAAGCAAAACCTACAATG
This sequence comes from uncultured Gammaproteobacteria bacterium, assembly GCA_964442385.1. GTDB lineage: Bacteria > Patescibacteriota > Microgenomatia > UBA12405 > UBA12405 > CAYTYZ01. The sequence goes on from CAYTYZ010000001.1 coordinate 90,574, forward strand.
GCCCAAAGCTTATGTTGCATAACCAAAAAACCAGGCACTTCTGATTTTTTAACATACCTGGGACGCATTGGAATAAAAATATACTTATTCATATGGCCATAGTATATCAAAATTAAAAAATCATATTTTCTACTTTTTTCACCCTGTGATGACCAGCCAACATGTCTACTATTTATAGACAACATTCATCTTAAGCCCAATTTTCTACTCATCTATAATATAATTCATATACAACAAATATGAACAAAAGCCTAATCTCGGCCCTGGAACTGCTTGGCGCCAGCACTAAAGAAATCCAGCTTTATGAGTATTTACTAACTTCTGGACCTATTGCCACCAACCAACTGGCCAAGCTTACCGATACAAAACGCTCCACAGCTTATTTACTTGTTGACTCGCTACTGTCCAAAAAACTAATTAGCAAAGAAGTCACTAATTATAAAATCACCCTCTACCCTACTTCTCCAGAAAAACTTTATAGTGCCCTAAAACAAAGGCGAACTCAATATAAAAAAGCCTCCCAAGACCTAAAAAACTCCCTACCAGAGCTGGAAGCCAATTATTCCTATTCCACCCTTCGACCCAAGGCCAAAGTTTACGAAGGCCCCTCGGGTCTATTTCGTATTTGGCAGGATATTTTGTCTACCAACAAAAAAGAAGTCCTTATTTGGACCAACCAAGAAACTGAAAGACGTGTTTTTAGCCAGCGCAAGCACGATAATTTCATTGAAGAGCGGGTTAATAAAAAAATTCCAGCCAAGGTTCTGGCGGTGACCAATCCCGGTGGCCTTGCCCTACGCCAAGGCGACCCTCTGTTTTTGCGTCAAACCAAGCTCCTTCCCCCAGAAACCTACTTTTCCGCCGAAACCTATATCTATGACAACAAAGTGGCCATTTTAGACTACAACCAGGCTATAATTGGCATTATTATTGAAAATCAGTCTGTTTCAGACAGCTACAAAGCCATGTTTACCACTCTTTTTAACCTTTTATGAAACTTTTAATGCCTTTTTTCCTATTTTATCTTAGGATATTTGCCTCGCTACAAATCCAAAAATTACACCTTTTTTCTACTATTACAGGACGCAAATTCCAGATTATCGCCCTGACTGGCTCGGCCGGAAAAACCAGCGCTATTCAAGCCATGGAGGCCGCTCTTTCACCTCATTTTAAAGTCAAAACCAACCAAAATTATAACTCCGAGTATGGCCTCCCAGCCAACATTCTGGGCTTTAAATTAGACAGTTATTCACCCCTATCCTGGGCCAAAGTTTGCCTTTTAGCACCACTAAAAATCCTCACTAATAACTATCTTCCGGAGCTATATTTAGTGGAAATGGACGTCGACGGACCAAGTGAACCCCTTAATATTCGCTATTTACTACGTATTTTAAAGCCTGATATGGCCATCCACCTCAATGTATCTAACGTTCACACTCAAAATTTCGATCCCTTAATACCCTTATCCATTACCGGTACTCGTAGGGCCACCCGGGCCAGGCAGCTCATGTGCCAGGAGCAGGCTGTTCTAACCCAATCCCTGCTACCCCACCAAATCGCCATCCTTAATCCCCACGATCCCCTTGTCTGGGCCACCCGCAAAGATATCCAAGCCAAAGTAATTTCTATAGAAAAATGCGCTGCAAATAGCATTTTTGGTAAAGAAGTAATTTTTTCGCGCACAAGCGACCAGCACGGCACGAGCCTGCCCGCCTCTGGCGGGAGTACGAAAAACTTATCTAGCCCAAAAAAACCGAAATATATTTTCCCGCAGGTTTACGATATTACCTTTGGCACCGCCATCACTCTAGCCCACATCCTAGGCATCCCCAAATCCCAAGCCATCCAAAATATCAAAGCTAATTTTCACTTACCCCCTGGCCGAGCCGGCCTATTTGCGGGCAAATCAGGCTCAACTATTATTGATTCCACTTACAATGCCTCACCCCAGCCTATGCGCGAATTTTTGGATTTACTCAAAAGTCTAAAAACCAACGATCAAAAGCTAACAGCTAACGACCAACGACTAAAAGCTAATAGCCAAAAGCTAATAGCTATCCTCGGCGATATGCGCGAACTTGGCCACCAATCCGCGCCCGAGCATCGCTCACTTGCCCCCCATGCCCTGGCCTGTGCCGATCTAATCCTCACCGTTGGTCCCCAAATGCAAAAATATTTTCCCAACCATAAAAAAATCCACAAGTTTTTATACTACTGGCAAGTTCTAGACTATCTAAAAAAAATTAATACAAAAAATTCCATAATTTTGGTAAAGGGTTCACAAAATACCATTTTTCTAGAAGAAGTAGTCAAGGAGTTGTTACTCAACCCCGCCGATGCCCAATACCTCTGCCGCCAAGGCCTCCACTGGCTAAAAATTAAAGCCAATTTTAGACAAAATCGCCAATAGTTACCGATAGTGTATAATATACTTATATATGGAAAGAAGTAAATTGATATCTTTAATATTGTCTGGTTTGTTAAGTACTACAGGTTGTATTAGTAATACTGGTCAACTCAGAGATGCTGGAACCATTTCTTGCCCGGGTAACCGAATTAATCTTACCTTTAATGATGTCCCAAACGGAGCTAGCGTCAAAGTTGCCGGTGAAACTATTCAAGTTAGAACCGAAGGACTTGGCTTAACCACCACCAATCAACTAGCAGCCCTTTTGGTAAACTCGGAAGAAATTGCTTTTACGCACGCTCTAGGAAGATATACTGTAACCTTAAAATCAGCGCGTACTGAAAACTCAAAGGATGTCACAGTACAGGCAAGTTGTAATTAAAATCAACCCGATTTTATTTATCCTCGCCAAACTCTTTGTCTTTCTTCATTTCTTTTTCAATTAGATCCCGTAGGAATACTGATCTGGGAATCATGCGTTTTTTAGCCACAAAATCTAGGTATTCTAGTATCTTTGGCGATACAAAAAAGTTAAAACGCACATCCTGCATCTTTTTTGCTTCTTCCAAAGCATTAGTTAACACTGTTTTTAAATTTTTTGAATTATATTTAACCCAGATAAGCTTGTCGCTGTTGATTCCTCTAAACAAGACAGGTTCCTTTTCGTCACCATCAGAATACAAAACAACAACAGGTCTGCCTTTTTCGATGGCGAGAGTTATTTCATGTCCAATATGTAATGTTGAAGGATAAGATGCCTCAAATACAGAAATATCGCAAGCATCCAAAGCTTTTATAAAAGACACATATCTTTTTTTTCTTTCGCTACTATCTATCTTGTAAACATCACCAGGAACACCACCCTCTGTCCTGTCAACCAAGGTGTACCCTTCTTGATTAATAATTTCTCTAACTACAGAATAAACGTCTTCAAATTTATCGGAGAATAATCTGGATCCTGAAAAATATATTTTCATAGCTCATTATAACTCATTTAGACAAGCAAACAAATCTTTATAGTCAAACCCGTTTACTTTGAATTTAAATGGCTTAGTCCGCTTTGAAATATAATCTTCAAACCCAAAAGTAGTCAGATATTCTAGATCATCATAAAAAAAGGAATAAAACTGCCCAAAATGTTGCTTAATGATTGTCCAGGAAAATGCGATATCACAACTTAATGGAAATCTCTTCCTGTGTTCTGGGTCACTCAAACTTCTCTTCCAAAACAAAACTAGTGACTTTAATAAACCCTGGTGTAAATAAACAACTACATCAGCCTGCGTAAGCAATTCATCTACAGGGTAGACCCCCTCAGCCACCCACGACTTATCTTTGGTAATTTTTGCAATATTTGATTTAATCACTTTTTGATCTAACCAATATTGCTTTGATCCACTTATTTTCTTCAAATCCAAAAAGGATAAATCTAGATCGTAGTACTTTACATTGTATTTTTTTGAGATTTCTAATGCCAAAGTTGACTTACCACTGGCAGAAGGCCCAATAATGTATATCTTCACAGCCCGTATTATACCCATCAATTGCACACATTTACAAATATCAAATATCATGTATACTCTTTTATCAAACCAAAGACAGCCGGCAACCATAAGTCCCGCTCGAGGTTCAAGACTGAAAGTCGCAGACCCGCCTAGGCGGGCGAGATACTTCTCTCTTCATCCTCCGTCTTTGGAGGATTTTTTTTCGAAAAAATCTAGCTGATCGAACCTTAACATTAAAAAATAATATTGCGCAGTAATTGTTTTAAAAAAATTGGCACGAAGTGTATTTTTTACAAAACAATTACAAGCAATAAAGCTTATTTATTAAAAAAATATATCAATGCCAAATCAAGCCAAAATTGCTCAGGTTGAAGACTTAGCCAAACGCTTAGGCGAGGCCAAATCAGCTGCTCTTGTGCAATACCAAGGTCTCAATGCTGCTGGTATTTCTTCTCTTCGTGACGAAATCAGGACTTCTGGTGGAGTTATGGAAGTTGCCAAAAACAGCATTATTGAAAGAGCCTTTGAAAAAGCCGGCGCTCCCCTACCAGAAGAATTGACAGGCCCAACCGCCATCACTTTTTCTAATAGTGACGAGCTAGCCTCACTCAAAGCCTTTGAAAAAGTTGAAAGCATCAAGGATGCCGTTGTCAGCTTTAAGTATGGATATTTTGAGGGTAAACTCTTGGCCCAAGAAGAACTTAAAAAGTTTCTATCTTTACCAAGCAAGTCTCAACTTTATGCCCAACTTTTGGGTGGACTTCAAAATCCACTCCAACGTCTTATGTATGCTGCTAAATATCAGCAGACCCAATTTGCCCTAGTTATCAAAGCTCTAGCAGATAAAAAAGCTAAAGCTTAGTGTAGGGGCGGGGTTCCCTCGCCCAAACTAAATTATAAATTTAAAAAATTAAAACCATGTCAAACGTCCAAAAACTTATCGACCAAATCGCTGAACTTAGCGTTTTGGAATTATCTGAATTAGTCAAAGCAGTCGAAGAAAAATTCGAAGTCAAAGCTATGGCCGCTGCTCCAGCTGCTGCTCCAGCCGCTGCAGGTGCCGCTGCTCCAGCCGCTGAAGAAAAAACCGAATTTGAAGTTGTCATCACCAATTCTGGTGCTAACAAAATCGGAGTTATCAAAGCTGTTCGCGAATTCAAGCCAGAATTAGGTTTAGCAGAAGCTAAAACTATGGTAGACAATGTCCCAGCTAATCTTGGAACCATGAAAAAAGAAGCTGCTGCTGACGCCAAAGCCAAACTCACGGCCGCCGGCGCCACAGTCGAGTTGAAATAATATTTCAACGAGATCCGCTTTGCGGATAGAACTCCAATAAATCCGGAACTCAACAAAAAATCCCCCTTCTTTGGGGGATTTTTTTATAGTAATTTTTAGTTTTTTAAAACCCAGAATTATCTAAACTTTAAAAAACTCCTCCGGCCAAGGGCACCGGAGGATGCTACTACTTGCGTATCGCTACTTACCCTTATCCCAGGGCAAGGTGACATCTTTTGGTTTCCAATCCTTGCCTATTTCTTCAGGTACACCCGGTACCTGAATAGTCATTACGTCCCCAAGAAGAATTTCTCCATCTACAACCACACTGGGAGTAAATACATACGTCCCAGACCTAGCTGTAAACTCACAGTACACGTTTGTGTACTGCTGAACAGTGAAAAAGGACACCTTGAACATTCCAGAGGCATAGGTTTCTTTTTTCTTCCACGTATCATTCAAGGAGCACATCTCCGTTTCCTGATCATGTACCACCTCTACAAACCGGAGCCTCCTGTCATTTTTCAGAACTACTTGCATATTTCGACCATGATACATCCAGGGTCGAATCTCCAGATCTTCCACAGTGACCTGTATCCCAATCCTCGACCCAGGCAACACCCGGTAGTCGAAAACGGTATGGTCAATGGCATACGGCAGGGTGAAAATGTTTGAGTGGATAACCACTCCACTTTTTGGATATTCCACCCCAATCGGGCTCATGCCGAGCGCAGCGCTGATGGGAGCCAACAGCATTGCAACCACAACCGACATCACGCCAACCAGTCTCTTGATCACGATTCTTCCTCCTTTTAATACAACACATACACAGTAGTAACCTGTTAAAGAACGGGCCGGGTAACCAGCGCAGCAGGCGAGTGCCCACACCCATACCTTAAAGCTAAATTACCACAAAATTGCCTATTTTACAATCCTTTCTTTAAGGTCCCAACAGTCTCTTTTAAAATACTACATCTTTTAGCACACATCAAACTAGCCTGTTTTTTAATATCACTTAGGCTTGTACACTGGCTATAGCTAAGGCTACCTGTATATAGCTTGGTTGGGCCATTGTAACAATCGTACTTGGCTGAGATATATCCTCCATCTTTCACATTGCAATTTACATAACTATAAATTCCACCCAGACCACAATAAGCTGCCACCGGGGTTGGTGTAACGTCAGGAACTACAATTAATTTATAGGCAATACTGGCACTTGGAACCACCTTGGTACAAGTTGCAGGATCAGCCATGTTATAACAAAACTTTCCAGCAGCATATATGGTGCCCCCATAGCTTCCCACTACCCCGGGATTGTCGATATTAACCACTGTCGATACTGTTCCATAAACTGGATCTACTGTGTCTTGTTGACTTGCTGGATAGATATTACTATCACTCCTCCAAATCCCATACCCATCTATAAACCTACCCAGCCCAGACTTCCAGAAGACTGGTTTGTATATATACTGACTATTTGGATTCCTAAAAGATGCTGTAAATTGTAGGCTACAAAATCTATCACTTTTACTACAGACAGCCGTGCTTCCTATACCACCTAACACTGTTGGTACAAACCCCTGTAAGGGCACAGATGTGGGTGTTACCGTTGGGCGTGGTGTTGGAGTAGGGCCTGTCGGACTGTAGAATACTTCTGTCGAATACACTTTAAAGTCACTTACACCTATTCCACTAGCACTTCTAGCAAATACGCCAACATTAGTGCTCCATGTTCCAGTTAAGTCTAATCCAGGGCCAGTGCCAAACCTTAACTCTGCACTAATTTGGCCCAACCTTTTATTGTTAATTGGACAAGTTATCAAAAGACTGTTGTTATTAGTACAACTTCGCAAATCCACAAAATTAGGCACTACATTTACCAGAATACCGTTATTAAATGGACCCAATCCTTGTTTACGTATTTGAATTTCCCCGGTAATAGGTTCCGTGGCCTCAAAAGAGTAGACCAGGGTATGTCTAATTGCACTATTGATTTGGGGATCTAATCCAGACAGATTAACCCTAACATTTGCCCCGGTAGATGGCGGCGTAAAAATCACAGGTGTCTCAGTTGGTGAACTTGGCGGAGTAAATGGTGGGGTCAAATACACCTCTTCACTGGCAGCTCTACCCCGCCCATCAAAAATTTTCGTTAAATACATTGGTAACACTACAGCCACAGCCAAAAGCCCCAAGGATATAAAAAACTTTTTCATCTATAAATCAGAATATACCCAAAGTTTCTTCAAATCCAGTACCCAAATCTGAACTTAAAGAAACTCCCCCGACCAACATGCATCGGGGGATCTTGCGTACAACCTCCTTTTTTACCGCCTCACCGCCGGCAGAAAAATTCTCTCGCCCTGGATTATCGCAGTCAGCACTTCGCCCTGATATACGACCTCACCTAGCGTAATGCTGGGCGAAAATACGTACACTCCAGGTGTCAAGATATCATAACTGCAAAAAAAACTGACTCCAACATCCCAAGCATGAACCAGAAGACTGGCCTCCCCTTGCTTATTTGTCAGATACCAGAACAGCATATCCCCACCCCATCCGCAACTTTCTGCCACAAGACCCGCGTTATTTTTAAACGTCATAGTCATCACATGGTGACCATCACCAACAACATCGTTGACATTCAAAAACACTCCAACTTTGATTGGCATGGTTCCAGTCACCACTAGTTCTGACGAGCTGATAGCTTGGGCCGAACCGATCCCAGTATCCAGCACCAGACCGACATCTGGATACCAAATATCACCAAGCAGCCTAGCCGCATCTACCCTTAAAGCACTTGATATGGCAATAGATACTGCCAGAATTAGAGTCACTGTACCCCTTATCCATCCTCGACTAGTCATTTTTCCTCCTAAAACTCTTTTTACTACATGGACTTGCTCCATTCCCCTGCAATCCACCCAAAGCGGACAGGCTCCAAGGGAACGGAGATGATCTACAAAAGCATTTATTGTACGCAAGATGTCAAAGAGCTTGATGTGAAACTTTCCTTGCAAACAAAGAATCCCACATCCAGTCTGCAATAATATACCACAAGAAATATTCTATTCTGTTTCTTAAAACCCAGACTCATCTGAACTTAAAGAAACTCCCCCGACCAGCATGCATCGGGGGAACTTGCGTACCTACTTACCCTTTTCGATAGGCAAGTCCTTTTTCTCACCCTCCTTCGGGCTCCACACCCGAATCGGCGGAAGTGGAGTTGGAGGTGGCTCATAGACCACATTGGTCGTGTACGACTTTGTGGCCGAAACCAAAGTTCCACTGGCCGTCTGGCCGGCTACCACAATGGTTGTCGACCAAGTACCAGTCAAGGCCAGCCCAGAGGCCGTTCCAAACCGAATCGAGGTGGTAATCGTTCCACCACTCCGATTGTTAAATGGACATTTGACCATTCGCGTGTTTACCATACATTGCCAGTAGTTGGCAAAGTTTGGATAGGCTGTGGTCAAAATCCCATTATTAAATACGCCCAACCCGGTCCATGTAATCGTGTACCAACCTGTCACCGGCTCACTGGCCTGGAAGGTGTAGGTCAACGGATTGTATCTGATCGCCGAATTAATCTGTGGCCCCAGGCCATACAGACCAACTGTCATGGTTGGGGCAGTCGGTGATGGCTCTTCCGCCAACACAGCCATGGCAATTTCTCCCTCATACATGACTCCCCCGTAGTTAATACTCGGGGTAAACACGTAAGTACCCAGCTGGGACACCTCGTACTGACAAGTAATCCCAACTCCGGGAACGCTCAGCTGCATCCACATTTCTGTGGCACCAGGCCGCGGGGTCTTGTAGCGAAACAAACCTGTTTCGCTTATGTTACAGTTGGTGCTAACCAATCCACCCGAACTAGCCAGTGTAACCGACAGCATCCGACCAGGCTGTTCAGAATAGTCGTAAACATTAAGTCTAAAACTTACGCGAGCAGGACTAGTAGCAACCACCAGAAGCTTGGTCGAAGTGATGCTTTCACCGATCACACCGATACCGGTGTCCAGCTCAAACCCCACAGGAGTTACCACATTCCCACTTCTATTGGCTACAAAGGCCATCACCCAAACATTCTGGCCTGCTGCTTGCATCTGGCCATAGGTAATTGGTGGCACAATTGTTCCACGGCGCCCCTCAATCCGAACCGCCAGTGGCATTTCTGAGGTAACCACACTTTCACCACTTGTCGTGCGCAAGTAAAGCGGGGTGTAGCCCAGAATACCATTGGCCTGAAGCAATCGACAACCGACCCAACGGTCGCCTGCCAAAAAGTCGACCCTGGTACCAACGGGCACCAAGACACCATCAGGGTAGGTGACGTTTGCCGCCACCATATAGGTTGGCCAATTGTCCAACCCAACCGAAATCGGATCCAGACAGGAGTCTGAATCCGCAGCCACTGCCGTCTGCGTCACACCAAACAGGACGAACACAACGGCGCACAAAAGTTCGCCCAGTCCAATCGCGATCCTTTTCATGTTTTCCTCCGTGAATGAACGTATCTTGATTTGGAGTCTGAAGCTACATAGCTCCATTCCCCTGCAACCCGCCTAGGTGGGCTCCAAGGGAACGGAGCTAGATTATGAAAAAAAGATTTTAGTACGCAAGATGTAAAAGATCTGGATATGCAGACAAACTACGCTATGTAGTTAAATACACACCAAGTACACATATAATAGCACATTAGCCTCACCAAGTCAAGTTATAGGATATAATATTTGTCAGTTTCTTCAAATCCAGCACCAAAACTGAACTTAAAGAAACTCCCCCGACCAGCATGCATCGGGGGATCTTGCGTACTTTTTACTTGCCCTTATATTCGATCAAGGGCACATCTTTCTTTTCGCTTTCCTTCGGTCTCCAAACCCGAATTGGAGGTTGTCCTGGGACAGCAGGCTCGTACACCACGTTTGAAGTGTACGTTTTTGTGACCGAAACCGCCACTCCACTGGCAGTCTGACCATCCACCTGGACTGTTGTCGACCAGGTGCCAGTCATGACAAAAGTAGAGGTTGGGGGCAACGAAAAACGTAACAACGTAGTTAAGGCACCACCTGCCACACTTGTAAACGGACATTTCATAAACCAACCATATCCCCCACACAGCCAATAGCTGCCAAAGTCGGGATAGATGGTAGTCAGCATGCCATTTCCAAATGTTCCCAAACCACGCCACGTGATGCTATACCAACCTGTCACAGGCTCGCTAGCCTGAAACGTATACGTCAACGGACGATATCTGATCGCCGAATTGATCTGTGAACCAAGACCAGACAGGCCAACTGTGATAGTTGGAGCTGGTTGTGCCACCACGCCATCATACCTCCAGGCATACCCCAGATGGACCCACCCGGCCTGCTGTGCCTCGCGCGAAAGCTCATGCAAGTAACTGGTGGTGTCTGCCAATGGCCAGTCGGGCAGAAACTGCATCCAGTCTCCCTGCCCCACTGCCAGATTGCCCCAGTCGGCAACAAAACATTCACATGACCCTGGCGCCCAGCTAATCGGCAACCAATGGGCCTGCCGATCGTAGTAGTGATCAAACTGGACTGGAAGCTCCTGAGGCCCAGCGTAGTCAAAGAACGAAACCAGCCGAGAAGTTTCATTCTCGTCCAGTCGCACCTTTGCAAAGTTGCGACATACCAGGTTGTTCTCACGGTTGGCATCAGGTGTCAGCTTCTGGGGATCAAGCCAAAGACAGATCCGAAATGGTGCCGCCCAGCCATCCAAGGGGATGGCCACATTTCCACTGAGGCGGTCAAAATACACCGGCAAAGTGAATGCCGGTGTCGACGTCAGACCCGGGGTGTGATTAAGTCCGTCTTGATAGACAAACCCAGCAACAGTAACCATTGTCTGAACCTGATCTCCCATCATCATGTAGACATAACCACGGCCCTGCACCACTCCTTCGGAATTCACACTGACATCCATTACTGGAACAAAGTCCGGCGTAACAACCGGCGGCGTTTCCGCCACCACGTTAATTCGAACTCTCTGAGTAGTGGGCTGCTGATGACTCGTTCCGTAGTCCGAAGTGGCAATCAATTTCATTTCACCACTCCAGATTTCAGTCATCACGTACCCACACTCTACCCAAATGGCAGTAGACGGGGTAATAACCATGGTGTTAACATGCATTCTGCCCTGGTACTCAAACCACCACGCCGGATTCCAAAAGGCCAAGCCATTTCCACCCGCATTGCACGTCGTCCTGGTGTAATGCCAAGCCGTAGATCCCAACGGGTCGCCTATGGTCAGGTCGGCCACCACCCACTGGCCAGTACCAGTGAGTGACGTGATCACTGCACCCACCGTTATGTGGGTACCCACTTCCACCGTAACTTCCGTTTGCCCAGGCTTGCCCACATATGAGCTAAAGGCAATTCGCTCGCCTTCATTTGGCGGCAGCACTTGTGCGCTACCCTCCAAAAGCGAAAATTGAAAAATTGCCACAAGCAGCACAATGACAAACCCCATCGCCCTTATCAACGTTTTCATTACTCCTCCATACTAGTTTCGTATCTTGATGGTGTCTGAAGCCTCTTAGCTCCATTCCCCTGCAACCCGCCTAGGTGGGCTCCAAGGGAACGGAGCTAGATTTTAAATAAGTTTGTTGTACACAAGATGTAAAAGATCTGGATATGCATACAAACCAAGCAATATAGGTGTATACACACCAAGTACATATATATTAGCACATTAGCCTCACCTACTCAAGTTATAGGATGTAAATTCCATAAGCCTATATGTATATCTTACACATATCAATCCTCAAAAATGCCCATTCTGTGCTAAACTACCGCGTGTACTGCATAGTATAAAAAAAGAAACTTAGTGGTCGAACATTCGGCCACATCCGTTCATTCACAACTTAAGGAGGAGTAATGGGTAAGAAATGGCTAGGAGTTTTACTCCTAATCGCGAGCGTTATCGTTCTGAATGTTTCCAATATCAGAACAGTCGTTAAGATCACAGTCCCGAATACTACATTTTTATGGGGTTTGGGATTTATTATCCTAATTTTCTTCAATGATGAGGGAGAACGTGTCAAAGATTGCCTTGCCTGGCTGTTTGGAGGTTCGCTTGCTATCGGACTACTGGGAGACAGAAACCCACTTAACTTTGTTGCAGCTGGTATCGCTTTGGCTATCGATATAACCAAAAGAATGCCGTCTCTCCAAGGCTTTGGAAATGCCCCTGAATGGGTCATGACCTTTATTATTTTTGCACTTCTGTTGGTGGGTGATCTCAGTTCAATGTTCAGAAAAAAATGAGTGCAAATCCTTTAAACCGAGTACGAACCACCTGCGGCTCGTACTCGGTTTACCACCTCCCTCCTTTTTTTTACAGATCTATGCAGTACACAACCAATTTTTTCAACCGAAAAACGACAAAAAAAATGGGGTCGTGTGGGCCATCGCCCATCACAACCCCGTAGAACTCAGGGAAGAGGAACTCCATTCCCTTTCAGAACAATAAGTACAAAAATAACAACAAAAACCAATGCTAGGAGCAAATAGCCAAAAGAACCAGTTCTCGCCACCGGTTTTCCCTCATCAATCTTCATATCGCTACTCCTTTTTTCGTAACCTTTTGCTATCTTTTAAAGATCAAGAACCTAGCAACTTAGGTTCCGACCAACAAGCAATTTTACTCCAGCTTGACCTGTAAATCAACACATCAATTACACACCAGTTTTTAACCCATGTTAATCTTAATAATCATGGTTTTACTAGGCTTATTTCTCTTACTCCCCTTTCTAACCGGTTTTTCCCCAGAACCTGCCGAACTTCCAAAATACCTTTTATTTTGTTTTATATGTATTATATCTTTGGCCTGGGTAAACTTCAAAAAGATTCTTTTTACCCAGCTTGACTGGCTGTTTCTCATCTGGCTTGGCGTAGCTCTTATCTCGACCCTGCTAAACCAAAACCTTTCGGTTGGTATTTTTGGCCAGTACTACCGCTACCAAGGTTTGCTTTTCTATTTCCTTGGTTGGCTCTTAACTTTTTATTTGCGCCAAGCTATTTCTTCCAAGCTACTTTTCCCCCTACTCCGACTGTCCGGCCTAATTGCTTCATTTGCCCTAATTTGCAGCTTATTTGCAGCTAAATTTGGCTTACCTATCTACCAACTTATCCCCGGACGCTTTGCCTTTACCTTTGGTAACCCGAATTTTGCTGGGGCTTATCTTGCTCTGTCAGCCTTTTTTCTGCCGACTTCTTTCTTGTTTCTGCCCATTTTAGGTATGCTTGCCACTGGATCTCTAAGCTCACTTGCTGGTCTTATTTATCTCATATCAACCAGATTTCTCAAACCTAAATTTTCCCAGCTCTTGTTTTTTATAATTCTCATTGCTGGCTTTGTTTACCCACTGCTCTTTTCTAAATCTACCTTTGACCAAAAGCATAAAGTCTGGTTCTACAGCTTCCAAGCTTTTTGGCAAAAACCTCTTCTTGGCTGGGGACGAGAAAATACCGCTTTAGCCATCGCGTCAATTCTGCCTTTTACTGAGTTTGAGCTTCACTCCGTCCGTATCGACAAAACCCACAATTTAGTACTAGAACAACTAGTAGAAACCGGCCTAGTTGGCCTGATAGTCTTTTTAACACTAGTTAAAAACATTTACGAATCACTTCGTAAAAACCAACCGAAATATCTACCACTTTTAGCCACGTATCTATTAATTTCCCAGTTCAATGTCATCAATATCACCACATGGCTGTTTTTCTTTCTAGTCTTTGCTCTATCTATCTCTATTCCCCGCTCAGACAACTTGGCGAAAAATAGTTAACATACGGGCACCTGCTATTTATCCCCACGCTCCATACTTTAATTTCATTATATTCATATCCCTGAGTAATCCTAAAACTTACAGCCCTAAACGTTGCCACTCCATCCTGTCCAACCAAGGCCTTCAGAACTCCACTGGTAACACATTTCTGCAGTGTAGAACTACAGATATATATTTGATATCTATCTGGAAACTTCAAACCATCTAGCCAACCTTGGTAGAATAACATCTGGACGTATTCAGAATCAAAGTTGTATTTCTTAACTTTAATCTGCCCACTCCCAACGCCAATATTGGTAGTCAAAGTATAAGTTTTTATATCTGCATATCGTGATCGTAGAGTATTGTTTATACTTGTCCAATCACTTCTACCATATGGATATACTATTCGAACCGAAGTTGTAATCGTGCCGACTTTAAAACTCGCATGTTCTGGAGCATTTTGGTCAAGTCGGATCGCATTTCCTCCTAGCGCATTTTGTACCACACTATACAGCACTTGGCCACCTTGTTCTATTTTCCACTCATATCTCAAAGCACCATACCTCGACTCTGCTACAAAGCGATAAGGACCCTCCAAATCTATCTCCTGTCCGTTTCTAGGCCATACCATGATCGGAGAAAGTGGCTCTGGGGCTTCAGTAGGAACACTTATCGGAACCGAAGTTGGGCTAGGAGCAATAACTGGTAGAGAGCAGTCCCACAAACTTCTACCCTTTTCAATAAATGCATTAAAGTCCAAAAACAAATCCCACCAATTTCTCATCCTACATCCTTCTTTGTTAGTAATACCATTGTCCCTGCCCGGTAAGCTTTGCATATACCACTTGTAAAACCCATCAGGAGTACAGCCCCATCTATCACAGCTAAGGTTTATATATGTTGTTTTACTATCGTCTGGATCCCAAGTTTCGCAATTACTTGCTACTACATTCTTATCCCAATAAATATAGCCCCCCATTGTATTGGGTGGAGAATGCGTATTTCCACAACTTGTTTTTATATCCAGTTGACCAGTCTTAAATCTGTAAATAGAAAAATCATCCCAAAACATGCTACCAATCGTATTAAAATTATTAGCCGGATATCCCTTATTTTCTGCATAAAAAACCACATTTTCTATCTGATGAAGCCGATCATGCATATCGTTACCATTTCCTCCCTCTGCGTTGTAGGTAAAGTTATAAAGAACATAAGCTTTTGAACAAATAGGTAGTCTAAACTGTGGGGCAACATATGGCTCTCTTGGCCAAGCATTACTTACATCCCCATATTTTGATGACATTCTAGACTCATCAGGTACAATGTACTTTGAGTGATATCCATACACCCATACTTCCTTTACATTTAAATTATCCACCAAATTACATATATCTACTCTCGACAATACCTTGTTGTAGTCGGGTCTATATGTACTACTTTCAGCGTTCAAAACGTGTCCACGAGGAAATTTTTCATCATAGGACCACTGTCCCACCAATTTAAAATTTAAATACGGAGTAGCCCCAGGATTGCTATAACCATGATATTTTGTTGATTCTGTATTTAATTTCAAGTCACTTTGCAACATTTTTGCTACAGCTGCTTTCCAGAAAGCCATGGTCGAAGGCCACACCCCAGTCTCTTCCGAATCTATATTTGTCCTATTGGTACTATCTGGTGGAAAATATTGAATTGCAATCACATTGTAATCTATTGGTGCTGGCTGTGAAACACCTATTCCTAACGCTTCTACAGGTGGTGTACCTACCCCCCCTTGGGAATAACCTAAATAAAACGGCAATATTAACAACAAAACCGCTATAAAAGACAACCCAAAATACTTGTGCATTAACTCAGAATATACCTTTAGTTGGGCAATCACAAATTCCTAAGTCAAGCTAACGTGAATTTATTCTACTTATTACCTAACCACCCCTTTTCGGACTTCTAACTCTTTGGCTGTACTATTTCTAAACTCAGATGGTAAAAAGGTTCTCGCACATCCTATGCACACATAAGTCTGCAAATTTCTTACATCCACAGCTCTTACACCTGTAATCCCAAACCATGCTACCAACTCTTCGAATTTTAAACCACCTGTTTTATCTGTAAATTCGCACAATCCTGTGCACACTTGCCTAAGGCACACTTGCCTAAGGCATTCTTGCCCCTTAGGCTTTCCCATCTAAAAAGTTATTAATGTTTAACACTGTGGTTTTTATTATCCTACCAATGGCTTGCTTGGTATTAAAAGCGTTGTGTGGAGTAAATACCACATCATCTCTATCTCGAAGCATATGATAGCTAACCAGATGTTGCAAATCATCGCGTTTTATTTTTTTACTGGTCACTACCGAGATATTTTCCACAAATTGTTCTTCTTCAATTACATCTAGTCCCGCCCCAGCCAATATCCCCTTATTGAGTGCCCAAATCAAAGCCTCGCTTTCTACCACTGGCCCTCTGCAAGTATTTATTAAATAAGAGC
>CAYTYZ010000001.1:107058-129612 GCA_964442385.1 uncultured Gammaproteobacteria bacterium
TTAGCTTTATGTTCTGCTTATTAATTAAATGATAAGTTGCTGGAATCGATGGTACATGCAAGCTAACCACATCCGATTCCCGAAGGCAGGTCTCCAAATCAACCGCCTTAAAATGATGTTTCTTTGCAAAGTTTGCGTCGGCATTTTTTTCTACTCCCAACACTTTCATACCAAAAGCCCTGCCAAATTTCACTACTTCTAACCCTATCCGACCCACTCCAACTACCCCTAAAGTACCTCCAAACAGATCAGTGCCAGTAAGACCTTCGGGCGAAAATTCCCCGTTCTCCACAGCCTGGTGGGCCACGGCTATTTTCTTGGTTGTTGCCAATACTAAAGCCCAGGCATACTCTGCCACAGTCTTGGTTCCATATTCAGGTACACTGCCAACCTTGATTCCATTTTTTTCACAATAGACTTTATCAATGTGATCAATTCCAGTAGACCTGGTCGCAATATATTTTAAGTTTGGTAGCTCTTTTAAAACTGCCTCGTTCAACCGAGAGTATATAAATACACTAATTACCTCGTAGGGTTTAGCCAGCTCCACAGCTTCATGTACTTCTTGTTCAAAAATCCCTACTCCGTATGCGTTAAGGAAGGCCATTTCCTTCTCTATAATCGCCCTTTCCCAACTCTTCACTCCAAAAAAAGCTACTTTCATATATTTATATTATCCCTTTTTTATAAAATTTGCTAAAATCGCCACCATGGCTAGAAAAGAAACTGTAAAATATAAACCCAAAGATGCCCATCGAGTTAAACTAGCTATCGAATCTGAATCTAGAACCAGACACTGGCGTATCCCTAGTCAGCGTGGTGTTAATTGTGGTCGTCGTAGACACCCCAAGGTACGGTAATTTTTTGTACCCTATTGACACACTAGTTGCCACTATGTTTAACTGTTTATAGTTAATCATCATATAGATATACAATGAACAACCCGTTCCCAGATCAAACCCTCCCACAAGCTGACTTACCAGAACAACAAATTCCAGCTCCTACACGTCCCATGTACACCAACAAAAAGGTAAATGGTGTCAGTATCGACAATCTACCTGACCTTATGACCGTAGCCGAAGTCGCTGACCTATTGCGTGTTTCCAAACTCACCATCAAACGTTGGGGGAAAAGGGGCAAACTTCCTGCTATTCGCATCAATGCTCGCGGTGACCGTCGCTACCGCAAAGAAGCTGTTTTGTGGCTACTTGGCATCCAAACCACCGAATAAGTTTAAATTAATAGTAGAATGTGGACCGCATCCTCATAGCATCATTATGTCTAGTTTGAAGTATTACCTGTTCAGCCAGTCTAACAAGCTTTTTAGGATCTTCTATACCCTTTTCCCAAAGGGCCAACATTTGATCGACGATTGAAAGCTTTACTTCTAAACCCAGTACATAATCAGTTACATTAGATTCACTATCCAGGGCTTGATGAGCCATATGCCTTGTATACTTTTCACAGCGGTATCCAAGTTGTCCACTTAAGGCCAACCCTGCGGTCACCATTTCTCCTATAGTAACTGTAAGAAAGGCAGCCATTCCTGCATCTAGCATTTTCATCATTCCACCTAATCCCAATCCAACAGCCACGGCGCCGCCTACCATGGGAACACCAACTGCCACAGCTTTTTTCAGTTTAGTCCTACTACGTTCTACTTCCCTATCTTTAATCCCCTCTCCATACACCCACTCTATATATCCTTCATGGGCCAAAACATCCAAAAGTTTGTCCCGATATTTTTTTAACAATTCGGCACTATCTTCACCGATGGTATATTCATGAGTCCTTCTTTCTTTAAAAATCTTGTCACACATTCTAAAAATACCTTCAAAAGCTTCCAGCTCCTCTTCCATTTTATGCCACAAATCTTCTCTTAACAGTTGCTTATCACCCATGTCTAGTCCCGTAAAAATATCTTCTCCGGTAACAGATCTTAACCTTCCAAGACTATTTATATATCTTCTAGCTTCAGCCAGTAAAACATCAGTTTGTTTTTTGTTTAGACCAACCTCATTGGCTATACTTTTAGCCATTTCAGGAGCACCTGCCATCATTGTAGCCCTTGTGCGACTTTCGACATCTGCATTTCTTATCTTTCTAGCAGCTTTTAAAATATCACGTTCAGTCTGTTGATGTACAGAAATATAATTTTCCACATAATCAATAATAGGGACTTGAGGATCAGCAGCTGTTGTAAGGTGGTGTCTTTTTTCCATTGTCATAATATTTTATTATAACATATATATCATTTTTGTCAACTTCTCCATAACTATCCAATAATAAGCTAAACTAGTTCATGCCCAAAAAACTGCTAATTGTTCCCTTGGCAGTTTTTTTATGGTTAGGCTACCGTTTTTACACCCAGCCCCTAGCTATAGTCATCCCCCACCATAACGCCGTAGCTTCTCTCCGGTCTAGTTTTGTCCACGAAATTGCCCAAAAAAGGCTAACTCTACCCAAACTAGTAGTTGTCATTTCTCCCAATCACTTTGGATCCAATCAAAAATCAATTTATTATTCTACTCGTACCTGGCAACTGCAAAACCAATCCTATGATACAATTGCTAGCTACGAGCCTCAGTTAAATACCTTTGCCACAAAAGACAATAGCCTGGCCTTATCGGACCATGGTGTCTACAATGTCCTTGCTGATCTAAAAACCAATTTTCCGGCCTCCAAAGTCCTCACCTTCCAACTTGGATGGAACAGTAACCCCGACCAGCTAATTACTTTTCTTAAGTCTAACTGCCGCTCGGACTGCCTACTAGTCGGCTCAGTTGATTTTTCTCATTATATCCCAGAGCCTATTGCCGACCTCCACGACCAGTTTACCCTCAAAACTCTAGAAAACAATACTTTAACTTTAGACCATATCCCCGAGGTAGACTGCCCAGCTTGTCTTTATGCTTTGCAACAGTTTTCCAATGCCAAATTTAAACTCCTCCAGCACACCAACATCGCCACCACCTCTCACTTTATGGGTTTTTGGGCCCATTCACTTTTTCCCACCAAGCCAAATCCCAGCCTCACAAAGCTAGTTACCAGCCTAAACAAGGCCCAGCTCGACGTCCTGGCACCAGAATCCAGACTTTCCTATGGCTACGACCAAATGATTTTCAACTCACCATCTCTGCCTCCAGATCAGCTTCGCTTCACCCTACAAAAAAACTCTTGTACCACAACTTTTACCTATTCTATTGAAAATCAAATCCTTCGGGAGGATAATACTCTCAAAACCACATGCAATTAAAACCTGTCGGACTAGTTCTTTTGGCTTTTCTTTTTTTACTTGCTATTACAGGTGCTAGTTACACCGGTTATCGCCTAGCCAAATCCGACGCCCAAAGAGTCCAAGACCAAATCGCCCAAATCACCGTCATCCCAGTTCCAACTTTTATTCCAAGTTCTACTTCCCCCCTCCTCCGAGATCTTTATGGTACTCCAACCCCCTTAACCCCTACTCCAATCTTACCTTTTACAAAAACCCAACCCATCGACGCCAAAACTGTTCAAAATGATGCCTATACCTGGCTTGCCAAACCCAAGTTAGAAACTAACGATCTGGCCCTAAAGGGATTATTGCAATATACAAAAACTTCTAGCGAATACTACTTTGAACCCAACTTAAACACCTTACAATTTTTTGAATTAGGCTCAGGACAAAAAATAGGCAAAGTTTACCTTGTTTTTATTGATCCAGAAGGCCCAAACTTTTTTAAACCTCATTTTGTTTTCATCCCCAAATACAACACCATTATGGGAGACTATGGTGGTTTATTTCAATGGTATTTTAAAAATCTTAAATTCACCGAAACCAGGATTAAAAACGAATATATTCCTGATCTATTTTTCCCAACTACTTTAATCAGCAAGGGGGTAGTCTTTACCCGACCAAATGCTGATTTCTCAACGACATATAGTTACCCTGACACGACCGAAACATCAGTACCGCCTAAAGTTACCGAAAAAATTCTTGATAACCAAAATGGCTATAAGTTACTTGCAGTGTATTCAGGTTATAAAGACGGCTATACAGAAGATGACACTTTTATCCGCACTAATTTCGTTATCAACAAAGCTGGCTTTAAAAGTAATCCCTATAAATCTAGCGTTGCTTTTATCTCAGACGATGGCTATCCAAGATATATCCCTACTTTTGGACATGAACTCCCAAATAGGTTGGCCAAGATATCTAATGGTTGTGGCATTGATGATGAAGATAATATATACCCCTTCAAAGATTTTAGTTCATTGACCCAAATTGGCATCTGGAAAGACCAAAAAATTTATGCCTTAAGCGACACCCAAAATTCCCTTTTTAAAACTACTTATCAAAGATACTTGTCTTCTACGCAATACAACCAGACAACACCAAAACCCACTTTATCCGAATTAGAATTTTTACAAAAACCTACCCATGTAATCTGGCAAGACAACTTTGGAGATTGGCAATATTTGGTAAGCGATGACTATCAAGTTCAAGCTGAGTGCGGCAAACCAGTTATCTACCTATACCCCGACAAACCAACCGAAATAACAGTCCAAGTTGGAGCTGATGTTACGGTTTCTGAGCCTACTTATTCCTCTGGTTGGAAAAATGTCGTGGCCCAGCCCAGTGGCCAATTATCCTACCAAGGCCAAACTTATTCCAACCTATTCTGGGAAGGAACCGGCCACGGCCCCTACCCCCAAGACTCCCGATCTCGTGGGGTTATCGTGCCCTCCTCACAATCTGTTGCCACTATCACTTCTCAGCTGCAAGCCCAAGGTCTAAATCAACAAGAAATTGCTGACTTTTTGGCCTTCTGGCAACCCAAGCTACCTACTAAAAATTATGTCCGCCTGACTTGGTTAACAAAGTTAGAATTGGACAATCTTGCTCCACTCTATGTCAACCCTGTACCCAAAAACTCTATTCGAGTATTTTTAGAATTTGAAGAACTATCTGCCCCTTATGCCCTATCCTCCCAGTCCTTTACCAAGCCCACTAGATCAGGTTATACTCTAGTCGAGTGGGGTGGATTATTAATTAAATCTAATTAAACTCATATCATGGCCAACTTAACTTCTTTTCTTTTTTATACCGTAGCTACACTTCTTGCCATTGTTACCTTGGTAACTTTTTTCCTTTGGCAAAAGTATAATCAATTTGTAATTTTAAAAAACCAAGTCAAAACTGACTTTTCTGATATCGATGTCCAGCTTAAACGTCGCGCCTCTCTTATCGAACGTCTGGCTGGCCTGGTTCGAGAATATGCTACCCATGAAGAAAAAACTTTTTCCCAAGTAGCCAAAGCTAGAAGCATGATTGACAGTAGCCACTCTGCCACCGATGCCGCCAAAGCCGAAAACTTTTTAACTCAAACCTTGCGTTCCTTAGCAGTAGTAATTGAAGCTTACCCCAAGCTTCAAGCCAACGAAGGCTACCGAGACCTACAAGAAGAACTAGAAGGCACCGAAGACAAGATTGCCGAGTACCGCGAAGTTTACAATCAGACTGTTTTGGACTACAACAACCAAGTCCAAACCTTTCCCAATCTAATTGCCGCTACTGTCTTTCAATTTAAATCTGAGCCCCTCTTCTCCTCCCAAGATGACTCCAGCCAGTAATATTTTTTTTCTATTACTACTTGCCGAATCAATCTTACTCAGTCTATTTGTAGGGCTAGGCAAGGGAACCCACCAGTTTTCTAAAGTACTTTTTCCCCTGCGCTACCAAGTAGAAGTCATGAAAAATGATTACCAAAGGGTAGTAAATGAACTATCCAAAGAAGAAGAGCGCACTATGCCAACCCGCCGTCCTACCATAACCCTATTTCCTACCCTAGCTCCGGCCAAACCTACAGCCAAACCCACTCCCAAAGTTGTCTACCGAAGGCCTACCAACAAGCCACCTCAGGCTGTCCCCACCACCGACTGGTCTTGGATCAATCAAAAAGGGGCCGAAAACAAAGCCTGGTTTGACCAGCAGGTAGCCAAGCAAAAAGCTGATTCTGAAGCCAGCAGAGCCGCCTCCGATGCTTGGCTTCAAAGTGAGTCAGCTAAAAGCAAAGCCGCTGGTGATGCCTGGTTTGCCGAGCAAGTAGCCAAACAACAAGCCGAACAAGAAGCCTGGAAAAAAGCCCACGGGTTATAAAAAACACTATTTTTCTTTAACTCCGTATCTATTTACATCGTAAAGTAGCCTGCCGTTTATTCCCCACACCTGCCGTATAGCATTAGCGTTCTCCCCTTTTATGCGGTCCAGATCATCAAACAACACTCCCGAAGCACGCGCCCAAGCTCCACCATATTTTGTTAATAGTCTTTTATCCTTTGCACTCTGGCTGTCGCTAAACTTAAAGTAGCTATTAAATTCGGAATGTTTAATTATTTGCCCCACATGCAAAGGACTACTTAAATCTATTCTGACTAGTCCGGGATATTTCCCTATCCAGGTTCTATCCCATTTTTCAGTCCATGCCCAACCCTCTCCACCCCAAAACGTGCCACCATTAGATTCAAACACCAAAATATACGGCCCATTATTGTCATTCCCAGCCCCCACCACCGTCATAGCATGTCCCCATGTTCCTATATCAGCACCAATAATTGGTATTCTTCCGTCTTTTAGCAATTCCAGATATTTGTTTACCATGGCTACCCCAACTTCTTTTACTTCGGCCTTGTCCGTACCAAAACTACCTGTTGCTTTCCATTTCTCCCAAGTTTCCTTTAATTTCAACTTTTCATACGCCGGCATCCCACTCAAAAAACCAGGATTACCGTCCTTATCAGGATCTCCATACTTAATCGTATCCATAGCCACTCCAAATTCGAGCAAAAGCGTGGTCTCGATAGTTCTAAAAGTATTAGCTCCATCAATCCCTGCCACACGACGATTCTTTTCCTTTTCATCCGAACTTAAAGCCAAGTCCATGGGTTGCAATAAATCAGCCAATGCGGCTGGATGAATTCCTCTTCCACTCAAATGGGAAACCACCGAGGCAATATTAGTTAGTGAACAGGTTGCACCCTGCTCTGGAAATACCAACATTGGCACATAAAAATTATCTTTATAATTGGGCGGAGCCCTCAGCTGGTATATACCCTTTAAAAAAGCTTCATATTGGGCTTTCTGTTCTTTGTATTTATCAGACCCATCTTCCCCTAAATAACCAGACCTAAAAATATCAAAAACCGCCTTCTCGTATTTATAGCCTTCACTATTCTTATCCATACGATCTAACGATGATAAAAACAAAGGTTTGTGAACGATTACGTCACCATAAGGTGTGTATTTTAGAGTCATATACCTTTGGGCAAACAAGAAAACAGCCGGATTAAACCTAGTTAAGTCGTTGTCAATGATGCTTGGAGTCGGTGGTATATCGGTTGGTTTTGGCGTAGGGGCAACCCTCGGTGGCTCTGGCGTCATCACTCCTCCACCTAGTTTGATATAAGCCGTAGACACTGGCTCTTGCGCTTTCACCTTCTCCTCCACCGGCGCCGGCCTATTATTGTCTGGCCCATTTCCATTTACCACCCCTGGACCAAACACCGCCCCAGCTACAACAGATGCAGCCACTCCCAAAGCCGCAATGGCACCTCGTATGGTCTTTTGTTTACTTCGTTTGTCTCTAACCGTCTCTAAATAGTCAAGGAAATCTTGCCAACTTTTATCAAAATTACCTGGTTTACCATACCAAAGTGTAAATGCTGCCCGGT
Source organism: uncultured Gammaproteobacteria bacterium (assembly GCA_964442385.1). Taxonomy (GTDB): domain Bacteria; phylum Patescibacteriota; class Microgenomatia; order UBA12405; family UBA12405; genus CAYTYZ01. The sequence continues at coordinate 114,772 of CAYTYZ010000001.1, forward strand.
TTTTTTGGGGGTCACCTGTAAGAAAACCTGTCTTAACAATACTTTCCGGTGTTGCCTTTCGATCATTTTTTCGCCTTATTACTTCATTTTCTTGCTCCTTTTTATCAATAGCTGCTTGTTTCTTGGATATTGCTTTAACCGCCTCGGACACATATCCATTGCTATTTGCACTTGCCCCATAATCCTTTAAGAAATCCGCCATCGGGGGAACTCCAGAAGTACCCGACTCTCTCCCAGAACTACCCCAACTACCAGATTTTCCCAATTCGTGTTTTTTATATCCCTTCATTCGACCATCAAAATCCCGATCTCTAATCATACTTCATCTTACCTGAAACTTAACCCAAAGTTAACTCTTTTCTTCTTCCATTACCTTCGCTACCAATTCTTTCCATTGTCTAAACATTTCTTTTTGATCGTCTTGTTCAAACATGTCCTCATTAGCCTGGGCTAATATACTTCTCACCAAATCCCCACTTTGCCATAGTACTCCACCCAAACCCACCGCCCCTTCCATGGGCACCACCATTTCCTGACCCCAACTATCCCGGTCATCTAGGCTAATTCTATTTTTTTCCCAACTCCAGCCATTCTTACCCATAGCAAACCCCAGTCCTGCATAAAACCGGGCCAATACCTCCCTATTAGTTCCACTACCCAGTTGTAAATACAACCTCGGTTTAACTTTCTGTATCTCTCTAACTAGCTGTCTGCCATAACCCCCTTTTCTACAATTTTCCATCATAAAAACTTCTGGCAAATAGTTCTCATGCTTTTTCACCACCGCAAATCCCACTAGTTTACTAGAGCTATCTAGCGCCAGATAATATTCATGCTCCTTGTCCCCAAAATCCGAGGCAAACTCTTTTACAGCATGATGATCATCCAGTGTTACATTTTCTGGTGAATTTTTCATGGACTCAAGAAGATCCAAGCTACCCCCCATGACTACTTTAATCTCGGTGACTTTTCTAGTTTTCAGTCTGGACCTTTCATCCTCGGAAGCCAGATAACAAATCTTGCCTACCTGTATTTTATAATTTCCCTCTGGAGGATTTTCCATAGAGCATTTTTTATCCAATAAACTAGCCATGCCAGCCCAATCAGTCGTAATAGTTTTGCCTGCTTTTGCTAAATCAAGCCACAATTGATTTCTATAAACCATTTCCCTATAGCCGGGTATATCCATCAAATAAGTTTCATGTTCAACTGTAATCATACTCCCACCCTGCCCCTACTAGTCCTCTGGATTAACCCCAATTTCATTAAAAAGGGTTCGTACACATCTTCAATTGTTTCTACATCTTCCGACAGGGCCGCCGCCAAATTTTCTACTCCCACCGGACCATTATTGTATTGCTTTTTAAGTACCTCCAGATAGCGCCTATCTGCCGTTGACAAGCCTTTTTCGTTTACCCCCAGTGAGTCCAAAGCCATCCTGGCTTCCCGAAGACTTATTCGCCCATCACTTTTTACCTGGGCATAGTCTCGTACCCGGCGCAGTAGTCGGTTGGCAATCCGGGGAGTTCCACGGGCTCTTTTGGCAATTTCTGCTGCCGCCTCATCGTCAATTTCTACTCCCAGTTTTTCGGCTGATAGGCCAATTATGTGCCTCAAATCCTCCGGCTCATAAAAATCCAACTGATACACTGAACCAAACCGATCTCGCAGTGGTCCAGCAATCATTCCAATCCTAGTAGTGGCCCCCACCAGGGTAAACTTTGGCAAATTTAGCCTTACTACCTTGGCCGTGGCACCCTTACCCAACACCACATCAATAGCATAGTCCTCCATGGCTGTATACAAGGTTTCTTCCACAGCTTTGGGTAGCCGGTGAATCTCATCAATAAACAATATCCCCTTGGGTTGAATATCTGTAAGAATTGAAGCAATGTCCCCGGCCCTAGTCAGACTTGGCCCAGACGTAAACACTACGCTAACACCCATTTCTTTGCCCAATATCATAGCCAAGGTAGTTTTGCCCAGTCCAGGTGGTCCATAAAAAAGCACATGATCCAACGCTTCTTCACGTTTTTTAGCCGCCTGTAAAAAGATATCCAGTTGTTGCTTCAAGTCTGGCTGTCCCACAAAAGCTCCCAGATTCTCTGGTCGCAAGGACAACTCAATCTGCTTATCTTCCTGATTTACTGTTCCACTGACTAACCCATCTACTATATTATCTTCCATCCTCTGCCCCACTTGACTTTGTAACTAATTTTTCAGATAATAAAGGCAATCTAGGCCCCCGAACTTGTTTCGGGGGATATTTTTTGGAAAGTATCCTAAAATCAAGTAAATAGACCCCCGTAAGTCCATGCAGTTCCCGTCCCAGCGAATTCCTGCCAAAAATTACCACTACTCTTTTTTTGAATTTTACCAACTCTTTGTATAAATAGGCAAAGTCCCCATCACCAGAAAAGAATACATAAGTATCAAAATCCTTCACACTTGCCAAACTATCCACCGCAATCTCTATATCAAAATTACACTTTCTAACCCCGTCTTGATATTTCACAGGTTTGGTAACTAGTTGAAAATCCAGTTTTTTAATTTCTTCCAAAAACTCAATTGACTTGGGGTGTTCATCCTCGCCAAAATACAATCTTTTTTCAGTCACATTTGGGTAACTAGCCAAGATTTTTTTTATGCCAGATACTTCGGTTTTATAACCCCGCTCATGCCGCCAGCCATACACATTGGCCCAGTCTATTATTACTAAAGTCTTACCCACCAATATCAATTCTTTTTCAGTTGCCGTTGGTATAAAATCCGGCTTTTTTTTAATCTCTGTTTTTTCTATTATTTCACTTTCTTGTGTGTCCCAAGGCAAGGCCATTGGAGACTCGTTATCTTTTGTCATATTATTTTATATTTCTCAAACACCATTGTAGCTGTTCTTGTAGTGTAAGTCTGTCAGCTGGCATTTTTTTAATGGTTTCCCGAATTTCCTTGGCAGCAAATCCAAGTTGTGACAAGCCCTGGGTCAGATCGCTGTAGGCTTCAAAAGTCGACTCTTGTACCTCGGCCTCACTTTGTACTAGTACGCCCTTCAAATCTACCAATATTCTTTGAGCCGTTTTTTTACCAATCCCTTTTATAGACTCAAAAAAGGCCAGATCAGCCGAAGCTATAGCTTTTATAACAGCCGAGTTGCCCTTATCCATAATCACCAGTCCAGTCTTTGGCCCTACCCCATTTACACCCAGCATTTTTTCAAACAGTTCCAAATCTGCTTCTCCCAAAAATCCAAACAATGACTGCGAGTCCTGGGAAAAATGTTGATGAATAAATAACTTCGCCCCACTTCCACTGGTCAACTGACTACTGGTCAACTGACTTACTGATACTTTGTATCCCACTCCATTTACTACTAATTCCACAAAGTTACTCTTTATACTCTCAACGTTTCCTGTCAAACTATAGATCATAATATTTCTTCAATTCTACTTTAATAACTTTAAAATGGTCACTGGTAATTTTACCCAATCTATCAAAAATTCTTTGCTGTGAAACAATTCTTAAATTATTGATACAAACAGATATTTTTTTTCCTTTAAATTCAAATGGTAAATAGCCTGGTATTTCCTTTAATTTTGTCGACAATGGAATCACCAAAGCCAATCTGGATCCAAATACATGCATAACCAAGGCTGGTCTAGTAAACGAGGCACCTTTACCATCCAACTCACTGCCCACATTTACACCAAATGCCACCCAGCGAACTTCACTCACCCTGATAAAGGTTTTGGAAATACTAGAGTCCAAGTTTTTTTTAACTACATTCCAATTGTCAAAATCTTTGATATACATTTACGGGCCCCTTGTTAGGAGCCCGTGAACGCCTATTGGCGATTGTAAGTAATTATATCATCACGAGACCCCTAAGTCCACTATACCATACCACCAAAGGAAACACGAAGACCTCTTACTAAACCACAAAAATTGAACGTGCCAACTGGAATAGTTGGCTCTCGTCTGCAATCGCAAACCCATATGGCCGTGCCAAATCTGACGGAATAAACCCTACAGTGGTCAGGTTTCCATGTCGTGTTTTTGAATCCCACGGACTTAGTAATAGACGACGAACATCTTCTCCTACTTGCCTGGTTACTTTATATCTTCTAATCATGCTTTCCAGTGGAAACTGCTCCAGTGACTCTGTGCATACACTTAGTGTCATTCGACTTGCACCAGTTTCATCCACCCTAATATTTCCGCCTTCGGTGGCTCTATAACTATTTAAAATTTTATCTAGTTCCTCGCAAGCTGACACATTGGACTCGTCTGTTGCAAACCCTATTGCCGCCAGCCTTTCATTGGCCAAAAATGGATAAAAAAATATTCTCTTGTTTTCCTGTCTCATACCAGATCATATCATATCACCGACCAGAACGCATCCTGATCTCCTACAATTCATTATCTATTTTTGCTCTTTTTACTGCCTCTAACGTTTAATTCAAACTCTTCCCAAGAAATCGCATTTTTTCCGTCTCGATCGCTAATTATTGGTTTTAAAATTTCTGGAAACAATCCATTTGGATAACCTCTGAATGCAGATAGCAAGCTAATAGCAACTTGTTTGCTTGGATCTAACTGATCATATGTTTTACTAACCGTATATCCATAATTTACAACACCAGGGCTTACTACTCCAAAACCATTTGCCACACCTTCAGGAACAAAGACCTTATATCTATGATCCATACCCACCAGTCTTTGCACCACCCCAAAGCTTGAGCTACCAACTCTAGTATCTACCCAGGCTCCAATAATTTCTCCATTTAGTGCTCCGACTAACTTATGCTGATCCTCCACATGCATACCTCTTTCCACATTCGCCACACTTAATGAATCATTTAACTGCTGTGGAAAAAAATTAACTCCGACATATCGTCTTACATCAGGCAGTCTTAACTCAGAAAACTCGCCTCTTTCGTCCCTTCTAATTCCCTTTTCAAAAATCATCAATCCACCGATACTAGTCCTAAAAACTCTTAGCCTACAAAAATCACCCTTTCTGTCTAGCTCGTCCACAAGCCCAATACCCGCCTGCTCAAGTATATTCATTTGTGAAGAGAGTATAACATTTCCCATTCTATCTACCAACCCATCTTTATCAAAGCGATTAGGGCGCATCCTGATGACCCACTACAATGTATATCTTTACGTATTCATTAATCTATGCAATAATATATACATATGTTTGTTCTACCTAAAAAAACCCTTAGCTCCATTACCGAACTTCGCCAGGACACTCTGGGTGTTATCGCTCGTACCAAAGACAACAAGTTGCAATATATTTTCAACCGATCCAAGCCAGAAGTAGTCATGCTCTCTATTAGCGTTTACGAAGAAATGATGGAAAGAATTGAAGACTTGGAAGACAGTTTACTGGCCAAGGTTTTGTCCCAAGAACCCAAAGGCACTGGCCAGAATCTAGCTACTGTTGCCAAAAAATATGGCCTCAAACTATAACATCCTGTTTACTATAAAAGCCGAAAGTTCACTAGAGCGTTTGTCAAAACCAGATATTGTTAAAACCCTGAAAAAAATTCACGAATTTTTACCTAATTTTTCGCCTCAAACTCTCAATATAAAACAACTAAAAGGAACAGCCACCCCATGTTACAGACTCCGAATTGGTAATATTCGAGTGCTATTTGAGCTAGAAAGCCAAACTATCTGGATATTAGATATCGGTTATCGCGGAAATATTTATTAGTTCCTATATAACCTTTTTTGTAGTCTTAGCCTATCTCCTATCTATAGTGACCACCCACACCAGAACCGCTCAATAACTTTAGCATGGGTGCATGCACGACACAAAAACCGACACAGTTTCTAACTGTAGGTAAAATAAACTGTCTTATTTCAATTGCTTCAGATGGGCTATCCATTAATTCTTTTACCCTGATCCCAACGTTTACCGGTGGTCCTATTTTATATTCCCTGACTCGAACTTCCCAAGCAACAGGATGTGTAAGTGGTTCTGGACTTACTCTTAATGTAAAATTGGTTCCTTTTGTATCCACTAGCATGTTCATGCGAGAGGAACTATATCTTTTGAATATTGCAGACACATCTCCACCCCTTGGTGAGAAAAAATCAGCCACCAAGGCAATTCCAGCAAAATTATCCCCTATATATAAATATTCAAGTTCAATATCTTCCACTTTTTGTCCCATGGGCGATCATATCACACGCTCCTGGTACTTTCCATAAAGTTTTCTATATAACCTCTCCTTCTTCCACCCCTTCATGTTTCCTCTTGGCAATCACTACCGGCAAAAAGGTGTTAATCACCGGAGCTATCCAGGCAGATGGCACCCCGGGAATAATCACTGCAATAGTTTTTATAACTATTCTAATTCCCAGCCTACTACTATCCAGTCTGTTTAGTTTTTTTAGTTTTAACCACAGTATGTCACGAATTACTTCCATTGCTGTCATTACATCACCCACCCCATATCCAGCAATTCCAAACATTTCCGCAAGGCTCCGCAAAACAATATTAGCCACCAGCCCCTGCTTTTCCCCGGTCATATTTAAAAAGACACTTATCTTTCTTTCAACTAGTATCCAATCCATAATCTATTCTACCTTAAAATACATTTTATAAAATTATCCACATATATGCAGTGTGATATACTAAATCATATGCAATACTACATTGAAGTAATCCAAGATGATAAATCTTTTTTTTTAGATACCCCTACGGATCTAGAAGGATTAACCAGGCGCTACCGTGATTTAGTACGATCATTAGGAGCCAGCACTGGAGTGCCCAAAACCGAGTTTGATAAAAATATCTTAACTTATTTTACCAGCCTAAGCCGAGCTCCTGGTCTGGCTCGTTATTCTCTAGGCTTCAGTATTGGCACCTATTTAAATGAAGAGTGCTGGCAGGGTGCCACTTTGGGTTTCATATCCAATGGTATGGCTCCAAATGAGTTTAAAGATAGAAAAACTCCACCTGAAAACATCCTCCCCGACATGGAAGCTTTTTTTGCCGGCCTAGATACTACTATCAAACCCTATGAAGATGGATTGCTTATTTCTTCCAATCAGCATAATGCCAACATAGCATATCCAGAGATTTCTCTTAGAGCTCGTGAAGGTGACAAATCTGACAAATTATATTCAATCACCGGCATGTACATCAGACCAGTTGAGACCACAAGGTCCTATCTCAGCTCACCAATTCCAGAAATTCGGGCCATTTTTTCCGTAACCAAGGCTAGAGTCAAGCACTACTAAACTCGACTTTACTAGACACTGTCATGGGCCAGTTTACAATAGGACCATGACAAAAAAACATATTGTAGTCGCCTCTACTAACCCAGTTAAACTTGACTGCACCCACCTAGCTTTTGCCCAAATTTTTCCAAAAGATAATTTGCAATTTTCGACCATCTCTGTCCCCTCTGGCGTTCCCGACCAGCCCATGGGCCAGTTACAAACCAGAACAGGAGCCATAAACAGGGCCAATAATGCTCGCAAGGCTGTTTCTGAGGCTGATTTTTGGGTTGGTTTAGAAGGAGGTCTGGAACTAGTACCAGTCTTGGACACCAATTCTCAACCCACAGGCAAGCAAGAATTACACACCCTGGTTTATATTTGTGTTTTAGATAAAAGTGGTAAAAAAGGCGAAGGCCATGCAGCCGGCTTTCAAATCCCACCAGAAATAGCTCACCTAGTTCTGGAACAAAACATGGAGCTAGGTCATGCCGATGACTTGGTTTTCAAGCGCCAAAACAGCAAACAACAAGATGGTGCCTGTGGCATTTTAACCAGAGGTATAATAACCAGATCTAATCTTTATCAAATGGCAGTAACCTTTGCCTTAGTTCCATTTATCAACTCTAACCTTTATGACTAATTCACAGCCCCTCCATTCAGTCCAACTAGCCATTTTGCGGGAACTTCTTTTCGTACCTTCGGCCCGTTTTACCACTCTCAATATCACTGGACTTACCTCCGACCATTTTAATTTTCATATCAAAAGATTGGTGGAATTAGCTTATGTCGAAAAAAACTATACCAACTATTCCTTAACCAAAAAAGGCAAGGAGTTTGCCAACCGCATGGACACCTATACTGCCACTATCGAAAAACAAGCTAAGCTCAGTGTCAAACCACTCTGTATCCGTAACAATCCCCAAGGTCAAACCGAATACCTAATCCAACAACGTCTTAAACAGCCTTTTTTTGGACTTTGGGGTTTTCCTGGGGGTAAAATCCGCTGGGGTGAAACCATTTACCAGGCCGTAGCTCGTGAGCTCCTTGAAGAAACTGGTCTAACTGGCCAGTTTACTCTCAAGGGTATTCAACACAAACTGGATATAACTACCGACAGCGGACTACTCTTGGAAGACAAATTTTTTTATGTATTTAAAGTGGAGTCCACTACAGGCGCACTATTACCTACCATCGAAGGCCATAAAAATCACTGGGCTACCAGACAAGAAATAGAAAAACTAGAAATATTCAATGGAGTTTTAGAGCTACTGGATATGATAGACAAACCAGACTTTCAGTTTATCGAACATACCTACACTTACAACTCTAATCAATATTAAAAAGAGTAGTGCCTGTGTCCGCCAATGGCGGACACAGGCACATACATTCTAGAGCAGCGCTACTTCTTTGTCTGAACCTCCTTCAGACTTACGGTAGGCAGCGGCTTTACCGCCGCCGGCCCAAAAGGTGTCACGTTACCACCATTATCGATCTCCTCTAGCCAGTAGTACAACTGGCTGGCTGGGGCATTGCTATCGACCCAGGTGTATACATAACCTGCACCTGAAGCGGCAATCACCCCATCACTCACCATGGTAGCCAAAGCTCGATCCGAACTGGTTCCCCGAAGTACCCGGAACCCCAGTGTGTTGACTTCCATGCCAGTCTGCCAAGACAGATTGACTCCACTTCCCAACCGCGAGGCCCGGAAGTAATTCAGGACCACCGGAGTTTCTGGCATCAGATGGATCTGGCAGGTAACTGGATATATCCATGTACCACTTGGACCAATGCCATGTACGGCCACCTGGTATGTTTGGCGAAAAAGAAGGGTTCGGACAGTGGAAGTCGGAACGCTACCAGACTCCAAGATAATGTCATACCTACCATCGTTCATATCCTTTGCAATCAACGAATATTGGTCAATGTACTGACCACTTATCGTATAGCTAAGGACTAACTGATTCCTAGGATCACTCGCCAAGGGAGTCGCCTCCCAAGTCCACACACAGGTTGGTGGCGGAATCACCCCGGCATCAACATCGATATTGTTCTGGGTGAGGTTAATCAACCCAGTAAAACCAACGTTGTTTACATCGGAATCCAAGGTGTCTCCACCCGCATCCTGGTATGTAAACGTATATCCAGTCGGTATCCCCAAAAACTGGGCCAAGTATTGACCTGGCTGCAAGCAGCTTAGGTCATACCAACCAGTCGAATCTGTGGTTGCAGACATCACAAACGTCGCTGGTGTACTCCAGGTATAGAGATTTACCACCACCCCAGCAAGTCCGGACTCACCCGAGTCCTGGATACCATTGCCATTCCCATCCACCCACACAAAGTTCCCCAGGTGTAGGCAAACAGGTGTACTCGTAGCTGTAGGCGTACCCGTAGGCGAAGCCGTCTGGGTCGGCGTCACCGTCGGTGTCCGAGTCGGAGTAGATGTATTCGTCGACGTTGCCGTCGACGTGTTGGTCGGTGTCCGAGTCGGAGTATTGGTCGGAGTAGCAGTGGGTGTATTCGTTGGAGTGTTTGTTGGCGTATTCGTGGGTGTAGCTGTTGCCGTATTTGTCGGCGTCGGCGTATTCGTCGGCGTCGAAGTAGACGTATTGGTCGGAGTATTGGTCGACGTTGGTGTGTTCGACGGTGTCGCCGTTGGCAACTGGTATGTGTAAGTTACACACACCTCCTTAACGAAGTTTGTTCTCCAGTCGCCCCCACCATTCGGGGTATGTCCTGGCAAAGGATCAAAAGACCCAATATCGGTAATTGGCAACTTCAGAAAACTCATGCCCAGATAGGGCTTGACAGACTCGGCCATCGCGTCATCTATGAAGGTCCATACCTCATCAGACGCAAAAGTATTGGCCCCTGAGTTGTCCTCATATGGCGCCAAAGTCTCGCTGACTTTAGTTCTGGCACCAACAGGGAATATCTGACCATCCGGCAATCCAAGTGTGGATGACAACCATTGCTCGTATCGTAGCTTGCTCCGAGACAGTGGAGACACCGACTCAAAAGTTTGTGTCAAGCGAATGGTAGTAGTAACTCGAACCGTCACTTGAGTCAGAACACGGCCCCCATCAGAATCAAACTGCCGAACTGGGAGGTCCCTGCTTTGCAGTTCCGATTCCGTCATCCTAGGAATGGTCGTAGAACATGTCGTCGCCACCCCGTACTCGTACTCCAAGGGTTTCGAAACATACCACCCCTCCTTGCTCACTTCCGGCGGCATGGACTTGACGTCCCACACACCGGTCGTACCGTCCTTGACGGCCTCAACGACCAACGCCGTTTCCGGCGGTTTCTTGTCCTGCGCATCAGCCAGCCTCGGGCCAGCCAACGCAACCAAGAACGCTGCGACCAAAATCAATACCGGTATCACGCTCAATTTCTTGCTCACTTAGTCTTCTCCTTTGGCACCTTGTGCCACTTTCGTAACTTATTTTTACGAGGCTTTCACCTCCCAACCCCAAGCCGACTGGTCGGATTAAAGTAGGAAGGTGAAAGCGATTTGCTCTAGAATGTATATTGTAAAAGATCAGTACTATCCTTGTTTTGTAACGTTCATGTCACAAACATAGATACATACTTGATACGTATAAATATACGTCGCAGACCTATAATACTCTTTTTTTTGAAAAAGTCAAGCTGATTTAGGCCCTGCTAATAAATCCTGCAGTTAAAGCAATTGCTACTCCATCTGCTGCATGACTAGGAGTAATTTTTTCCTGCACATTTAGAAGCCTTTTTACCATATTTTCGATCTGAAACTTTTCGGCCCTACCATATCCTGTTAAGGCCATTTTCATTTGCAATGGTGTTACCAATTTAAAACCTATTTTCTGAACCCCTGCCATAAGTTTGCAAATACCAATGACTTCCGATGTTTTTAGGGCTGTAGCCGCATTTTTTGCAAAAAATACCTGTTCTACCGATAATATATTTATATTGTACTGAACACATATTTTATTCAATTCCCGGTAAATTTCTCCCAATTTATCCACATCTTCCAAAATCTTACTCGTCACTACGCATCCACTTGCTATCAGTTTGTACTGGTTACCAGTTTTCTCAATAATACCCCACCCGCAGTTGGTAAGCCCAGGATCTACTCCCAAAATTCTCATATTTTATTCTAGCTTATTCTGAAAATAATAATAGAAATGATATAGTATGTTATAATACGACAATATGGGAATTCTAGAAAAAATTTTTCGTCCAAAAAAAGAAATTACTATTGGCTCCCTAGAAAAACTTGGGGCTGATTATCTTGGCGAGTTTGATCAAATTTGCCAACAATCCAGTGTCCCTGATACCATATCCGATGTTTTTTCAAACTTAGATTGGACCAACCAACATCTGGTTGATTTTATTTCAAGTGAACTCGTCAACAGAAGTATTCATTTTGCTACCGAATTAGAAAAACTTTTAGCACTTCATTATTGCAATGCAATTCGGACTTTCCGACTGCATCAGGGAGTTGAAACCGTCGTTCGCAGAATTGACATACGCCTATTAGCCGTTACTCCAGATGACGATCCAGTTGTTGTCGAGGAGCTGCAAAGACAAAGCCTAGAGCTGCAAAAAGATGCCCAAGAAAGAGTAAAATTTAAAAAATATATTGGTTTGTTTGTCTATGTAAAAAAACTTGTAGTCGAGAACTCTGGTCAAGAAAAAGCAGACAAAATTATTAGAATCATCGAGGCAGCTTTTTCTAACCCTCAAAAAGAAAAAGATTTTGTATCCAAAGTAACTAAATTTAAAGAAAGAGCAGTCATCCCCGCTTAGTCAGCCCAGGATCTACTCCCAATATTCTCATATTCCAGTATACTGGAATACTCTCCTATGAACAAAATTCATTTTTGGATTCAACAAAGACTTTTAGATATATTTTGGACACCCATTGGCAAACAAGTTGATTTTAACTCACCCCAAGAGTCACTTTTTACTCTCTTAAAAAAATATTCCCAGCCACCCCAAGCCAAAATCATTGACGACAAGTTGCTAAAAAAACTTAGCGCTAAAAAAATTGTGATAGTTTGCAACCACCCCCATATTATCGAACCTCTTGTTCTATTATCTTGCCTTCCTTATCTCAAAAGCTATATCGTGGTCATGCGTGATGTTTTCTACGACCGTTTGCCTGCTCTACAAAAACGCCTTCTGCCAGTTTATATTACCCATCACTATTTCCCAGATCCCAAGCTTGAACAACAGGAATCCCTAAAAAACAGACAGACCATTGCCAAGGCTGCCAGTTTGCTTAAAAAAGACAAATCTATAGTCATTTTTCCCGGGGCCAGTACTAACGATCTGTATTGGAAGTCCGGTGTCGGACACCTGCTTTCCCAAGCCAACGACAACCAGCATACTTATCTCCTGCCTTGCCATATTACCGGCACCAGCCACTATGATCCTTTTCGTTTGGTACCACTACTTGGCAAGCTCTTTCCTCATCCCACTGTAACCATAGGCAAGCCAATTTTAATATCATCAATTAGCATATCCAAAGATCCAAAAAAATTGACCAAAGACCTATTTGCCTACTACAACAGTCTCTATCCTATAGCTACAAAACTAATCTAGCCAAAAGATTTTGGCTGTTAATTTTCAATGCTGCAAGCTCACTTTTTTGGTCGCTAGTTATACTCTCAAAAGCTACATTAATTTCCATAAAAGCTGTACTTAACAATGGCCCTAGACTATCCAAATCCAACCTCATGGGAGTATTGGCCGAATTTCGTTGAGTAAGTTGATTCTCTCCATTTAACCCATATCTAACTTTTAACTCCTGTCTATCCTGTCTATACTTACCCCCATACACTTCACTAACAGCTTGGCCTAAAACACCTGCTGTCAATCCACATTTCCAATCCTCCAGGCCAGATTTTAAATGTCCCTCTAGTGACAAATCCATACCAACTCCCCCTCTAAACAATATCTGCAATCTTTCGTTATATATTGCCATTCTATCTAATTGAGTTCTTTGCTTATGCATAATTCGCAACTGTCCCCCGTGACGTGGTTCAATTTCAACTTCAAAATCTTCCTCTAAATTTTGCAAAACAACATTTCCCATTATTTCTTGCATATAAAACAAAGCGCCACCCTTACCGCCAACCCCCAACGATATCAATTCCGAGGTTTCCCTAAAACATCTTTCAACTTTTTTTTGCACGCCACCTTGCTCCTGCCAGGCTTCTAAAATATTCATTCGAAAGCATTATATCAAACTCTACTAACCACCAAGCCCAAGTGTTCTGTCCACCCATCCACTTCTAGTCTATTTACCCCATCTTTGGGACTAATACCGCTATCAGACCAACGCCATATTTTTAAAAATCTATCCCAGTCCAGACTAAAAAACCCCACATCTGGCCTATTTTGTAATTCTCTCCAGCTGGAACAAGCAACTAACACCTTTTTCCTATCATAACCAACCCCTGCTAAAAAATGCTCATAAGCATCCATCCCTCGTATATTTCCACCTTTGATACTGTCAGTACCAGCCTCTATCACGCCCGCTAACAATAAATTACCCTTGTCTATAACTTTTCTATAAGCGTCAAAATTAGAACCTCCAGCATAAGCTCTAGCTCTCAATTTACCTCTACTAGCAACATCAATCATGTCTTTTACCCGATGTGTATCATCGTCATGGTTGGCATGGTTTACACCATCTTCCCACTCAAGTATTTGTTCTAAAGACACTCTCTCTCCTGCCGAAACTGCAGCCATAAAACCAACTATCCGCTCACCACACAAGTGCGGCCAACTAGCCGTTCTTGGATCCCACTCTGGGCTATCACCAAAATTTCCCAAAGCTAGCTTGGCTCCCGGACTCAGACACTGTAGACCATTACCACAGTAGTCAATGTAACTTAACTCTTCTGATCTAACCTCAATTGACATGAAATCTATCTTAGCACCAAATCCTGCAGCTGTTTTAGCATCATTACTACCATAGGAGCTTCTATCCAACCTCCCCGTGGTCTAATTTTTTCTTTTTTCTCACTTACAAACCTAAATCCCTTGCCAGACCACACCCACATTTTTACCAAATCCTCCACCTTTATAGCTCTGAGTCCAAATCGGTTGTAACTACCGCCCCATTCTTTCCGCAAGCTTGGATCTAAAATGGCTATTTCTTTTGTTTTTGGATTGTAACCCACCGCCAAAACTATATGCTCATCCAATTCATCTGGATGCCCATCCCTACCCTCAAATACCCCCAAAAATGCCACCGCACCTTTTTCTAAATATCCAATCAAGCTTTGTATATTTCTTTCTTCATTTCTAGGCTTGATAAACTCAAATCTATGATTTTTATCCAGAAATTTTCCGGCTCTAACAATATCTCCCATTTCCATACCACTAGGTCGCATTAGTTTGTTTTTAATAAACTCTTTGACTAATCTAACCAAACTAAATTCCACCCCAAATTGACTAAAAGCAGCCTGAATAGTTCTGGGGCCACAAAAATTATTCTTGCCCACCAAAGGTTGGTACAAGCCATCAACCAGGTTTCTTGACGAAAACTCTGCCCACTCTTCCGTCCCTATATCTCTCGTTTGCGGTAGCAATTCTGCAATTGGA
>CAYTYZ010000001.1:129622-139760 GCA_964442385.1 uncultured Gammaproteobacteria bacterium
TAATTCTTTCCGTAACCATAGGCTATTTTAACATATTCAAGGCCTCTCTTCTTGTTTCTCTAGCCTCAGGCATTTCCCTCCAACTAGCCACCCATAATGGCTGACCTCTGTACTCTACTAGGTTCACCAACCTTCTTGGTTCTATTCTTTCGGTCGTTACCCCCGTATCTATCCTTATATTAACTGCCTCAATTGACCTCAAATCTGTACTTACTTGTACCTTATTTGCAGAATATACACTTTGTAATATTTCAAGCAACTCTGCCCTGCCAGCTCTCACTACAAACAAAGTATGACCAGTACAGGTAATTTCTACTGAAGACAATCTTTTCTGAGGTAATCTCACCGTGGACAGCATTTCTGGTAATATTTTTTCAAATTGTCTTTTTGGTGTACAACCAACCCCTACGGTTACCAGGTCCCCAACTTTTCGTCCAAATAAATTCACCATATACAACACTTTCCCTCCAGGCACAGCAATATCCAAACTTAGACTTTTATCTGTCAACCTCTTTCCTCGCTCCCAAGCATTTCTAAGTACCTCAGAGTCACTTGAGATGTATTTTAGTTCTCTTAAAACCAAATCTATCCAGGCGTATGCCTCGTTTCTCAAACCATTAGTATCAACTTCGCCTCTTTTTTTAATGGCTTCAGCCCTAATTATACCAATTCCTAGTTCAGCAATTCCCATAACCTATTATATAGGGTATAGAGTAATTTATCCACTTTTCCACAATAACTTTATATAACATGAACTACAGGGTATTACCCTCTTGACTTTTTAGACATTTTAGCCTATAATAGAGTAGTTCTTTAAAATTATGCCTTGGTAGGGAGGACCGTGGACAAAGACAAAAAATAATAAATTGTCCACTTTCTCCCTACTACGAAAGTAGAAAGGGAATGGCTAAATGCCAAAGGAGATACGATGACATCATCGATACTTATGGGCGTTGCACTCGTGGTTGTGATCATTACAATGATCGTAATCATAACAGCAGTGGCCGATAAGCTGAAACCCAAGGTGGTCGTGGCATACCTTACGGTTGCTGGTGCTCTCGCCATACTCATTTGTATGTGGATCTTTGGACTGGAAACTATCAACGATTCACTCACAAACAAGGTCTTTGTTCGGAGTATTGGAACCCTGTTCTGCCTTTTGAGCTGGGTCAGTGCCAGTCTATTTCTCGCTGCAAGTATATTTATTACTGATAGCGGCAAGAAATAGCCCCTTTCTAGGTTTTTTTGATTGCCGCGGCCCGCCAAGGTGGGTCATCCTAAGCTAATGAAAAAAGCGAAAGTCCGCCTAGGCGGACACCAGTTTAACTACTGGCGGAGATGGTGGAAGGAACGGAGCGCAAGCTCGTGTAGTAACTCTTGAGCAATCAAGGATGCGTACATGGTTCCGAGTGGAGTATACTCTCCGTTAACTTAATTCTAAGTTGATGGTTAAAGAGCAAGGCACCCAACCAGGTGACCAGTCCACAAATCAGAAAAACAAATCCAAAAGATCTTTCGTAGTAGGGTTTGTTTTAATTTAAACTTTTTTAAATATTACTCTCCACACAAACCAGGGCAGGTTTTTTAACTGCCGCCAGGCCCTTTTTCGGTCCATTAAGGCCGAAAACAACCATTCTAGCCTCATATCCCTTAGCCACTTTGGGGCTCGATTTATACTTCCAGCATAATAATCAAAGCTTCGGCCAACTCCTACAACTACTCCACTGGACAATTTATCCCAATTATCCTCTATCCAAAACTCCTGTTTTTTCATTCCGAGAGCTATAAATAAAATCGCCCTTCCTATTCTTCCACCTTTATAAAGTTCCTTATCAATACCCACTACTTTTAATTTATTATATTTTTTTACAAAAAATTCTGCCACCTTTTCCGGTTCCCACCCGCCTAAAAAATAAACCGGTATCCGTTCCTTCTCGGCCATTGCACACAGTTCGTCCATCAACTCCACCCCAGTTATAAGGGATTTTCTACCCAGTTTTGCAGCCCAAAGTAGTCCATTCCCATCTATCACGTTATAACTAGTTTTTTCCGTCAGAATTTTAAAAAATCTTTTATCTCGCCAACTTTCCACCATAAACTCTGGATTTACGGTAGCTATCCAAATCTTTTTGCTTGCTTTCAAGCCCCTTTCGATTTCTACTAAAAAATCTTTCTGACTTTTATCCCAAAGTTTTATACCAAACACTTGCATATTCCTCCTATTTTACTCTATTCTTTAGCTATGAACAAAAGATTAATTGCCCTTTTTGTCATTATTTCTTTGTTTGCTCTTCCTCTTGGCTTTCTCTTGTACAAAAATCAACAAACCTCAGCTATTACAGTTGTAGGCTCCCACAAGCAGGACTCACCCCTTGGAGAAGTCTCGTTTATTGTCAGCAAAGGTAATGCCGCAGCTGATCTAAATACAGCCATAAACGACAACGAAGCTCAAGTAAAAAATCTCATTGATATTGTCAAACGTATTGGTGGACCAGACTCTGAAGTTAAAAAAAGCTTTTATCAAGTTACTCCAGGAACAGGTCAATATGTAGTAGCCAATGCCTTTGGTGTTACTGTCAAAAATCCTGCCAGACTAGACACTCTCGTCAGACAACTCTACATGGCCGGAGCCACAAGTATCAGCAACCTATCTATGGTGGCTGCCGACAAAGACAATGTTGAAAAAGAACTACGTCAAAAAGCCGTAGCTGATGCCAACAAAAATGCCACAGCCATAGCCTCCTCCATTGGTAAATCCATAAAACGCATAGTCTCAATTGCCGATGATCAAGCCACTCCAGCCAGTACTGTCTCTCCCGATGGTAGTAACCAAACCATTATCTCCCTAAACAAAAATGTCACCGTGGTCTACGAAATTTGGTAAACAATCTGGTCTAGCTCAGATTGTTTTACTTCTAGGCCTGGGCTTAATGCTTCTGGCTCTACCCGTAACTTTAAAGTTGACCTCTCAGATCCAAGACAATCGCAACCGTGCCACTGATCACCAGGCACCTACTCCAACTTCTAGTTCCACCTCTGGTCCCTGCGTTTCCATCCAAGCCAGCTGCCAGGCCCCGAAGATTTTCACCAGCATTAACCCTCCTCATGTCTGCTCTTGTGCAGATCCCCTGCCTACCCCAGTTCCACCTACTCCTACCCCTACTCTGGCTTTATCCCAACCAGGTGACTCAGGTGTATGTACCAGTCTTAACTGTCCCGCAGGTACTACCAAAACAGGTCTAGCTTTTGGTTTCTGTAGCTGTACTCTAGATAGCCTACTTCCGACTCCCCCTCCAACAGCCACACCTCTTCCACCCACCTCTACCCCTAGACCTACAGCCTACCAAGACCCCAACTGTGCCGACCCAGACTACTACACCCAAAACCTTTCTCTTTGCAGCTCCTTTACCTCTACTCTAACTCCAACCCCAGACCCACAAGCCATGCAAAGACTATGTGAGTTAAATGACAATGTTTGGACAGATGGTCGCTGTGTAGAGCCAACTACAGTACCAACTGCAACTGCCTTCCCCACCCCAGTTCTACCCCCAGGCTGTCCAGATTACTCTACCTACCAAGCTGGAGAATGTATTAATTCAGGTGATATGACCATTGTTCCCACTTATCCCCCAGACACTCCTACACCAGAGCCAACCCAAACAGTAGAACCTAACTGCACTTTCATTCAAAAACTAACTGGCACCTGTCCCTATCCCACAGCTACCCCCATTCCACCCACACCAACAGCAATTCCAACCATACCCATAACCCCAAGTCCCTTCCCCACCCCAGTTCTACCTCCAGGCTGTCCAGACTATTCGGCCTACCAAGCCGGAGAGTGTATTAATTCAGGTGATATCAGCATTTTGCCAACCCCAACTCCCAGCTGTAATTCTCTACAAAATTTCTTCAACATTTGCCCCAAGCCAACCAAAGCTCCTGTTCTACCAACCCCTACAAAATTTGTAAGTCCAGCCCAACGTCTTTGTGAATTAAGTGGAAAAGTTTGGACAAATATGAACTGTTTTGAACCTACCCCAATACCTACCTCTATTCTACCTCCAGGCTGTCCAGACTATTCGGCCTACCAAGCCGGAGAGTGTATTAATTCAGGAGACATGACGATAGTTCCCACCTACCCTCCAGCAACCCCAACCCCTGACTTCGACAATTGTACTCTAGCCCAAAAGCTATCCGGAACCTGTGGCAAAACTCCATTAGTTTGTAAACCCGGTACCGAATACTTTGATTACAATAGCGGAACCTGCAAAAAACTACTTCCAACTCCAACGACAAAACCATGTGATCTATACGACCATTCGCTTGATTCACAAGGAAAATGTCAATTAGACCCCCAAAAACAAGCTAAAAATAAAAAAGATGAACGTGATAAAAATATTGCAGCCTGTAATCTAAATACTAGTTACATAGATTCCTACGGGGAATGTCAATTCGACCTAGATAAATACCAAAAACTAGATTTAGAACGCCAAATTGTTTGGCAAAAGTACAAACAGGAGGAAAGTAAAATAAATTTAAGCAAGTGCAACGACCCTGCATATGCCAGAGAAAATCCACCAGAATGTCAACAAATGGAAAGTCAAAAAAAAGCCAGCGAGGATGAATATAAAAGACAGGTTGCCCTACTTAACCCAGGTACATTTGCTGCCTGTGGTGAGCACTTTGAAAAGAAAGGCACAGCCGAATGTGATGCTCAAGAAACCAAGTCTTGGGAAGAATTTAAAAAACTACCTGGTTATGTAGCCATGGGAGTAGTCGTAATTGCTGCCCCAGAAATTGTTGCCGCTGCTGCACCCGTACTGGAAACCTGGGGGGCCGTAAAAGCTATTTCTGTAGCAGCCAATGGCTACGCTACGGTCAGAGACTGTAGTAGTGCCACTGACATAAACTGTACCCTATCCACTGCCTCATTGGCAGTTTCCATACTATCTCCGGATAGTGGTGTCGTATCAAGTAATGGCTTTAGAATTGCCAGCACGGCTTTGAATACTGCTTCTGGAGTCAACAGTGGTGTCAAAGCAATTGATGAATGTAGTACAAATGGGTTTACGGCTACTTGCGCCGCTAATACCCTGTCCTCATTTGGGGCTTTTGCAGGTGCTGCCAAAGAAGCAGCCCCACTCTTAAAATCTGCCAGTGCAGCAAAAGATGTAAAAACAGTATCTGGCTTACTCAAAGATTCATGGGGCAACGCCTCAGGGGCCGTTCGTTGCGTTTCTGGAGTTACAGACGGGGATATAAGCAAAAATGATGTGGCAAATTGTGCCGGTACGGTTGCTAGTACTGTTGCACAGGTTGGCAGTGGCAATAAAGCCACTGCATCAATTGCCTATACGGCTGGAACAACAGTAAGGGTTGCAAGCACGGCTATTGACTGTGCTCAAAATCCTTTAGACAAAGGCTGTATCTCTGGACTTGGTCAAGCTAGCAAAAATGTAAATGACCTAAAATCAGGCATCAGCAGCTACCAAAAAGCCACCCAGGATAGCATAAAAATTGCCCAATCTCTGCCTACCCAACCATCCTTTGGTGCACCCCCATCTCAAACCGATATAGAAATTCAAGATGCAGTCAACGAACTCCTAAATTCTGGAGGTGGCTATTAGGAAAGTAATTTTATATCAAAAACTCGTTTGCCAGCCAAATAAGCGTCTATGTCGGGAGCCTCTTTTATACTAGAAACCTTGGCATCTTTACCCAAATATCCTTGCGAAAGGCCACCTAATTTATCTGCAGGGGGCAACATAACAGTTTCTCTAGCTCCATTAGCTGATACAATTGTCGCTTCAATTCCCATAGCTCCTTTGTCAATATAGCCCTCCAGTTTTCCAGCTACTATTTTTGGCTCAGAGTTGCTAACCTGATGAATTTCCATTTGTACACCTTTCCCATTAAAAAAATCTAGCATAGGCGCATAAGCCTTCGGGTCAACCGGTTTTTCAACCATTCCGGCAGTAGCAAATCTATTCCAAACCTCTCCAGCGTTTTTTGAATCCTCTGGAGATACTACTCTTACTTCTGCTCCGTTATTTTCTCCCATATATAAAATATATCACACGAACAGATTATTTACCAAATCACCACTCCTCCTCCATCCTTATCTTTGATCAAAACCGCCTTTTGCCCTGTTTTATCAGTAGCCTGCAACACAATTTCAATATTAGCTTCATCTGGCATTTTTACTTTCGCAGTATGATTGCCCAATCCATCATTTTGTATAATAGTTATTTCTATTCTGCCATCTTTTCCCTTTTTCACCTCCCAAATATCTCCATCCACCTCCCTAATTCCCCCTCCTTTTTCTATAAATGCAACATTACTCCACCTGTCTTTAAATTTACGTAAATTAGTCTCTAGTGACCCTTTTTCCGCGAGATCTACTAGCCACTCCTCTTTAACACATATTTTTTTAAATATTGCTTCAATCGACATTGTCTCCACGATCATTTCTCCTGGTCGTGGCAAGTGATTAAAGATCATCCGGAGCACAGGTCGTCTGGGAATGACTGGCGTAACCAAACCAACGGGATATCTTCTTGCTCTAAAACCAAATTTATCAGTTTCTGCCATAATACATTATTATACTTCAATCTATCCTATATTACAACTATCTAACTGCCCTTTCGTACACCTGGATATTTTCCAAAATCATTCCTGCACCTCGAATAGTACAAATTTCAGGCTCACTAGCAATATGCACGGCCACGTTTAATGTTTGAGTTAAATATTTTGCCAAATCTCGGGTATTAGCCAGTCCTCCGGTCAGTATCACTCCCCGGTCCATTATATCTCCCACCAGTTCAGGTGGAGTCTGCGACAGCACACTTACACACAAACTGGCAATATGGGCAATCCCATCTTTTAGCCCCTCGTAGACCGTGTCGCTATTTAAACTTAGGCTTTTCGGAAGACCATAGACAGTATCCCGTCCCGACACTTCCACCACCTCTGGATGCTTTGGCCGCAGGGCACACAAATATTTTTCCCTAACTCCTCTGGCCATTTGCTCTCCAATATGCAGGTTCTGGCTTTTTTTTAGATATTCCACTAATTTTACGTCCATATCCACTCCTCCCCACCTCATCCCCTTGGCTACTACAATTCCGCCAAGTGACAGTACCGCTGCATCACAGGTGGCCTCGCCCAAACTTACCACCATATTACCAAAAGGTTCTGCTACCGGCACCTTGGCCCCCAGGGCAGTAGCCAGTGGCCCATCTACTAGTAGTACTCGCCTGGCTCCCGCCGATTTTAAAGCATCAATCATGGCCCTTTGTTCCACTTCATTAGTGCCATAAGACAAAGGAATAAGTACCTCTACCCCCCACAGCCAACTACCTTTGGCTACTTTTTTAAAAATATACTTGGCAAACTGCACCATTCCGTCATAATCCACCACTACACCGTGAACCATAGGCGCTACCATCTCCATATATTCTGGTTGTCTACCCATCATTTCCAAAGCATCGTTACCAATAGCCAAAACTCCTCCATTTTGGGCATCTCGCACCAAAATAGTTGGCTCTGAAAGGTTTACCCCCTCGCCCTCCTGCCACACCTTGGTAGTTTTAGACCCAAAATCAATTGCAAATTTTTTCCACAAAGCCATGTCTAAATTGTAACAGCTAGGTTTCCGGTTATCTATTTAAAAAAGTAACAACATGCAGAACAGACCCGGGTGGGAAGTTGCCCACCCGGGTCAAAAAAATTAGCCAAGATATTTAATTAGCGAACCTGTTGCGGCCAAAATGCACCCAATTGCAATACCGATTGTAACTGCAACCATTAGCCAATGTTGCTTTTCCCGGATCCCGATAATTGCATCACGAACCAGCAAGACTGGCAGTAGATAGCCACACAAAATCAAACCGAGTGGATCATTGTTTGCCACAAACCAGCACATACCCAAAAAGACAACCAAAGTAGCCACTTTATATCCCATTTTTTTTCTTTCTCACTCAATTTATTAGACTGAGTGAGTATTCTGCAAGTTGCTTGTAAATGATCTGCCGAAACTAGGTTTTCAGCCAATCTTACTAGAGGCAAGAAATTATACAGTACACGGAAGCCTGTTGTAGTCGGAGGGATTAGTAACTCCCTCCGACTACCAAAATCAAACACCGCCGAGATATCCAGAAACATAATGTAGTGTTAATCCAACTTGAACAAATCCCAATACAACCAAAATGATAGTCAAGCCAGGGCTGTGCTTATTCTTAACCCTGATATATGCATCGCTAAGATTCAATAAAGCAAGCCCAAAGTTAAACAAACCTTTTCCAAGGATGTCATCTACCGTATAGACATAAAGGTACAGGCAAAAATACACCACCAGGACTAGTAGTCTCATTTTTATTTTCTCACCCAATTTATTAGATTGGGTAAGCCTTCCGTGTACTGTTAAAGTACAACTTGTTTCCAAGCTACACTATTAAAGTAATATATCATTATAAGACTATTTTGGCAAATAACAAATTATGAACCAAAAACAATCTTTTTTTCTCGTTTAGTTAAGCTTTTTATATACACATCATAATCTGGATGTGCTTTTAATTCAGACAGAGTCATTGCCTTCCCTCTTTTAGCTGCCGCCAGTCTAATCGCAGTTAGGATTAAATATGCTTGAGACACCTCCCTAGCACTTCGAAAGCCTTTTTTCTTATCACCAATATCTAAAGAAATTTCCACCTCAGATAAAGTATTAAGACCGGAAATCTTTATCTCCGGAGTGATACTTATTAACTCTTTTGCATTTTCAGGATAAATAAAACGAATATCCATACCATTTACCGTTTTCCTCTCAGCAAAATCCAGCATCACCTTAAGTGCTCGTACTGTTTCGGCACTTGCACCCTTCATTTTCTCCAAACAACCAGGTAATAATACCCTTAGAGCTACTTCCGCATTGCCTCTTTCAATCCCAGGCAAAGCGGCAACCTTTTCAAAAAATTTATTACTGTCAGCTTGACCAAAGACATCTGTAAAATACATAACTAAACCAGACTCATCTTGGGTTAAATATTTTCTAAAAATCGCTGCAAACGGACAACACATTTCCGCCCCCATCATCGTGGGACTTTCAAACATTTTTGCAAAAAATTCGGCATTGTCAAACACTCCATCTAAAAAATTGTTACAACCTGCCCGATATGACATGGTTACTTCACTTAAACTAGGGTACTTACTCGGATTTGCAAGTGTATCTTTAAGTCTATTCGGAGTATATAGAGAATTTGGATCCAAACCCAGTACCACCATTCTGGCTGCAATTTCAGTCACGGCTTCATTAAACGCCGTACCCTTTTTCAATTGATTCGGTGTTAACTCTTCTCCAGAGCCACGTAGGCCTGTTTTTAGGTCTGCACGATCAGGGGTGGAAATATAGTGTAACATCTCATGCACAAGTGTTCCTAAGTCGGGTTGTTTTTCTCTAAAGTGAAATTTACCATCTTTTAGGTCAAAGCAAGCTCCAGCAGCACCACGATCCTTAAAATATTCATCTCCTGGCTCATGGTAAACAAACAGATCCGGCTTGGTTTTCAACTCATCTAATTTTTCAACAATATATTCAGGTACCCCAGATGCACCATATAATTTAGCACAAAACTTTTCAATTCCAGCTACACACCTCAGCTCTCTTTCTTTGTTAGCATCAACTTTAGTTAATCCATTTTCTTGTCCATCTTCTCCCATACTCCAATCATATCATCCCGTAATAGTTTGCCAAACCCTCGACCCCATGTTTTAATTAGTACAGTATTACAAGTTTTAATTAGTTTCCTATGACCATGGATGACCTTATAAGTAAACAGAGGCAAATGATTAACAGAAATACCAATGATTCAAAAAGATTAGAAGGTCTACCACCAGGCACCACACCAGCCGGTATGGACCTGTTTCGAACCTCTTCAATCACGGATGCTAAAGACGCAATGCAATATTTTAATGATCTAAATTTCGTTCGATATCCACGTCCAGCATATTCTCCAATTCCAAACTTAGGTCTACCTGGACAGGCTATTACCAAAATAGCCGAGTGTCTTGACGATAGATTAATTGCAATGACACCGGAGACAAACGGCTTTTACTGTGCCAAGCCTGCTCCAGAAAATATACT
>CAYTYZ010000001.1:139770-166339 GCA_964442385.1 uncultured Gammaproteobacteria bacterium
TTGACTCTCTAGACTTTTTTTCTTTTCAAACTCTATTTACGAACATACAAATGGATATTGACGAACTTACACCAACCGTATCCACCCATGATCTGATGTTAGCATTTATGACTGAGTACCCCGAAGCAGTTTCTAACGTTGCCAGAACTATGAATCTAGATGAAGCTGCTGCCAAGCGCATCATGATTGCCCCATTTTATACAAAAATTGAAAAAGCGGCTAAAGAAAAAAACAAAACAATCAACTGGACCGGTGTAAGGGAAAAATTTGCCTCTCTTTGGGCTACACCAGAGGTACAGAGAGTTGTAACCGCCGTCTACAGTGCAGAAAAAAGGCCAAATTAATTGCTAAACCAGTAATAAATACTAGTATTCTCTGACTAATTATCAGTACTATTTACCAAAGGTGGTGGCGAAATACTGTCAATCACAAAATTCACCTTTTTACCTGGATTTACTATTAATTCATTCGTTGGGTAACCTGCAATACCCAGCTCTCTAAATTTATTGGCATATTCAATACTATTTGAACAAAAACTTAATACTTTAATTATCTCCTCATACCCTGTTCTCGCCCGCTCTCCATCTTCTAGCCACTGATTCACAGTTATTACTCTAATAGTTAGAAATAGATTATGCAAAATCTTGGCCCCATAACTGTCCGAACCTGGCACCTCCAGCCAGGTAATTTCATCTTCCGAATCTACACCGTCTGCAAATTCCAATATACCATTATGGTTTCTGACCATGGCACAGAATTCTTTGGGGGTTTTTACCATCTTAATTTGCATCACACCATCCACAGTATCCCTTTCCACAACGGTATCTATGCCTTCCCAGCGAAAAACCAGTTCACCAGCTTTCCCTTTTGTAACACTAAATCGAGTTTCCCCACTTTCGCTTCCAACCCTATCTGGATCATACGATGCCTCACCTCGCAATGTCTCTACATCTTTCCTATCCCTAACTATTTTAATAAGTTCAATATCAGTAGTTCCTGCATCATTCAACAGTTTGTCAAAGAAAGCAGTTTTGACTGTATTGTTTAATTTTTCCACCTCGTCAGATGCATTTTGGTATTTTTCGAAAGCTATTTTATACAGATCTACTTCTGTTTTAGTTTTTGCCATTTCCTGAATATCTGGAATAAGTTTTTTTAGCATAAAACTCAGCAATTCTGGTTCTGAAAAAACTGCGGTTGTTAACTTGGAAGCTTTGTCCGAATCTGCCACAACCAAATAATCACTTGCACAAAAAGGCGGCGGCAAAATTATCACCGAGTCGTCATCTGCAGTGGTATCATTTAAATATCGTGGAATTCTTATACACCAACGGCTCTGTCCATTTAAAACCTTAACCTCAGGATAACTATCAAAAGAAATTAACAACTCATCCATGTCCCCCCTTAGAAAAGTCGGGTCTACCGTACTTTCTCCGTCTATTTCAATAACTGAAGCATTGGCAATAATTTGACGAATAAAATCTCTTAATTCTTCATATGGTGGTTGTATTTGAGGGTTCATTTCTTCGTCATTGTCATCTTCAAAAGATCTTAACCTTATTTGATCTTCCAGGTCACGAGGAAAGAATTTTTTTTCTCTCCATTGATATACCTCTTTCGTGTCAACTGGGGGTGGCACTGTTGCACAAAACAATTCAAATGCCTCAGCTTGTAGTGAGTGGTCAAATCGCATTTGTCGTCTTACAAATTCACCCATTGTTTCAGTCTGGCCAATCAATCCCTTTACCCGCAAATCTCCTTCTGATAGTTTGGCAAATGATTGGTGGTCAAATATTTTTGTAGTTAGTTTTTCGACAACTTCGCTATACGGATTTGGTTTGGGATCAAAATTATCTTTTTCATCTATCATAAAATTCCTTATGAATTATACAACTAACCTTTCTAACTTACTCCCAACCCCATATTCTTGCTTTATGTTAATCTTATATATAATAATTTATTTATAAAATGAGTCAAATAGATTCCAATGCAGAAAAAGCACCTAATTTAGCTGAAAATCGTCAATCACCTGACCATTCCACTTCCCAGTTTTCAAACCACCTAGCCCAAGTTTTATTTTATGCAGATACAACTCCAGCCGAGTCACCTGATTATGCCAAATTTATGGCACAACAAGCAGATGGAGAAAAAAGTTTTGGAACACAGCTTTCTCCAGAACAACTGCAATACCTAAAATCAGCTGTAGGGTCTGTCTGCCAAGCTCAAAATCTAGAACCAACTCTGAAAAATTTCAATGCAATTGTTTTAGCCGGGATGGCTCATTTTAAAAAATGGCAACGTTTTGATGCAGTTATGAGTATGTCTGACGCCAATAAAAGACCAAGTAAATTAGAAGCCAAAAAAAGACTCCAACAGCCCTTATTGTCACAATTGCCACAACAAGACCATTCTCAAGTCCTCGACCCCCTGTTGGCAGACAATAATACTAAAAAATTATTCGATTCTGCCTTGCAGGCTTTGTGGGCAGGAGAAGGTCAGTTTAGAACCTATCGCCAAGCCTTTGCCCTACGCACTTTTGAAAGAGCTATGGCCCGAATCCTACCTCCGACCAATACCAATCCAGATTTAAAACTCCAATAATAGCAAAACTCGTAAAAGAATACTTACTCTCAACCCGGGACAAGTAAGTTTCACAAAATAATCCAACTGGATACTGATTTCTCAGCTCCTTGCTCCTCAACACTCTGTTTTACCAGAGGGGAGTAAATTCGGATTCGGTCCTTTTGCATCCCTACTTTCGCAGGAGTTAAAAAGTGAGCAGTCATGTACTTGTGTTTACCACAGACATCCACGCTCTGCCAACTGCCATCTCCACCAATCTATGCTTTATTCCATAGATTAGTCTCTAAAAGCTTTTGCTTTTAGCACCGATATTACTCGATGTCATACACTTGAACTTACTTATATCGTGTATGAAGTAGCCCTTGTTTTCGCCAGGGGGCTTCGGATGATCCACCTAGGGCGGACCGCGACTCTTTTGTGAAAACTGATTAGCCTTGGGACTAGAATCTGTTGTCAGACTTAAGTGCTTTGGCCAAATGTCGAAATGCCAGCTTTACATGCGCCCTGGCATCTTTTAGATGATAGCCCCTTCGGGCCTTGACACACTTTTTGCAAGGACAATCCAGGTCATGAGACATGTCAAACTCACGCCCACAGGCCTTGCATTTCGACCCATTTCTGGGTGCTTCGCACCATGGACAAGGTGTTGCCACGTATATGATTTCCCCTGTCATTTTTACTCCTTTGGTTTTTGAAACATAAGAACAATCGTAAACAACAGACAGTCTATTGCAGAGAAGGCAACAATGGCTCCCAAAAGCCAAGGCATCAAAGTTGGTATGACCGATGCATACATGGGATTAACTGCACTTTCATAACCCAAGATAAAATACAGCATCGCCACAAAGACTAATGCAATCGCAATAATGCGAGTACCAGTCTTAAAAAAGCCACCCAACAAACCAAAGAATGATGCTGTATTCCAGGCTATATACGAACTTACCAAGCACATGAACCCTATCACAAACACGATATTGTTTTCCATTTTCTCCGGCCTCCTTTGGCTAACTAAAGCTTTGAACCACACTGGGAACAAAACTTGGCATTAGCTTTTACTCGCTTGCCACAGTTTGGGCACTTTTTTTTCATGTTTGGGGTAGCAAAGTTGATAATCAACACTGCAACCACAAATACAACAAAGATTGCCAATATGAACATAGATGCAACCAACGTCTTATCCATTTCTTCCGGCCTCCACAACCGGGTTGAGAATAGTAAAGGCGACTCGGGACTTGCCCTGTCTTTTCCTTTACCAGTTTTACTATTAAACAGATTGTAAAAGAACTACACCTAGCGATAAAGCTGCTAAAGAAAGATGTTGTGCGGGGCTTGGCAATGCCAATCCCCGCACAACAAAAGCTACCAAGGTAATACAACCAAAATGAAAGCAAGACCAACAGCATAAAGCAAAAGTCCAAAGATAATGAATCCCATCGTTCTAATCTTGAGATCCCAAGTGTCTCCACCCATTAGCTCAAGGCTTTCACTTTTGCTTTTATAGACCGCAAGACGTTTCCCTATCATAGTCCCCATAAGCCAACCCCAAATCAAACAGCTCAAAATTTTCAATATCGCAGAAAAAAGCTCTGTAGTTGTCATGTCAAACATTATTGCCTCCTATTTTGTTTAGTCTTTACTTGAAGAGCAAAATAAGTACCTGCCAAAAACAAGCTAACCCCGTAGACAAGAAAATAACACCAAACATCCATGCAGTGCCGTTACTCATTTGCTTTCGAACTTTCCCTGTAAGCATATACACCGCCAGGAAGATGATCACAAATAAAATCACAGTATAGCCCACCCCTGCTTGTACATCAGTCATTATTACCTCCTTAATACAGCAAAGTTAAACTAGCCTTACTTTCTTTAGCTCAAGTTAACGCAGTGTCAACCCTTGCTAAAAACAAAGCTAGTTTTTTCTTCACCAGTTTTATCGCTAGATTGTCAAAGTACGGAGTATCTAGCGACAAAGCTGCTAAAGAAAAAATATCTGCGAGGCTTGGAGAACCCAAACCTCGCAGAACTTAACGATACCTAAAGTTTTGTCATGAGAAATACCATGACGAACGCACCAATTCCCAGAATGGGCGAGAAAATCGATTCGTAGCGAAGATTTTTTTTGTCATCGGCATCCATTTCAGGATTCGCCTTGATCTGATTGTGAGTTTTTACTCCATTGTAAATGAGATAAACCCCCACAGCGATACCAATGATACCCAAAATAACTCTTTCCACGCGATACCTCCTAAAATCCAATTTTTGTTCGTTAAGGTAAAGTTTTCAACACGGCCCTAGTACTACCCAAAGTCAACGCTTCGTCAACTCCAGATAGAAACACACCGTGTCGTTCCTTTACCAGTTTTATCGCCAGATAGTTAAAGAACTATATATTACTGACTATAGGATACCATCACAGCCTCACAATGTCAAATTCAAACCAACCGAAATGCCCCCTAATTTTGAGCTGACAATATGCATTTTAATCAAAATCAACCGAAAAGTATAAATCCACACCAAATAATAAAACTGCTAAAGAAAAAAGTTTGTGCGAGGCTTGGAGTAAGCAAGCCTCGCACAACATGAGTTACCACGTTCAGAGTTGAAGAATAAAAAAGTTACCAGCTGTACCAACCAATACTCCCAATAATGTCCAAAGGATCAGCTTTATCTTGGATTTTGTGGTACTAAAGTTCACCACCCTATATGCATGCATCTGGTTTAAGTATCTTAAAACAATCTGTGTATTCAAAAACACCATAGCCAAGCTCCAAAGAAACATTAGAAACAATTTTTGCAAAAGAGTAAAGATCACTGACGGTGATACATCAGACATATATTCCTCCTAAATCAGCAAAGTTAAACCAGCCTACACTGCTTCTATCTCAAGTCGACGCTACGTCAACAGTTGATAAAAACATAGCTAGTTTTTTCTTCACCAGTTTTATCGTTAGATTAGATAGATTGTAAAAGTACGTAGTAACTAGCGACAAAGCTGCTAAAGAAAAAAGTAAGGATTGGGCCAAAGAGTAACCTCTTGGCCCAATCCAGTTCTAACTCAACAATTCGCTCAACCGTAAAAATACGGTTCCAGCAAAAAAAAGGATGTCAAAAACAATCCAAGGTACCCCGAACACTAACATTGCAAAGGGAATATTTGGATCATTTCGCTCATCACGAATTCGCTTGTTTGCATACCACACCATCAGAAAAGACACCTGAAAGTGTAGGTATAAAAAGCATAATAGGATAAATTCGTTCACAACATGTCCCTCCTGTTGAGATTTTTAAGGCAAGCCTAGGTTAATAACCAACAACCCAGCAATATCTACCAAAGCTCCAAAGATGCACAAGAGCACCATTTTTGTCTTGAGTTTTTTAGTGCTAATGTCCAGCACCTTGTAAATTTTCAACTGATCTTTCATGTCCAAAAAGGGTTTCCCAAACACAAGTGCACATGCACCTCCCCACAACCCACTCAGGATTAGTTTTACCAACATGATTTACCTCCTTAATACAGCAAAGTTAAACTAGCCTTACTTTCTTTAGCTCAAGTTAACGCGGTGTCAACCCTTGCTAAAAACAAAGCTAGTTTTTTCTTCACCAGTTTTATCGCCAGATAGTTAATGAACTTTATATTACTGACTATAGGATACCATACTAGCCTCAAACTGTCAAATCCAAACCAACCGAAATGCTCCCTTATTTTTGAGCTAATAATATGCATTTTAATCAAAATCAACCGAAAAATATAAATGTACACCAAATAACAAAACTGCTAAAGAAAAGGTGTCTGTGAGGGTTGGTAATACCAACCCTCACAGACGATAACGACACTACGTAAACAACAAAAGTAGCGTGATAATTGTCAAAATCGCGCTCAGCACTGCCAACATAAAGAAGTAAACTGCTCTCTGCCGATATCTCTCTACTTCCTTTTTTGACAGATCAGGATCTTTCTTTATTCTTGAAACACTCAGTCGAGATTCATCAACCAGAATCCAGACTAGCCCTGCCCCAAAAATGCAGATAAAGATCAGCCACGCAATTCCCAAATGCATTTTACACTCTCCTAGTTTTTTGTTCGTTAAGTAAAGTTTCACCAGCCTACACTGCTTCTATCTCATGTCGACGCTACGTCAATAGTTGATAAAAACATAGCTGGTTTTTTCTTCACCAGTTTTATTATTAAATAGTCTTTTAAAGAACATCCATCTAATCTAACGACAAAACTCGTAAAAGAATACTTACTCTCAACCCGGGACAAGTAAGTTTCACAAAATAATCCAACTGGATACTGATTTCTCAGCTCCTTGCTCCTCAACACTCTGTTTTACCAGAGGGGAGTAAATTCGGATTCGGTCCTTTTGCATCCCTACTTTCGCAGGAGTTAAAAAGTGAGCAGTCATGTACTTGTGTTTACCACAGACATCCACGCTCTGCCAACTGCCATCTCCACCAATCTATGCTTTATTCCATAGATTAGTCTCTAAAAGCTTTTGCTTTTAGCACCGATATTACTCGATGTCATACACTTGAACTTACTTATATCGTGTATGAAGTAGCCCTTGTTTTCGCCAGGGGGCTTCGGATGATCCACCTAGGGCGGACCGCGACTCTTTTGTGAAAACTGAAAGTTACCTCCTAGTAACTAAACCTGATACCACAATTACTACAGAATTTTGCATCCTTAGTATTGGCCTTGCCACAGCTGCACCGCTTTTTGGGTCCAGTGTATACCTTGCCATTGATAATAATGGTATCCAAATCATCTGTAACGACCACTCGGGATCCAGATGTTTTTGGATATTTAGCTTGGATAGCCTTCATGTGCTCCATGAGACCAAGTGCATCGTGCCCCTCTTGAATATCACGCCTGCGGCACTGATCGCAACCACAGCTAAAGGGGTGCTCCTTCTCACCTACAAACGGAATATTGTACTTATCCCGCATCTTGGTACACAAACTACAACTGCACGTTTTAACGTTGTGTTGTCCCATCTTTTTTCTCCTCTAGTTTGGTTTTCACCAGAATCACAAGCAC
This sequence comes from uncultured Gammaproteobacteria bacterium, assembly GCA_964442385.1. Taxonomy (GTDB): domain Bacteria; phylum Patescibacteriota; class Microgenomatia; order UBA12405; family UBA12405; genus CAYTYZ01. The sequence continues at coordinate 147,395 of CAYTYZ010000001.1, forward strand.
GATAGTGACGAGCCGCATGACTGAAAAAATGGTTATGGTGACCAGCACCTTTGCAACCACAACCGGTTCAAACCCAAGGTACAGCAAAGCACCAAGGGCCATTGACGGCACCAGGCATTCAGCCAAGGCTTCCAAGCCAGTGGCAGCCTTATCGCTCGCCCTCTCGCAACTTGGTATCCGGGAAAAGTCCCGCAGTCCAAGGCGAAACCAAAACACCACCTGCAAAACAAGCAACACCAGCAGCACCAGATACTCTATCTCGTTTCCCATTTTTTCACTCCTCCTTTCTCACTTTTAGCTGATTGGTCATTTGCACAATCCAATCCCAGCTACCAGCAAGGCTTATCGCAGGCAAGACTAGGAAAAGCCAACCCACTTCCACCTTTAAAAGCAAAGTGCCACCGATAACCATAACACCTACTCCCAGTCCCATAGCTGTTTTGACAAGTCCTCCCAGGCAGGTTGTGCGCAGAGCCAAGATGACTCCCCACACGTTTACCAGGACCATAATGGCCCCTACACAAACGAACACCAGATCCTTTCCAGTGATTTGCATGTTTTCCATTTTTTTCCGGCCTCCACAACCGGGTTAGTGACTACTCAATAGGAACATCATGACAGGGAATTCAAAGATGCCAGTCAGCACCCGAAGGGCTATCCAGCCACCTTCCACCGGCAAACCGTTAGACCAACTGGACATAACGTGAATTCCCACAGCAAAGTTCAACAATGCCAGGGCAATCACAATCCAGCCAATTGGCTTTTTGAAAAAAGCCACTAACGCCAAGAAAGCCAACAGAAAGTCCCCAAACAAACAGACAAGCAGCACAAAACCAACTATACAGGCAAGGGCACTCCCCCCAGGGGTTGAAATAATCATTTTAACTTCCGGCCTCCTTGACCGGGTTGAGAATAGTAAAGGCGACTCGGGACTTGCCCTGTCTTTTCCTTTACCAGTTTTATCGTTAGATAGATTGTAAAAGTACATGGTAACCTAGCGATAAAGCTGCTAAAGAAAGTAGTTGTGTGGGGATTGGCATTACCAAGCCCCACACAACATATCGACACTAAAGAACTAGTGTCGAAACATAAGCCACGACAAAGCAAACAATCCCCTGAATAAAGAAATAGATCCCCCAGAAAAGAGGATGTTTTTCACCGCCAACATGCATAATTGGATTAGCTTTGATTTGCATAAGAAACTTAATCCCACCATAAATGCTCGTAATCCCCAGCATAACAAAAATCAATACTAAGATTACTTTAGTTTCCATGTATCCTCCTGGAGGTGTGTCGTTAAAGCAAAGTTAAACTAGCCCTAGTGTTTTTAGCTCAAGTTAACGCAGTGTCAACCTTTGATAAACACAATGCTAGTTTTTTCTTCACCAGTTTTATCGCCAGATAGTTAAAGAACTATATATTACTGACTATAGGATACCATGGTAGCCTCACTATGTCAAATTCAAACCAACCGAAATGCTCCCCTATTTTTGAGCTAAAAATTTACTTTTTAGTCAAAACCAGCAGAAAAATAAAATTTTCACTTATTTTGCAACTATTTCCAAAGATGGCAAAGGAAAAATCAATTTCCCACCACCATTTAAGTATTTTTTTATCACCTCAAGTCCCAGTAAGAAAGCTTTAAAATGATATGGTCCTACTACCAAATAATCCGGCTTTAATTCAAAAATCTCTTTTTCAGAAACTATCGGAATTTTACTACCTGGGGTTGTGTGGCCAAACTTATCAGCATTCACCTCTCCAATTTTAGGCAACAACCTGGGGGTTATCTTGCAATATTGCAATACCGCATTGAATTTAGTCGAGGCGCCCAGACCATATACCTTCAAGCCCTTCTTTTTAATATCCAAAAGTAACTTTCTGAATTCCTTTTTGTGCAGTTTGGCGCTAGCTTCAAAATTGCGATAAATTGCTAGTTCATCTAGTCCTAATATTTGTTCTGCCTTTTCCAGTAGCTTTACGCTAGGGTGTGTAGGTTTATTGTTTGCGTGTTCTACCACCACTCTAAAACTACCTCCATTGCAATCATTTAATTCCACCTCGCGAATAGACAAGCCTACCCTATTTAAAACGTGGCTAATTTGAGCTAAAGAATAGTATTCTAAATGCTCTTGTACGGCCGTGTCATACATTTTTTTTGCCAGCATCAGTAAAGAATAGCTTTGTTCCAATATCCATACTCCATCTGGGTGCAATATTTCCTTGATGTCTTTTACAAAAGCCACTGGGTCTTCCAAATCATAAAAACAGGCTATACTGGTAACTATCTTGGCTTTTTGCCGCAGATTTTTAAAGTAATTTAAAAAAGTACTGGCCTTAAAAAAATCAGGAATAGCTACTACTCCTTCTGGATAAAATGACTTAAATTTCTCCACTGTTGGATCCATACCTATCAGTGTTATTTTTTTGTCCTTTCCAATATTTTGCATGTATGAACGTAACAAAGTCCCATCATTGCTTCCGATATCAAGTACCACATCCCCTGACTCGAGCTTTACCAAACCCAAGGCATATTTTGTAAGATTATCCAAATGCTCTACCATAGATCTGTTTAACCCAGACCGATAACCATAGTTGTCACCGTACAATAAATTTCCCGCAACGCTATGTTTAATTTGTACTAACCCGCACGAACCCTCTCCATGGCACTTAACCAAAACCACCGGAGATGATCCAACTTTTTGGTTCACTTTTGGAAATACCCCAGTCAGAGACTGCTTTCCTAAGTTTAAAACAGGTACTAAATTTGTATTACCACAAATTCTGCATTTTTTAATTTCGGTGTAGTTCATATTACTTAGTCAAAAAAATATTTACTTAGATTGTATCACTAAAACTCATGTCTACATCTAACCATAGATATACTATAATTAGCTATGTCCGCACCTGCCCAGAAACAAGTTTTATTAGTACCCCTAGTTGGGATCCTGATTACCTTTTCTACTATTTTAGTAATGCTTTATGCCCAAGGCTATCGTATAAACTTTAATCGCAAAGATCCCCAAGAGAATCTTATCAAAACCACTGGCCTAATTGCCGCCACCAGCCAACCCAAATCAGCCGCTATTTACCTAGATGGCAAGTTAGCTAGCACTACTGACGCCACCCTAACCGTAGACCCAGGACCACACCAAATCAGAGTTGCCAAGGACGGCTACTTGCCCTGGCAAAAAGACTACCAATCCAAAGCCGAAGTGGTTTTTACCACCAATGCCACTCTCTTTAAGTCCGTACCCGACTTACAACCTCTTACCCTATCTGGTGCCATCAACCCAGCCCTCAGTCCAGATGGTTCTATTATTGTTTACGCTGTCGACTCTGCCAGCCAAACCTCGGGCAATGGACTTTACCTTTACGAGACTAGCCAAAGTCTAAGTTTGATCAAATCCAACCCCAAGCAAATCACCCCCAACCTCCCTGGCTTCGACTGGTCCAAAGCTATCTATGTAATCTCTCCAGACAACAAAGAACTCATTGCCTATTTTGGTACCAATACCTATCTGCTAGACCTTAGCCAAAACTTTACCAACAAGTCAATTGTAGATATTAGTACCGACTCTAACCTATCCAAAACTAAAACAAACTGGAATAAACTAGATCAAGAAATCTTGGCTAACAAATTGCGCAAATTGCCCAAAGATTTGCAGTCCATTGTAGCCACCGACTCGGCTAAAAGCCTTGTCTTTAATTCTGATAATGACAAAGTTTTATATATGGTAGAAAAAGAAATCAAGCTACCAGAAAATATTCTTCCTCCTATGCCAGCCAAGTCCACCCAGGCCCAAGCCCGGGATCTTAAGCCCGGCTATTTTTATGTCTATGATTTAGTAGACGACACCAACTTTGTTATCACTTCCCTATCCCAAACCAAAAACATCTCCTGGATTCCAGAAACCAGCTTTCTAGCCTACATCCAAGACAATACTGTTTATGTGGTCGATTATGATGCCACCAATAGGCAAAAAATCTATGCTGGCCAGTTTAAAAGCAATACCCTAGGCTTTTTTCCCGACGGTAAAAAAATTATCCTCTCCCTTTCCCCTTATCCCACAGCCCCAGAAAACCTATACAGCATCACCATCCGCTGATAAAATAGTAAATGGCCTATAAACTCATTGCTTTTGACCTGGATGGCACCTTGGCCGTAAGTAAATCCCCACTTGACCCCGAAATGAGTTCACTTTTGGCCAAATTAATTGGAAAATACAAGGTAGCTATCATTTCCGGTGGTGATTTTCCCCAATTCCAAAAACAAATCCTTAACCAACTCCCAGCTTCCACCACCTTTCAGAATCTCTACTTGTTGCCGACCTCTGGGGGCAAAATGTATAGCTTTGATGGACAGGTCTGGAACAAGCTTTATTCTCAAGATATTCCTGAATCTCTCCGTCATGAAATAGTCAAAATAGTATATCAAACTATACATCAAGTTAACTTTATACCTCATGAAACTTGGGGTCCGCAGGTTGAGGATAGGCAAACTGAAATAACTTTTTCTGCCTTAGGTCAACAAGCTCCACCTGAGGCTAAACTAGCCTGGGACCCAGATGTAAGCAAGCGCCTTAAACTCGTTGAACTACTCCAGCCACTTCTACCTGAAGTTCAGGTAAGTGCTGGTGGTGCGTCTAGCGTAGACATTGTCCAACCAGGTATTGATAAAGGTTTCGGAATCAAAAAAATAATGGAACATACCGGACTATCTAATAAAGAAATCCTATTTATTGGAGATAAACTCACACCTAATGGCAATGACTATCCTGTTATTTCAACCGGAGTAGATACCATACAAGTAGAAAGTCTAGAAAGAACTAGAGAAGAAATTAAATTCTTATTGGCAAACCCTGTTTAAGATTTCCTTAGATTGTGCATCCAGAACTTTTAGATCCTCATTGGTGCTACCTGCAGTTTCAAACAGCGAGTTAATTAAATCTTGAGCATTCTGCGAAGATATACAATTTGGACCACTTACTTCATCACTAACTCCCAAAACAGCTCTTTGTTGTTCTTGAGCCAGTTTTGCTTGAGCAACAGTATTTGACTGACGATTCAAATTTGCAAGTCGAAGAGCTTTGTATTCTGAAACCTTTGCCATAGTATCATACTCCATTTCAGAATCTGCTAAATCTACCCCCGCTTGGTAAAATCTCAAGGGAACCATTACAGCCAGTGCCACCACCAGTGACAATATTAAGGTTCTAGTATTGGCAGCATTTTCGCTCAATTGATTTCTCATATACTTCAGACTAAAGAAAAATCTTCGTCAAGTCAAGTATATAATGAGCATAGGCAGACTTACTGAATTAGTACGACTTTGAAGAAACTAATTCAGGTAAACAAGGCGTACTCTAAAAGGCTAAAGCAGGGGTTAGTGTAATTGGTAACACGCTGGTTTCGGGTACCAGTGACTGCGAGTTCGAATCTCGCACCTCTGACAAAATAAATCTTCAGAACTATAGCCAATTTCATTACAATCGCCTCTAGGATTGAAGATTACTTTGTGGAGTACAAGAGATAAAGCATAACCCAAAATATTATTAAAAATGTTACAATAAATGACAGTTTTTTATCTTTAAAATACCGTTTTTTAAAGACAAAAAACAGCTCTTTTATATAACTTCTATAAGACATAAGCTGTATATACCCTTTGATATATTAAGGTAACAAATTAGCAGTATTTTAAAATACTGCTAAGCGGACTAAACTTTTAAATTTACTATTCTTTTCCGGATAATTTATGTTTATTTATAGAAGGCATTATCTCAAATATTAATATTAAAATTAATATTACAAGTCCAGGTAGTTCAACGGATAGAACGGCTGCCTCCTAAGCGGCAAATCGGGGTTCAATTCCCCGCCCGGACACCCAAAAATAGTAAATTTAGACAAAATTTTTTATAAAATTTTTCACTTCTTTCCAAAAACACTATCATCCCATAGCTTACTGCCAAAACCCATCCAACGAGAAGACAGAGAACACCTATCATTTCTAAAACTTCGATCTAGAAACTATAGTCAAAACTGCATATTGATATGGTATAAATTTATTAACCGCTTTACCTAAGCTCATTTATATTTTATTACCGAGTGATTTACCACTTTACACCGCAAAATTAATTACCGAAATAGATATTGTATGATATATAACAAATAGTATCTTTATATACTTATTCTCCGAATTGCTTTTATTAACCTTAATTATCCTCTCGTTGAGTCTTTAACTTTTAACCAGTTAGTTATATTTACTAAGCATGTTTAAAAACCTATAGTATAGAATACTAAGGTATCAAATTCTTTGGTTAAAATGCATACCAGTCGCTGTCATTTTTACAATGCAAAATGGAATTTTACATTGTGCATTACTACCCTACCAATATCTAAGATTATAAATCTATCACTTTTTTTATAGGTAATTTACCATTATTTAAAAATATCTCTTTCCTTAGCAAAATAATATTTGACTGCTAAACTTATTTTTTGGCTAATAAAATTGAGCTCAAATTCTCTGTTTTAAGCTTGTCATCGCAGTATTTTACTATTTGGTCCATATTTACGGCTTTGTATTTCACTATCTCTTGATCTAAATCTGGAACCTCGTTGTCCAATAGCAATCCATGACCTATAAAATCAGACCAAAATGATACCTTATCCATTTGGTGCAATGTATTCCCCACTAAATAGTCTTTCGTTCGTTCTAGGGCCTCTGGTGTGATCCACCTGCTCAGATTTCCAATTTCTTGTTTACATCTGTCCAACACTTCCCCCGCTTTACTACTTTTTACACCTGCTTGCACTCCACCTATCCCAAAACCTGATAGTTGCTCTGAAATTGACTGCACATAGTAGGCTACCCCTAATTCTTCTCTGAGTAGCGACACTAATCTGGATGAAAAGTTTCCTGCCAGCAGTATGTCTATTATTCTAGCTATGTACCTTTCTTCCGAACTCCGAGATACACCTGGGAAACCAACACACAAGTGGGCTTGCTCCAAATCCTTTTCCATTTTAAAGTCAGCCACCACAGGTTTTGTTTCCAATTTTGGCAAACTTAAAACACTTTTTCCCAAACTTAACCAGTTTCTGCTGAATTTTTGCAGCATATTCTCTATATTTTCAATTTTCTTAAAGTCCACTACTACCAAACCAATACATCTTTTAGCATCAAAATAGCTTTTTCTAAACTCATGCATAGTCGCGCTATCAATTTCAGCCAGACTTTCCCTGCTACCAATAATATTCCAACAACCCACCTCGCCTGAACTCAATACCTTTTGCATAAATTCTGAGGCTAAACCCATGGCTGGATTATCTTGGTACATGGCAATTTCTTCTTCAATCACGCCCCTCTCTTTTTCTAACTCTTCTTTTAAAAATAAAGGCTGCAATAAAATATCAGATAGAATTTCGCTAGCCCAGGATAACTGACTAGGTAGACACTTGATAAAATAGCTAGTAGACTCTAGTCCCGTACCAGCGTTATAGCTTACTCCAGCACTGTCTAGCTCCTTCATTAAATCACTAGACTTGGGATGACCTTGGCTACCCTTAAAAGCCATATGCTCCAAAAAATGCGACATTCCAAACTCCTTTTTCAATTCATACATAGAGCCAATTTGGACAAACACCTCCATTACAGCTGAAAATCTACCCGGAGCGTCCACGGCCACCAACCTCATTCCATTATCTAAGGTTAATTCCTTTATATTTTGCATTTACTAGGGATTATACCACCAGATTTAGCATTTTCCCTTTTACATATACTATCTTTTTTATACTTTTGAGCTCAAAATCTTTACTAATCTTGGCTAGTTTCATGGCTTTAGCCACCACCATCTCTTGGCTATCAGCCTCCTCAACTGCTAATTCCAGTTGGTCTCTCACTTTTCCATTAATACAAACTGGCACATTGATAGTATCAGATACAATCAAACTACTATTATAATCTGGAAATAATTGCTCATGCACGCTATCTTTCTGACCTAATTGCTTCCATAGTTCCTCAGCTGTAAAAGGTGCATAGGGAGCCAAAAGAATTACTAGCTTTTTTGCAGATTCCAGATCTACTGATCCACTATTCGACTCATTCACTGAATTTACAAACTCCATTAGTTTGGCTATCGGTGTATTAAATTTACATTGACCCAAGTCTCGAGTTATGTCACGAATGGTTTTATGCAAAATAGACTGTAGGGGCGAGGTTTCCTCGCCCCTTATTGGGTCGGAAGACCCGACCCCTACCCTTTCTATCATCCTTTTAAACTTCTCTAAAAATCTTTTTACCCCAGCCACTGTGTTGGGATTCCAAGGCATGGTGGCATCAAATGGCCCCATGAACATCATACTCATCCTTATTACATCCGAACCAAACTCTTCACATAGTGGAATTGGATCCACCGTGTTACCTTTACTCTTGCTCATCCTGCGACCATCCGGTGCCAAGATCACCCCATGAGACACTCTTCTAAAATATGGTTCTGGGGTTGGCACCATGCCCAGGTCATATAAAAACTGGTAGATAAACCGTGAGTACAATAGATGCAGAGTGTTATGTTCATCCCCTCCAATATATACATCTACGGGCATCCAATACTTTATTTTGTCGGCATTTTTTACAAACACATTAGATTTATCCGCCGTAGCGATAGCGGAGGCAGACCACACATCTTTCATCAAGTAGCCCAAAAAATACCAATCACTACCCGCCCAGTTTGGCATGGTATCTGTATCCCGTTCTCCATCTTTGTACTTTACAAAACTATCTATTTTTGACAAAGGACTTTTACCATCATCAGTTGGCTCATAAGCTTCCACCTCTGGCAAAACCACTGGTAGTTCGCTTTCAGGTACCGGCTGCCATCCGCCATCTATTTCTCTCCACATCGGCACCGGTTCCCCCCAGTAATGCTGCCTCGAAAATATCCAATCTCGCAAATGAAAAGTGGTATGCTCTTCTCCCACCCCCCTGTCCACCAACCACTTAATAATTGTCTTTTTGGCTTCAGCTGTTTTCTGCCCATCGAATAATTCTGAGTTCACACTCACCCCCTCATCTTCAAAAGCCATTTGTAGAGACACGGTTTCTTGTAGGGGCGAGGTTTCCTCGCCCTGTGTTCCAAGCGGCTTAACCACCTGCAATTTTTCCAGCCCATACTTTTTAGCAAAATCATAGTCCCTCTGGTCGTGTGCTGGCACCAACATAATCGCCCCTGTCCCAAAACTATTTAAAACATAATCTGCAACCCACACCGGCACCTTTTTTCCATTTACTGGGTTCTCAACATACAGTCCTGTAAACACCCCACTCTTGTCTTTATTTAAATCCGTCCTCTCTAGATCCGACTTATTCTTCACCGACTCCACATATTTCTTGACCTCCTGAATTGTCGCAGAATCAATTTTCAGCCCGGAAGCCTCCCGAAGGGGCTGCGAGGACTGCAAAATTTGATTCAAGACAATTGGGTGTTCCGGCGCTACCACCAAAGCACTTACTCCATATATCGTATCTGGCCTGGTGGTAAATACTTCTATGTCGCCAAATCGTATTTTCGCCCCCGATTTTTTTCCAATCCAGTTAATCTGGCTGGACTTAACCTTTTCAATAAAATCTGTGTGTTCTAGTCCCTCTGCCAGCCTATCAGCATACTGGGTAATCTTTACCACCCACTGTTCTATATCTCGCTTTTCTACCTCGCTTCCACAGCGTTCACACTTGCCATCCACCACCTCTTCATTGGCCAGTCCTATTTTACAACTAGGGCACCAATTAATCGGCATCTTTTGCTTTTCTGCCAGTCCCTTTTCCCACAACTTGATAAATATCCACTGAGTCCATTTATAAAACTGGGGATCGGTAGTAGCCAGCTCTCGCTCCCACTCAAACGACATGCCCAAAAGGTCCATTTGCTCTTTAAATTTAGCTGTAAACTCTCTTGTAATCTCTTGAGGTTTCCGTTTAGATTTAATAGCAAAGTTTTCTGTAGGTAGACCAAAAGCATCCCAGCCCATCGGAAACAATACATTGTAACCCATGGCCCTACAAAATCTTGCGTACACATCTGCCGCCGTAAAGGAAAAAGCATGACCAATATGGAGGCCTGTTCCTGATGGATAAGGAAACTCTACCAAGACATACTTTTTGCCCTTGGTTTTTCTCCCCTTGGCCTGCTCAAACTCCCCGTCCGAATCGTATGACTTATAAATTTTACTGTAGTCCATTTCCGATTATACAACGACTTTAAATATTTTACCCACCAGCTGTGGTAAAATTTCTCATGTCAGTATCAGTTTTGGAGAGAGTTTTAAACAAAATAGAAGGCATCCTAGCTCCACCTTCGCCCCATTTTGCAACCGTCACTGAAAAAAAAGCTGGTGGAAAGGACAATGAAGATCAAGCCGTGACTGGAGTAACTTTAGATGGGAAACCTTGGGGGTTAGTAGCTGATGGCATAGGAGGACAAACTACTGGAGAAATTGCATCCAAAATTATAGCCGAAACAGCCAAAAGCTTACTCAATAATCGCCCTGCACCACAATCACAAAAAGAAGCGTTAGACCTTGCCGTTAACGTTATCTATCAGGCTCATAGCAAAATTAATGTATATAATGATGCTCAATTTAAAGAGGGGAAGTTTTCGAATTCTGGTACCACAGTTGTCCTATTCATACCCTATTTCGAGAATAACCAGTGGTATGGCCTCATAGTCAACAAGGGTGACTCAATCGGCTATGTTCTTCAACCAGACGGCAGCAATATTCAAACCAAACCCCACCAGCAGAGTTTCGATCGCAACTCCCCAATCACTTCCTATGTTGGCGGCAACGGTTCATACCAAAGCTTAAGAGCTGATTCTATCTATTTCCCACTGGTAGCTGGTACCAAAATAGCCCTCACTTCTGATGGTATCTCTGACAACGTCAATGACGATAAAATTTTACGCACCTTGGCAGAAAATAAAAACGCTACTAGCGCTGCCAATACATTATTAAAGCAGGCCAAGCAGGGTCCGAAAAACGATGACAGATCAGCCTGGATACTTATCTGGCCTAATCAGCCCGCTCCTCCCATCAGGCCCGTTTACACGGCCCCAGCCGAGACTCCAAAAGCACCCAAACCTGAACTACCCAAAAGCCCTCCGGCAACTATACAGGTGCAACCCGCAACAACACCTGCACCAGCTCCTGACTATGGATCCAAGCCTATAGAAGCCGCCATGGCACCTATAAAATTACCTGAACCCTTCATAGGTATGTATGTTTATGTTCATGATGAAAAAGTGACTTATATTCTCAGGACACGAGTTGACGGAGGTTATCATGCCCATCGTGCCGACCAACCAAATGGAAATATATTCCGATTGAGAGACGAAGTTATCCAGAAAGATTTAAAACCTTTTGTTTTTGGAAACACCTGGAAAGAAAAATGCACCACTATAAACCAATTTCTCTGGGTCATGAGTCACCTTCCTCAAAATGTAAAAGAAGGTGACAAATCTTTTTCCCCAAAAGATTTAGTCGAGGCTACTCAAAAAGCCATCCAAGATCAAAATGCTCTTTTACTACCCAGTGCTCACAACATTAGAGAAGTTTTTAGCAAAATAACCGGTATTGGTACAAAGCAAACCATAGAAACTATGCCCACTATTAAGCCACCTGAATCATTTGAAGGTATGTACGTGCTTCAAGCTCGCAAAGTATACATTCGTCGCCAAGCATTTTCTGGTGGAGGTTATTATGCTCAACTTGCAGAGCAACCTACCGGACAATTTTACAGATTAACTGACGACGATATAAATGCTGACTTAAAAAAAACCTTTCTTTTTGACAGCACCTGGGAATCTAGAATTTTTAAAGTAGCAAACGAAGATCCTTCTAAAACCCTAATCAGGTTCCTTTGGGCCATGAGCCATGTAGCTCAAAATATTACAGAGGGTGACAAATCTTTTTCTCCAAAGGATTTAGTCGAAGCCACCCAAAAAGCCATCGCAGATAAAAATCCCGACTTACTACCCAGTAAATTCAACATCCGAAAAGTTTTTACCAAAATAACTGGCATCGGTCCTAAGCAACTCTAAAAATACGGTCGCCTTTTAGCCCAGCTTCTCTATGTAACCGACTATCCTCGTCTTCCAAGCTAAAATCCCAAGTCTCGTTATAACACTGCTCCTCCTTAATTTTATCCAAATTAGCATACCGGCCATATTGATCTTTTGCCTCAGGCTTCTTTCTCACCCAAAACCTTTCTCCCTCTCCTTCTCGAAAGCGGTCAACCGCATACTCACGCACAAAATATACCCCACCAACCGAAATTCCAGCTTTTCTTACCACTATTTCCTTCATACTATATTTTATACCAAAAGCCCCCGAAAAAACTTCGGGGGCAAATCAGACTAAAAACCTTTTTATTGGTTGGTGGTCTTTTCCATTACTTTCTTTGGAGCTGGAGTCTCTTCAGAGCCTGCAGCCTTGATCAAAGATAGATTTGATCTGGCAGCTGATAGCACTTTATTTTCTTTTACAGAATACAGGGCAATCAGATTTTCGTTGCCAAAAGTCAAAACTAAGTCACCATTTTCAGCTCCTTTATAAAAGGCATTGCCCTTTAGTTGGTCTACATTAGCTACTACAGACACCTGGGGTAATTCAGTAGAAGTACTACCCAAATAACCTTCAGATTTTACAGTATTAACCACTTTTTGGATTAAAGCTTGTTGGTCTTTTAGTTGCTTTTGTCCAGGAGTTTCTCCTTCGTAGATTACTTTGCCATTACTAGGTCGGTAAAGTACCATTTTGGAAGCAAAGGCCATAGCTCGGTCACCAACCTTGGCATCTTTATAAACTTCAGCGTTGTAGCTGGATAGGCCCTTTAGGGTATCCAGATTTTCAAAGCTTTGGGTCTTGCCCAGTTCAGCCATGAATTGGAATTCACCCATAGGAATACTAGCTTGTTTAGCTGCAGTTTCCACATAGCCCCTTTCCTTTCGAGCATTTAGTGCCGCCACCGGATTTATAACAGTCCAGGTGATGTAGGCTTGGGAGACAAAAACCAGAACCAGTAAACTCACCAAAATTGCGAATTTTTTGTTTGTTGTATGCATAATAATTAACTCTAAACAAAAACTTATTTTATTGCAAGACCCCACTTTCGCTTGCTACCTCGCTGGCAACAGCACTCTGGGTAGCTATCCCGGCTACTTGACCTTGTTGTAGGGGCGAGGTTTCCTCGCCCGCTCCTACTGGGTTGGACAACCCAACCCCTACTTGCTCCGGGTTGGACAACCCAACCCCTACGCTAGCACTCTCGCTAGCCACCTCTGGATCCATATCCTTACTACCCACTGCATCTTTTACATACAGAGCTACCCAGTTGAACCTTAAGTCCTTTTCAGCAGGAGCATCAATTCTAATAGTAAAGCCAGTCGAGCTGCTATTCTCTACTCCGGCAAACACTCGGTGTCCGTTAGCCGTCAGAGCTACTACAGGTTCACCTTCGTAGGCTTTTTGGAAGTTTACATTAACCTCTCTTTGACCCTTGGCAATCACAGCAAATCCAGCTGTATCCTTGTCTTCGTATGTAATTCTGCTCTTAAATATGACCTCGGACAAGAATTCTACTTTTTCACTAAAGTAAGTCTTTACCCTAATAAATAGCTCTTCAAATCCAACTGAAATACTTGCAAGGAAATTCTTTTGCTTAAACTCAGCTGTCTCACTTGCCTCAGCAGCTACTTCCATACTTTCCGTAGCCTCACCTGCCACACTAGCCATATTAGCTTGTACTTCTTCTCTTAGAGACGAAGCTCTACTGGCAATATCTGATTCACTGATAGCCTGATCCACTGATCCACTTGCCACTGGGGGATCATCCGACCAAATCCTTACATAATCCGAGTACATGGCCCTACTAGCACTGCCAGTAATAGCATTAGCCAAATACCAGCCCAAAGCTTCAGTCTTGCCAGGAACGGTGCTATCAGTATGAGTGGCAATCTCATTTCCGTTAATCAAGAACTTGATAGTGCCCGAGTCACCTACATCTTGCATTTCAATTCTCAGTACATTCCAGCTATTAGCCACGATATTAGTGCTGGTTACAGTTTCACTTCCACCCACATTTCTAGTTACAGCTTCCCAATTTACACTTCCCGCAGGCTTTCGGAAGAAAGCTCCAGTATTTACGCTCATACTACTACCTACTCCATCTACAAATCCAGCTACCACGGCTGAATCAGTTTCTCCGCTGCCCATTACCCTAGATTCAAACACTGGGTTAAATTGTCTCTGGGTTACGGTAGCTCCACTACCAAAGTATTGCTGGGCAGGAGCAGTATTTCCAAAGTACATCTTGAACACGCCCGAAGCCGAGTTCACAATGTCAACCAGTCCACCACCCGAGTAGAAGGCATTAAATACTCCGCCAGATTCACCAATAGCACTAGAACTTGGTCTACTCATAAAGTCTTGGGTGTACATGTTCCAGGTATAGTTAATTCGTCCAAACACAAATAGCTGGTCACGTGAACCCAATGCTTCAGCGTATCCACTACTTCCCTTGCCCACAATTACTTGTGCCTTGTCAAATGGCAAGTCGGTCAGATTATTATTAGCTCTCAAAATCGAGGTGTCACCTACTCCAGCGTTTAGACTATCCAGCTTGTTATTTAGAGTCTGCAAGCTATTGGTTAGCCCAGACACTTGCACATCCAATGCTTGCAAAGCCGAGTTCACTTCAGTCAGCCCTACGCTCAAAGTATTTAAGAGATTATTGCCACCAATATAAATGTTGTCAGCAAAGATACTCGATACAGTAGCCACTCCAGCTGTGACATTGTCAGCCGTTAGCCCGCCAGTGATACCAACTCCGCCATTGATACTTATTGGTACCCCACCTAGACTTGAAATTTGCGATACTGCCAGATTTTGTACTATCGAGTCTTTACTTACGCTCAATTCAGATATCAAATTAGTGGTTTGGATTAATCCAGCTTGCAGTTTGCCAGCCATCAGGCTACTAAATTGACCCACCTTAGTAATCAAGCTCGAATTTGAATCTAGTAAGTTATAGTCAGCTCCAGTGACATCAGACTTGATATTAGCCAAGCTCATATTGTAGTAATTTGATACATTCGATGAGAAGTTAGTTTGAACTTGACCATCGGCAATATCCAAAGCCATATCTGGATCGTAGTAAGTATTTTGAATCATAATTACCACGCTCTCTTGGTTGGTATTTGGAGTCCAATTAGATAGGGCTTTTCCAATCACCCAGCCAGCTCGAGTAGCCTTTTGAGCTGTACCGGCTACTGCTGAGGCAGCTACCATGTCGCCAGCCTCAATGGCACTAGAATTTGGATCTATCTTTACTGGCACCCGTCCGGCCAAGGCCACTAGCTTGGTTGGGTAACTGCCATCGCTATCGGATAAGGTTAGTCCAGGCTTGGTTGATACCACGCCCAGTACCTTTTGGTTATAAGCCTTGGCATTCTTTTCAATATTACGTATACCTTCGGGTGATACCGAGCTTGACAAGCTCACCACTTCACCCGCAGCCAAGGTATACCCAACTGCCACTGGGTACTCTTCAGCAAGGTCCAGACCCTTTGTAGTAGTGTCCGGATATAACTTTACTGCGTCTACAATAATATTATCGTTTGAGGTTGGAGTACTGGCAATAATTTCAACTCTTCCCCAACGTGATGAGGTACCAGGCATGGTTGCACCGGATCCATATGCTACCCACGAGGTTGTAACAGTACCATCTGTTATGTAAGCAGCCACGTTGGTTCCGCCCGTACTTCTGGCAGCACAGTCTGTCAACCCTGAATATCCAATCATTCTAGTGGTAAGAGCGCTAGTCAAAGAAGCATTTGTTACCGACTTGGCGTACACCGTCAAGTTGTAAGTATTTCCAATACTCAAAGGTACACATTCCGAATATACACCCGCGTCAGTTGCAGTCGAGGCTCCAATTCTCAAAGCATAATTACCTTGTACTGTTGTGTTTCCTACGGCCACATTATATGTAGCTCCTACTCCAGATCTAGTAAATCCATACCAACCATCAGGCATGGTGGTATTAGTATCTTCATTTATCTCAAATCCAGCATTTGGCACAATAGAGAACTGATCACCTAGTCCATTTACCCCACTACTACCTACATTAATTAGATTTCCGTTTACTTTTAGTCCTCCATAAATTTCAATTCCCGTATCACCTACAATAGCTCTAGCAACTCTTGTAGTCGTACCAGCCTTGGTCTGTTCTAGCGTTAAATAAGAACCCCTGGCACTTCCAGTCCATGCCTGTGAGGCAAATCCACCAAGGCCTGCCTGTGGATTGGCTAAACTACCTGCTGTTGTTGTCCCAGTAAACACCACCAGTCCCAGTCGATCTCCGTTTGCTGCTGGTACAGCCGTAGTACCTATAAAAACGATAGCTCCACTGGAACTGCTAGCGGCCAGACCACTTAGAACACGTATACCATTTGACGCCCCAGGTGTAAATATATCCAATTGCTTACCAGGCGAGGTAGTACCAATACCCACTAATCCAGCCGAATCTATCCTCATTCTATTGTTAGTACCCAAAGTTAATCCTGCGGTCATAAAATCCAAAAACCCTGCGGCATCGGTTGCTGCAAACATCAACCCAGAGGTTCCACTGCCAGAAACTATCGATCTACTTCCCAGTCCATTTGAGGAATACGAATTATCATAAGAATTCAAAGCTAACTGAGTTGTAGTGCCTGTACCAGTAGCTTTAATTGCAATTCCAGCATAATTGTTATTGCCAGAACCTTGATTTTCAAATATTGCCATATTTCTACTGTTCCCACCCATGGTCGTAAACACATGCAATGCAGCTAGTGGTGCCGTTGTGCCCAATCCTAACAACCCAGTGCTTCCTCCAGACAAGAAGACCAATATTGGGCCAGTACCACCAACATCCTGTCCTACCTGGAACAAGCCCACAGGATCTGTGGTTGCAATACCTACATTTCCACCGCGACCAGAACTAATACCACCAATGGTCAGTCGATTGGCAATGGTATTGTCGTTGTAAGCAACTGTGTTAAATCTTATTGCTGACCCTCTTGGACCACCATTACCCCAAGCCTGCGTGGCTAAAGCTTGAATCGTGACAGCTTGGGCTATGGTACCACCGGCCCCTTCCGTTCCAATCCACTGTATAGTTCCAATTCCATCACCACTAGCAATACTAGCCCCCACACCCACACCACGTTGTTTCCAAAAACTTAGAAGGCCTGCAACCCCATCATCAGAAGTCTGAACAATCCTCAATGCTCGACCATTGCCAGTAACACCAACAGAAATATGAATTTGGGCTTCTGGTCTGGTTGTTCCAATGCCCAAATACCCAGCCGTACCCGAAGATAAGAAGGTCATAAGCGCCCCAGTTCCACCAACATCCTGTCCTACCTGGAACAAGTTATTTGGTCTGGTCGTACCAATTCCAATCCTATTATTAGCTGTATCAAAGTTCATCAGCCCATTTTGTATATTCAAGGCAGTAGTCGAAGTTACTCCTACTCCCAGCGTCCAGTTCTGTGGACCAGTCAGCACTACCCCACCTGTGCTTCCCAAATCTAATACTAAGTTTCCATAATTATAAGTTCGCAAGGTCAGGTCGCTACTGTTGAAAGCTTCTCCAGATTGCAGAGTTAACGGAGCAGCTGATTTGATAAAAGAAGAAGTGTTGTTGGTAAAGTTTAGATCATAAGCAATTCCCACATCTCCAGCAGCCGTAAAGTTAACTGGATTGTTAAAGGTTGATTGCACCGAACTGATATTTACCAAATCTTGAGTTCCATCGTTGATGGTAAAGAAGTTACCAGTATAGCCAGAGCCGATTATGTATAGCTTGCTACTTGCATTAGTTGTACCTAGTCCCAAGTTACCCAAGCTAGAATTAAAGGTCAAAATATTGCCAGTTCCACCCACATCGCCTGCAATCTGGAATGCCTGTCTTGGCAAGGTAGTACCCAGACCAATAAAGCCACTATCACCAATAAATAAAGATTGAGATTCCCAGTCCCCAATATTTGTTCCCAATCCTGATACATTACTTACTCCCAATAGTAATCCATTTCCATAATTTTGAATCTTTGAAGCCACACCACTTGCCACTACTTTTCTCCAATTACCGCCAGTAAACTGACTATTAAACTTCATACTGCCTAGTACCGCCATACTTAAGCTTGATTCATTTGCAATGGTATTGCCCAAATCCATGTAATAAGACAGGTTCTGCCTATCTAGGAACCGATTCGCTACTACATCTCCTGCAACTGTTAGTACCACTAGTGAATTTCCATCCGCTGTTCCAAATCCAGTTGTACCAATACCTACATCACCATTGCTCTTAATAGATATTGCCTCAGTTGTCCCATTGTTCATTATGCTAAGTCTATTTACTGAGTTATTACCCAAATTTTGTATAGAATATGCCGAACTTCCAATATTAAGCTGATTTACAGAAGCATTTCTCCACCTGAGGACGGTTGTGCCCAAATCATAGGTTAAGTCAGATGTGGGCATAATGTCGCCAAAGGCAGCTGTGCCGGCAACTTGTAATACATATCCCACTGCTGTTGTGCCTATTCCAATTCTGGCTTTATCAAATGAATAACCAATATTTAGGAAAGGTGAAGTTCCAACTTCAGTACCACCACTAAAGCTAAGTCCTGATGATCCATTTCCAATATTCAATCTTGTCCAAGGAGCAGTTGTCAGAGTTCCACCCAGGCCAATGCCAGAACCAATTACCGACAGTCCATTGGTTGGATTGGCTCCTGCGTTGGTAGTCCAAGATACTGTCGCGCCATTAGATTGTAGTATCTGTCCAGGAACGCCTGTAGATCCAGCTCCATCAACAAAGGTACCAGTGAGTTTAAAGTTAGAGGTAGTTAT
>CAYTYZ010000002.1:0-33934 GCA_964442385.1 uncultured Gammaproteobacteria bacterium
GAGTTCCAGACACCAAATATTTCTACGCTGTCGCCAACTAGGACGTCTGCATTAGTTATGGCCTTACCTTTTAGCATATACTTAGTCTTATCAGTGACTATAGCTACTTGGCTGCCTTTATTTTGAGTATTTACGGTTAAGGAACTTGTATCTTTTGCGGTTACACTCCCCTTAAACTGGGCCATTCTCTTGAAAATCGATATATCTCTAATATATTTTGCTAAAATAGTTGTTTTTGCATCGTCAGAATAGTTTCCTCGAATATTAACCATGTCGCCGACGCTAAATTCACTTAAGCTAGATTTTCCACCAAATTTCCTAACAAAAGCAGTTGCGGTATCAGTATTCACAGTGTAGCTCGCCCCGCCTTTTATAGCTGTAAAACCACTCGCACTTATAGCTGAAATTTCGGCATTCAATAAAGCAGGTTTGTAGGTTTTTTTAATTTCTTTCATTTCCGTTCGATACTCCTTCATGGCCTCTTTTTTTAAACTAGGCGACATGGCATAAGCGCCCACCACACCCATGGCCAAGTAGGCCGATAAACCAACAACAGGGACCACATATCTTAATCTTTTTAGTTTCATAGTAGATTAATTATTAAACAGCTACAAACATTAATACGCACTTACGATATTATTATTTCACCATATCATATACCTGATCTATTTTGAGATAGATTTAACCAGTTGTATTGCACTACCCGTAGCGTTTAGTATGTATATTACACACTACATATATTTATAAATTTATTTTTATGTTTCAAAATAAAATTCAAAAGCGTACGGGTGAAATTGTTAGTTTCGATCCACAAAAAATTTCTTTGGCTATCAATAAAGCTATGCTAGCCACAGGCGTTTCACCTAAAAATGGTACATTAAAAAAACTCACTGATGACGTTGTGCTTCAGCTTCAATCCAATTTCTCAAATGGAATTTTACCTAGTGTAGAAAACGCCCAAGACTTGGTAGAAAAATCACTTATGAAAAATGGTTATTTTGATACCGCCAAGGCCTACATCCTATATAGACGTGATCATGATCAGGTTCGAGAACAGGCCAAAACTATTCAAGAGAAACTGTCTCAGCATGACCTAAAAGTAATCAAGAGGGATGGCAACATTGAAATATTTGACGAACAAAAACTTCGAACACAGATTATAAAATATGCGCAAGGACTAGGGCAATTAACACAGCTAGATAGTATGGTCAAGCAAATCCTGTCCACCCTTCGCGATAACATTTCCACCAGAGAAATTTCCCAATTAATCTATCTGGCTTCCAAAACCTATATTGAAACTGATCCGCAATACGACAAACTTACCGCACGGGCTTTTTTGGGCCATCTCTACAAGGAAATTTTTTCTACCCGTTTTAAATATGGACAGCTAGATCGTGTTTATGAAAAAACTTTTGTCGATAACATTAAATTCTTAGTCAAAGAAAAGAGACTCGACAAGCGCCTTTTACGTTTCAATTTAAAAAAGCTGTCTCAGGCATTGGTAATTGACAGAGATGAACTTTTTACTTATAGGGGTCTTCAAACTCTTTACGATCGCTATTTTATCTATCACAAGGATACAGGCCAAAGATTAGAAACACCTCAGGGATTTTGGATGCGAGTTGCCATGGGTTTGGCTATTGAAGAAAAGGACAGGGATGCCAAAGCACTCCAATTTTACGAAGTTTTGTCTACCCTAAGGTTTGTTTCATCAACACCAACTCTATTCCAATCCGGTACCACCTATCCTCAACTTAGCTCTTGCTATTTAATGACAGTTAACGATGACCTCTTGGATATTTTTAAAAATTTTTCCGACCATGCTCAGCTATCCAAATGGTCTGGAGGTATAGGTACCGATTGGTCTTCTGTTAGAGCCACTGGTGCTCATATCAAAACCAGTGGAGTTGAGTCCCAAGGTGTGATTCCATTTTTAAGAATTTCCAATGACACTACAGTAGCCATAAACAGGTCAGGCAAAAGACGTGGTGCTGCAGCCGTATATTTAGAAACTTGGCACTACGATATTGAGGATTTTTTGGATCTTAAACGCAACACAGGTGACGAGCGTAGGCGGACCCACGACATGAACACAGTTAATTGGATACCTGACCTGTTTATGAAACGAGTCGAAGCCAACGCTTCCTGGTCTTTATTTTCTCCAGACGAAGTTCCCGAGCTGCACCATCTTTATGGCAGGGCTTTTGATACTAAATATATTGAATACGAACAGGCAGCCAGGGAAGGTAAAATCAAGCTTTTTAAAGAAATCAAAGCTAGCGACCTTTGGAAAAAAATGATAACCCGCCTTTTTGAGACTGGACACCCTTGGATAACTTTCAAAGATCCCAGCAATATTCGCTCACCGCAAGACCATGTTGGAGTGGTTCACAATTCCAATCTGTGTACAGAAATAACCTTAAACACCAGTAAAGAAGAAACCGCTGTTTGCAATTTAGGATCTTTGAATTTAGCAAGACATATCAAAAAAGGCAAACTAGACACTAAACTTTTAGCTGCCACTGTGGAAACAGGAATGCGTATGCTTGATAACGTTATAGATATTAACTTTTATCCCATAAGAGAAGCCAAGATATCCAATATGCGTCATCGACCGGTTGGTTTGGGTATTATGGGTTTTCAAGACGCGCTTTATTTACAAGATATAAATTTCGATTCAGAAAAAGCTGTCCAGTTTGCCGACGAGTCCATGGAACTTATTTCTTACCACGCTATATTAACTAGTTCCCGCCTAGCCAAGGAAAAAGGTGCCTATTCTACCTTTAAAGGTTCCAAGTGGGATAGGGGGTATTTACCCCAAGACACCATTAAACTCTTAGAAGAAGAACGTGGGATTAAAACTGGAGTAGAATTCAAGGGCAAGCTTGACTGGCAGCCAGTTAGAGACCATATCAAATCTTATGGTATGCGCAACAGCAACTGTATGGCCATCGCTCCTACCGCCACTATTTCTAATATCTCCGGTTGTTTTCCAGCTATCGAGGCTATTTATAAAAACTTGTACGTCAAGGCCAATATGAGTGGTGATTTTACTGTGGACAATCATTATCTAATCGAGGACTTAAAATCACTTGGACTATGGTCAGCCGCCTTGCTTGAAAAGATAAAAGCTAACGATGGATCAATTAAAAATATCGCGGAAATCCCCACCAGATTAAAAGAAAAATACAAAGAATCTTTTGATCTGGATCCTCGTTGGTCAATCAAGCAAGCTGCTTATCGGGGGAAATGGATAGACCAATCTCAGTCACTAAACATTTTTAGTTCAAGTACCAGTGGCAAGGAGCTGTCAGACATATATTTTTATGCTTGGAAGTCAGGTCTAAAAACCACCTATTATCTGCGCACCATGGGGGCCAGCTCTATTGAAAAAAGTACTGTTTCCATAGGTAGTGCTTTTTCGCAAAACTCTACTGTACCAAGCGAGGCCTTGGTAAGTGCAATAGTGGAAACTGCACCCGAGGCCATCGCCATGGCCATTCCAGTCGAGGTTAAAGCTTGTAAAATTGACAATCCAGACTGTGAAGCCTGTCAGTAAGCAACGTCATTCTGAACTTAATTCAGAATATTATTAATTATTGAAAAATTAAATTAAAGTATGGCTAAACAAATATTAAATAATAGTTCTACAGATCCTAATAAAATTTTGCCCATCAAATATAATTGGGCTCGCACCCATTACACCACCGGAGTAGCCAATAATTGGACCCCCCAGGAAATTCCCATGCAAGATGACATAGAGCTTTGGAAGAAAAAAGGTGGTCTAACAAGTGAAGAACGTCACCTCATTATGCGAAACCTTGGTTTTTTTTCTACAGCAGAAAGTCTAACAGCTAACAATATAGTCCTGGCTATTTATAGACATATTACCAATCCAGAATGCCGGCAGTATCTACTTCGCCAAGCCTTTGAGGAGGCAATTCACACTGAAACTTTCATTTACAGTTGTGACTCTTTGGGCCTGGACCCAGAAGAGGTTTACACAATGTACAACACCATTCCCAGTATCAAAGAAAAAGATGATTTTGTTGTAGATATGACCAAATCTATTTTTGATCCTGGTTTTTCGACTGTAGGTATTGATAATATTCAAAGATTTGTACATGATCTGGTTGGCTACTATGTAATTATGGAAGGTATCTTTTTTTATGCTGGGTTTGCCATGATGCTTTCCTTTAAGCGTCAGAATCGTATGATAGGAACAGCCGAACAATTCCAATATATTTTGCGAGATGAATCTGTTCATTTAGCTTTTGGCTCGGATCTGATAAACACCATCGTAGAAGAGAATCCCAAAATTTGGACCAAGTCATTTCAAGACACCATAGTGGGTAATATCAAAAAAGGGGTAGAATTGGAAATTGCCTATGCCAGGGAGTGTATGCCCAAAGGCATCCTGGGGCTCAACACAGAGTTGGTAAAACAATACGTGGAATACATAGCCGATCGAAGACTGGAACGTATTCACCTGCCCATCCTGTACAAAGTAGAAACCCCCTTTCCATGGATGAGTGAAATGACCGATCTGAAAAAAGAAAAAAACTTTTTTGAAACCAGGGTCACAGAATACAAATCAGCAGGTGAACTGGAATGGTAGCTACATTTATGCTATACTAGGTCTATCACAAACTTAAAACAGACCGTAAACTCGTATTATAAAAACGTTTGGCTCGAAGACGTCAAGGAAAAAATTGAAGAACTCTTAGATGACAATCTAAAAATAATCTATTCCGAAGATGACTCAGAAAAAGACAAAACCTTTTTACTTACCGAGGTTACCCAAACTAAATCAAAACTAACCAATCTCGCCATAAAACTCAAAGATATTATGGAAGAAGGGGACCGTGTCGCTTGTTGGATTACTCTGAGTGGTAACGACAAAGCTGGCAAGCTTCTTTCTCGAAATGAGTTTTCTATTTTTCATATAACTTCTGGCAAAATAACTAACATATGGACACTTACGACAGCTTGGCACACCCCTAAATCTTCTTAGCTACTATTGCCATAAACAAGGGAATTTCTCTTCTTGAAATATTTTCAGCTCGCCCTCTACCTCCTGTGCTTTTTTTGTCAGACACCCACTCTTCCATACCCTCAACTACCATCCCAGCTTTAAAAAACATTTTTGCCACTTCGCTTAAACTAAAATGAAAAGAAATTGTATCATCGGATTTTCCAAGTCCTGGATGAGCAGTTATTTTAGTATCAAAAGAACTTAAGTAACGATCAACTATTCTATACTGCAATTTTCTATTAGAGTCCCACCCCCAACTGCTGGCCTTGGGAATTCTATAAAAAGGATGATTAATTACCACAAAAGCTTGACCACCTTTTGTTAGCCTCTCTGCCATATTCACTATAGCCACATTTGGTAACTCCAGATTTTGCAAGGCCAAAATCACACATGCGTGTGAAAAGGCTGTTTCTAAAAATCCATAATCCTTACGGCAAGCGTCAGCTACATAAAACTTTTGTTTTTGCCCTGCTTTTTGTCTGGCTATTTTAATAAACTCACCAGAAATATCAAACCCAACGTAGTCTATATTACTTGGAATAGCCCTGGCTAGTACTCCCTGTCCACAGGCAATATCTAATACTTTGTCTCCTAATCTTAAGGCCATCATTCGAAGCAAATTAGGCAATATAACTTGCTGATGATAATAATGCCCTTCTTCGCCTACACTCTTGTTGTACCATTTGCTTACTTTTTGCCAGCTTGTATCCATAATCAAGTATAATTGTATATGATTCAAGACTATCCGAAACACCTTATCGATCCCTTACGTGTTTCTATCGCCACGGATCTACGCAATAGAGAATTAGCCAAAATCGGTGTTCTAAGGTTCACAAAAACCAAAGCTTTTTCTTCCGAAATAGATTTAAGAGATTTTTGGAACAGTTTCCATGGTGTTGTTATGGGTTTTAAATTGTTTAAAGGACTAACCCAGGTTTTAACCTCAGAGAATATCACAATTACCAAATCAAGTTATCCAATTTCTAAACTATCTTTTGCAGTTGTTATTGAGCAAACCAGAACAATAAATCCTACCTCCCCAATCTCTATCGAAGAATTTAGTGTCTACTACAAAAATAATCCTCAAGAAAAGCACACCCAACTTGAGTTTTGCCAAAAAATATTTTCAAAAACTGCCCCTAATAAAAATTCAAGAATTTTATTAATTGAAAAATACCTCAATAGCAAAAAAGTGGTGGTGCCTTACGATGGCAACAATAGATTGGCTTATGCTGCGCTTTTGGGTAAAAAAACTATTCCGGCTTATTTGATACAGACACATGGGCCAAAGTTGGTTAACTACTGGTATCCAACTAGTATTATTATGGAAATAATAGCTATTTTAGAAGATGCACTAAGGGATAATAATCAACAAGTTCAAACTTCTATAGTTAATCTACTTCGAAATATTATTCAATCTTCAAAGTCAGCCAGACTTGAATTGTTTAATCGAGCACTAAAAAAAGACAGTCCAGCAGAAAAATTTATAATAAGTAAAATAGACTAATGCAAACCACTTGGAACCTTTCTCTAACCCTTGCCGATAACTCACCAGAAAATATTGTCAGACTTCAAAAGGACTCTGAAAAACTTATCAACAGCTTTGTCACTAATTATTCTCAAGACAAATCTTTTTTACATGATCCGTCAGTTCTTTTGCAGTCCTTATCAGATTACGAAAATATTGTAGCCACAGATCCGGCCAATCAACTTGGCCAATACTTTGGTCTGTCTCACGTTCTAGATCAATCAAATTCAGAACTTTTATCGCAACTTAGTATTTTACGTAGCTGGTCGACAACCCTTGCAAATAAAATTCAATTTTATACCCTCGATTTGGCCAAACTAACCCCAAGTACCCAGTCAATATTTTTAGCAAATCCAATTTTGGCTCACTATCACAAATTTTTATCTCGAATATTTGAAACTGCCAAATATAACTTAACCGAATCCGAAGAAAAAATATTAAATATCACTCATTCTTTTGCCAAATCTAACTGGGTTAGTCTGACTGAACGACTTTTGTCTGAAGAAAAACTGGATGATAAAAGTTTAAGCCAACTGCTCTCCGACATGAATAGTATCGACAAACCTGCAAGAGACAAGGCTGCCAAGTTAGTGGTCTCTGTTTTTGATAAACACAAAGTCGTAGCCGAGGTTGAACTAAATAATGTTGTAAATTATAAAAAAGAAATCGATACTTTGCGAGGCATCGCCCGTCCAGATTTAACCCGTCATATTGCTGATGACTTCCAATCTTCTTCAGTTGATGCTCTGCGCCAGGCGGTAGTGGCCAATTTTGATATAGCCCGAGATTATTATCAGCTTAAATCTCAACTTTTTGGCGTAAAACGCCTTGCTTATCACGAACGCAATGTACCCTTTTCAAGTACTGAAAAACCCTATTCTTACGAAGACTCAATTTCTCTTATAAAAAATGTCTTTGCCAACTTAGATCCAGATTTTGCCAAGGTTGTTTCTACTTATGCCACTTCCGGGCAAGTTGATGTTTATCCTCACACCAGCAAACAGGGCGGAGCATTTTGTACCGCTGGAGCCAAAAACACCCCAGGCTATGTCATGCTCAATCACACCAACAAACTAAATGATGTTTTAACCTTAGCTCATGAATTTGGCCATGCTATCAACCACGAGTTTATGCGCGCTAACAACACAGCTATCTATTTTGATAATTCCCTGGCCGTTGCCGAAGTAGCCTCCACTTTTTTTGAAGACTTTGTTTTGTCTGAAGTTGGCCTAAAAGCTAACGACGAAGAGCTACTGGCTATCTACATGCAAAAACTCAACGATGATATTTCTACCATTTTTAGACAAATTGCCTGCTACGAGTTTGAGTGGGAACTCCACCAAACTATTCGTCAAAAAGGACACCTGTCTTGGCAAGAAATTGGTAGCATTTTTCAAAAACATATGGCAGCCTATATGGGGGATTATGTTGAGCAAGGGGAGGGGAGTAATCTTTTTTGGGTCTATTGGTCCCACCTTCGTAATCACTTTTATGTTTACTCCTATGCTTCCGGTCTTTTGATTAGTAAATCCCTTCAAGCGTTGGTAAAAAGCAGTCCAGCCGAAATATCCAAGGTCAAAACCTTTTTATCAACTGGAACCAATGCTGCGCCAGCCGAAATATTTAAGTCTATTGGCTTAGATATTTCTAGCTCCTCTTTTTGGCAAACCGGACTTGCCGAAGTCCGCTCACTCCTTGCTAAAACCCGCTCCTTGGCTGTTAAACTCAAAAAAATATGAGACCCAAGGCAATTGACGACTATATTGACCAAAACCACCTAACCATTATCGATGAAGTGTATCGCCCTTGGGGTAGTTTTCATATTTATGAACAGGGAAAGGATTATGATAAAAAAGTCGTAGAATTAAAACCTGGTCAATTTCTAAGTATGCAATACCATGGTTCTCCTACTCACGATTCCCATATTGAAACATATACCGCAATAACAGATTTTGTTCTGGCCTATAGACCTGGAAGTGTAATAGGACTACCTCTTAAAGAGGTAGGCAAGCTTGCTCTTGAATGTAAGGGGATTTTAATCCGGGCCGGGGAAACTTTTTCAATCAAAAAGGGAGAGCTTCATGCTTGGTGCAACCCCTTTGACACTTGTGTCTATTTACTTGAACATCGCAAGTCAAGTAAAGAGGAGAATTGGGAAGACCGGGAAAGTAATATAACTAGGATTTTTGATCAAAGTAGGCGAAATGGTCTTCCAGACTGGCCTCAAGAGCTAAAGGATAAAATAAAAAATATCTCTAGGCAAAACTAACGTTTGGAATAGTTGCCAGTAGCCACTTTAACTATCATCCAAATATTTCCCAAAAGATCATTTCCTCCGGCTACTTCTTTTATGACCATATAAATAGGAAAAACCAAAAAGAATAATGGCAGCGGGGATAACAAAAGGATCACTAAAAAATCCAATTAAGTTATATTGGGTGTTTTAAGTCTTCTGTAAATACAAAACAAAGCCAAGGGAGTAGCCATTAGGGCAGGAACTTGCGAAAATGACATTATTAAAAAGCCAAGCCATTCCAGGGGGAGTATGTTCCCCCAATATACGACATTAACGATTACATATATAAACGTAATAACTATAACTAAAATTTCCATACCTGTTGTTAGTTTTTTCATAAATAATGCTACCACTTAAGCAATATAAAATATAAACCCGAATAAAACCCAAAGTAGGTGTATACTAAGCAATGATATTTAAAAGTTGCATAACTTTTATTGTGCTTCTATTTTTCTTTTCCACCTCAGCAGTTAACGCTCAAAATAAAATTATAAATACTTTACCTACTTACAAAAAAATAGTTGCCCTTACCTTTGATGCTGACATGACCCCTTATATGAAAAAACAGTTAGATAATGGCAAGGTTAAGTCCTATTACAATTCTGCTGTAGTGGCTACCTTAAAAAAAGAACACGTTCCAGCTACTTTATTTTTAACCGGTATGTGGGCTGAAATTTATAAAAAAGAAAGCCAAAGTTTGGCCAGTAACCCACTTTTTGAAATTGCCAATCATTCTTATAGCCATCCAGGTTTTTCCTCTCCTTGCTGGGGCCTTGCCAAAGTTTCAGCTAGTCAAAAAAGAATCGAGATCTTAAAAGCCCAGTTGGCCATAACCAAGGCCACTGGAGTAACCCCAAGCCTGTTTCGGTTCCCTGGAGGATGTAGTACTCAATCTGATGTCGATTTAGTCACTAATAATAATTTAAAAGTAATAGGCTGGGATATAAGTTCTACCGATGCTTTTAACAAAAATCCTACCAGTATTTACAAAACAGTTATGGCTAAAGTCAAAAGCGGATCTATTATTGTCTTCCATCTTCATGGTGGACCCAATGCACCGGCTACCGACCTAGCCTTAAAAAGAATTATTACTTCGCTAAAAAAACAAAATTACGAGTTTGCCAAAATTGGCGACTTTATAAACTAATATGGATCAAATTCCACTAGCTAGTTTACTGCGGCCCAAGTCCCTGGATGATTTTATCGGCCAGTCTCATTTGGTAGGGGAGGGCAAACCTCTGCGCGTAGCCATCCAAAATAAGCAGATTTTTTCTATGATTTTTTGGGGTCCTCCCGGGGTTGGCAAAACTACATTAGCCCGCATCTTGGCAGCTAACATAGAAGCCGAATTTTTCGAACTATCTGCCGTTTCAGCCGGTAAATCCGATATCAAGGCCATTATCGACAATCATAATAAAACACCTCTGTTAAATTCAAAACTAGTCCTATTTTTAGATGAAATTCATCGCTTTAACAAAGCTCAGCAAGACTTTTTACTGCCCTTTGTTGAATCGGGCAAGCTCACCTTAATTGGCGCCACCACCGAAAATCCCAGCTTCGAAGTTATAGCACCACTTTTATCACGTTGCAGAGTTTTTATTCTTAAAGAGCTATCGATAGAAGAAATCGACGAAGTAATAACAAGGTCTATTAAATCCCTGAATACAAAAATCGATAAAAAAAGTCGCGAGTGGTTGTGCAATATGGCCAACGGGGATGCTAGGGCTTGTATCACTATGCTCGATAACGCCTTTACTCTCTATGGTGACCTACGCCTAGAATCCCTAAAAAATGCCCTGCAAAATAATTATCTGCGGTTTGACAAAAAAGGCGAGGAACATTACAACACTATCTCTGCATTTATAAAAAGTATGCGAGCCAGCAATCCTGACGCTGCTATTTATTATCTGGCTCGGATGATCGAAGCAGGGGAAGACCCGAGCTTTATTGCCCGTCGCATGTTAATTTTTGCTTCTGAAGATATCGGTTCTGCCAACAATAACGCTCTACTGGTGGCCAACCAAGTTTTTCAAGCTGTCAATGTTCTTGGTTACCCAGAATGTAGAATTACCCTATCACATGGGGTAATTTACCTAGCCACCTCGCCCAAAAACCGAGCCGCTTATGATGCTATTGAGTCTTCCCTGTCCGATGTTCGCGAGTCTGGCAACCTGCCCATACCCCTATCCCTTCGCAATCCCGTCACCAAACTTATGAAAACCGCAGGTTACGGCAAAGACTACGAAATGTACTCCAAAGACGATCTTCTGCCAGACAAACTCAAAGGTAAAAAGTATGTTAAATAGAACTAAGAGAGCAATAAATAGATATATAAAACAATACGGTCGATGGATCCTAATGTTTTGCTTGATCTTAGCCATAATTGATTATTTGGATCTTAGCTTATTAGTCGGTTATGGAGTATTTAGCAGGCAACTTAAGTCAAACTTTATTGAAGGAGTAAGTACATTGTTCTTAACGCTTACATTGTATTTTTCTTTAAAATCTACCAAGGAATCACAAAGACAGTCTCTTTTGGCTCTAAGACCATACCTAAGAATATCGTGGGAGAGCAGTTTTATTGGAGAAAACCGCAGGCGGGAAGGTGTAAGCGATACATGCCTAATTGTGACTAACAGCGGGAAAGGACTAATGAGAAATGTTCAATACTCTATTGCGGCAAATAATAAAGCTGTGGTAGTAAAAAATCATTCCCTGATCGATGCTGGCGCTTCGACATATATTGTGTATGATGATAAGCTAAACAAAGTTGGCGAATTAGTGGGTTGTGCAAATGATAAAGACAAGGAAACATTTAATATAGATGTTATAAAAAATACCAAAATTACCGTCAAAGGACACTATCGGGATATCGAAGGAGGTAGGTATATGTTTAGCTTTATTACAGATCCAGCCGAACAGTCTTGGTTTAGCGAAAAATATCGACAAGAAATGGTTAATTCAGGTGATATATTTTAGTATGATCATCATCTACATCACCCTAAACAACCCCGACGAAGCCAGAAAAATAGGCCGTGAACTATTAGAAAAAAATTTAGCCAACTGCGTCAACTTTTTTCCTATCACTTGTATTTACAATTATGAAAATCAAATCACCGAAGAGCCAGAAGTGGTCATGATTATTAAAACCCAAGATGGTTATTTTGAAAAAGTAGAAACAGTCATCAAATCCCACATAGACTACGACAACTTTATTGGCCAAATCAAAGTTGAAAAAGTCAACAACGAATTTTCTTCCTGGCTCGATAAAACAGTTAGCTAAATTAGAATTCCTTTGATTTTTCGTTGGGAAATTGACAAATAAAACAATATATAGGATAATATAATATGTCTATACTGGAACAGGCTCGTGTTGGTCTAAAAAAGAATTCTAATCTAGAAATGCCTGGCAGAATTTACATGAATGCTCCAGCGTCCAGCAATGAAAATAGATTTGGTTTTGTATCAAAAACGGACGAAAACGGATTTAGCGTAAATCTTTTGGCCAACCAAGAATTAAATGATCGCATTGAAGAGTTTATAAAAGGCGAAGGCAGGGAGCCTTCTGCCCTGGAATTATTTGCATTAGCCAAAACTGTTACCAGTCAAAGTTACAAGCCTGAATTCGGTTGGGATGAATTTGCCGGATTTAATGAATTGGCTTACTCTACTCAAATTTTTGGTACTCAATATGAACCTGCCTCATTATTTGCAAACAATCGAGATATAAACGAAACTCTGGGTATATTTTTTGCCTTGGCCGCTATGAATAAGTCTATAAAATTCGCAAGGGTTAAAGAGCTTGCCGCAGGTGGAAATCCAAACAGATGGCAATTTTTAACCAACAAACTGCCTGGTTTTAGGGTACATGCGACGCTAACTGACTTTGTACCCAGAGAAGAAGTGACACTAGTTAAGCAAAACCTTAGGCTAAAAAGAAACGTAGAAAATATGTTAAAACCGCCTGAAGGCCTTAGAGCACGTGATAGGTTTGACGTAATATTTTGTACCTATGCTTTTGATACTCTCAGGTCCAATCAGGACAGGTTTTTTACTTACGAAAAAGGCCAGTGGTTTGTTCACATGTTTAGGTTAACCCACATAGATACTTTTTATGCCAAAAGTATTACCGCAGGCTTTAAACAAGGAATAGTTGGTTCCGTCGTAGATCTACAACATCTAGGTTTAGAATCGGTAAAAATACCCTTTGATATGGATAGCTATCCCTATGGAGATTTGGTAAAGTCCCATGCTTTTAAAGAGAAAAAAAGAGCTATTCACACAGCCATTGGGGAGGCTGATATTATTTCAGGTTATGTAGCCAGACAACTAGACCCAAGAGGATACTTTTTTAGTGGCGACGTCCATCTTTCACAGGATAAGTATGATAAAAATGCCGAACCATATTACATATCAGGCCTGGGGCGTTTTACCATACCTGATGCTGCTATTGCTGTAGATTTATTGGCTAGAAGAGGTTACAGTGCTCAAGTTCATCAAGCTCGTGATTTAACCCATAGCTTGAGAAAAGGCTGGACAAATGAAGAACATGCGCAAGTAGATAAAAATTTCCCTCCCGGCTACCGTTCGGATGTGGAATTTTTAGTAGTACAGGGAAAAGATGTTAAGTAGGATATATTTACTCCAAATACAACACATTAGTGATTGATAAATATTTTCCTAGCTTAAATCCCCTCATAATCCATTCATCTATATTTTTATCAGAATAATTATTTGCAAGATTGGCAAGATATTTAATTGTTCCAAGTAGTCTTTTTACCATTAGGCTTGGAATTGCCGATAATTCTTCCGAAGAAACCGGATATATTACTTGGTATCCAACCAGAAAATGACTTTGTAGTTCCTCCAACTTTTTAAAACTAATATCTTCCCAAAGATAAAGTGTGGTAAAAAACGTAGCTATTTCTTGGCTTCTAGTACCCCATTTTCGATCTGAAAAATCAAAAAAGTAAATATCTCCATTTGGTAACAGTTGGGCATGGTCCAAGGATAGATCGGCATGAATAACTGATTTTGGCAAGCTATCTAGTGGGGGATGGGCGTTAACATACAATTCCATTTGTTGATCAATAGCTTCAAAACTATTGAGCAATTTAGCATCTATTTTACGGTATTTGGCCCCGGCCATAACTGCCTCAAAGGCAGTCGTTGGCTTATGATGACTAGAAGAAGATCTGGGACGATTTTGGATAAAATCACCATCTGGGTAATCACGCAAAGCAAGGTGCATTTGGGAAACTTTTGTTCCAAGACTAGTTAGTTCTTCCAAGGTTATGGTTGCCGGGGTTAACATTCTTAATGCTTCCTGCCATTTGACCACTGTTACTGGAAATCTATTATTCTGATACCCCAAGACACTAACTAGCTCACCGCTCGCGCTTGGTAATACCTCCGGTGCACAAACTCCCCTTTGACGTAAAAAGTAAAATAGCTCAGCCTCATTTGTAACCCACTCCACGGACCCTTCTCCAAGTCCAAAAACTTTTGCCAAATATTTACCAGCATTGGTATCGGCCACCCAAGCGGCACTACTAGTTCCCCCTGGTAGTAAATGTAAAGAATAAACCACTAAATTATATTTAGACTCAAGACATGCTTTAACTAAATCATCATTAATCTTTTTGACGTTTAATTCTTGGTTCACTTTCCCCACCTCCACCTGGCCTTTTCGCCCTTTTTCGCGCTAATCCAAATCAAAACTATAGTTGCCAAAAAGACTAATCCAAAGTATTCAAACCCTGGTGATAAAAAAGTACCCAGGCCAATCACAAATACAATATATATTCCCACAACACTCCAGCCTTGCCAAGTAATTGGCCTCCAGCCGTAGCCGTAATTTTTTGCCCTAAACCACAATTTATTTGTCATATTAGTCGCACAATTCTACCACTTTTGGTTTTTCCAAATTTTTATAATCCTCACTTTTTATAGCCACTGAAAAGCCTCTAAGCCCGGCATTAAATACTATTTTTTCATTTGCAAACAAACCAGGGTCGGTGTAGGTTTTTAATCCAAACAGACTGCCAAATGGTGGAACTGCTCCAGGAAGTACTCCTCTGGTTATTTTCAAAAGTTCTTCTTCTGTGGCAAATCTAAACGATTTAGAATTTAGAACTTTTTTGGCTTTTTTACTATCAATCTTTTTATCGGCTGGAATTACTAGCATAACAAAACTTGATTCTCCAGCTTTTACTATCATTGCTTTGGCCCCTTGGCTTAAACTATATCCAATCCTTATTTGTGCCGCTTCCTGGCTAGTTCTCACATCCTGATGTTCAAAAGTTTCATGCCAGTAATTATTAGTACGAATTAATGTTAGTATTTTATTTTTTACTTCTTCCACAGCTAATTATACAAGCCAGTATAATTACTCATGACAAAACAAGCCCCCGGAGTTTTTACCAAACGTGTTTGGGCTCTAGCTATGCAGATTCCCTCGGGCCGCGTTACCACCTATGGTCTTTTAACTATTGCCGCAGGTGGTCATCCCATGCAGTCTCAAATGATTACCCACATTTTAGGTAAATGTCCAGATGTAGATAAAATTCCTTTTCATCGAGTGGTTTATGCTTCCGGCAAAGTCTGGCTCTCGCCCAAATACGAAAAAACTCGCCTAGCTCTCTATAAAAAAGAGGGGATTGAATTAGACAGCAATGGAAAAATCAAAGATTTTGCCAATAAAATCTATTATTTCCGTTAAAAAAGCCGCAGGTGGTAAAGTTTTCACTCTACTCCTTGCGGCTTTTGCCCTAATTTGACTAATTGGAAAAGCCAATGGCTTCTTCTATCTCAGCCTCGGTAAGGCGGGGGCGAGGACTGAGATACCACACTGTATCCTCCACTGCCTCCTTCAATGAGCTCAGCGCATACAACTCATCCAGGTCTGTGACAAGAACAGGGTCGCCATCATAGTACTCAGCACTACCATCTGGCATTTCGTCAGTAGCCTGCTCCAACAGAAATTTGGCACAAGGAAGAACTCCTTGATGCTGCTGGCCATACTCGTCGGCAATTTTGACAAAAGTATCCAGCTTGTGTCCCGAAACCAAAACTGGAATATGTGCAAGAGGGGGCAACGTGGATAGATCGTCCACTTCGAACACCTCCACACCTCTTGCTGCCAAGCCTGGCATGATCCCTTTCGGAAATCCCATTGCATACAGAACTCGCTTCAAATCATCCATTGTTTCTCCTTTGGCCAAAGCCATGTTTTGCCCTCACGTAGTAGTCAAAGAGCAAATATTTTTACAAGCCTTTATAGCCCTGCTATAGGGAAAGAAGACATTAATATATTATATAGGATTCTTTTAAAATTACCATTTTAGCCAAAGTCACCATAACCCACTTTGTTTCTATTTCCAGCCTTAGGCTTCTTGCCAAGATTCACAATATCTTTTTCTCGATATTTTTCTACCTCTTTAAAAAACTCTCGTCTGGTCTTTATTTGTGACCTGTATGACACAAACCGTAAAAACAAAGAAATATGACTTTCCCACAAATGTCTTGTCACTATTTGTGAAATTTCCTCGGACGTCAAAATATTTTTGTTTAACTTTAAAATATCCTTTTCAATTTTATTACTTATTTTTTCAATAGTTTTCTCGCGCTGCTTTAACTTTACCCCAATACTAGCCCACAAAATCCCAGAAAAAAGTTTTATTTTAGAAAATCTCTCACGTCTGCCATCTCGCTTTAGCACCACAAAATTAGCCATGTCTAGTGTTTCATGAGTAGTAAAAAGATTGCAGCATTTTAGGCATTTTCTACGTCTCCAAGTTTTAAGTCCACCTGCTGTATGTCTGGTATTTACTACAAAATTTTGATCACTGCCACATCGCTGACAATACATATATGTATCTTGTCATAAATTATATATTAATCAAGAGTAAATCAAGCTTAATAAGCAGTGATACAAGTAAAAAACCTGCCATATCTAGTCATATCAACCTACATATACCATAGATTAAATTTACTCACTATGACAAAAGAAACAGCCTTCCAACAAAAAATTAGTCGTCTTACTGCACAGGAAACTACACTCCAAGGTGTAAAAGAGGTCCTGTTTCCTTTCTTGCAAGAGCACTCTACTTTGCGTGGTAACTTGGGCTATGTAGCTGGTCCAATCAATGCTGATGGTCCACTTTACGTCCAGTCCAATATTCAAAAATTAAAAGACACTGTCTGTTTGGTTAAGGCAATTCGACCAGAGCTATCAGTCTTTTCTAGCGCCGATGTTTTTACCAGAGGGAATTTGCCGGCTATTTTAACGAGTGGTGCTACTGAACCTGACTTTTATAATTTTTGGGACGACCTTCTAATTCATAGCGGTACAAAACATATCTTTTTTGCACCCAGGTGGAACATTTCCACTGGTGCTAGGCGCGAATATTCTATGGCCACCAGGCTTAATTTAAACATTTATGATTTAGATAACATATGAAAACTATTCAGCAAAAAATAGCTAAATACAACCTGGTTAGAGGTTGGAACAAGTTGCCACCAGCCGATATTGCCAAGTCAATTATTATCGAATCGGCCGAACTATTAGAGCATTTCCAGTGGTCTGGTGAGTATGATAAATCGGCAGTATCAACTGAAGTAGCCGATATTTTTATCTACCTCACAACTTTTTGTCAGCGTACAGAAATTGACTTGCAAAAAGCTGTTTTGGCCAAGCTTGCTCAGAATGAAAAAAAATATCCAGTAGAGCAGATTGCCAAAGGAATAAATACTAGTTTTTATCTCCAGCAAAAGAAAAAATATAGGCAAAAAATGCTAGAATAGACTAATGCAAAAATCCCTCTGGGCCATCGTCTTTACGGTTTTTTTGGACCTGCTTGGTTATGGTATAGTCATTCCGGTAATTGCCCCACTTTTTTTAAGCCAAACTGCTGGGCTTTTTCCGCCAGGAACCTCAGAAACTATTCGCACAGGAACAATGGGTATTTTAATTGCAGTTTTTCCCTTATTTCAATTTTTTTCTGCTCCAGTACTAGGCTCTCTTTCTGATCGTTTTGGTCGTAAAAAACTTTTGCAACTTTGTATTTTAGGTACTGGTTTGGGATACCTTATATTTGGATATGGCATCGTAACTCACCAGCTTTGGTTGCTGTTTCTAGGCAGGGTAATTGATGGAATTACAGGCGGAAATATCTCTATTGCCATGTCAGCCATTGCCGATATTTCTGATGATAAAAGTAAACCCAGGAACTTTGGTCTAATTGGTATGGCCTTTGGTGTGGGCTTCATTATCGGCCCATTTTTAGGTGGAAAACTATCCGATCCAGACATACTTCCCTGGTTCAATTTTGCTACTCCCTTTTACTTTGCCACTATTCTTTGTTTGGTCAACATGCTTATTTTGTGGTTAAATTTCCCTGAAACTTTAAAAAAAGTCACTAGTCGAGTAGTTAGTCTTTCGACTGGAATCCATAATCTGGTTCACGCTTTTACTACAGAAAAAATCCGAACTATCTTTTTTGTAAGTTTTTTGACAACTTTTAGTTTTAGCTTGTTTACCCAATTTATCCAAGTATTTTTATTTAAAGAATTTACCTGGAATCAATCTAAAATAGGCGAATACTTTGCCTACATTGGTATTTGCGTAGCCTTGGTACAAGCTCTCTTAACACGTAAAGTTTCAGCCAGGTACTCTCCTGGGCAAATTTTATCGTTCTGCCTTTTTGGACTTGCCATAACCTTGTTTGTCACCATCTTGCCAACTGCTGGTTATATGATGTACTTTATCGCACCTTTTTTTGCTATTTTTAACGGTTTAATTACCCCCAATCTTACCACCATTGTCTCCAACCTGGCGCCAAAAAGTGCCCAAGGGGAAATTCTTGGCATCAACCAATCAATTCAGGCCATGGGACAAACGATTCCACCCCTAATTGGGGGCATAATTGTTGCCCGTTATCACACGTATCCCATTATTGCCTCTTCCATTGTTATGCTTTTTGCCTGGGCGGTTTTTATTCTGGAAGCAAGACGTACTAAAAGCTACTAAACCCAATTTTGCTATACTACCTAAGTGAATTTAATCAAAACACAGGATCAAATTGTGGGGATAAGGCAAAGTAGCCAGCTGGCTGCCAGGTGTTTACAGTTTTTAGGTGAACTGGTCAGGCCAGGCATTTCAACCCAATATTTAGATGAGGCGGCCGTAAGTTTTATTCGCGACAATAATGCCACCTCAGCAACCCTTGGTTACAAAGGCTATCCCAAAAGTATCTGTACTTCAGTAAACAATGTTGTTTGTCATGGTATACCAAGTGCCAAAGTTGTCCTAAGAGAAGGGGATATTATCAATATAGACGTTACCACCATACTAAATGGTTATTACGGCGACACCTCGGCCACTTTTCCAGTTGGCCATATCAACTCACAAAATAAAAAACTAATTGAAGTTACCAAGGATGCCATGTATAGGTCCATAGCCTCGCTTGCTCCTGGCAAATTTATTAACGATTGTATTGGTAAGGTAATTGAACCATTTGTAGAAAAGAACGGCTTTTCGGTAGTTAAAGAACTAGGGGGTCATGGAGTTGGTCTTTCCTTTCACGAAGACTTGTTTATTTACCACCACGACAATCCTGTTCATGATGTCCAGCTTCAGCCGGGTATGACTTTTACTATCGAACCCATGGTAAATGCCAGTAAAGACTATAGGGTTACTCTTGACCGTCGAGATGGTTGGACCATCTATACTGCCGACGGAAGTGCCTCGGCTCAGTTTGAGCATACAGTAGTTATTACTCCCAAAGGTGCCGAAATTCTTACCAAAATATGATTTTAATGCTAGCCCAGCCCTTGGTTGACGAAATTAAAAAAAAGCTTGTTAAGAAATTCCAAAAAAAGCCGGCTACTTTAGTTATTTTTTTATTAACCAACGATCCTGCCAGCCACAAATATGTCACCTTAAAACAAAAGATGGGTCAGGAGCTTGGAGTAAGAGTAGTTGTGGAAACCTCACTTTCGCGCTTTGATTTTTATAACTCAGATCCTGCAACTACAGGTCTAATGGTCCAGCTTCCAGTTCCAGACCAAGTCCACAAAGACAATTTACTTGCTAGCATTAATCCCAAAAAAGACGTCGATGGATTAAATCACAAGAGTGGCGTTAGGCCGGCCACCGTTACTGGCATACTTAAGCTTTTAGAATATTACGAAACAGACCTGGTCGACAAAAACATTGTAGTTTTAAACGATTCTTCTTTAATTGGCAGGCCACTGGTCAGATCTCTTTTTAAATATACCAAAGACATAGCTATGTGCAACAAATTTACCAGAAATTTAGAGCAAATATCTAGCAACGCCGATATTCTAATTACTGCTACGGGTGTGCCAAAGCTTGTCGGTAGATCTTGGGTAAAAAAGGGGAGTGTGATAGTCGACGCCGGCTATCCTGGCGATGTCGACTTTGATGCCGTCAAAGACTTGGCCTCTGCCATCACCCCAGTTCCAGGAGGAGTGGGGCCTATGACAGTCATCAGCCTTTTTCAAAACTTATCCGACCTACTTATCTAAAAACAGTACCAGCTCCTGTTCTTCGTGCTTGTCTACGTTCGCTTCCAAAATTTCTAGCCTTTAGATAATTTGCGATTTCGTTTCTTTGTCTTTCCAGAGCCTGTTGGTTTGCAGCCCATTCTTCTTTATCCATATAATTAGCTCTTGGATCAACAAACCCATTGGGTAATGTATATCCCGTTGACCATGACATGCTGTTCTCCTTTTCCACATCTTGTTGTCTAAGTATGGCCTCTTGCTCTGTGACATTACCCTCTACTTCTTCTTTTCCATATATTTTTAGCTCTTCCAGCCTTGCCATAACTTGGGCTCTTAGTTGGTATTTAACACTATTTTCGTCTTCAGGCCTTACTTTTTTTGCTCCTTTTACTGGCTTTACAGCAAGCAATTTTGCTGTGTGTTCCAATGAACTTACCACTTCGTCAAATTTACCGTTGACCGAAGGTCCGTATTCCATGTCGTTTAAACCAGCAGTTACAAGTTCTCTGGTAGTATTGATAAACCTGGTTTTGCTTAGTCGACCACCTCTTATTGGATAAGTATGACCCCTATCTGATAAGTATTTATCTTTGCGTCTAGTTTGAAGTTCACCTCTTCCAAAGCTTGCAGTACTAGACGGTTCTAGTTTAGTAGTTTCTCCAAATCCTACTTCAGAAGTATTACTAAATTTCCAATGTTTATTTACTTTTACTCGTCTTGTTCCTTTAGCTCTAACATCCTCAAACCCAGCTGGATTAGTTGCTTTAATAACAAGTTTAGTCAGTCTACCTTCACATACATTTCTATATTCATCCATGTTTGAATCAACTTCCACTCCGAGTATGTCCAGAGTGTCAAGAATACTCAGGTGGTTCTTGAATGCCAATTTAGCTACATCCTTAGGATTTGGAAGCTTGGGTTTTGGTCTGTCATCAGCCCCTAACCTACCAAGAACTTCGCCCGTTATTGGCATGGTTATTAGAGGCATATTGTAGTTACCTTCTATATCTACATCTTCCCATTTATATGGTTTCGTCTTTACGTCTTCCTTATAATCTGCATCTGTTGGCCAAGGGACATCCAAACCACGCATTTGTGATTCATAAGCTTTTTTTTTCACCATAAACCACATCAAGTCCTCACCACTTCCATAAACCACGGCTTCAATTAGAGCAAAATAGTCATCAAACAAATACCCTTCGCCTTTATAATCATCATCATTGGGACAGGGGTATTCATCATCCATATGCTCGTCTGCAAATTTATCCCAGGAAGGTCCATTCCAGTCGGTGGTTTCTTCGTTATCCAATTCTCCCTGTTGCCCTTCGATTAATTCATCAAGAGTTAACCATTTCGCGTAAGGTCCTTTTGAGAACTGACCATAATATTCACTATACAATCGACTATAGTTAATTGTCATATACCATATATTATAAGCTATAACAGCCTTTTTGTCAAGTGCTGGGTGATATAATAAACTATGAAAATCATCCTCTACGACAAAGGCTCGCTAAATGGCAAAAAGTTGTTCCAAATGCTCGATCAGTCAGTTTCTAGGTTGGGAATTATGGATCAACCAGTTTTATCGAAAGATATGGGTAGAATTTGGAATACAGGTGTCCAGGGTAACCTGATTTTGACTATCAACAGCGAGGTGGTTTTAGTTGACCGTGTTCCCAGCCAAAGTGAACTTGAAGACATCCTAAACGATTTCGTTAAATAGAAAATAGCTGCTTAGCATTGCCATCCAGTATCTTTTCAGCCTCATCTTGACTTTTATCCCATATTTTGGCTATTTTTTCATATACAAACCTTACATATTGCGGATAATTTTTTTCACCACGATGGGGCAGGGGAGTCAAATAGGGGCAGTCAGTTTCGGCCAAAACTCTCTCTTTTGGGATTTCTCTAACCACCTCTTCCAGTCCAACTTCATAAGTAATATTTCCATCTATCCCAAAATACCATTCTCCCAGTTCAAGAATCTTGTTTATTCGTTTTTTTCCACCGGTATAACAATGAAAAACACCCCTGTGTTTGGGGTATTTTTTTAGTATTTCTAAGATTTCATCGTTTAATTTCCGAGCATGAATAACCAGTGGCAAATCAAATTCCAAAGCTAACTTTATTTGTGCCTCAAATACTTCTTGTTGTTTTTGGACCTCTGCGCAAAGCGCATCCAGACCACACTCACCAATGGCAACTATGCTAGGTCTATTACTTCTCACTAACTTCTCCAGATCTTGGGAATTATTCGTAATATTCTCAGGGTGGATACCTACACAGGCTTTGAACCTTGGGTCAGTTTTTGCCATTTTTATATTTTCAAGAGAATCACTCAGTTCTGTGCCGGCTAAAACTACTGAAGCTAACTTTGACCAATCAACTTGATCTTCTGTTACAGTCAGTGCGTTACTGTCTAATGACAATAGGCTATTGGCCAAAAGCAAAACATGGGCATGGGTATCTATCATAAACGGGGGAATAGCCCCTCTTTCTGATAGGCCACTTTTCCAGTGCCCAATCTTTTGATTATTTCCGCCCCAACTCCAGGCATTATCACTTGCAAATGATACCCAGCCCTGACCACTTCCAAAATACAACGTCGCAAAATCTCTTGACGAGAGGGATCTTCTGGAGGCATGCCCCAAGGTTTTTCTTGGTTTAAAAGCAAATTAACTGGATCTATAATTTCACGCAATATAAATTCAATTGATCCAGAGAAGTCCTGGGCATCTAGGCTCTCACAAAACTTTTTCTCCAACTGTAACTTGCTATTACTATCTACCTCCATTCCTTCAGCCAGACGTGATAGACGAGACACTAAATTCCCCATATTGTTGGCTA
Source organism: uncultured Gammaproteobacteria bacterium (assembly GCA_964442385.1). GTDB lineage: Bacteria > Patescibacteriota > Microgenomatia > UBA12405 > UBA12405 > CAYTYZ01. Next base: position 23,236 of record CAYTYZ010000002.1, read on the forward strand.
AATCAGCATTATATGTCTCGATTAGCTTTTCCCAGGTTATGTCACTGTCATCCGCGCTAGGAAAAGTCTTGGCAATTAAGTATCTGGTGGCATCTACTCCAAATTTAGTTACCAGTTCTTCTGGTGAAATAACATTGCCAATACTTTTACTCATTTTTTGACCAGCCACATTATAGTGACTATGAGCAAAAACACGCTTTGGCAGTGGTATATCAGCTGCCAGAAGCAGTCCTTGCCATATTACACTATGAAACCAATTTATACCTTTTCCTACCAGGTGAAGATCCGCTGGCCAAAATACAGCCTTGCCCTCTACAAACTGGGTAGCAGTATAGTAGTTCATCAGGGCTTCTATCCAAACATAAATTGTTTGACTTCTATCCCAAGGTACGGGAATCCCCCACTCCACCTTTCCCCTGGAAATAGAAATATCATTTATTCCCGATCTAAGCTTAGCCAAAATTTCACTTCTTCGACCTTCCGGAAAACAATAGTTATCTTGGCCTTCAATTAGTTTAAGTATTTTTGGTACAAACTCACTTAACTTAAAAAACCAGTTTTTCTCTTCATACCACTCCAAATCTTTTCCTGGATGCTCTGGACACCTATTTTCTACCAGTTCATCTGGAGTTTTAAAAGCCTCGCACCCCAAGCAATACCAGCCTTTGTATACATTTTCATATATATATCCATTGGCTTTAATTTTGTTAATCAGATCAGATACAGTTTTTTCGTGGCCTTTATCTGTGGTCCGAATAAAATAATCATAAGAAATTTCCAGTTTTTTCCAATTTTCTTCAAATTTTGGGGCAATATTATCACAAAACTCCTTTGGACTTAACCCAGACTTGGCAGCTTCTTGGGCAACCTTTGCTCCGTGCTCGTCAGTTCCAGTTAGAAAAAAGACTTCTTCTCCCGACAAGCGGTGGTATCTGGCCAGAATATCTGCTGCAATAGTAGTACAAGCGTGACCAATATGGGGCACGTCGTTAACATAATAAATTGGAGTTGTGACGTAAAATTTTTTCATTGACCTAAGCCATTTTACTCTTAGTCTCTTTTTTTGTCTCGGTTTTCTTAGCAGCGGGTTGTACTTTTTTGGAATATTGGGATTTTAGTCGTGCAACTTTATTTTTGTGAAAAATATTGTGCTTTGCACCTTTATCAAGCCATGAAAATACTTTTTTAAGTCCATCAGCACTTGGTTTGGCAATAAAATTCTTTACTAGTTTTTTGTAGGCCTCTTTAAACTTTAAATTGTAGGCACGGTTTGACACGGCTTTTCTTAAAGACCTTTTTGTTGATTCTATTACTGGCATGGGATATATTCTACCTCGTAGCTTTTGTTTTCGCAATACAGGATAATAAAACCAACCAAAATGCAAAAAATAGATTTATTTAAATTTAACAAACTAGCCACAAAAACCGAAGGTTCAATTGGCAAGGCTGCCTTTACACTTGCCTTTACCTTTGGGATATCGGCTTTCTTAGGTTTTGTCCGAAGCCGTTTATTGTATGGTAGATTTTATGCCTGTTGTGCCCAAGATCTAGATGTTTTCAATGCTGCCTTTCGTATTCCAGACATGCTTTTTAATCTCTTAGTTAGTGGAGCCTTGACTTCGTCATTTATACCTATCTTTTCATCATATATACATAAAAACAAAGAGACTGAAGCCAAGTCCCTTGCGTCAGCTGTCCTTTCTCTTCTAGTACTCGTATTTACTACCGTTAGCATTGTTGCTTTTATCTTTGCCAAACCACTAAGTATTCTAATAACGCCGGGATTTTCACCTGCCCAAATAGATCTTCTAGTACAAAGCACTAGAATTCTTCTCCTGGCTCAAATCTTTTTTCTGATAAGCAATTTTTTAACTGGCATGATCCAAACCTATCGGATCTTTTTGGTTCCTTCTCTGTCTCCCATGCTCTATAACCTAGCAATTATTATTTCAATATTTATCCTTACTCCATCTTTTGGAATTATTGGTGTAATCTACGGCGCACTTATTGGTTCTATATTACACTTAGCTATCCAATATCCTATTGCTAAAAAACTTGGTTTTAACTTTTCCTGGAATCCCAACCTAAACTTACCTGGGGTTAAAAAAGTTGCCAGTTTAATGCTTCCTCGTAGCTTATCCCTGGGACTGGGCGAAATAGAAAGCACCATAGTACTTTATTGGGCTACTACTTTTGCCGCAGGCTCACTTTCCCTATTTAAACTCTCTCTTCAAGTAGTTTATTTACCAAGTCGGATTTTTGGGGTATCTCTAGGTCAAGCCAGCCTGCCAACTCTATCAAAGTTAATTGCCGAAAATCGCACTTCAGATTTCAAGGCTACATTAAAAAGTGCCATTTTAAAAACCATCTTCATTGCTTTTCCAATTTCCATAATTTGTTTAGTCAACCGTCTGCCCATTATCAGACTCGCCTATGGCTCCAAGGAATTTCCATGGGCTGCCACCCTTGATACCGCCAAAGCTTTGGGATTTCTTGTTCCGACTATTTTTGCCCAAGCCCTAATTCAAATTATAAACCGAGCCTTTTATGCTGTTCATGATACCAAAACTCCTCTTTTTGTTGCCGCTATATCACTTTTTTCAACTTTAGTATCTAGTTTTATTTTGGCAAAAAAAACCGCCCTAGGTATATCGGGCCTGTCTATCAGTGTATCTGTTGGCAGCATCATTCAGCTTTTAGGCTTATTTATAATGTTTTCTAAAACCAAAGTAGAACTATCTGTCCCTAGCCTGTTTGCTTCTTCACTTAAAACAATTTTGGCTTCGTCAATAATGGGCTTGGTTGTTTGGGGCACAATGAGATCTCTAGATATATATATACTAGACACCACAAAAACCCTTAGTGTAGCTTTAGTTTTCTTTGGGAGCTCGCTCTTTGGCTTGGCTATCTACCTTGCTGTTTTGCTTATCTTAAAGTCTGATGAGATAGCTTGGGTAATATCTAAACTAAAACGATAGATTTTCTACCTAATTCAGCCTATACTGGAATAATGCCGAGTAAGAAAAAAATTATTAATCTTCTTCCATCTGAAAACAACGCTAATTCTTTCTCCTCAAAGCTAATTAATTGGGTAGCAACAACTGGTAGGATTATTATTATAATCACCGAAATCGTTGTGGTAGGAGCCTTTTTATCCAGATTCTACTTTGATAGACAAAACTCTGATCTTACTGACTCGCTTCGCCAACAAAAAGCAATACTCGATTCTGTCAAAGATTTTGAAAAACAATTTACAACTGTACAAAAAAGACTCCAAGCTATAAAAGAAATCAAGTTACAAATACCCAGATTTGAAGAATATCTCCAGGTGCTGTCAAGGTCAGTTCCCAGGGATATAGTTTTGGAACAAGTAAGAATGTCCAAAGCCGGTAATGGAATCTCAGCAGATGTCATTGCCTCAGCTTACCAAGATTTAGCAGTCATTGAGTTTATCCAACGCTTAAATCAACAAAAAGACATTACTAGTATCAGAGTTTCAAAAATTGAAAAAAAACCCAAGTCCTCATCGTACGACTTAACTATGCAGTTAGAATTTAAAACTAATATAGGAGCTAGCAAGTAATGCCAAACTCACAAATCATTAATGCTAGCCTGGTTAGCTCTACCAACCCTCTTTTTCAATATCTTAAAAAAAAGCAGGAAAATGATAGATTTTCTAAAATTATTGAACTAAGTGCTACCATTGGATTGATTTTGGCTTTACTATTCTTTGCCATAATGCCCACAGTTGGTACTATTTCCAATTTGTATACGGAAATTGAATCCAAAAAACAACTTAAGGTAGAATTAAAGACTAAAATAAACCAGGTGCTTACCGCCCAAGCTAACTTTGCAGAGTTCCAAAAAAGGTACTATCTGGTTGAAAATGCCCTTCCGGGCGACGAAGAACTTGCAAACACCATTGTCCAAGTCGTGGGTTTCCAGTTAAAAAACAATATTCCTGTTACTGGTGTTAGCCTTGACAGAATTTCACCTGTAAACCCATCACTTGCTACAAAGGATAAGGATTTAAGGGCACTTTCTTTTGGGGTTAGCAAAACATTAAGTTTTTCAGAAATATCTTCCCTGCTTATTTCCTCACGAAACCTAAGACGTCTAAGTTATTATGATTCCATATCACTAATATCGGAAGAAAACAAAGACACTAAGACTAATTCAATAAAAATAGCTTACAATCCTCAGCTCTATTACTTGTCATCTTTGGAAAAAACAAAATAAAGTGACCAAACTTCGACTTTCCAAATACTTACTGCTTATACTAATTTCTTCCTTTATTAGTGTCTTCTTTATACTAGTAAACAAAACCTATTCAGGAATTAAAGAAACTCAAGATAAAATTTTAAATATTCCTCAGGCCAAATCAATCAATCCTAAGCTTGATACTGAATTTTTAGACTTACTAGAAAGCCAAGACTATTTTAAACCGGAAGATATGGCTATTATTTCAAGTTCATCGTCTGATTTATCAAGTCAGCAAAACCCATGAAAAAAGAACGATCCATTCCTAGTATTCTAGGTCTTGTTCTCTTACTATCAACCTTGTTTGGGGGAAGTTTTTTAGTATCCAAAAGTACCTCACTCCAATCCAACGCCAGCGAAACCTGTCAGCCAAAAACTATTTTAGTTACCAATATCTCCCCAACAAGTTTTGACTTTATATTTACCAGTGACAAGGCATGTGATGCCAATTTAAAAATCTCGGATCAAATTTTTGTAGACACAAGACAACCCACCACTCCACTCAAAAATCATTATTTTAAGGCGACTAATTTAAAACCAGATACAGAATACAAACTAGAGCTCATAACCGGTGGTGAAGTACTAGATTTGCAACAAAAAATCGTTAAAACTTATCCAGGGGGTTCTATTTCAAAAACAAACGGGGACTCCCTGGCTTGGGGCAAAGTTTTTAAAGCAGATAAGTCCCCAGCCAAGGGATCAATCCTTTATTTAGAAATTCCAGGAGCTACCACCTTTTCTTCCTTTGTAACCGATGCGGGCAATTGGTCCATACCTACCAATTTGGCATACTTTAAATCAGGTAGCGCTCTATACACCTTTCCTGCCGACCCGATTGCTGAAGAAATTCGAGTAATTGACCTAAACGGCAAGAGCTCTGATTTTACAACTACTACTAACAATAACCAACCCGTTCCTGATATATACCTAGACACTGCTGACTTTAAAATACCACCCTTTGTGGCAAAACCAAAAAATACTTCAAACACTATAGATACACCTCTGGGTGGTTCTTTGGATACGGTTTTTGATTCCGGTACCACAGTCTCATCTTCAGATGCCTTAACTATAAAATACCCCAAATCGAACGAAAAAATTGGCAACTCAAAGCCAGAATTTTTTGGTTCAGCCAAACCTAATAGTCAACTTATTCTAACACTTACAGGACCATCAACTAAAAATAGTTCCATTATTTCCAATACTACTGGCGACTGGAAATGGTCACCTGATACGGGTTTGAATTATGGCGCATACAATTTAAAACTAGAACAATCTTCAAAGTCAGCCCAAGTATCCTTTTCTATCTCAAGTGAAGACACAAGCTTGGCTTTTGTTTCCACGCCGTCGGCAGTAACTACTGTGCCTAGTCCGAGCCCTAGCCCAAATCCAACAGCCATACCAACATCATCAAGTCAAAGTACTACACCAACAAAAATACCTACCCCAACAATTGTCCAGCCTACAAGCATACCAATTACTACCACCCCTATTCCAAAGGTCATGCCTAAAAGCGGTGGAACCAATGAGACTTTCATTTTGTTGGGAATTGGCCTGTTAACAACACTTTTAGGTGGCTTATTCTTGCAACGACCATGATTATTGACTAAACTGAATAAATCAATGAATTTTATCCATAAGCATTTTTTCCAGCTAGCTACAACATTATTTTTAATATTCTCTATAATATCCGGCGTAGTTCTGGTTAAGCAGAATCAAGATATTCGACAGTTGGCCCAATATGAAGGATGTGAATGTGCTGCCGCTTGCCCGACCAATGGCGGGTGCTACAGGGTAAGGTGTCCAGCAGACCATCCAAATGCAGGGGAAAGTGATATTAATGGTGGTCCTGGAGCTTGTCCAGCCCAAGGTGTAGTTTGTCCGCCTGGCAAAACTTATAATTCAACCTTACGCACCTGTGATGATGGCAATACTGGTTCAGGTCAAGTAACTCCCCAGGCAGATCCCTCTTCGCAACCAAATCCTGCTTCACCTGTTGCGAATCCAAATGCTTCTTCTTGGACTTGTCAGGTTTGTAGTTGTAGTAGTCTCACAAATGGAGAATGCCGTTCGAATTGTACTATGGTGCCTTGTTCTTCAGCCAGTTTACCCGCATGCGGTCAAATTGATGCTTGTCCACCAGGTCAACCAAGTGCCCAATGTGGCGCTGCCAATGAAAACCGTAGGGTTGGCACAAACTGTCAAACAACTCAAACTCAACCTTCTCCAACTCAAATCCCACCTTCTCCCACCCCCACAAAAATAGTACCTTCTCCAACCCAAATCCCACCCACACCTACTCCATTCCCTCGTTCTTGTGGGTCCAATTGTGAAAACCAAACTTGCAGTTCTGGTTTAACCTGTGTCCAAACTAGTGTAGGTAGTTTTTGCACCAAACCTGCCTTTGAATCAGCTTGTATTTCTAGTCCCAGTGTCACTTCTTGTTGCACAGCTCCAACTAGCACCCCAAGACCGACTAGCACTCCAACCAATACTCCCACACAGCGTCCTACCAGTACTCCAAGCCCAACCACAACACCCAGCCCAACTATGACCCCAGCACCTCGCTCTTGCGGATCTAGTTGTGACAACCAAACCTGCTCCTCAGGTCTAAATTGTATCGGAACTGCAAATGGCCAAAACTTTTGCTCCAAACCAGAATACGAAGCGGCATGTCGTGATAATCCTTCAAATTCTACATGTTGCACAGCTCCAACTAATACCCCAACACCAACCTCAACACCTAGACCTACTGGAACTCCAAAGCCAACTAGTACCCCAAGGCCAGTAGTGCTAAGTTGTGGACAAACTGGTTGTGAGCAAGATGGTAAAAGTTGCGCCAGTAACCTGTTGTGTATAAAAACCACCTCAGGTATTTCCAGGTGTGGCAAAGAAGAACTTGAACCTAATTGCATCGATACAAATACATCTTCCGCTTGCTGCAATCTACCAACCAATACTCCAATTCCAAAGGAGCCGGTACCTACCCGAATCAGCCTACCCGTATCAGGTGTTGACTCACCTTTAAAGGTAGTAACTATTGTAGGTGGTATTGTCACTCTTATCGGGGTGCTTCTAATGCTGTAAAATAACTAATGGTAAATTTTAGTGCACTTTTGGAAGCGATGAGGCCGGCCCAATGGATAAAAAATGTAAGTCTATTTGCCGCAGCTATGCTTTCAGGGCAACTTTTTAAGTTCAATAGCTATGCTTTGACACAAAGTGCCTATGCCTTTGCAGTCTTTTGCCTTCTATCGTCTTCATCTTATTTGATCAATGATGTGATTGATCTTAACAAGGATAAGGTCCATCCCAATAAAAAAAATCGCCCTTTGGCACGAGGAGATCTCAAATCTGAAGTAGCTATTATTTCAGCCCTTACATTAACTGTTACTGGGCTCATGTTGGCTTATAAAATTAATTCAAGTTTCTTTTCAATCAGTCTGCTTTTTATTGTATTGCAGTATTTGTATTCCCTAGTTTTTAAACGTAAAGCTATTTTAGATATTCTAGGGATAGCGCTTTTCTTTATTATTCGTGCCTTTGCGGGTGAGTTAGCTACGGGGTTTCATTTGCCAATTTGGATCATGCTTTCCGTTATCTTTTTGTCACTATTTATTGCTAGCGGCAAGCGTCGCTCAGAGCTAGAATTGGTGGGTACAAAAAGCAGAGCGTCACTCACGGGATATAGTACTAATTTGTTAAATTTTTATACAACCATGTTTGGCTTTGGAGCCATGTTTTCCTATGCACTTTTTACATATTTTGAAGAGAGAGTGCAATTTGATGGTGTTTTTCACCAGTTTATTCTTGATAACTACCCCAATTGGTTAAGTCGACGTTGGTATATGGTAACTCTTTTGCCAATTATTGTCGGTATTATGCGCTATGGCCAAATCATTTTTGACATGGAAGAAGCCGAAAGACCTGAAAAAGTGCTAGCTACAGATATACCCTTGATTCTATCAATATTTATCTGGGGAGCAATGATGTTTACCATCATTTATGTTCTCTAAAAAAATAGTTTTTCTTCTGATTCTGGCAATTTTTACTAGAATGATTGGTCTAAATTGGGGGGATGGTAATTTCTACAACCCGGATGAAAATAATATGGCAACTTCTCTTTCAGGTCTTTCATTCCAAAATCTGGATCCGCACTTTTATGCTTATGGACAACTTCCTGTCTATTTGGGTTTTGTAATTTTAAAACTACTTGGACTGCAAAATTCCTTTTCAAACAGCATATTCATTCTGCGAATTATTTCAGCACTCTCAAGTATTATTTCTGTTTTAATTATTTACAAAATCGCTTGCAAACTGTCAATAAAATCATCCTTTGTTGTTTCCTTGCTTTTTATTTTTACCCCTGGTCTTATTCAGCTGGCGCATTTTGGCACCACTGAATCCATTTTAATATTATTTTATCTACTTATATTTTTATACTCGGAAAAAAAACCATTGCTTTCCTCTGCTTTTTTAGGCTTAGCCATTGGTATAAAAATTAGTAGTTTGGTTTTTGCATTACCATTGATTTTGGTGTTAATCAAGCTTAAAAGCTTTCGACATTACCTGTTGTCGCTTATAATCACTAGCTTTTTTATTTTTTTATCATCGCCTTATTTTTTTCTAAACTATCCCGATTTCTTCTCCAGTATGCGTTACGAAACCCAGGTTGCAAGCGGTGCCCTGCCAGTTTTTTATACCAATCAGTTTATAAAGACAACACCATATTTATTTCAAATACAAAAGGTATTTCCCTTTGCTTTTGGCATTCCAATTTTTACAATGTTGTTTATAGCAATTTTTAAAATAAAATTAAAAAAAAATCTTTTGTTTTATAGCATTTTGCTAACATGCACCATTTACTTTATTTATTTTGGCCAGCTATATACCAAATGGTTCCGTTTTATGTCACCACTTTTTTTTATTGCCCCCCTGGTTGTTGGAATTTATCTTTCACAATTAAAAAATCAAAATTTAAAATTTTTCTTACTATGCTTATCCATCACTCCTGGGGCTCTCTTTTTTACTAGATACTTTCAAAAAGATCCTCGAACTGTGGCCAACGATTATATTCAAGTAAATATGAAAGGAAATATAGTTTCTGAAGCAGGTAATGTGGCCAACCTAGTTAATACTAATAATTTCGATTTCTACAATCTCGACTCCAACCCCTCTCTTCCAAACCAACTTACTTTTCAATTAATGGAATCAGATTATATAATTGTTCCAAGCCGAAGAATATTTGCTAATCAAAACAATCCCAACTTTCCATATTCTCAAGCCTATTATCACAAGCTTTTTTCAGGACAACTTGGCTTTAAACAGATAAAAAGCTTTAGTTTTTATTCTGAGTTGCTAAATCCAGAACTTTTAGCCGAAGAGACCTTTACTGTGTTTGACTCTCCCAAGTTAAGAATTTTTAAAAGATATGAAAACTAAGGTACTTGTCTTTCTAATATTTATACTTGGTTTTTTAATTCGAATTTATGGAATAAATTGGGATCAAGGTACTCACCTCCACCCAGATGAGCGTTTTTTAACCATGGTTAGTACAGACATAAAGTTACCCAACAGTCTATCCCAATATTTTGACACTAACACCTCCCCTCTAAATCCATACAATTACAAAAATTATCAATTCTTTGTGTATGGAACTTTTCCAATTTTTCTAACAAAATATATTGCCGTTCTGTTTGATTTAGACAGCTACGACAAGATACATTTATTAGGCCGATTTCTCAGCGCCATTGCTGACAGTATGTGCATATTGGTCCTGTATAAGATCCTGGACTTTAATAAACAAAAAAAAATAGGAATTGTAGCAAGTCTTATTTATGCAACCATGGTACTTCCTCTTCAGTTGGCACATTTTTACGCAGTAGACACATTTTTAAATTTATTTCTTTTAATAACCTTTTTTACTCTACAAAAAAAGAACTATACATATGCTGGAATAGCCTTTGGATTGGCCATGTCAAGCAAAATTAGTGCTGTATATTTCCTACCAATCTTTCTTATCTTTCTCCTGAGGGAGCGAAAATATTTTTTTACAAATGGTACTATGTTCGCCATAGCATCATTTGTATTATTTAGAGTATTTCAACCTTATGTTTTTATAGAATTATTTAAGATTAATCCATTGTTTTTAGAAAATATAAAAACCCTACAAGGTTTTTCCAATCCAGATGCCTACTTTCCACCAGCAGTACAATGGATCAGTAAAACACCAATTATTTTCCCACTCCAAAATATAATCTTATGGGGATCAGGCCTTGCAGTTTTTATTTTAGGTATATTTTCTTTGAAAATAAAAAAAATCCGGGTCCCTATATTTTATCCGAAAAACTTCCCAGCTATGGGTTGTTCAAAGCCCGCTTACAAAAAAGTAAAAAATCAGGTGGGCCTTCCGTAAAAGTGACTGTTGACAATGACTCTATAA
>CAYTYZ010000002.1:33944-78537 GCA_964442385.1 uncultured Gammaproteobacteria bacterium
CCTCTATTTTCTATCTCTATTGTGGATATTGCTGCTAATAATTATGCAGGGCAAAGAATTTGCGCATACCATGCGCTATTTTCTGCCCATATACCCCTTTATAGCCCTATTTGCTTCGCTTGGTTTTTCTAGGCTGAATAGTAAAATTAAATATATTTTATTAGTCTTTCATATGCTCTGGTGTCTTTCATTTTTAAATATATATTCAGCTCCTCATTCCAGGGTTCAGGCTAGTTCTTGGATCTACCGCCATATACCCCTAGCTTCAGTTCTTAGCTATGAATATTGGGATGACCCACTCCCCTTGAATATTGAGGGACGAATCAATAAATACCCCGGGATCCAACTAGCTCCATACGACAGACCTGATAGTCCAGGCAAGTTGAATAAGTCTAAAGATGCAGATTTTTTGATAATGTCTTCAAACAGGCTGTGGGCAAGTATTCCCAAAGTGCCCCGTATGTATCCATATACCACCACTTGGTACCAAGAAATATTTTCCCACCCTGTATACAAAAAATTTGTCTCCTACCCAGGGTTTAGACTTCCAATAAAATCGTGTTACTATTTGGGCCCAACCGACTACCCAGCAAATAATAGTTGGTTTGATATAGATCCAACTTGTACCTATCCAGGTGTCTATATCAGAGATGATCTTGCCGAAGAAGCATTTACTGTTTATGACCATCCCCAAGTACTAATTTTTAGTAATATAAAATAACCATGTTTATCTACAGAGCAAAAGTATTATTTACATTATTTTCAAATATCAGGAAAATTAATTTTAGTATAAGAACGATAACCTTAAAAGACAACTCTGTTTTTTATTATAGAAATTTTATGGATATTTGGACCATAGCAGAAGTTTATATACTCAACGATTATGCTAATATTGGACTAGTTATTAAAAATACTGATACAGTCATAGACATTGGTGGATCTATTGGGGAGTTTTCAATCCTTGCGTCCCGTTTTGCAAAAAAAGTTGTAGTTTTCGAGCCAATAAAATATTCCTGTGATATTTTATTAAAAAATTTGCAAGTTAATAAAATTAATAATGTTAAACTCTACAACTGTGCTATTGGTAATTCAGAATTAAAAATTAATATTAAGGAAAGTAATTTTGGAAACTCTACCACAGGCGAAACGGAAGGAGTAATTGTTGAAACATTAAAACTTAATGAAGCTTTGAAATTGTCTAAGTCTGAAAAAGCAATTTTAAAGATCGACTGTGAGGGCGCTGAATATGACATTATTTTAAATACGCCAAAGCCTGTTTTAAATAAGTTTTCCCAAATAGCCATGGAGTGGCACGAGTTTGAGTCTGGACAAAATTATGAAGATCTAGTAAAAAGGTTAATTGAATGCGGTTTTGCAGTAAAGTATTTTCCCAACCCAGTTCACAAAAACATTGGTTTTATTTATGCCAAAAAAGCTTTGTAATATTGACTATAAAAGTTTTTTAAACTAAATATCCTTTTTGCTCTATTTTTATACTTTTTGTTTAATACCAATTGAATCTTGTTAGCCAAGTCTGCTGAGTTACCTACCTCAGCCAATGTACCCATGCCAGTTAGTCTTACTGGAACCCTGACACCAGGCAAGTTGCTAGCCACTACAGGAGTTCCGCATAGCATCGCCTCTGCTTGGACAAGACCAAAAGTTTCCAAGCTATCTATGCTTGGCAAAACCAAGCAATCACTGGCCTTATAAAGGCTAATAATTTTTTCTTTACTTAAATCATAATATTGGAAAATATTATGATTTTTCAAGGCAGCAACCTCAATTAATTTTTTGTATTTATTTTCACCTACGGTTGTAGTAGGGCCTGCTAGAATCAGTCTGTAGTCTGGTTTTTCTTTTAATATTTTTTCAAAAGCGCTTAGCAAATACTCTAATCCTTTTTCACGCGAAATTCTTCCTACAAAACTGATCAGTTTAGAGTTTGACTCAGATTTAGCTAGAGTTTTATAAAAGTCTTTATCATATTTTCTGGGATCAATATCTATTGGAGGTAAAATTGGGATAACTTTTTTTAAAAAATATTTTAATACATAGCTGTTTTCAGCAAAATCCATGGTATTAGTTACAATCGTGTCAGATAGAAAACAACAGACATATCCTAAAATAAAAACAAATGGTTTAAATATAAAATTCATGTTTGTCTCGCAATGATAAGTTGTGACTATTCTTTTTTTAAAAATTTTTGCCCAAACAATTACAATTATGGCTTCAATTTGTGGCAAATGGCAGTTAACCACATCAGATTTTATTACAGCCCAGAAGCTGTCAATTATAAAAAAAGGCATTAGCACTATTTTTCCTATTTGAACCAATATCTTGCTACAAACAAGCTTTACCCCTTTTTTCTTATTTATTGCTCCACTGCTTGTCAAAATAGTAACCTGATTTTTTGCCAGCATTATCTCTGCAAGTTTTTCAACATGGATTGTCAAGCCCGAAATATTTGGTTTATAGTATGTGCAACTAAGAAGTATTTTCACAAATTGTTTATAATTATCCCACAGTGTTAAAGAAATTTCTCTTTTATCAGCCTGAACATGATTATTTGCGTCTTTTAGTCCACAAAAAATTTGGTATCAAAATTTTACTGATTTTAAACTATTTTCTTTGGCCATTTTTAGGGCTAATTTCGTATTTAATAATTAAAAATAGTGCCAACTATTTTTGGCAGATCCTTGTCTCGTGCATAATAACTGAGTTTATTGAACATATTCTTAAAAATAATTTTTTTTGGAAAAGACCACTATTTGTTAGACGCGACAAACTCCCTCCTGGTTTGGTAAAGAAATGGTATGAAACAGGTGCTTTCCCCTCAGGTCACATGACCAAGGCCAGTTATTTCTTTTTTATAGTACTTGCCACTCATGTTATTAGCCCCTCAGTCTTTTTGCTAATCGCCCTGCCATTAATGATTTTTAGAGTTATAGTCGGTTTTCATTATCCGATTGATATGCTAGGTGGGTTTCTCACTGGTTCTCTAGCTTGGTTTGTTACCAAAAATCTAATTTTTCCTGATATCCTAGTGAGTCTAATTAAAAATATTTTTTTATGGCTCAAGATTTAAACCTAATAGTACTTTGGTATCTTTTTCTAACTTTATTTGGTCTTGCCAGTCTTCCTTTTACTATCAAATTATTTTCTAAGTTTTGGGATTTTGGTTATATTTTTTCTAAAACAGTAGGCATAATTGTTGTTTCATATTCTATTTTTGTTCTTTCCATTTTTAAACTAGTAAATTTTAGCCAACTTAATATTTTAGCCCTACTTGGACTATGGGCCACCTTCAATTGGTTCTACCTCCTAAAAAAAAATTCAGACATAAATAAGCTGTTAAAGCTTAACTTGAAAAAATTTATTATCTTTGAGGCCATCTATTTTATTATTCTAGCCTTTTGGAGTTGGGTTAGGGCCCATCAGCCAGACATTGAGGGTTTGGAGAAGTTTATGGATTGGGGCTTTATAAACAGCCTACTTAGAACGACTCATATGCCGCCTATTGACATGTGGTACGCAGGAGAACCTATCAATTACTATTATTTTGGTCAATTAATTTTTGCCATGATTACCAAGGTTTCTGGCATCGATTCTTCCATTACCTATAACCTGGCAATTGCCACTTGCGCCGCTTTTACTTTTACCAGCGCTCTTTCCATTTCCTCCAATCTTGCCAAATTAGTAAACCCAGATTTAAAAAAGTATTTTGCTGCTGGCTTGATTTCTGCATTGCTTCTTACTTTCGGTGCCAATCTTCAGCCGGTGTATAAGATTGCCAAACTTTACTCTGAAAAACATAGTATAAAACAAGCCATAGATTCCTATTGGTATCCAGACGCTACCCGTTTTATTGGGTTTGATCCTGATACCAAAGACAAGACTATCCATGAATTTCCAGCTTACAGTTTTATAGTAGCGGACTTGCATGGTCACATGAATGATATTGCCGTGGTGCTTTTAATTGTAGCCATTTTATTTCATTATTTCGTCTTAGAGCAGGATAAAAAGCAAAACCAGGAAAGGCTACTGTTTGGGCCGACCAACCTCTACCTTGGTCTTCTACTCGCCATTGCCTATATGACCAATGCATGGGATTTTGCTATTTACAGCCTTCTTTTTGCTATTGTACTATCGCTTTACTGTTTTAAAAATCTATCTTTTTTTGATGCCATAAAAAAAATTATGGTCAATCTGTTTGTTGTTATGTTAGCCAGATACATCTTTAACATTCCATTTGCCATGAACTTTACTCCTATGATAGAAGGCGTACGCCTTGCTGACATGCGCTCACCGTTTTATCAGCTTTTTATTCTGTATGGTGGGCACTGGCTAATTTTGGTTCCAATAATTATATTAACCATTATAAATCGCAAAAGGCTTACATCTGTAAACATTTTTTTTATAGCCCTAGCTCTTACTGCCACTCTTCTAATTATTATCCCAGAGATTATTTACCTTAAAGATATCTATGTTTTTGATCACAGAAGGGCCAATACCATGTTCAAGTTAGTATATGAAGCCACTATGCTCTACACCCTTCTATTTGGTTATGCACTTTTAGCCAGTAACGAAATTAAAAACAAATTATTTTTCATTTTATACAAGCTAGTATTTTTAATAATATTTGTAATTCACTTGTCTTATCAGTACTTTGGACTCAAGGGCTATTATGGTATTCCTGGCAAGCAGTACTTGGGCCTATATGGTTTAAACTTTTTAAAAACTCGCTATCCAGATAATTACCTGGCTGTAAAATGGTTACAAAAATTACCTCTTCAGCCCAATATTCTCGAAGCCTCAGGGGATAGCTATACTGATTACAATCAAATTTCCATGTCCAGTGGACTTCCCACTGTAGTCGGTTGGGTAGTTCATGAATGGCTTTGGCGAGGTGGGTATGACAAGCCAGCCGCCAGACAAGTCGAGGTTCAAAAAATTTATGAAAGTGCGGATCTAAATGAGGTACGCAGCCTAGTGCAAAAATATGACATTGCATATATTATTGTCGGTCCCAAGGAGATAGAAAAATACAAGTCTTTAAATCTGGATAGTTTTAAACGTTTGGGTTACCAAGAGGTTTTCTATTCTGGAGATACTAAAATTTTTAAAGTATATTAAACAGTGTCGAAAATTCTAAAAGATCTCAACCTTCAGCAACGTCTTGCCGTTGAACATGGACCCACACCACTTTTGCTTCTTGCTGGCGCTGGATCAGGCAAGACAAAGGTATTGACCCATAGGGCAGCCTATTTTATTGAAAAAGGATTTGCCAAAGCAGACTCGATTTTATTGTTAACATTTACCAACAAGGCGGCAGGAGAGATGAAAGACCGTATGGCCAACCTTATACCAGGCAAGTCCCAAGTAGCTGCCGGTACTTTTCATTCTATTTCCTCAAAATTCTTACGAGCAGACGGCTTTAATATCGGTATTCCACCAGATTTCGTAATTTATGACACTGACGACCAAGATGGGCTAATTAAGATGATATTAAAGGAACTAGATTTAACGACCAAGGAATTTAAACCAGCCAATGTTATTTCTTTTATTGACAAAGCAAAAAATAGCAATCAAAAACCATCAGAAATGAAAAGGTTTGTTAGGGGATTCTGGGAAGACATGGCCTGTCAAATTTATGAAAGATATGAAAAGAAAAAAACTGAGTATAAAGCCTTAGATTTTAATGATCTGCTGGGCAAGACAATTGATCTTCTTTTAGAATTTCCTTTAGTTTTAGAAAAATATCAAAATAGATATCAGTCAATATTTGTCGATGAATACCAGGACACCAACCAAATTCAATATTTATTTACCCGTCTTCTGGCCAAAAAACACCTTAATATTACCGCTGTAGGTGATGCCTCCCAAAGTATATATGGCTGGCGGGGGGCAGATTACAAGAATTTAATGGCTTTTTCCACAGATTTTCCAGGTGCGACAGTTTTAAATCTCGAGCAAAACTATCGCTCTACAGATATCATTTTAAAAGCAGCCAACAGTGTAATTTCTAAAAATACCTCACATCCGGTTTTAGAGCTGTTTACCAACAAGCGATCAACTACCTTGATCACAGTTTTTCAAGCCAGTAGCGAACTATCTGAAGCAGAATATGTAAGCAGGTCGATTGAGTTTTTGCATCTCAATAAATTTATTAACTACAAAGACATTGCCGTTTTGTATCGTACCAACGCTCAGTCGCGCACTATTGAAGAATCTTTTTTAAAACACACTATCCCTTATGTCCTGATAGGAGGACTACGTTTTTATGAAAGAGCCGAAATAAAAGACTTGGTTGCCCTGCTACGTTTTCTTAAAAATACCAATGATGCAGTTTCAGACGATAGGGTAGAAAAAGCCCTTGGTAAACGTAAAAAACTTACCTTCGAAAATTTTATTTCCACTTATGATTTGGGGTCAAAAACCACTTTAGAAGTTATTACTGATGTTTTGGATAACACCCAGTATCTATCCCGTTTCAATAAAACTGAAGAGGAGGATGCAAGGCGACTCGAAAATATCCAAGAATTGCAATCTGTTGCAGCCACTCACACTAAGTTGGACGATTTTTTAGAAAATGTTTCTTTGGTTCAACAAGAATATTCACAACAAGAAAAAAACAAAAAAGACGAAACTCGCTCGGGTGTCAGACTTATGACCTTTCATGCTAGCAAGGGACTGGAATTTGAGGTGGTTTTTTTAGTTGGCTTTGAAGAGGGCATCCTTCCTCATGCCAACTCTATGCTTTCTGAGGCCAGTATTGAAGAAGAACGCCGTCTGGCTTATGTTGGTATCACCAGAGCCAAGGAATATTTATATCTTACTCACGCTACCCAAAGGTTATTTTTTGGCAAAAGTAGTCTAAATGAACCCAGCAGGTTTCTTCTGGATATCCCCAAAGCCTTAATTCAATTTGAAGAAGATAATTTAATCCGTGATTTTCGTCCCAAAAAAACCGATGGTGACGACTTCGTCTACGATAGCGATATTTATTGATAGAATATTTAAATGATAACAAGACTTTTAACCGATGGGGACAAACTATCTTTTGACACCGTAGTCACTCATCCAGTACAAACATGGGCTTGGGGTGAATTTGAAAAATTACAAGGAAATTCAGTGTTTCGCTTGGGTATGTTTGAAGATGGCAAATTAATCTCTGGGTATACTGTCTCTTTCAAAAAACTTCCCAGATTGAAATATACGATAGGCAAGTGCCTACGCGGTCCTATTATAAATTTCGACATGGTAGCAAACCTAAAAAAAATAGCCGATGAAAATAATGCAATTTTTATCAAGTTAGAGCCTGATGTGCCCGAGTTCTTTTTTGAAAATGGCACAGAAAAAAGACCGTATTATCCTCAAATAGACACCTCTCAAGTTCGTCCTTCGCCAAAGTCTCTTTTCTTCCCATACTCCTTTATTTTGGATATTTCCTCTTCAGAAGAGGATCTCTTAAAAGCCATGCATGAAAAAACCAGATATAACATTAGGTTGGCCAATCGCCATGGGGTAGAAGTAAAAGAGGAGTCAAATCCGCAAGGGCTTAAGGTTTACTTAGACTTGCAACAACTCACCACAGCTCGCCAGAACTTTTATCTACACACTCCAAAATATTTCCGTGATCTATGGAACCAGGTGGGTTCTACTGGAATGGTTAAAATTTTAAATGCTTATTTTCAAGGTAAACCTATCGCCTCTGCCGTTGTAATGATTCTTAACAAACGATTATTTTATGCCTATGCGGCCAGTAGCAATGATAATAGAGAAGTTATGGCGCCACATTTAGTTATGTGGGAAGCCATAAGACTCGGCAAGTCTCTTGGTTGCACCAGTTTTGACATGTGGGGCTGCCTAGGTCCTAATGCCAAAGAATTTGAATCAGGTTATGGTTTTCACAAGTTTAAACAAGGCTTTGCGGGTACCCTTACTCAATATGTTGGGACTTTTGATTTGGTTTTAAAGCCCCAGCTTTATAAATTATTTAATCTTTTAGACCAATACCGCTGGAAACTGCTTCGTCTAAAAGCTAAAATAAGAGGTTTATGAACATCGCCAAAATTGCCAAACTTGCCAACATCAAGCTTACCCCAAAAGAGGAAATAACCTATGCTTTGCAAATTGAAAACATTTTAAATTATTTTAAGATCCTAACCACGGTTGATACAACAAATGTAACCCCAACTTATCAAATTAATAATTTAAAAAATTGCCTTAGGCCTGACACTCCCGTTCCTGGTCTAAAGCTTGACGGTTATATTTCTTCCCCCAGCCCCATTCACAAAAAATGAGAAAGACTATACGTCAAATTCAAGCTGACTTAATCGCCAAAAAATATTCTGCCTCTGAGCTGGTTGCACAATATAACTCCAAGATAGAAACCAGTAATTCTTCCCTAAATTCGTTTTTAACCACTACTCCTGATTATGCCCTTACTTTGGCCAAAAATCTTGACAAAAAAATAAGCTCAGGAGGACAATTATCCAAACTTGATGGTGCCACTATGGCCGTTAAAGATATCTTTTTAACCAACGGTATTCGCACTACCAGTGGTTCTCATTTGTTAGAAAACTATATACCGACCTATTCTTCTACAGTTTTTAATCACTTGGAATCTGAGGGGGCAATCCTACTTGGAAAAACCAATACTGACACTTTTGCTTTTGGGGCTAGTACAGAAAACTCGGGTTTTGGACCTACAAAAAATCCTTGGAACCAGTCCTTGGTTTCAGGCGGATCTTCGGGTGGTAGCGCAGTTGCAGTTGCAGCAGATTTAGCCACCTTTGCCACAGGTACAGATACCGGAGGCAGTATTCGTCAGCCAGCCAGCCTGTGTGGGGTCACCGGCCTAAAGCCCACCTATGGACGTAACTCTCGTTATGGCATAACTGCTATGGCCAGCTCTTTCGATTGCCCAGGAGTATTTGCCTCAACCGTAGAAGATGTAGCTTTGCTTACCGAAGTAACTGCTGGTAAAGATGAACATGATGCCACCTCAAGCCCCACAATGGTTCCCGAATATAGCAAGCTACTAACTTCAATCAATATCAAAGGCCTTAGAATTGGATTACCCAAAGAATATTTTACCAACCCCTTAGATCCAGAAACCAAGACAAAAGTTTTAGAAGCAGCCAAATGGTTTGAGTCGAAGGGTGCGATCTTAAAAGAAGTAAGTCTTCCCAGTAGCAACTTGGGAATTGCAGTCTATTACATTTTAGTTCCTAGCGAAATTTCTGCCAATATGGCTAGGTACGATGGCCTTAGGTTTGGCAATTCTAGGCGTGATATAACCGATCTTTGGGAATATTATGCTACTACTCGGGGCGAGTATATGGAGCCAGAATTAAAGCGTCGAATCTTAATTGGTACTTATGTTTTGTCAGCTGGTTATTTTGATGCTTATTACACCAAAGCCAGCCAAGTACGAACCTTGATTATCACAGAGTTTAAAGAAGTGCTTTCACAAGTAGATGTTCTACTAGCTCCAGTATCCCCAACTCCTGCTTGGCCTATAGGACAAAAAGCCGACGATCCCCTGTCAATGTATCTTGCTGATATTTACACTGTTTGTGTAAATGTAGCGGGCTTACCGGGCCTAGCCCTGCCTTGTGGCTTTAATCCTGCTGGTCTGCCCCTGGGTTTCCAGCTGATTGGTAATTATTTTGAGGAAGCCAAGCTATTTAGTCTCGGCCACCAGTATCAGCAAGCCACCACATTTCATTTACAGGA
Source organism: uncultured Gammaproteobacteria bacterium (assembly GCA_964442385.1). GTDB lineage: Bacteria > Patescibacteriota > Microgenomatia > UBA12405 > UBA12405 > CAYTYZ01. The sequence goes on from CAYTYZ010000002.1 coordinate 43,689, forward strand.
GCCCAAACTATGACCGACCAACTAGCACCAATTTCTTTTACCTTAGCAATTATATTTTTATTTGTATTTATTGCAAAATATTTTTATTTACTTTCCAAATATAATTTTCAAAAGGTAAAAATAGTAAGCAAAAAACCAGCCGGTTTATTTGGTAGAGATAGAATACTAACTGTAGTATATGAAAATAGTAAATATAAACTATATGTAATCACAAAGGGAACTGGGATACATCGTTACAAAAATTTTATAAATTTTTTAGAACCTCCTCATGACGGAACGTCTATAATAGGCGCTGGTATACCCAAAACCAGAGAAGGTGAGGCAGTAATAGATTCTAGGAGGACCATTATTTTTGGAATTATTATGTGTTTACTTTATATTTCCTTTTTTACTTTTTTTACACTCACGCCACATGGTTAATTTTACCCCTATTATTGGCCTAGAAATACACGTCCAGATTAATACACAAACCAAAGCTTTTTGTAGTTGTTCTACAGATTATTTTGGACACGAACCAAATACTCATGTCTGCCCAGTCTGCTTAGGTTACCCAGGTGCCCTGCCAGTGCTAAACGAAGAGTTAGTTCGTCGGGCAGTTTTACTTGGTCTAGCGCTAGACGCCAAAATCAGCCAAGATTGTTTTTTTGAACGCAAAAATTATTTTTATCCTGACAACCCTAAAGCATATCAAATAACCCAGTTTCAAAAGCCTATTGTCAAAGAAGGTAAGGTAAAAATAAAGATAAACAATCAAGAAAAAATTATTCGTATTCATGAAGCCCACATTGAAGAAGATGCCGCCAAATCAATTCATATGGCCAGCGAAACACTGATTGATTTCAACAAAGCTGGCATGCCACTTTTTGAAATTGTAAGCCAGCCAGACATGAGTGATCCCCAGGAGGTGGAACTATATGCTGGCAAAATCCAACAAATAATTCGTTATTTAGGCATTGCTGATGCCGATATAGAAAAAGGCAATATGCGCGTTGAGCCAACCGTAAATCTGGAAATTATGGACAAACAGGGTCAAAAACATTACACGCCACTAGTTGAAATAAAAAATATTGCCTCGCTAAAGTTTGCCCGCTCTGCCGTCGAATATGAAATACAACGCCAGTTAAAAAAATGGCAAGAAGACAAAGAAGAAAAGTCTTCGACCAACAAAACCACTCGTGGTTACGATTCTCAAAAAGGGGTTACTTTTCTGCAACGAGACAAAGAAGGAGCTTCCGATTATCGCTATTTTCCCGAGCCAGACTTGCCTCCCCTAGAAATATCTAACGATTTTATTGCCAAATTAAAGCAGGAGCTCCCCGAGCTACCAGATGCCAAGCTGGCTAGGTATCTGAATTTGGGGATATCAGAAGTTGACGCTCTAATCTTGACCCAAGATCTAGATTTTTCTAAAAAGTTTGGCGAAGCCATAGGAACTTCTCAGGACAAAGATTTTGTAAAGTTCACAGCTAATAGATTTTTAGGTAGCTGTCGTCCACTTTTACAATCAGCCGAAATCATAGATTCAAAATTATTTACTTCAGCTTATGAAACTGTTAAAACCGGATTAGCTAACACTAATGTAATTAATGAAGCTTTACGTCAAAGTTTGGAAACAGGAAAACCTCTTGCCGATTTTTATAAACCCCAAACTTCTGACGCCAATGCCATAGAAGGTATCGTCAATAAAATCATTTTAGAAAACCTCAAAGCTGTTGAAGATTACAAGAAAAATCCGGCCAGTATTGGCTTTCTTTTGGGACAAGTCATTAAATCTAGCGGAGGTACAGCCAGTCCTCAAGTAGCCAGAGAGGTTTTAGAAAAAATTCTAAAAAAAAATGGCTAAGGCCCACGAACTTTACAACCAGGACCAATTAGATCGCCAAAAACTTAAACAAGGTCTGATTGACTGGGCACATGTAGAAGCCCGAGACAAAGCCAGGATAAAGGCTGCAAAGCAACTGGTAACAAAAGGCCTTTTAAGTATTTCAGCCCAGGACCTGTGGCATTTAAGTTTCATTTTTCAACATGGCCCAAGTGCCAACGATAGTTTGCTTGCCCACCAGCTTGCCCAAAAGTCTTATAAAAAGGGCTACTCTGATGCCTTAGAAATGGTTTGTCTTACTTATGATCGATACTTATGGCGTACAAAAAAACTTCAGGTCTATGGCACCCAGTACAAGATAAATAACCAAGGGCACAAAACACATCATCCTATTGATCTATCACTTACCGACCAAGATCTACTCAACCAAGGGCTACCGTCTAGAGATATGTATAAACAATATTTGTCGAGTATTTTAGATCAAAAGAGTATAGACACTTTAATCCAGGCAGGTCTAAATGATCAAGAAAGTTCTCAAAAACAATATCCCTGGGAAGCTAAAGACAAACTTAGAAGGAAAAACCAAAAACTACTTAAAGATTTTATAAAAAACTTTGGTTGGCCCACTACCAGTATAAATAAAGAAGCATCTTGGGCAGCATGGCTAATTGCGCAACATTCTGATTTTGATGTTGAATTTCAACAGAAATGCCTAAAACTAATGTCAGAAAAATATAAAAAAAAATTAGTAAATCCATTAAATTATGCCTATCTGTACGATAGAGTTATGGTAAATACTGGCAAAAAACAACTATTTGCTACTCAATGGGATAGTATGACCAAGCTACAGCCTGTCGCTCGGTTAAAAGATCTGTCAAATCGAAGAAAAAAAATAGGTCTTCTGCCTCTTTTAATATCAAAGAAACTAAGAGAAAATACCCTCACCCAAAAGGAGCTTGAATCACTTTGGCAACTTCAGGCTGAGAATATGGTGGGGAGGTTTGCCAACTCAATGTTGTAGTCAAACCAGTATAATTACCTGTGAACAGTTTTCTCAAATTATTTAACGCTGAATACGCCAAACTAAATCCAGAGCAACGCCAGGCCGTAGATGCTATAGAAGGCCCGGTTATAGTTATTGCTGGAGCAGGAACTGGAAAAACTCAAACTATTGCCCTACGCATAGCCAAAATTCTTATAGAAACCCAAATTAATCCTGGTAACATCTTGTGCCTAACTTTTACCGAATCGGGGGTTGTGGCTATGCGCAACCGTCTAATTTCTATTATCGGACCAACCGCTTATCAAGTAAAGCTGCATACCTTTCATTCTTATTGCAACGAACTAGTTCTATCAGATCCGGAGAGTTTTGGTATTCACCCCTCTTGTGTTCCTGCAAGCAGTCTGGAGAAATCGGAAATTATCCAATCTGCCATAGACGAGCTGGAAACCAATTCTAAACTCAAGCCCTGGGGGGAACCCTATTTTTACGAACGTGATATTTCTTCTCAAATTCAAAGTTTAAAGCGCGAAGGCATATGGCCAGATACTTTCTTAAAACTGCTTGAAAGCCATCAATCTTCTTTAAAGAACCTAATGCCATTTTATGATTATTTAAAGTCAATCAGAGCCACGGCCAAACTTGAGCCAGAAATTATAGCCAAATGGTCGAGTATTTCCAATCAAAGCCCGGGCATTTTGTCGCGAGAAATAGAAAGTATTTTTACTCTAAATCAAAACAGTTTTTATGCCAAAACCAGTGATTTTAAGTCCGCCCTAGTCCAAGTTTTTGAGGATCTTATTACCTCCCTACCAAAAATGTTCGAATTGCATAAACTTTACCTAAAATATCAGGAAAAACTAAGTGCTATTAATCGCTACGACTACGATGATATGATTCTTTTACTTCTTCGACGATTAAACCGTGATCCCTACTACCTCCAAACCCTCCAAGAGCAAACTCAATATATCTTGGTTGATGAATACCAGGATACCAATAATTCACAAAACAATATCATTTATAGCCTAGGAGGAAACGACCATCCCAATTTGTTTGTTGTGGGCGATGACGATCAATCTATTTTTCGTTTCCAAGGGGCCAGCTTGGAAAATATTTATGCTTTTTACCGAAAATATTCCCCACAGGTTATTACCTTAAAGCACAATTATCGCAGCCAGGCCAATATTCTCCGCTCGGCCACTAGCCTGATTTCTAACAATCAAAATAGAATAAGTAATTTAATCGAATCAATTGACAAAAGCTTGTCTCCAGCCTCAAACCTTCCAGTTTTTCCAGTTCAAGTTGTCAACTGTCCCACTTTCGAACAGGAATACTATTGGATTGCAAAGAAAATTAAATCCTTACTTTCCCAAAATATTCTACCCAGCCAAATAGCTGTGTTAACCCGAAGTAACCGACAAGCCAGCGACCTGGGCTTATTCTTTGACTCTGAAAAAATTAATTATTTTCTGGAAAATGGTCAAGATATTTTTAGCGAAGAGTATATTTTACAAATTTTACATATCCTTAATACAGCCCAAGATCCCTCTGCACTTAACCTAAGTAGACTCTATGCAATTTTAGCCAACACAAAAGATATTTTTGCCTATACTCACCAAAAAACCAAATCCACCTTCCTGCAAAAAATTGACAAGCGTCTTGCTTGGTCACAAAAAGACATTGCCAGTCTTTCACCACATACTGCCTTTCTAAAAATAATTAGACGATTTAAGAAAATAGATTCAAATTACAAGCATTTGGCCTATTTAAAAACCTTGTCTGACGAATTTTTAGAACTCTCCGCAACCCGGTCATTTACCCAGGTTCTGGCAATTTTTAATTCTCAGATCCAAAAAAATATTACACTCGCATCAAATATACCAGATGAATTTAAAGCCCAAAAAATTAGGGTTATGACAGCCCACCGCTCCAAAGGCCTGGAGTTTGAACACGTCTTTATAGTTGGGGCCCAAGACAAGGTCTGGGGTAATACCAGAGATTACAATAAGCTCAAATTACCACCAGGCATATTACCCCTGGCCTCTGGTTCTATAAATGCAGGCGACAATAACGAAGACGAAAGGCGACTATTTTACGTGGCTCTAACTAGGGCCAAGTCCCAGGCATATATTACTTATTCAGGTATAGCTTCTGTATTTGTCGAAGAAATCGCCTTGGAAGTAGTAGAAAAAATTAGCCCCGATCTAACCCACCTAGAATCTCTTGCTGCTTATTTTATGCCTCCAACAACGGTTAAATTAGATCCAGATTTTAAGGACAATCTATCCAGTTATCTGAAAAATAATTATGTTTTAACAGCAACTGACATAAACTCTTATTTGCGTTGCCCTCACTGTTTTTATTGCGAAAAAGTTCTACGACTTCCCACTATAAAATCTAAACATGTTTTGTATGGAACAGCCATTCACAATACTCTGTCGCAATACTACAAGCAAAAGAAACCTAGTTTAGAAGAATTACAAGCCATATATAAAAGTTACTTGGAGTCTTACAAGTTTCCCAACCAACTTGATTACCTAGAGTCTTTGGAAAAAGGGCAAAAAGTTTTGGAAAGTTATTATCCAACCTTGTCTTCTCAGGCTTATGACTCAGTAACTGTTGACTACAATTTTACACACGAAAAGCTTCGTCACGACGACGTTCCAATTACTGGAAACATAGACAAAATTACCTATATTGGTAAAGAGGTAATAATTACTGATTTTAAAACCGGAAACCCCGACGATTACACCCGTTACCCAGACTACAAACGTCAATTGCTATTTTATTATGTGTTAGCCAGCCTTTCCAAAAAGTTTCACCCCAAGCCTACACAAGTTCAGATTGAATACACTGAACTTAGCAAAAAAAGCGGTAGATATTTTACGAAAGCTTTTGATATAACCGACCCAGAACTTGTCGCCCTGTGTCAAGAAATCCACTTTATTTATAATAAAATTCTTAGTCTAGACTTTGGCCAAATCGGCCCCACCTGCAAAAACCTCAACGGTTTCCATTTAATTGCCAAAACAACCTAGTATTATATAATCCTGGGTATGACAAGATTCCAAGAGGTAATTAAAGCAAACGAAGTTTCAGGGGAACAAATGCTACAAAATGCCCTTCAGGACAAATCCAGAATTAGGCGTCGAATTGAGTCTGAAGTTATCAATCTCTACCAGCTTGATTGTGGTATTGAGGGCGATGATGATGTTACTTGGGAAGAATTTGCTTCACCTCGGGGTACTATGGCTTCTCCATCAGTTTTTTCTGAACAAGTGGTAAAAGATAAGATGGTGCATTCTCCAGAAGCTGCCATAGCAATACTAGAAAATCCTAATAGTGATTATCTGCAAATCCTTTGTGCACAATACTACGTGTCTCGTTTTAAAATCGATAAAATTGTACAAATGTATGGACTTGAGAAACCCCGAAAACCTGGTGACCCAATAAGCGATGAGCCATATATAGTATTTCCAGACTAAATATATCCACATCCTAAGCTATAATTATTAATGATAGTTTATCTACTTCTCGGACTTTTTTTTGGTCTCACCATATTTCTAGTAATTTATTTTATTTTTCTTAGGAACCACAATTCTGCCGACAAACTTTCCACCGATTTTTTTAACCAATTTAACCAACGTTTCCCTCAGATTTTAAACGAAGCCAATCAAAATCTAGTAAGTATGGCTGATCAAAAGCTCGGCAGTCAAAAGCAAGGAATAGAATTGCTGATAACTGAAATTCGTAAACAACTGGAAGATAACACCAAAAAGCTAGAGAATGTGGAACAAACACGCATAGGGTCTTTTTCTGCCCTCAGCAAATCCTTGGATGACTACAAACAAATCACTCAGCAATTATCAGTTACAGCCGAAGGCTTGAAAAAAGTACTAACCAACAATCAGTTACGCGGGGCTTTTGGCGAACAAGTAGCCGAAGATCTGCTAAAAATGGCTGGCTTTGTTTCGGGCACCGACTATGAAAAACAGCTAGGATCCGACTCTAGCCGACCGGATTTTACCATCAATATGCCAGATGGCACCGTTTTAAACATTGACTCCAAATTTCCTTTTTCTAATTTAGTCAAAATGGCCGAGGCAAGCGAAGCAAGTCAAAAGGATGTGTTCCTTAAACTTTTCCAGCAAGACGTCAATACCAAAATTAAAGAAGTTTCTACCAGAGACTACATTGATCCTAGGAAAAATACTGTGGATTTTGTGATTCTTTTTATACCAAACGAGATGATTTTTAGCTTTATATACGAACATTTTCCTGATCTGTGGCAAGAAGCTCTGACTAAAAAAGTAATCCTCTCAGGTCCCTTTAGCTTTACAGCCCTACTTCGGCTAATTCGGCAAAGTTACGACAGTTTTAAACTTCAAAAAAATATGAAAGGTGTACTATCTCAGATCCAAATTTTCCAACAGGAATTTGAAAAATACAATCTCGAGTTTGAAAAGATCGGTGACAAAATCGATTCTCTGTCCAAACAATATGACACGGTAAATACCACTAGAAACAAGCAACTAATTCGTAGCATGGATAAAATAAAACTAGATAATCCTACCCCACTCCTTGACACACCTTAGCAGTCTCTGGTATATTCTGCTAACATGTCGCAATTAACCCAAAGGCAAATTCAAATACTAAAGTGTGTCGTAGAAGAATTCATCGAATCAGCAGAAGCTGTTGGTTCAGAAAACCTCGAACGAAAATTCTCACTTGGTTGTTCCTCAGCTACCATCAGAAATGAAATGGGCTCGCTAACTAATCAAGGCTATTTAAAAAAATCTCATTCTAGTGCCGGTCGAATGCCCACTTCTATGGGGCTAAAATACTATGTGCGTAATTTAATGACCCCAAAATCCCTGTCAATTTCAGAAGAAATTGGTGCTAAAGAAAAAATGTGGGACTATAGGAACGAATTTGAAAGACTGCTTAAAGAAGCTACCAGGGAGCTTGCCAGAACCACCAGATCTATGGCCCTTTCTACTACTGAGCAAGGTGACATGTATTATCACGGTGCCTCTAATTTATTAGAACAACCCGAATTTTTTGATATCGATGTCACAAAAACCATCTTATCGCTTTTAGACAACCAGCAATATTGGTTAGATCTGATAGCTAGAACCCTAAATATAGCCAACGAAATTCATGGTGGCGAAGAGTTTATCCACCTATTAATTGGTGAAGACCTGGGTATGCAACATCTTGAGCCTTGCGGCTTTATTTACCAACGCTACGAAGCAGGACCGCACAGGGGTATTCTGGGTGTAGTAGGGCCAGCCAGACTCCAGTACCAGTCTATTGTACCTATGGTAGATTATTATGCCGAGTTAATATCAACCATTACCCACTAAAATGAATCCAAAAAACCCACAAAAACCAATTCACGCGCCCAAAGATGCGGCCGCAATTGACGCTTTAAATCATAAAATAACTGATCTTTCCGACAAACTGGCCAGAGCCCTAGCTGACTATGCCAATTTAGAAAAACGCATCGATTCTCAGCGCCAACTTTTTGCTAATTTAGCTACTGCCAATATGTTAAATAAACTTGTACCAGTTTTAGACGATCTGGCCCTGGCCCAGGCCCATCTTAATGACAATGGTCTAAAGATTACTATGGATAAACTAAAACAATTAATAAAGTCAGAAGGTATCGAAGAAATAAATCCAGAAAACTCGCTTTACGATGAAACAACCATGACTTGTATTGGTACTCAAGAAGGCCAGGACAACATGGTACTAATTGTGCATAAACTAGGTTATAAATTAAACGACCAAGTTATACGTCCCGCCGAAGTGGTCGTCGGCAAGTCTAAGTCTAAAGACTAAAAACTAAAGACGATTATAAAATATGCCAAACAAAATCATCGGTATCGATTTAGGTACTACTAACTCCTGTGTCGCCTTTATGGAAGGTGGCCAAACCAAAGTCGTGGTTACTTCAGAAGGCAGAAACACTATCCCTTCTATCGTTAACCCAGTAAAAAAATTAGTGGGTGATCTGGCTAAGCGCCAAATGGTACTTGATCCAACTCACACCGTCTATAGTGTTAAGCGTCTCATGGGCCGACGTATTGATGACGCTGAAGTGGTCAAGACCCAAAAAATAGCTCCATATAAGATTGTAGCCGGCAAAGACAATATGGCCTGTGTGGAAATTGATGGCAAGGTGTACACCCCCCAAGAGATTTCTGCCCAGATTCTCATGAAATGTAAAACTGATGCTGAAAAGTTCATAGGTGATACTGTCAAAGATGCTGTTATTACCGTCCCAGCTTACTTTGATGATAGTCAACGTCAAGCTACCAAACAAGCTGGCGAAATAGCCGGGTTAAATGTGTTGCGTATTGTTAATGAACCAACTGCAGCCGCTTTGGCCTATGGTCTAGACAAAAAGAAAAAAGGAACAATCGCAGTTTATGATCTGGGAGGTGGAACCTTTGACATTTCTGTACTAGAAATTGGTGACGGTGTGTTTGAAGTTAAAGCTACCAATGGTGATACCTTCTTGGGAGGCGATGATTTTGATCAAAAAATTATTCACTGGCTACTAGAAACCTTTGAAAAAGAAAATAAAGTTGACCTAAGTAAGGATCCTCAGGCTCTCCAGCGTGTTCGTGAGGCTGCTGAAAAAGCCAAAATTGAACTATCTAACTCCGTGGAAAGTGAGATTAATTTGCCTTTTATTACCCAAAAAGACGGCCAAGCTCTTCACCTTACGGTTAAACTGACCCGAGCTGACCTAGAAAAATTAGTTGATGACCTAGTACAAAAATCTCTAGGTCCAGTTGAAAAATGTCTTAAAGATGCTGGTGTGAGTAAATCCGATATAAGCGATATTGTTATGGTTGGCGGCATGACTCGCATGCCCCTCGTTCAAAAAACGGTCAAAGACTTTTTTGGCAAAGAGCTAAATAATACTGTCAATCCTGACGAAGTTGTAGCCGTAGGTGCAGCCGTCCAAGGTGGGGTACTGGCTGGAGATGTTAAAGACGTAATTTTACTAGACGTTACTCCGCTTACCCTGGGCATCGAAACTGCAGGTGGCGTAAAAACACCTCTAATTGACCGAAATACTACCGTGCCAACCAAAAAATCTCAAGTGTTTTCCACCTATTCTGATAACCAGACCCAAGTAGAAATCAATGTACTTCAAGGCGAAAGACCTATGGCCAGTGATAACAAATCCTTAGGCAGGTTTGTCCTGGATGGAATTCCACCAGCACCTCGTGGTATTCCTCAAATTGAGGTAACTTTCGATATTGATAGTAATGGTATTTTGTCTGTTTCAGCATTAGATAAAGCCAGTAATAAAACTCAAAAAATTACAATCCAAAATGCCACTAATTTAAGTAAAGATGAGGTAGAAAAGATGAAGTCCGAGGCCGACAAGCATGCCAAGGAAGATGAAGAAAAGCGTGCCCTGGTCGAAGCTAAAAATCATCTGGATTCCACTATTTTTTCGGCTGAAAAGACCCTCAAAGACTATGGCGATAAAGCCAAACCTGACGACAAGAAAAAGCTAGAAGAAGAAGTTAAAAAAGCCAAAGAAGTCTTTGACAAGCCAGACTTGAAGAAAGTCGACTATGACAAAGCCGCCGAAACCTTGTCTCAAGTCCTACAGACAATTGGTGCTGCCATGTACCAACAGGCCGAGGAAGCTCAAAAAAAAGCTGGTGAGCCAAAGTCCGATGCCAAAAAACCCGATGACAAAGCCGATAAAAAAGACGCTCAAGAAGGAGAAGTCGTCAGTTAGTTATGGCAAACATAACCAAAAAGTGTTGGCCAGAATATTTTGAGAAAATTCGTCTTGGCGACAAGACTTTCGAGTTGCGCCTAGCAGATTTTCCAATTTCTTCTGGTGACACCTTGACCCTTAAAGAATGGGATCCCAAAACCAATGACTATACTGGCCGTGAGCTAATTAAAAAAGTAGGCTACGTGGGCAAGTGGAAACTTGACCAACTATTTTGGAGTAAAGTGGAGATAGAAAAACATGGCTTACAGGTTATTTCTTTGCTAGACTAGTCGATGTCAAAAAAGGACTTTTACGAAATACTAGGCATAAACAAAAGTGCCTCCGAGGCTGACGTAAAGTCGGCCTATCGCAAAATGGCTTTAAAATATCATCCTGATAGAAACAAAGAACCCAATGCCGAAGAACATTTTAAGGAGATCAACGAGGCCTACGAGGTGCTTAGCAATCAACAGAAGCGTGATGCCTATGACCAATATGGTCATGCTGCTTTTGATGGCTCAGCCGGCCCCTTTGGTGGCCACACCCAAGCAGGTGGACAAGGACCCTTTACCTATAGCTGGAGTAGTGGTGGAGGAGCCCAGGGTTTTGATTTTGACTTTGGAGGATTTAGTAACCCCATGGACATATTTGAACAATTCTTTGGTGGTGGATTTTCTGGGCAAACCCGCAAACGTACCCCCCAGTATAAAATCCAAATTAGTTTTATGGATGCTGCCAAAGGTGTGGAAAAAGAAGTTAGTATAGACGGAAAAAAGCGAAGTATAAAAATACCAGCCGGTATTGCCGATGGCCAACAAATTCGGTTTGAAGATTTTATTTTATATGTGGATGTACTCGAAGATAAAGTATTTCACCGAGACGGCAATGATCTTTATGTCAATGTGGAAATAACCATAAAACAGGCAATTTTAGGCGACAATATCGACGTTCCTACTCTCGAGGAACCAATTAAATTAAAGGTCAAGCCAGGGACCCAGCCTAATACCATGATGCGAGTTACAGGTCGGGGCATTCCTGATGTCCGTTCTTCTCGCCACCGCGGTGATCTCTACATTCGACTAGTGGTCAAAGTCCCAGAAAAACTTTCCAGTAGCGACAAAAAGCTGATCGAAGAACTTGAACTATAGCCTATAAAGTAATACAATACTATATATGGCCAATACTATTGAGTCTTTAGAATCTCGTTTAGCTAAACCAGAAAATTTACGCCTACGGCAAATTTTTACAGCTTTTGAAGCTGCTTCAAACCCAGAGGTTGCAGCTAGATTGATGTATGAGCAAGTTAAACAAGATGTTTTAAAAAGTGCCTTTGTCGAGTCTGGTCTTAATTTTGATTTAACTCCAGAAGATATAGCATCTCTTAGAAAAAAATACTTTAGAGAAATGAATACTGGCCGAGGAGTTGCTGTAACGAAAATACTGGGTGGGGCAGAAGTAGCAGCCAGTTTTGAACAATACACTGATTTAATTTGCGAAAAATCTAGATTTAAATACAAAGATGACAAGGCCAGAGGTTTAAGGCAGTTCGTCGCCGATTTGTTTGAGGTAGCTCTTGGCCAGTACGATGAGGGAGAGAATCACCCAAAGGCAGTTGGTAAACTAAACGGTAGACTTTTATACTCACACGCTCGTCATAAAAAAATTGCCACAGATCAATTGTTAACAACTTTTATTCGAAAAAACATTCCCGAGTCTGACATAGCCACTATGCCTCTTGATACCCCCATAAAAATACTCACTTGGTTGCTATCGGATGACAACGAACGCCAAAAACTATTAAAGGAAGCCCAAACATAAGCTAAGGCGATATTTACATACAATTAAGGGATATAAAATTTTATTTCTTAGGTATACAATCTGTGACTTACTAATTTTTATACAAAAATGACAGTATTAAATGCAGAAGTATTCAACGCAGTTCCAGAGTTTACAGGTCAAAGAATGATAGAGCCTGCGATTGGATTAACTGTTTTTACCTTGTGTTCCAACTCAGAAACCAATATCAACCCCCCACCCTCTTTTTTCCCCATGCTAGATACTGGAGTAAGAGTAGCCAGACTTCATTGTTCACGTTTTAACAAGGATGTTGCCCAGATTGCCATGAATGTTGCCACAGCCGAAAATTTATTAGAAGTCGTAGCGTCTGACCCAGTTTTCAGTACGGAAATACATTGTGCTTGTACCCATTTTCGTCTCAGAAGACAAAGCCAGCCTGTTAGTCCAGAAACAGAGTTTTTAATAGAGCACAAACATGAGATTTCTAAAACTCAAGTTAAAGCACCTGTAATCTTTGACGACGGATCTTATTTGATGTAAACATAGCCATAACCACGGCCCAATTAATTAAGCAAATATATATAGGATAAATTTGTAATACAGGATTCCAGAATCCAACTGCTATAGTGCCAATAAGGCCAGAAAGTCCTCCCAAAAACCAAGTCAGCATGGTTTCTCCACTTGGGTCTTTATAGGCTTTAGCTATTGTTAAAACTGCGCCAGCACAGTCTGCCATAATTACGAACATTAGTGCAAAAACAGCATCTTTTGTTATTGCCCACATTACACAGCCAACTAAAGCTACCACCAAGGCTTTTTTGTCAGACGATCCCAACCCTCCTTCGCCGTATTTAAGTGATAACAAAAAAATTACCACAACTGCTGTGGTTTGGCCTGCCGTCATCCATAGTGAATCAGTTGCTCCTTTGGCAAGTTGTGAGAAAAATGCAATCCCACCCAAAGTCGACCATATAAACCACGAGGCTCTTTGTGGTCGGCTTTTCTTTTTTAAAATATCGACAATATACGGTATAACCGAAACTAATCCAATAACCCCGGCCAGTAAACCCAATATTTGTAACACAATCTATTCTAGCCTAACATTATCGGTTTTTACTAGCCGGGGTGCCCTTTTACTCTCTAGGTTTATTCCTAGTGGTAACTATAACCCCACCTCTCAATATCGCCCTAGACTCTCCATCCCAAGGCGAGATCTTTAGCCTCTTGCCATCAATTTCTATCAAATCATATCGACCATGGTCAAGCCTGGGAGCATTTTTATCATACCACTCATGAAAATGGCTATGCCTAATTCCTCTTCCGCAATAGGATACGCTATATGGGCCAATAAATACCTCCTCACCCACACCCGCCCATTCGAGTCTCCATAGATCATGATTGAACCGAGAATAGTATTTAACCACCTTTGATAGTTCACCAAGATACTCAGCTCTAGGGGTGAATATCTTGACCTCTAAAATCCCCGGTTCTTTTGGTAATACATAAGAATATTTATTTTCAGTTTTCATAATACTAAATATATAATTAATAATAAAAAACCCCCGAACTTCTTCGGGGGTCAACAGAATAGTAGTTACTCTAAGTTGCCCCTCCTTGGGGGGCAAACATTAATCTATAGTTAATTCCAGTTTTCATAACTATATTATATCACTAATTCGCCTTTCATGATACTATAAGATAAACCTAAACTGTCTAACAAAAACGCTTTACTAGACAGCAAGGTAAAACTAACGCTTTTGTTCTTTTCAAAATAGGAGAATTTACATGGCCAGGATACAGATAATTGAGGGCGATATTACCACAAGAGTAAGTGTCGATGCTATTGTTACTCTCGTCAACTCCGGTGGTTTTTGGTTTGGTGGTGTTGATGGGGCGATTGTCCGAGTAGCAGGGTCTCGCTACCACAACCAGTTGGAGCAAGTCCGTAAAGAAAAAGGACTTGCAAATGGCCAAGTTGTCGTTGCAAAGGGCCACACGCAAAACCACTTTGGGGAGTTTAAGGATGTAGTCTTTGTGGTTGACGACCTTGTATCGCCACTCGGTGACTTGGTGTACATTGCTCTAAAGGCCGCCAGAGATAGTGGCTATCTATCAGTTGCTCTCCCCTTGATGCGAACTGGTGTCATGTTGGGAGTTGTAGAACCGGACATACAGGCCGTAGTCAGCGAAATGAAAAACGGCCTAGCCCGTTTCTTTTCAGACGGAAGCTCTGACATGGTGATTTACATAGTGGTCTACAATGACCTAGAAGCAACCAAGCTTTTGAATGATTTGACCTAAGAACAAAACAAGCCCGCCAAGGATTGCAATAAAATGCATTCTAAGGCGGGTTTTTTACATATCTAGATCCATGATCAATAAGCAGGAGATAAACAAGATGGCTAGAATATAATCCCAGAAGTCATAATCTGGCTGCCTACTCTCTTGGCTGCAGATATTGCAGACTAAAGCCCATTTTTCTGCTATAATGCCTATCTATGGACTACAAGAAGTTACCAAAAACTGAGTTTGCCTCGGCAATTATTCAAATTGCATATGAACGCAAACTGGCCGACCCTCAAGTCATCCTCGATTCTATTGAAGCAGGATTAGTGGCTGCCTACAAACGTGACCAAAAAGAAAAGGGGATTGATATTTCAGACGAATCCGTGTTTACTGTTGACCTAGACGCTGCTTCTGGCTCTTTTCATGTTTACAAGGTTGTAGATGACAAAAGAACCGACGTTACTCCTCCGGGCTTTGGTCGAATAGCCGCCCAAACAGCCATGCAAGTTATCACCCAAGGCATAAATGTGGCCGAACGGGATACAATTTTGCTAGATTATATCCGAAAGACAGGCACTTTACTTCAAGGTACTGTAATTAAAGTTGATAATTATAAAACTGTTGTAAGTCTCAACCAAACCGAAGGTATTTGCCCAAAAGATGAACAAATTCGAGGAGAATTTCTGCGCATTGGAGACCGTAAACTTTTTTTAATCAAGGGTGTCAATACATTAACTGATGAAAAAAAAGAAGTTATCCTCAGCCGTAAAGATCCAGAATTCATCAGACAACTATTCTTACGTGAAGTTCCAGAAGTTGGCAATAAATCAGTAAAAATCGAAAAAATTGCTCGGTCCGCAGGAGATAGGACTAAAGTTGCCGTCAGTTCAGCTCAAAATAATATAGATCCGGTTGGATCATGCATTGGCCAAAGAGGTGCCAGAATTCAAGCCATTTTAAACGAATTGCCCTCACACGAAAAAGTAGACGTGGTTTTGTACAACAAAACTCTAAATCAGTTTATCGTTAACGCTCTTTCTCCGGCCGAAGGTGCCCAGGTAACCGAGCTAGACCGAGATCGAAAAACTGCCCTAGTAACTGTACCTGACGATCAACTGGCTTTGGCTATTGGAGCTGAAGGAAGCAATGTACGGCTAGCAGGAGAAATTGTAGGTGGATTTGAAATCAAAGTTGTTGGCCAAAATGCCAAAACAGCTTAAAAATCGACACATATGACCAAAAATAAGCTAACTACTAGACCACCTATAGTGACCATAATGGGTCATGTCGATCATGGCAAAACTACCCTTCTGGATAAAATCCGTTCAGCCAATATTGCCAGTAGAGAAGCAGGTGCCATAACGCAACACATTGGAGCCTACCAGACTAGTTATAAAAATAAGCTAATTACATTTATAGATACCCCAGGACATGCTGCTTTTGTAAAAATGCGCGAACGTGGTGCTAGGGCTACTGATATCGTCGTGTTGGTTATATCAGCATCCGAAGGCATCATGCCTCAAACCAAGGAGTGTATAGAAATTATCAAGTCAAACAATCTTAGTCCTATCGTGGTTCTCAGCAAGATTGATTTAGCTAATGTATTTTTAGACAAAGCCAAAGGACAACTGGTCGAAGCTGGCCTTACCCCAGAAGAATATGGCGGTCAAGTTCCAGTGCTTGGTGTTTCAGCTAAAACTGGTGAAGGGATTGACAAGCTTCTTGAAACCATCTTGCTCCATGCTGAGGTTATGGAATTGGAATCCAAACCCAATGAGCCATTTTTAGGTGTAGTAATAGAATCTCAAATGGCCAAAACTAGGGGACCAGTGGCCACAGTTTTGGTAAAAGAGGGTACCCTTAAAAAAGGCGATTTGGTTTTTACTGAATCATCTGCTGGCAAAGCCAAAGCTTTGCTTGATTACAAAGGAGAGCAACTAGAATTAGCCCTCCCATCAACGCCTGTTGAAATTTTAGGTTTTACGACTGTTCCCCAGGTTGGGAGCCTAGTTACTGCCATTCCTCCTGCTGGACTTGATTTAGCTCAACTAGCTACCCCAGTGCCGAAAATCCATGTAGAGTCTCCAGGCGATATCAAATTAAATGTCATATTAAAGTCTGATGCCCAAGGCACCTTGGAAGCTCTAAAAAATAGCTTTTCTGAAGAAGTTAGGGTTATTTCATCTACTGTTGGTCAAATCAATGACAACGATATTTATATGGCAGAATCAGGTCAGGCTGTAATTTATGCTTTCAATCTAAAAACCCCTCCTGCAGTAAAAACTCTGGCCGAAAACCTAGGCGTAAAACTCTTTGAATCGAACATTATTTATGAAATTATTGACTCCATCCAATCTCAGGTTTTGAAACTTATGGAGCCCACTATAGACGAGACTATTTTAGGCGAAGGCACTATAATTGCCGAGTTCAAAATCAATAAAGTGCGTATTTCTGGAGTAAAAGTTACCAAGGGTCAGATAAGTAAATGGGATTTAATCCACTTAAAACGAGCTGGGGAGATTATAAAAGACACCAAAGTAGGCAACATCCAACAAGCTAAAAATATCGTAGAACAGGTAAAAACAGGCTCAGAGTGTGGTATAACCTATAATCCGTATATTGACTTTAAAGTAGGAGATGTTATAATATCCTATAGAAAGTGATGCGAGGTACAATTAGCTTAGCAAATCAACCTCAAGTTGCTAAAAAGCAGGAGCAACCTATGAAAAACTACAATACTAGTGACTTCCAGGCTCAAATCACCAAATCTGCCAATATACAAATTATCGTGCCTCAGCTTTCAGTAGATGGTATTGCCTCTGCAGCAGCCCTAGGCTTGGCCTTAAAAAAACATGGCAAGACTGTTTCTATTTTCTGTCCTCAAAAACCAGATGCTAACTACAATAAATTAGCTGGCCTGGATATGCTTAGCGAGCCGGTATTAAACCAAGATTTGACCATTACCTTGGACTATCCTTTAGATCAAATAGAAAAAGTAAGTTATAACGATGATGGGGGCAAGCTTAATCTGGTTGTTCAAACCAAGCCAGGGGCTTCCAAAGTTGAGTCATCCCAAATCGCTGTAAACAACCAAAGTGGTGGAAGTGTGTCCGATTTAAACATCCTTTTTGGAGACCCAGCTCCTCTAGCTGACAAATCCGTATTGCAAAAATCTACAGTTATTCAAATAACTTCAGTGGACACCCCTAGCTTTGTTCCAGCTAGCAAAATTTTTGATCCCGATGCGCCATTTTCTGAAATACTAACCTTTTTAATTCCCATGCTAGGCCTAGAGCTTGATCCAGAAGCATCTAAAAATCTTTTAATTGCTCTTCGTGTTTCCACTCAAAGTTTTGCAGTCAATGTTTCTCCAGAATCTTTTGAAGCTGGAGCCATCTGTTTAAGAGCAAGCCAACTTGGAATGGAACAACCTCCAGCCATCAATACCACTCCAATAGAAGCTGTTGAAGTCAAGCCTGGTCAGACCAAACCCAACCCCACTGGAATGAATTAATTTTCATAACAAAATATACAGGATTAAAAAGCGTTGATTTTGCGGAAAAATCACCAATTATCTAGTTTATTTTGTATTGTTTTTCCCTAATATTCAACTACAATTACTTTTGATTATCAATTAAAAATCCTCAAGCACAATGACCAAAAAAGATCTAATCGAAGTAGTCTCTTCGAAAGCTAAACTGTCCAAAAAAGCTGCCAAAAGTGCCGTGGAAGTCTTTCTAAATGAAATCATGAAAGCACTTGCCAACGGTGAAACTGTTAAACTATCCGGTTTTGGAACCTTCAGAACCAAAATGTTTAAAGGCAAAACTATTAAAGCTATCGGAAGCAAGACTGACAAGAAAATTGCAGCTCGCCGAATGCCTCGCTACATCCCAGGAACCAAGATCAAAAAAATGGTCAAATAGGTTTTTCAGTTGTAAAGTAAAAAATCCCCTGAGTTTTTTAGGGGATTTTTTATTCTTGACAGTTCTTTTTACAAAGAGCAATATAAGATATGAAATTAAAACTAACCACCCTATGTCTTACAGTAGTTTTGGCTCTATTTTCTGCTAAGTCGGCCTTGGCTCAGTCTCCACCTTTTGTAAATTTCACCACTCCTACCATGGGAGCTAGCGTAATTGCGGGGTCCACACTTGACCTGGGTGTGACCATTGCTAGCGGTGTTGGCGTAAGTTTTATGACATATACAGTTGATGGGAGTTATCTTTGTATGGACACTACGGCTCCTTATTCCTGTCCCTGGACAGTTCCTTCTACTGTAGGTATTGGCCATACCTTACAGGCTATGGTTTTTGACAACAACGGCGCAGTTGGTTATGGCTTTGCCCTGGTGACTGCTATTGCTGATAACCTTTCTCCATCTGTCTCTTTTACCAATCCTACCAACGGAGCCAACCTTCAAGTTGGTACCTCGGCTTTTTTATCAGCCAATGCAGTTGATAATATAGGTGTCAGTATCGTAGATTTTCTAGTAGATGGTTCCATACTTTGTACAAGTTTTAATGCTCCATATTTTTGTCTTTGGAATGTACCAAATTCAGTAAGTTCACACACCTTAGTTGCCAGAGCTCGTGATTATAGTAACAACATCCAAGAACATACAATCTCTGTAAATTCAGTTGATACTATTGCTCCATCTGTCTCTTTTACCAATCCTACCAACGGAGCCAACCTTCAAGTTGGTACCTCGGCTTTTTTATCAGCCAATGCAGTTGATAATATAGGTGTCAGTATCGTAGATTTTCTAGTAGATGGTTCCATACTTTGTACAAGTTTTAATGCTCCATATTTTTGTCTTTGGAATGTACCAAATTCAGTAAGTTCACACACCTTAGTTGCCAGAGCTCGTGATTATAGTAACAACATTCAAGAACACACTATCAGTGTCAATTCAGTTGACACTGTAGCTCCAAGCGTATCCATAACCAGCCCTACCAATGGGGCTAACTTGGCAGTTGGCTCATCTGTTCTCTTTTCTGCTACTTCTTCAGACAATATAGGAGTAACCAAGGTTGAGTTTTATGTAAATGGCTCACTACTTTGTACAGACACCGCAGCTCCTTATTCCTGCAACTGGTCTGTACCAAACACGTTGGCTAGTTACACTCTCATGGCAAAGTCCTACGACACCAGCTCCAACATGTCCCAGGCTACTATCAGCGTCAACTCGGTTGACACCTTGGCTCCACTTGTAAGTTTTACATATCCAACAAATGGGGGATTGATACCTAGAAATAGCACCATAACTATGACTGCTACAGCCACAGATAATATGTCAGTTGCTGATGTAAAGTTCTATGTCAATGGTGTTCTAAAGTGTACTGACTCAGTCGCTCCGTATTCATGTGACTGGTTCGTACCCAAAACCAAGGGGGTAAATTACACCTTTAATGCCAAAGCCACTGATAATTCTGGCAATATAGGGCAAAGTACAGTAACAGCCAAGTCGTATTAGGCTACAAGGTATTATGTTATAATACCCAAGCTTTCAATTGGTTTCAGACTCGCCAAAGTCCGATATTAACTATTAACTAATAAAAAGCATATAAAGATGGCCTTAGTCCAGACCGATAAACAAAAAATTATTGCCAAGTTTGCCCAAGCCAAAGGGGATACAGGTTCTCCAGAGGTACAAGTAGCCCTACTTTCCGAAGAAATTGACAGACTTGCAAAGCATTTAGCCGAAAACAAACAAGATAAACCAGGTAAACGCGGACTTCTTACCAAAATTGCCAAAAGAAGAAGACTTATGCGCTACCTCTCTGAACACGCCAAAGATCGTTATACAAAGCTCATCAAAGAACTGGGACTAAAAAAATAGTTTCACTGTTATACTGATCTAGGAATTTAATTTTTATACAAAAGTGCTATTTAAACTAATAGCCAAATGATAATGTCTATACAAAAAACAATCGACCTTGGCGGATCATCCGTCACTTTAACTTTTAATAAATTTGCTCCTCAGGCCAATGGCTCGGTTATGGCTACTCAGGGTAATGCCATGGTACTGGCCACAGCCACTTGTGGAGGGCGAGACGACTCCAAAGACTATTTTCCACTATCAGTTGATTTTGTACACAAACTTTATGCTGGTGCACAAATCAAAGGCGGCAAATGGTCCAAGAGAGACAATGGTGGCCCAGATGCCGATATTCTAGATTCCAGAATTATCGATAGATCTATTCGCCCACTTTTTCCATCAGATTTTAAATACGAAACCCAAGTTATTGCCACGCTTATGAGTGCAGACAAATCGGTTGACAATATTGTTTTAGGATTTTTAGCTACCGCAGTAGCCTTGGCAGTATCAGATATTCCCTTTAACGGACCAGTATCAGCTGTAAGAATTGCCCGCAACTCTGATAAAAAATTAATTGCCAATCCCAACGCTCAGGCTCTTTTGGAAAGTGATCTTGATCTTCTGGTTTGCACCGGTCCTGCTGGAGTAAATATGATTGAGGCTGATGGTAAAATTATCGACAATGCTACCATGTTCAGTGCGATCGAACTTGCTGTAAAGACATCCGAGGATATCAATAAACAAATTGCTGTTATAGCAAAAGAGATTGGTAAGACCAAACTAAATTATGTTTCATCTGCTATCTCACCTGAGTTAGAAAAAGAAATTCAAAAAAAACTATCCAAAGATATTGCCAAGTTTCTTGAAGGGGGAACTGATGGTGCTCACAAAAAAGCTGAAGAAGAATTATTCAAAAAAGGCATAGAAATTTTTACAGCCGAAATAGAAGCAGGAACATATACAAAATTTCAAGTTGATTCTGCGATATCCACAACCTTAGAAGCACAGTTTAAGGCCAAAGTTCTATCTGGCTGGCGTTATGATGGTCGCAAAGCTGATCAAATTCGACCACTCTCACTAGAGCTTGGTGTCCTACCTGGCACCCATGGTTCTGCTTTTTTCCAGCGAGGCCTAACCCAGGCTGTAACCAACGTGACCCTTGCCACTCTTGAAGAGCAACTTTATACCCAAAACAGCCAAGGAGAAGCCACTAAACGCTATATGCATTTTTATTCTGCAATGCCATTTTCAACCGGTGAAGTAGGTAGAACTGGACGACCTGGAAGGCGTGAAATAGGACACGGTGCCCTTGCTGAAAAAGCCCTTTTGGCAGTTTTGCCAAGTATCGATCAATTCCCTTATACGCTTGTTTTAAATTCGGAAGTTTTATCTCAAAACGGTTCGTCTTCTATGGCCTCAACCTGTGGGTCAACGATGGCCCTTATGGACGCTGGGGTACCAATTTCAGCCCATGTTGCTGGAGTATCCACTGGTATGATTTCAAGTTCGGATGAAAAGTATACTCTGCTTACTGACATTGCCGGTATCGAAGACCATTTTGGTGACATGGATTTTAAAATCACTGGTACTAGAAAAGGTATTACCGCCATTCAACTAGATATCAAACGGGCCGGACTAACCCTAAAAATGATCCAGGAAACCTTGACTCGTTCCCATGACGTCAGACAAATCATTCTTGATTTGATGGAAAAAACCCTAGCTTCTCCAAGACCCCAGCTAGCTCCACATGCCCCAAAAATCGTAATGATCCAGCTACCTGAAGATAAGATTGGTGGTGTAATTGGCAAAGGTGGGGAAACCATCAAAGCTCTAATGGAAAGATTTGAAGTTGGCATAGATATCAACGATGAGGGCATGTGTAGTATCAGTGGCACTAACCAAGCTAAGCTCGATGAGTGTAAAAAGGCAATTTCTGGCATGATCAAAGATATTGAAATAGGAGAAGAATACCTGGCAACCGTTGCTGAAATTCGTGACTTTGGGGCTTTTATGGAATTACTACCAGAAAAACAAGCTCTACTTCATATTTCAGAAATGGCTCAAGGATTCGTAAAAGATGTAAATTCATTGGTAAAGATTGGTGATCAAATCAAGGTAAAAGTCTCGGGTTTTAACGATGAGGGCAAGATTAAGTTGGTCGCCCCAGAGTTCAAAGCCGCCCACAAGGGTGAAGAAAGGGGTTCGCCCATGGGTCAAGCCAGGTCTGACGCGCGAAGTTTTGGCGAACGTCACAGTAGTGCGAGCGCCATAGCTAGTCCTCCCAGATCTGTTAGTCCTCCAGTCAGTGCTCCTACTTCTTCTGGACCTACCTTTGCCAATTTTAATCCAGCCTTTGCTAACAGACATCCAGATAGGCCACGAGCACCAAGTTCTTCCAGGGCTAGCTTTGTTAAAAAAGACGAGCAGAAATAAGGTTTTTACGAAGACGCATTGCAATGCGTCTTCGTAATGGGCATAATTAAGTAATGCCTGAAATACTCTCTACTGCCTCGGCTATCGACCGGCTTCGTCAAAAAGCAGCTTCAGCACAACTTCCAGAAGGTCTAAGGGACAAACTAAATGAAATTTTTTCCCAGCTGGAAATTAATGCCCGCTCAGAGGAAACTTTTTGGGACTTTTATCAAAAAACTGCCAAATATGTAGAGATTATTACAGCTGTTCCTTGGTTTACCACATCCCAAGACATACTTGATATAAGTTATGCCAGAGAAAAACTAAATGAGGATCACTATGGCCTTGATACTATCAAGGAAAGAATGCTGGAATACCTGTCAGCCTTAACTTTGCAACACCATCGTAATTCGGATAAAAAACTTAGGGCGCCTATCCTACTTTTTGTAGGCCTAGTGGGAACTGGTAAAACCACTATGGCCAAAAGTATCGCCAAAATGATGGGTCGTAAGCTTATTCGCATCCCATTTGGTGGATTAGGTGATCCACTATATCTACGTGGACAGTCCAGACAGTACCCCAATGCCGAACCTGGACATATAGTCAAAGGTCTAATTAGGTCTGGAGTAAGAAACCCTGTAATTCTATTAGACGAAATAGACCGTGTAGCCGATGAGGCATTAAATACCATCATGGGAGTCTTGGTCGAACTTCTTGATCCAGAACAAAACGATAGGTTTGAAGATCACTTTATTGAATATCCCTTCGATTTAAGTGAAGCTATTTTTGTGGCCACTTGTAACAATACTACAAGAATAGCTACAGCTGTCATGGATCGTCTAGAAATTATCCAAATGCCATCTTATACAGATGAAGAAAAAATAGGTATAGCCAAGCTATATCTGTTGCCAAAAGCCCTACTAGACACTGGTTTGGAGAAAAATGAGCTCATCGTTTCGGATGATATTTGGCCTAATATTATTCGTCCCCTGGGATTTGACTCGGGTGTACGTACCCTCAAACGCAATATTGAGGGTCTTTGTCGCAAGGTTGCCAAGCAAATAGTAGAAGGCAAAAGCAAGCAAGTTACAGTGGATGCCACTAACGTTAAAGATTTTCTGCCACAGTGGTAGGCATGCAAAAGTTTCTCACTGCGCTTTTTATTTTTATTGCCATTGCTATTTTTGCTATTTCACTCCAAAGTGCAAGAATGCTACACTAAATTATGAAGAAACAATCTTTGCCCCACAAGTCCTCCTCTAACGTTAGCGAGAAGCATAATCAAAATTTAAAAATGTTAACCTTGATTACAGCCTTTTTATCTTGCTTTATGTTGTTTGTCACAGTTAGTTTTTACGCCGAAAGCGTACGCCTTGCTAAGCGAAATGGAGAACTGGAACTGCAGTCTATCCAACTAGAAGGGGAGGTAAATAGACTACGTGACAAACGTATGCTGGATGCTATCAATGCCAAAAAACAAGAATATCCTGCTACAATACTTAAGAAATAGTTTAATCTGGGCGCACTGTCAATTAAACACCTCTGTCGTTATTATTAAAATTTATGTTTCAAAAAAGAACCAATCAATCTAGGCCGGTACGGCCTACAGCACCCCAAGTACCAAAAAACTTTATTCAAAATGTCATTCCAATTCCAAATCAAAAACAAGATCAACTTAGAATAGTTTCCCTGGGTGGATTTGGTAACGTTACCTGCAACATGTTTGCCTATGAGTATGCCCCCATGGGCGACTATACTAAATCGCAAATTATTATTGTTGACTGCGGAGTTGGATTTCCCGAGACAGATGTCTTTGGAGTAGATCTAGTAATTCCAGATACCGAATATATCTCCAATAAAAAAGACCGTATTTTAGGTATTTTTATAACACATGGACACGAAGATCATATTGGCGCAATTAGATTTATGGTACCACTTCTTGGTGCCCATATCCCAATTTATGCTCCCAAACTTGCCGTTGCCTTTATTGAAAATAGGCTAGCCGAAGCTCAAATTAGAGCCAATATTCAAGAATACAAACATAGTCAGATTATGGAAAAAGGGCCCTTTAGAGTAGATCCTATTTTAGTAAATCACTCTATTCCAGACACTCATCATTTTGCTGTGACCACTCCGCTGGGTGTTATTTATCACGGTTCAGATTTTAAGTTTGACACCATGCCACTTGATGGCAAATATGCTGATTTGCAACATATTTGCAAGGTAGGTAGCAACAATGTACTGTGTCTTTTATCAGATTCCTTGGGTTCTGAGCATGTTGGATTTTCACCCTCCGAAAGATCTATTGCTGAAAATTTTGAAAACGAAATTAAAACAGCCAAAAAAAGAGTTTTTGTAACAACTATTTCCTCAAACATTGTCCGTTGGGGCCAAGCCATAACTTACGGCAAAAGAGCCGGTAGAAAAATTGTCATGGTGGGTTATTCAGTAGAAAAAGCTGTTAACTTGTCTAAAGAACTAGGCTATCTTGACGTCAAAGATCAAGATTTAGTACCAATTGATAGAGTGCGAAACTTTGCGGACGACAAACTCATGTTTTTAGTCGCTGGCTTTGCCGGACAACCAGAGTCAGCCCTGTCTAAAATGATCATGGGTAAGCATAAAATCCATATCAAACAAGGTGACAAGGTCATATTCAGTTCTCCAGACTATATTCCTGGAACCGTTTCAGCAATTCATTCCATGATTGATAATTTATCCAGAATGGGAGCTGAAGTAGTTTATGGTGAAAAAGAAGTTCACGTTTCAGGTCATGCTTATCAAGCCGAACATGCCCTCCTAATCAACATGGTCCGTCCAAAGTATTTATTGCCAATTGGCGGAAACTTTAGGCATATTCGCGCTTATCATGATATGGCCAAGGCCATGGGCTATGGTAGCGAAAGACTGCTTTCACCTGATGTTAGCCAGGCCGTAACTTTTTACAAAAACGGAGCCGTAGATTCTACTACCGAAGTTCCCTTTAGAAAAGTTCTTATTGATGGCTTT
This sequence comes from uncultured Gammaproteobacteria bacterium, assembly GCA_964442385.1. Lineage (GTDB taxonomy): Bacteria > Patescibacteriota > Microgenomatia > UBA12405 > UBA12405 > CAYTYZ01. The sequence goes on from CAYTYZ010000002.1 coordinate 69,589, forward strand.
GGAGTGGGCGATGTAGGTGCAACTGTTTTGCGTGATCGTAAAACTCTGGCAGAAGAAGGTATGTTTACCATTATTATGCTAGTAAATGCCGAAACAGGAGCTCTGGAAAAAGAACCTGTAGTTCTATCTCGTGGTTTTGTTTTTGTCAAAGACAATGTTGATCTAATCAATTATCTGCGCGATGAAGCCAAGAGAAAATACTTGGAATCAGTTGGAAAACCATCCAATTTTGACTTTATTAAAGATCAAGTCCAAGGCCATATTGAACAGATCATCTATGAAAAAACCGGCCGTCAGCCCATGGTGCTACCCCTGGTAATTGAAATTGAGTAAAAATTCGCTACAATAGGCGAATATGCTAATTACCTCCGAGTATTTGAAGGGCCAGATAGACCACATGAGTAGGTTAAATTCACTAGAAAGAAGTCCTGTGTTTGGAGATAATAGACCTTTTTTTGACATTCCGACTGTTTCCCAGGAGCCTTTCGGGGTGCAAGGTTATGAATTTGAACTTGGAAACTTATTTGACCTATTGCTAAGTAGACTAAAGAAAGCCACACCAGGTCATCGGGTTCTTGATTTGGGTATGGGAGCAGGAATTGCAACAGAAGAAATACAAAACAGGTTTCCAGCCACAGAAGTGTGGGGAACAAATCTGGTTGCTGACTGGCGTGTAGAGAGAAATTTTAATCACCCGGATAGAGTGGTTATCTGTCCAGCAGAAAATTCCAAAGGGATAAGGGCAGGTTTTTTTTGATACCATAATAGCAGTAAGATCCATTAGTTATGCCAAAGATACGGCAAAAGTTGTAAAATCTATTAGGAGGATTTTAAAGCCAGAAGGTCAATTGTTTGCTAGTTGTGCTCCAAAAATGCATTGGCAAAAGGATCCTATTCTATGGGTAAAGTATCTCGGTAGAGGCACACTTGAAAATTTTGATTCAATGGATTTTCAAAAAGCCTTTTCAAAATCACCTGAATTTAGTATACGAATTGATTTTAAACACAAAAGAGAATGGGCCAGAAGAGACGACGCAACTCTACTTCATGTTGTAAAAACTAGAGCACAATAAGTGTATTCAAACGGCTCTGCTCTTTTCTTTTGTTACAAATGGACTTGCCATTGATAATAGAAACAGAGTAAAAAGCTGTTATAATTACCTAAATTTATAGACTCAGGTTCCCAGCCTGACGAGAAGACTGCGAGCAACTAAGCAGTTCCGTTTGCAACAACGTAAAACTACGAGAGTACAAGACACGGTGGTACCACGAGAACTTACATATTAAAGCCTCGTCCATGTTATCCGATGCTATATCGGATGGTTAAATAACATGGACCTTATGGATCAAATAACCTATTCTGACTTTGCCAAAGTTGACATTCGACTAGGAAAAATTATTGAAGTATTGGACTTTCCCGAGGCCAGACATCCGGCCTACAAACTTACTATAGATTTTGGTCCACAACTAGGAACTAAAAAGTCATCTGCCCAAATTGTTCATCACTATGCAAAAGAACAATTGTTAGGCCAGCATGTTTTAGCTGTTGTCAATTTCCCGACAAAACAAATTGGACCATTCTCCTCAGAGTGTTTAACCTTAGGCCTTCCAGATACTGAGGCTAACGTAGTTTTAGTTTCACCCACCTTACCAGTTCCACTTGGCGCAAAACTCTTTTAAAAGTTAATATATAAATATATATGGCATTCAATAACAAACTAGCCGCTCGTTCCCAAGACCTTTCTGACTGGTATCTATCGGTAGTCGAACAGGCCAAGTTGGCCGACTACGGCCCAGTCAAAGGCACCATGATAATTTTACCCTATGGTTACGCCATCTGGGAAAATATTGTAGCCTTTATGGATAGGTTAATTAAAGAAAAAGGCGTTCAAAATGCTTATTTTCCGCTTTTCATTCCTGAAAGTTTTTTAAAAAAAGAAGCCAGCCATGTAGAGGGATTTGCCCCAGAATGTGCCTATGTCACTATTGGCGGTGGCCAGGAACTCACGGAAAGGCTAGTTGTTCGTCCAACATCTGAAACCATCATGTATCACACCTATGCTAAATTAATTAGCTCTCACCGCGACTTACCACTAGTACTAAACCAGTGGAACAATGTTGTTCGTTGGGAGAAACGAACCTTCCCTTTTTTGCGCACCAGCGAATTTTTATGGCAAGAAGGCCACGGTGCTCATGCTACCCAGGAAGAAAACTATGCCATGGTAGAGTGGGGGATACACCTTTACGAAACTACCTTTAAGGATCTTTTGGCCGTACCTGGAATTGTTGGCAAAAAGTCTGAGTCTGAGAAGTTTGCTGGAGCAGTCACAACCCTTACCTACGAAGCTCTAATGCCAAGTGGCAAGTCCCTACAATCCTGCACTAGCCACGACCTAGGCCAAAACTTTTCCAAAACTTTTGATATTAAGTTTCAAGACAAGGATGGTCAGTCCCAATATGTTTGGCAAAATTCCTGGGGATTTTCCACTAGATCTGTCGGTGCCATGGTTCTTGCTCATGGGGATGACAAGGGTCTAGTTTTACCACCTCGTGTAGCCCCTACCCAGGTCATTATTCTGGTGGTTAGACCGACTGACGAACTTGTTTCACAGGCTCAAAATATAGCAAGTGAGCTGAAAAAAGCAGGTCTGCGGGTGCAACTTGATGCCGATGACACCAAATCTCTTGGTTATCGCATTAACGAGGCTGAAATTAAAGGTATTCCACTTCGATTAGAACTGGGACAGCGCGAACTAGATGCTAATCAGCTTACTCTAGTCAAGCGCAATACTGGCGAAAAACTACAAATTAGTAAAGAAGATTTAATATTAAAGATTCCCAAGCTTTTAGATACCATTCACAATGAGATGTATCAAAAAGCCAAGACTTATCAAGACAATAATATTCGCCCTGCCAAAACCTATGATGAATTTAAAACCATTCTGGAAACCCACCGAGGCTTTATCAAAGTCTTCTGGAACCAGAATAAAGATATTGAAGCCAAAATTAAAGCCGAATGTAAATGTGTTTCTCGCTGTATGCCTTTGGATCAAACAGAAGAAGCTGGTGTTGATTTTATAACTGGCCAGCCTAGCTCTACCCAGTGGATTTTTGCCCCGGCTTACTAACTAATTTCCATAGCCAAAAATATCCATCATTTGGCCAGAATAATAAAATTCATATGCTAGGCGGCCAAATGTATATTTTTTGTTGTTAATTACCACTGTAGATCCACCCACTTTGGGAGTTCCGTTGGGCTTGGACTGAGGAAATCCGACATTAAATAAAGTGGCCAAAATTTCAGGCCTGTCATTTATGTTGTAGCCAGAACGGTCCCAACCCACTAAAAATTGCTTTAGATATAGTGCTCCATATAGATAATTCCAATAATGGTCACTGGCCGTAAGTCTTTTAAATCGGGCATCTTCCGGCTCATTTTTTTTGTAGTCCAGCATGTGTTCATATTCTTCACCCAGATAATAGATCGAAGATCTATCTTTTAAATTTTTTTCGATCCTTATGGCCGTTTCCTCTTTTATCGACATTACTCCCAAAGATATTTGATAAGAGTTAGCCAATATTTTTAGTGGTTCAAAAAACTTTTTGTATAGTTCGCGCTGAGAATAAAATAAACGTAACTGTTCCACCATCAAACTTGAAACTATCTGTCTGGGTTCAATACCTACTTTTTGGGCCACTTCTTTAATTTTTTCCTGATCTTTAGTTATCGAGGTTTTAACGTCTTGCCAATATTTTTCATTTGCCCATTCATATATAGAGTTGTCCTGGGCACCTTCGGTTGTGTTTTTAATAAACTCATAACTAAGTTTATTGTCAAAATTACTTTGACATTTTTCTACATTATCTAGAAATATTTCATGGTTGGACATCTTTGATTCAAAAGCTAGAATCATTCTTCGGTGCATAATTTTTGGAGCGCTCAAAATTTTTCTTGCATCACTTTTAGAGAAATCAGACACTGTTTTCAATCTACACAAGGCCACAATTTCTTGTTCTCTTAGTTTATTAATGCTTTCCAAACTGGTGTCCAAGTCATCTGTTTTACCAGACTGACTAGCAATCACTTGATTTATATCTTCAAAAACCATAGCATTTTCATTAAAAGCTTCACTATATTCATCCAGGCTACCTTTGGTATTTGTCAGCTTAAGGTTTACTGCCAAAAATACTGCCATTAAAACAAATCCTATTAGTGCAAATATGTGCACAAACGCTAAATAATAGTACTTAGCCAGTCTTTTTATAAACTTTTTTTTACTTTCCACATGTCATTTTAAAGCATACTTGACAAAAAATCTTTAGTACCCTATAATATATATAGTTCTCAAAGCGGGTGAAGATGTACTTGTGGATACGTAAAACTGAAGCTAGACTTATACTATGCCAAGAAAGCCAACTAAAGCCACTCCAGGACTACCCAAGCTCGAGGTCAAAGACGAGACAGTTCTTACTACCTTCTTTTTCCTGTTCATTTTTTTAGCAATATTTACTGTCTTTTCCTTTTTAGGTACTGGTGGGGTTCCCATTCAATACAACAACTTTCTCACTGAAAAATTTGGCTTTTTGGCCATTTTTACACCTTTTTGGTTAATTCTTACTGCTTTTATTTTTACAGGCAAAAGCAAATCTCCTTTTAAACAAGCCAATATTTTTTTTGGATTCCACATCCTATTTCTCTCGCTTTTAGGACTACTTAGACAAGGAGTGGTGGGGCGATTTTTTTGGGATCAATTGGAGCCCCTGCTATCAGCTTTTCCAACTTTTCTAGCTTTTCTTTCAGCATCACTTATTGGTGCCGTAATACTTTTTGAAACTTCAATCGCCCAAGTATTTAAAATTATAAGCAGCCTAGTCTCTGCGCTATATAAGTATACTTTTGGCAAAGGGTTAAAAGTGAGGTCTAAGCCGGAAAAGTCTAGAGACGACAAAGATATTCAGTATGTTAAAGACGAACAGTCCAAGAGCAAACCAGACGATAATGTAACCGGGGTAAAACCAGTTTTTAATTCCACACCAAAATATGCCCAGCAGCAAGCACTTCCCCTAGATTCCAAACCCAAAACCTCTTCCGATAACCAAGCCTGGATTTATCCCACTATTGACATTTTTGATGATGGCGAGGGTAAAAAAGCCGATCGCGGAGATGTCAAGAAAAATGCCCAAAATATCGAGCAAACTCTAGATTCATTTGGTATCAAAGCCAGAGTGGTCGAAGTTAACGGCGGTCCCTCAGTTACCCAATATGCCATCGAAGTAGCTATCGGTACCAAGCTTGCCAAAATCCAGTCCCTTAGTAACGATCTTGCCATGGCCATGGCAGCTCCAGGCGGTCAAATTCGCATTGAAGCCCCAATTCCAGGCAGGTCTCTTGTAGGTATAGAAGTCCCCAATCGTACTCCAGAAACTGTGCCAATTCGCAAAGCCCTTGATTCCAAGGAATTCAAAGAATACAAGTCCAAGCTCACGGTTCCACTGGGTCTTGATGTGTCGGGTACTCCAAGGTTTGGCAATATCTCAAAGATGCCACATGTCCTGGTAGCTGGTCAAACTGGTTCAGGCAAGTCTGTCGGTCTAAATTCTTGGATTACTACCCTGCTTTATCGCTCCTCGCCAGACGAGGTGCGACTTATTATGGTAGATCCCAAACGCGTGGAATTTGCAGCATATAACGGTATTCCGCATTTGCTGGCCCCCATCATTACTGAGCCAGAAAAGGTCGTTTCAGCTTTAAAATGGGCTTGTGAAGAAATGGACAGAAGATACACACATTTTGCCCAAGTTGGAGCAAAAAACATAGAGACTTATCAAGAAATTTCTGGCATACAAAGCATGCCTTATATCATCATAATTATTGATGAGCTTGCAGATATCATACTCTTTGCTCCAAGCGAGGTTGAGGATAGTATCGTCAGATTGTCCCAAAAAGCCAGAGCCTGTGGAATGCACCTGGTTTTAGCCACCCAGCGCCCATCTACCGATGTTATAACCGGTCTTATTAAAGCTAATATTCCAACCCGTTGGTCTTTTACTGTCTCCAGCATGACTGACTCTAGGGTAATTTTAGATACCCCAGGGGCAGAAAAACTGATAGGCAAGGGCGACTCATTGTATCAACCCCCAGATCTGGCCAAGCCACTTCGTATGCAAAGTTGTTTTGTAAGTGAAAAGGAAATAGCCAGAATAGTAGATTTTGTAAAACAACAGCGTGATCCAGATTATGATACTAATATTGTCAACCAATCAGTGACTATTGTTTCCAACGGCAGAAAAGTACAAATCGGTGAGGCCGACCCCGACGAGGAGCGAGATCCACTTTTTGATGCCGCAGTCAAATGTGTTCAAGATACTGGTAAAGCATCAGCTTCGCTACTTCAACGCCGTCTCAAGCTTGGATATGCTAGAGCAGCCAGGGTTTTAGATGAACTAGAGCAGGCCGGGATCATTGGTCCCTCAAATGGCGCTAAGCCCAGAGAGATACGAATACCTCACAACAGTACTCCAGGAGCAGAATAATATATGTATACTGTTGCTTCAGTCTTAAAACAAAATCGAGAGCAAAAAGGGTTTAGTTTGGACGAGGTAGCCAAGACCACCAAAATCCCTAAAAAGTATTTAGATGCCTTTGAATCTGAAAAATTTAAAGATTATCCCAGTGAGCCATATTGCTCTTTGCATGTTAAAAATTACGCTCGTTTTTTGGGATTAAACGAAGAAAATATTCTAGCCTTATTTAGACGGGATTATGCTTCATTTCAAAAAAATCAAGCTATGCCCAAGTCCCTTGGCAGGGATATATTAACACCACAACGTATTTTTCAGGCAGGAGTTGTTTTGGCTATAGTGTTTTTTGTGGGCTATTTATTGGCTTCATATTTTAAATACAACCAGTCACCTTCACTTGCAATCAGCTGGCCACAACCAAACCCAGCCAATGCCTCCGTACTAATTGAAGGCACCACCTCGCAAGATGCCACCATCAGGGTTAATCAGGAACTGGTGATAGTCACCAATGGACATTTTTCCAAAGAGGTCTTTCTTTCCCAAGGTCAAAATCAGGTCACAATAGAATCCAAAGGTCGGAATGGAAAAACCACCACAGCTTCCCAGGTGTTTTTAGTTCCATAATCTGCTAAATTTAATTATGGATACAATGCAAATCATTCTCAGCGCTTGTGCTATTACTGTCACCGTCACTGTTTTGATATTAGCCTACAAGCTGTATCAAACTCTAGTTCAGGCTGAAAAATCTATGGTCAAGATAGACAAAATTTCAGATGATATTGAATCAATCTCTTCCTCAGTGCGCGAACCTGTTGCTAGCTTTTCTGAGTTTCTCATGGGCTTTAAAAATGGAGTGGTAGTTTTAAATAGCTTAGCGCCACAACTTAAAAAACTTATCTCTAAAAAGATAAAATAAATGCCCAAGGGGATATACTTATATAGTTTAATCGCCACCCTAGCTCTTGGTTTTTGTCTGGCTCTGTTTTTAACAGGTAAAACTAGTTTTCAAAATACATCTGTCGCAGTGCCAGTGGCTGTTGTTTCCATTAGTCCAACAGAAACTTCACCCTCAGTTTTTCCAACAACAACCGAAATAATACTTAAAAATCCATTGCTAACAAATGCAGGTTGGATAAAGGTTAGCTCGAAAATTATTGGAAGTGATTCATGTGATACTGATTCGCCAAAAGTTAAAGCCTTAAACGCTTATCTGGAAGCTGACAACCCCGCGTACCAAAAACAAATTGGCGATTTTAACTATTCCTTTAAGTGGCACGATAACACGCCACCTGAAGTTTACTCTGGTATCAATGTGTTCTACGTTCCCAATACTTTTAATTTATCCACCCAAGAACTACTAGCTAGCCCTGCTTGTGGCATTCCAGCCAAGACCATACTGGGTGCTACTGATGACAAAATATTTTTTTCCAAGGGTTGTAGTGGTGGCTTACGACCAGATTCTGATTCAGAATTTACAAAATATCTAAAATATGTCAAAGATTGTGAGAACCAGCAAATGACTTTGTCCAAGAGTTTAATTTAGTAAACAAGTATTCTGACTTTGATATAATCAGCCATGCTAACAGGTCGTGATTTATATAAAAAATATCTGGATTTTTTTCGCTCCAAAGGTCACGCTGAAATCCAAACCGCTTCACTAATACCTGAAAATGATCCGACTACTTTGTTTTACTCTGCTGGCATGCACCCACTCGTACCTTATCTTTTAGGCCAACCACACCCCCAAGGTAAACGACTAGTAAATGTTCAAAAATGTGTCAGAACAGGGGATATTGACGAAGTAGGGGACACAACTCACCATACCTTTTTTGAAATGTTGGGCAACTGGTCTTTGGGCGACTACTTTAAAGACGAGCAAATAGCCTGGTCCTTTGAATTTTTAACAAAAATTTTGGGTTATAAATCTAAAGATATCTACATAACCTGTTTTGCCGGTGACCAAAATGCCCCCAAAGACGAATATTCTGCCGCTCTATGGATAGCGCACGGTATTGATCCAACTCATATAAACTTTTTACCCAAAGAGGATAACTGGTGGGGTCCTGCTGGTCTTACTGGGCCCTGTGGACCAGATTCAGAAATGTTTGTAGATACAACACCCGCCTTGCCCAAAGTTGATTTTAAAACTGGTTGCGAGCAAAAACGCTATGTTGAAATTTGGAATGATGTGTTTATGCAGTACAACAAAACTGCCGATGGTCAATATTTAGAAATGACCCAAAAAAATGTCGACACCGGCATGGGGGTTGAACGTACTACGGCCGTGCTAAATGGTTTGTCCGATGATTATCTATCACCAATTTGGTGGCCAATAATCGAAGAAATTGAAAAACTATCTGGTGTTAAATACCGCCAGTCAACTATTCCCATGCGAATACTTGTCGACCACTTACGGGCTGCAGTTTT
>CAYTYZ010000002.1:78547-79400 GCA_964442385.1 uncultured Gammaproteobacteria bacterium
TCTAATAAAGAAGCTGGTTATGTGCTGCGCCGACTTATCAGGCGAGCTGTTCGTCAGTGTTTATTGCTAAATATTAGTACCATAGAGCCTATTCTTGAATCAATTTACAATAATCAAAATAATTTTGCTGGAACTTATCCTGAACTTAATACAAACAAGGCTAAAACTATTGAAATTATTTTAGCCGAAGAAAAAAAGTTTAAAAATACTATTTTAAATGGACTACGTGAGATCGATAAGTTAATTTCCAAAAAACAAACAGTGTCAGGCGAAGATGCTTTTAAATTATATGAATCTTTTGGTTTTCCAGTTGAACTCGTAGAAGAAGAGCTTAAAAAACACAACTTGAGTCTAGATTTTAATGCTTTTAACCTAAAAAAAACTGCCCACCAAGATGCTTCACGCTCACTTTCTGCAGGTAAGTTTAAGTCCGGTCTGGCCGATAATTCAGCCCTGCTAACCCGCATGCATACAGCAACTCACTTGCTACACCAAGCCTTGCGCCAAGTCTTGGGTCCTGATACCCATCAAGATGGATCTAATAATACATCAGAAAGGATACGATTTGATTTTACTTACGATGGAGGCAAATTAACAAACGACCAGATTTCTCAGATTCAAAAAATAGTAAATGACCAGATTCAGGCTGATCTGAAAGTAGAGGTAAAGACTATGCCATTTAAAGATGCCCAAGCCCAGGGCGCCATGGCCTTTTTTAAAGCCCGTTACCCTGAAGTCGTCACTGTTTATAGTGTCGGAGATTTTTCCAAAGAAGTTTGTACTGGTCCCCATGTTATTTCTACCGGTGAAATTGGTAGGGTAGAAATCTATAAAGAAGCGGGGGTTTCTAGCG
>CAYTYZ010000002.1:79410-91608 GCA_964442385.1 uncultured Gammaproteobacteria bacterium
GTAAGGCGTATTTATGCTAAGCTGATTTAATGCAACAATTTTGGTTAATTGCCTTATTTGATTCTACAGTGGCTCTACATTTGGTTGGAGTAGACCCAACCACCAAGCAGGTCAAGGTTTTGGCCACAGGTTTGACTCAAGTGTGGTCGGGCGAACTAGACAAGTTGGTTCAAGCCGTAAATATATCCATGGATGGCTGTAGTCAGCTTCTGGGTGTACCACTTGGACCTGATGCTAAAAAAGCAGCTTTTATAGTTTCCCCTTATTGGGTAGGAGCTGATGGCAAAGTATTACCAGATAAAAAGCAGATAATTGAGCAGATTTGTAAAAGCCTTGATCTACAACCTATGGGTTTTACCAGTTATGATGACGCTCTTGCCGAGTATTTTGCCAATCAAAACAAAGAGCCCATTAGTACTGTTTTGGTCCATATTTTCCAGTCATCTTTAATAGTGTCACTTGTCATTTCTTCAAAAATACGTCAAAGGCAAAATTTTCTTTTTGAAGATAGCAGTCAGTTTTCTCCAAAACTAGTAGAAGATGCCCTCTTTGGTTTAAAAGCTGCTGGAGTTTTACCTCCCGAAATTATCGTTTTTGGTGACAGCCTTGATCAAGCCCGCACGGATCTTTTAAGTAAATACCCCTGGCAAGCCAGACCAGGTAGGGAACTTTTCTCTCAACCACCTGTATTGAAAAAATACATATCTTCTCAAATTGCCCAAATATACGCAGAATTTATTGTTGGACATTTGTATTCTGCTTTTACTCAAACTGTACCGCAGCCTCAATTTCCACCTTCAATATCTACACCACCGTCTTATTCAGAGGATCAGAGTGCAACAGAAACACAACCGGATGATCAAATTATGGAAGTGGATCCTGTCACATTTGGTTTTGGGCAGTCCAGTACCACTATTGTTCCAGAATATTCACCTTCTCCTAGATTTAGTTTCCGAATACCTCGTCTTCGCTTTCCTCAAAACCTCTCCTTCCCATTTTTATCCTCGTTTAAGCTATTTATCCCATTATTTCTTATAGCTGCCATATTTTCTGGATTGGTTTTTACCTCCAAAGTTGACATAACTCTTTTTGCAACACCCCTGTCCATCAATAAGTCACAAAAAGTTACCCTTGACACGCAGACAAAATCCTTTGATCCCATTAAAAATACAATTCCAGCCCTTGTAAAAAATACTCAAATAGAAGTTAAGTCATCGCTTCCAGCAACAGGTAAAAAGGTTACCGGTGAGAAATCTAAAGGTGAAGTAATAATTTACAATAAATCTGAAAAATCTTTAACTATCCTAAAAAATACGGTTCTAAAGGATGCCACTGGACGAAGATTTGTGCTATTAAACAACACCACAGTTTCTGGGTCCCAAGCCAATCTAGAGGCGGGTGTAATCAGCCTTGGTCAAACAAAAGTCATTGCCCAAGCTGAACTAATAGGTGCTGATGGTAATATTGCCAAAGACACGCCTCTTTCTTTTGATCCAAGTGTGGGTTCTGGCTTTTTGCTTGCCAAAGTCTCTCAACCTTTTACAGGAGGGGCCAGTAAGGACATTGTGGTTGTAAGCCGTGAAGACAAGCTTAAATTAGAAAAAGATTTAGCCCAAAAAATCAAAGACCAGCTTGATCAAAAGGTAAATGAGGAAAAAGGATCGCCAGATATTTTGAGTAGTACCCTTAGAATCGTTAAGGGAAAAACTGAATATAACCGTGAAATCGATGAGGAGGCAAGTCTGTTAGAAGGAACCCTTAATGCCACAGTTACAGCTTTATCTCTTTCTCAGAAGATCAAAGAAGAACTAATATCAACCTATATTAGAGGTGCTCCGGATTACAGTGCAACCACCATCCAAGCCCAAGACATAAAAATATCGTTTACTTCAACCAGCTTAGATGATAAACAAGCGGTGGGTACCATAATATTTACAGGTAGTGCCATGCCAGAACTTAACCAATCTGAACTTAAAAAAGATTTGGTTTTTGTTTCTTATTCTGATATTTCCGCCATACTTCAAAAAAATTCTTCCCGTATTTTTGATTACAAAATTACAAACGATAGTCCAATTTTAAAACTTATCAAAAGACTACCTGTACAAGTTAACAATATTAACCTGATCCCTTCGATTTAAAATAATGGGGAAAATTTACCTTAAGTACTCGCCAAGCAACCAGCCCAAACGAGTTGTCAATAAAAAATATATTGCCTATATTATGTTTAGTTTAGGTGCTTTTATATTACTTCAAGCCATAGTTCCAATCCTGAGATTTCAAATTTTCAATGGTGCTTTTAGGCCAATTTTAAGTCCCATTTCAGGCCAACAAGTCTTGGGAGACTCAACGACCGACTATACTCAACTTAGCAATTGGTTTCAGTCTCCCTCTGGTGAAAAAATCAGCCAAGGAGTACTAGACGCGCCTATTCAAAAAACCTACAAACTAACCATTCCAAAGCTTAAAATTGAAGATGCAGTGGTAACAATCGGTAGCCAAGATTTAGCCCACAGTCTAATCCAATATCAAGATACTGCCCTCCCTGGACAACTTGGTGGACCTGTAATTTTTGGTCATTCCGTTTTGCCTCAATTTTTTAACCCCAAAAACTACATGACCATCTTTTCAACCATGTACAAACTCAAAGCTGGCGACGAGATATTCATAGACTATGACTCGATAAAGTATCGTTATAAAATTGATGATATTTATGAAACCGAAGCCTCGGATTTGTCTGTGCTAGAACAGAGATTTGACGGTAAATATCTCACTGTTGTTACTTGTCACCCTCCCGGAACTTACCTTAGAAGATTAGTTGTTAAAGCTAGTATTGTCGACTACTAGTCGAATTATTAATCGAACCATAAATATATGAATCTACTAGGTATTGACTTCGGCCAAAAAAATATAGGTGTAGCCATATCCGTAATGAATATAATTCAGCCATTGCAAGTTTTACCACACAATTCCAATATAATTATTAATCTTAAGAAAGTAATTTCAGATTATCAAATACAAAAACTTATCTTGGGTTACACCCAAAGTAAAAATCTGCCGGCAATTAAAAAATTTCAAAAATTATTGGAACTTGGATTGCAACTACCCGTTGAGCTAGTTGATGAAAATCTTAGTACCAAAGAAGCCCAAGCTATCGTCAAAACCAACCGAAACTTCAAGAAAAAGTACCTAAAAGAGACAGTCGATGCCCAGGCCGCCGCCGTGCTCCTTTCCCGCTTTGTTTGACTTTTATAACATTAATTGTAGAATGTCCACATGATAAATAAAATTGACCTACCAAAAAGATTTGCTGCATTTTCTTTGGCCGCTGCGGTTGGACTTTCAGGCTGCGGGGCACCCCCGACTCCAAACCCTGTATCAAGAGAACTAAGTGGAAAACTCCATGTTTACCATCCAGGGCCTAAGATTGTTAATTACCTAGAAGCCACGTTGGCAACTCAAAATGGACCTGTTACTGGTTCTCTTAGGGTTACCGATATGGAATATCTAGCCACAGAAGCCGGGGTTACTGGTTTTGACCAGACACAGGGTAAGGTTATGCTAGTAAGGTGCAGGTTCGAATATAATAAATTTGAAGATTGTGCCCCCGAAAGCGGCAGATAGTTCAAGCAAAATCCCTTTGCGCTGTTAAATTTGTTAAAATACTTTATGTATAAAAAACTAATTCATCCCTTGCAAATGTGGCTTTTGTCCCAAGGTCGGTGTGTAGGTTGTGGCAGTCCAATTGCCCAAGGTGTTGCAAATGAAACCAAAGGTCATACTGTAGTTAAATGTCCCAAATGCACCAGACTATTTGTCAAAGAGTCAGACGGAAAGTTTCGACGCGCTCTTCAAGAAGAAGTCTAGTCTATGAAGCTAATTTCTTTCGTTCTTGGGCTACTACTGGTTATTTTTGGTGTTCTTTTTGCTCTTTATTCCTATTATTTACAACCCCTTTCTACTTCAGCCAAAAAAATAAATTTTGCAGTTAATACCGGAGATTCTGTCAAAAGTATTGCTGCCAGATTAGAAGATAATGGTTATATTAAGTCTAAATATGTATTTATCATCCACTCTAGACTTTTAGGGCTAGCCGGAAAATTACAAGCTGGCAATTTTCGCCTTTCGTCTGCTCAAAGTACCTCTGATATTATACGTACCCTTTCAGAAAAAGGTACCAAGGATATTTGGATACGTATACCCGAAGGAAGCCGCAATGAAGAGCTGGATTTACCCTATAACAAGGATGAATTTTTAATTAAATCTAAAACAGGCAAGCTATTTCCTGACAGCTACTTAGTGCCAGATTTTTACTCTCTAGATGAATTTCTATCTATGGTAGATAAAAACTATTTAGAAAAAACTAAAGGCCTGAATATTAGCGAATCTGATCTAATATTAGCCTCGCTCGTGGAAAGAGAAGGGCAAACTCTGGATGACAAAAAAATAATTGCCGGAATTCTAAAAAATAGACTTGAAGCGGGCATCGCTTTACAAGTTGATGCCTCGGCTCAATATGCCAGAGATTCCATGCGACCATTGCCTAGAAAGTTTTGGACCCCTCCCACCCAAAAAGATTTAAAAATAAGTTCGCCATACAATACCTATATCAAACCTGGGCTACCTCCTTCTCCAATTTGCAATCCAAGTTTAAACTCGCTGATAGCCGTAACATCACCTACCCCATCGGACTTTCTGTTTTATATTCACGACCCAAGTGGTGAGCCCCATTATGCTAAAACTCTTATCGAGCACAACCAGAATATAGCCAAATACCTACGATAATAATCAAGGGTGTTCAAAATGGTTTATTTCAATATCAGCCCGTTTCCAACGTTCATGCTTTACTTCACTTGGCACATCATCCGGATAATTTTTTTGCGAAAAAGTACCTATCCTTGGTGAATATTTATTCAAATATACCATTTTATAACCAACGGTTTGACACAGCTTTACCGTATTTTGGAACTGCTCTTCTGTTTCACCAGAAAACCCAATAATTACATCAGTGGTAAACTCCACTCCCTCTACTTTTTCTCTAATTTTATTTACTAATTCCAGATAGTCGGCTGCACTGTAAGCTCGTTTCATCTTAGCCAGCATGGCATCATCGCCAGATTGTACCGGGAGGTGAAGCAATCTATCTATATTTTTATTACTAGCAATTACTTCAATTAGCTCATCTGAAAAATCCCATGGATTACTTGATACAAAACTTACTTTTTCAAACCCCATCTGGGCTACTTCCTCTAAAAGCTTGGGGAAGAGAGTCGTAAATCTAGTTTTGCCCATATGTCGCTTAAGAACTTTTTGCAGTACCAAATCGTTTCCATAAGAATTTACGTTTTGACCTATTAAAACAATTTCTTTAAAACCAGCTTCTTTAGCCTTTTTGGCTTCAGTTATCACCTCATCATATGGTCTAGACACTTCCTTGCCCCTGGCCATTGGCACAATACAAAAAGCACAGTAGTTGTTACAACCTGTAGAAATTGTCACCATGGCAGCTCGTTTTTTATCTCTTAGAGGATCTAACTGGAAACTAATATCTTTAATAGATAAAAACTCGGATACTTGAGGAAACTTTTTATACAGCTCGGCTAGTTTCTGTTCCTTTTCTTCTGGGCGTTGACTATTATGTGCCACGCCTGGTAGGCACCCTGTAACCACGATTTTTATATCTTTTTTTTGTTCTTTTCTATAAATATCAATGTTATTTATCAGTCCATAAGCCCTATTTTCAGCTGATTCCCGCACAATACAGGTGTTAATTATGACTGTATTAGCTTCTTTCCATTCAGAGGCTTCAATCATGCCTAATTCGCTATAATAGGCCTTGACTCGCTCAGAGTCTGATTGATTTTGAATACAGCCAAAGGTTTGTATAAAAAATGACTTTTGCACGTTGCAATTATATCCTATTCTATCTATTCTTATGATATGAGTGCAGCTACGGGTCCCTATCAAGACATACTAAAGAAATATGCAGACTCCAAAAATAAAGTTGAGATATTACCTCTCTCTCCACCACGTCCTCCCCTTGTCATAGAAGAAACTCCCATCCTTCCCACCAATGGACCCCTTCCGGCCAATCTTGCGGCTTCACTTACTCCGGAACTAAAGGCGCCTGAGCCATTAATTGAAAAACCTAATCCAACCATCAAACAACCAATAACCGAACCAGCAACTTCCACAGGAAATATTTTTAAAATTACCACCATTGTTACTTTTGTTGTTATGTTGGTTTTTCTTGCCCTAAATTTATCTGCTCTATATCAAAAACAAAACGTCAAAAATTCTCTTGATGCCCTTCCCAGAATTACTCCTACTATTCCTGCTCCTAGTCCAGCTCCTACTTGCCTAGCTGGGGATAAAACTTATGCAGTCTACGAGATTTTTGAAGCGGCTGATGGATCCAGTTGCAGCTGTAAACCTAATTTAAATATTGACTGTGGCAAGCCACAGCCCACCACCAAAGCTTCTACACCCTCTGCCCAAAAATCACCCGTCTGTTCTTATGCAGGCAAACAATACCAAGTGGGGGAAAGCTACAAACAAGACTGCAATACTTGCTTGTGTCTTGAAGACGGCCTACCTTCATGTACCAAAGTTGCTTGTAAAAAATAATTCTTCCACAATTAAAACAACTTGTTGTTTAATAGAATTTATTTAGTATAATGCGCCTGTAAACCATTTTTATGGATTACAGGACATGACAAATGCTATAAGCAGGTATAGTTTAATTCAAAAGATCGGTCTTCTTTCGTGTCAACTTTCTCTTATTATAAACAATTTTTTACCTATTGTTTATCTTTCTCCAAGTCTAACTTATGCTCAAGAAACTACCCCATCTCAAGAAGTTAAAGTAACTATAGCCCCCACACTCGAACAAGAAAATACGCCTGTCCTTGTCGAACCAACCGTCGAACCAACCAATGTTCCTACTATTGAACCAACCGTCGAACCAACAGTAGAGCCATCTATTGACCCAACAATTACCCCAGTTATAGAACCAACATCTATCGCTACTCCCGAAGCCACACCTATACTTACAGTCACACTTTCACCCGAAAATACCTCTGAACCAAATGCCAGCTCAACCTCTATTATACCTCAAATCAGCCCAACCCTAATTCCCACTATAACAATTGTTCCAACTCAGGTACCCATAGATGGGCATGTCAAAACTACTGTAGTTGAAAGTTATTCATGTCGAGCTGATTCTCTTAATGGCTGTCTAATATCAGATAAGCCAGACTACTCTCCAACTGATGTTGCTCTGATTACTGGCTATGGCTTTATGCCAGATACTGAATATTTACTTCGCATAACCTCTTCTGATGAACCTGCTGTATTATATGAAAAAATAATACGTAGCGATGAGCAGGGTAGCTTTTCATATAGTTACCAACTCGACGGAAATTATCGACCTAATTATAGCGTAAATCTTACCGATCTTTCGGGTGTAATCCTAGCTTCTACCACCTTTACTGATAGTCGATCTGTAAATAGTGCCACCCTAAATGGTTCTTCAACAGTTTCCGTTTTAGCAAATGCCACTATAAGTGCTGCTGTAACAGTAAACCACACAGGTTCTGATAATAATTGGCGCTCCACTGGTTGGAGGATTGGAACAAGCGGAAGTTTTACATGTGTAAACCACAACGACCACAACAGCGACGGAACTCAAACGGAAACTTTTAATGTAACTGCACCATCTTCTACGGGTGTTTATACCATTCAATTTGTAGCCTACAGCAATAACACTTGTAACTCAGGAGCAAGTTCAACCTTTGGTCTGGTAAATTCAATTACCGTCTATACACCTCCAAAACTAAAAGTAGTTAAAATTGTTCAAAATGGTACCTCAGGCGCCACCACCATTGCCTCTGCTTTCCAAATGAAAGTTGATGGAAACAATGTTTCTCAAAATATCTCCAATACCCAAACATTGGGAAGTCACACAATTACTGAAACAGGCCCAGCTGGTTATACTGCCACATATTCAGCCTCTTGTCCCGGGGGAGTTGTCAATCTAGGGGCAGGTGACGACAAAACTTGTACTGTAACAAATACTGCTATTGCACCTAAATTAACAATAACTAAAATAGTTTCCGGAGGTTCAGCCCAAGTATCTGACTTTACTCTCAAAGCCAATCAAACCACCCTAAGTAGTGGAGTCAAAACCAGTCTGAGTATTGGTACTTACACCATATCGGAGACACCCAGTTCCAATGGCAGTGGTTATACTGGAACTATTCTTTGTAATGGCCAAGCAACCAATTCCATAACTTTAGCTCTAGGTGATGATAAGAGTTGTACGATCACTAATACTCGAGACACAGGTGCTCTAAGAGTTCACAAACAAGTCGACAACGACGGCAATGGGTCCTTTGAAATAACTTCCGATTCAAGCGCTAACAATTTGGGCTTCAGATGGGGCATAGTTTCAACGCCATCCAACAACACCACTAACTTCGGTAGTTCCGTAACTCTCAATACCGGTACAACCACTGTCTATGAAAATTCAGTCTCTGGATATCATTTTGTAGGTTGGTTCACAAGTAATAATAATGAAGATGATGAAGATCAAATATATAGTTGCACCAATCCCCAGGGAACGACGCTACCAATATCAGTTTCTATAACTAAAGGAAATACTACCCAAATAACTCTGTGTAATGCTCGTGACAATGGAAAAATAAAAATAGTTAAAAATACAATCGGTGGTAATGGAACTTTTAACTTTACCACCGCAGGTCTCTCTAATTTTTCCTTAACCACGTCTAACAATTCAAGCGACATAACTTTCTCGGATCTATTAATCAGTGGCAGCTATTCAGTGTCTGAAACTGTTCAAACAGACTGGGACTTAACCAGTTCCAGCTGCGACCACGGAACACCATCGAGCATCACTGTTTTGGCCGGTCAAATCACTACCTGTACTTTTACTAATACTAAAAAAGCTACTTTAACCTTGGTTAAAAATGTAAATAATAACTTTGGTGGTTCTGCTTTGAATACATCATGGACATTATCAGCCATTGGGCCAACCTCTATTTCCGGAGTTTCCGGAAATTCTTCAATTACAAATGCTCAAGTTAAAAGTGGAACTTATACACTCACTGAGTCTGAAGGACCCACAGGCTACAATGCCAACTCATGGTCATGTACCAACGCGGTTACTGTCACGAATGGTCAAATTACTTTAACTCCAGGCCAGAATACTATTTGCACTATCACCAACGACGATATCCAGCCCAAGCTTACTATTACCAAAGTCGTTATCAACGACAATGGTGGTACTAAAAAAGTTAGTAATTTTCCATTATTTATCAACGATACCCAGATTACTTCTGGAGCTCAAAATTTACTCAATGTTGGCTCTTACACAATTTCTGAAACCGCTGATTCTGGCTATACTTCCAGTATTACAGGTGATTGTACCCCAAACGGCTCAGTTACCCTGGTATCTGGTGACGTCAAGTCTTGCACTATCACCAACAACGACAAACCAGCCACATTGATAGTCAAGAAAGTCATCCTTGATAACCAAAGGGGTACTAAATCTTATTCGGATTTTTCTTTTCAGGTTAACGATACTGAAACAACTGCATTTGAAGAAGATGGTCAAAACGATCTAACTATTGATGCGGGAGTCTACACTGTTACCGAACCAGCAGTTTCTGGTTATACCACAACTTATAGTAACTGTTCTGATTTGCAGCTCGACAATGGTGGTACAGCTACATGTATTATTACCAACACAAAAAATGGACAATTAACAGTCACTAAGTTTCATGATTATAACGCTAATGGAAACAAAGATGAGCAGGACAGTCTTTTGGGAAATTGGGAAATATTAGCTACTCCAGCCACCGGTTCAGCTTATTCCCAAATTACCAATGCTAATTCAGAAGATCTTACATATGGGCAAGCTATTTTCGATCTTCCAGCTGGCGATTATCAACTGTCCGAAACTCAAAAAGATGGCTGGTTTCAATCAAACATATACTGTTCAAATGAGGAAACAAAGTTTAGCAAGTCAAATAATACTTCTAATCTGGATTTCTCCCTAACCCCAGGTGAGAACAAGACTTGCTTTATTGGTAACTATCAAAGAGCCACCATCACTATTAACAAAAACGTAGTAGATTTTAACGGCAAAGATATCTCAGACAGCAATCCTTTTAGTGTTTCAGGAGGTGAGTCTTTGGGTCAGAAATCTTTTTCCGAAGAGTCACCTGCCACTTTTACTGTGAGCCCGGGAAGCTATTCCTTTACGGAGGTCGAAATAAACGATAAATATCAGCTAAAAAATATTACAGATTGTAAAGGAGATGTGCTTGAAAGTGGCGAGATAACTGCAATTAGTGGACGAAAGTATTGCCTATCTTTTACCAATCAAAAAGTAAAGCCAGTAATTACTATTGCCAAATACAATTCCACTTGGCCTGGTAATACTAGTAACGGCTCTCAGGTTGAATATACAATAACTTTAAAAATAAAAGATAATGATGTAAAAGGTATGCTTGTTACAGATTTGCCACCCAAAGGTTTTATCTACAAACACGGTAGCTATAAAGTCAAAGTCAACAATATCCCTGTTTCTATTGCCGAGCCCCAATACCACTCTCCAGGTAAATGGTTTGTCGGGGATTTGTCTGCCAACGACGTAGTAACCTTAACCTATCTTGCCGATGTCGACAATACTGTTGACCCTGGGCTATACAAAGACATTGCTTGGGCTTTTGGTTGTAGTGACAGCATAGAGTGTACTGCAAGTAGCGACGACAAACTTTTAGCCCTTTCAACTGATTCTGGCAAGCTAGATACCGGAGTTTTAGCCAATACTTTTGTTGGTACCAAGGTTAGACTTGACAAAAATTTCACAAATTCAAGTGAGGTTAATGTAGAACAAGAAGTTAAGGGTGAAGTTCTGGGTGCCAGTACCTCTCTTCCTCAAACTGGATCAAATACAATTTGGCTACTTATTTCTACACTTTTATCTATCTTCGGACTATCTTTTATGATATATTCCAGGAAATCAAACAAAAAAATGCCTATTTTAATAACCTTATTTTTTGCTCTAGCTTTAATTTTACCCAAGTCATCTTTGGCTGCGCAAAGTGAGAATATTTTTACCCGAATCGAAGATCCCAAGTCACCCACCAACCAAAGTAAGTTCACCCTAGATTTTGTAGCCGTGGACATGCTTGGGCGTGCTCTTAGCGTCACATGCTACAAGAAAAATCCCGACAATACTGTCGTTCAGCTTGGCTCACCAATTTCTGTAATTCCTGGTGGCAACTCTGGTCAGTGTAGTCTAGATTCTGATCCCTTGACTGAAAATACCAAGACCTACTCCTTTTATGTTATTGCCGCTAGTGGCAGTGAAACTTACCAAAGTGAGACAGTTTCGGTTGATTTTAATACCAATAACCCTATGGCCCCCAACGATTACAGCAGAGAATGGGTAAGTAGCTGTCAAAACAAAATCAAGTTTAAGGCAGCAAACGACGGTCGAACTACCAAAATCGAAATTTATCGTTCCGAATCTACCACTTTTACCGCCGATGGCAACACAAAAGTAGGTGAAGTAGGCATAAGTCCAGATCAGGTTGGTAGTTTTACAGATATAGTTCCAGATTGTAATAAAACTTATTATTATGCCATTCGGGCTTTTGATGGCATAGGCAATGGCAGTGGGGTAGTTGGTGACCAAAAAACAGTAGTCACAAGTACCACTACAACCACGACCCAAACTGGCCAAGGTGCTATTCCGGTAAGTGGAGGAGCAGGGATTCCTGAGGAAGAAACTCCTGCTATAACCGCCACCCCCGAATCAGGCACTGGTAGCGTTTTAGGCCAAGGTGAATCAACCGAGTCTAGTTCTCAAACTGGAGCTCAAAAAGTATCTAATTTCTTTGTAAGCTCTAAATGGGGTATTTTTGGACTAGGATTGCTAATTTTGCTAATCTCAATCTATGCCCAAAAGAAAAACTCCAAAAAGAAAAATAAATAAACTTTTTTTCTTCGGTTTGGTCTGCATTTTGATATCGCTTGCCATTCCAACTAGTATATATTTGCCCGTAGCCAAGGCCGAAATAGCATATCAAGTTAGCAAGTCCGCTTCTAGTCCAGTGTCTACACCAACTCCTGTAGATCAGGATTTCAGTATTCAAATACCCAAGATAAATG
>CAYTYZ010000003.1:0-312 GCA_964442385.1 uncultured Gammaproteobacteria bacterium
TTTATGCCAATTTTCCAAGCCAAAGTTTCCAGTGTTCGATATGGCTGGCACAGCCAATATTTCTATATCATTTGCCACATGTTTCCACAACATCCCCACCGATCTTCTCATACAAAACCAGCTAGTTACCACCGCTATTTTAGTAGGTTTTATTCCGCACTCCGCTAGCTTTTTTAAGCTCCTTCTGCCGTTATCCGCCACCGTAATTGCCTCTTCTTCCAAAATAATATCAGCCGGATTCACGCCCTCATTTATAGCTATATCAGCATAAGCCCTGGCTTCAGTTCTCCTGTCAGCATCCTCTTCTCTCCA
>CAYTYZ010000003.1:322-17296 GCA_964442385.1 uncultured Gammaproteobacteria bacterium
TTTTTCACTCGGCCTTCTTTATAAAGTTCCGCTGCAATTCTGGCTCGCAGGGGATTACTTTTATTTCCACCGTACACTATGGCTACCTCTGCTTGGTCAAATCCATCTTTCCAGCATAGATACTCAGTTACTCCTTTTAATTCCCCACTTATTTTCTCCTGATTTTCCAAAGTTTTTTTAACCACTTCTTCTTGTATTTCATTTCCCCAAATTAGATCTTTATCTGCCTCTCCAAAAAAATCTTTATTACTACCTACAGATTTCATTTCTCTTGCAAAAATATTATCTTCTATCCCAATCGACTTCATCCAATCAGTTACACTCTCAAATCTTGGATAATTTCTACCCATTTTATCTGGATGTACAGACAGTTTATATTCTTCTTGGTAAATCTGATGAAATTCAGCAACAGCTGGCAGCTCTTTGTTTGACCCTCGTAGACTTTTAACCATGGCCAATATTATCATATAGACATGTATATACAATAGCAGTACAATGTATGTGTTATACATGTATAACACATACATTGACTACTACCACTATCAACATTAGAATTGACAAAGCCACCAAGCTTCAGGCCCAGGCTGTGGCCAAAGAACTAGGTGTCGATCTAAGCACCGCTTTTCACGGACTTATCCGACGTTTCATCAAAGAAAAAACTATTACCTTTGAGCCCCTGCCTGTATTAAACCCTGCCACTCTCAAAAGAGTTAGACAGTCCGAAGGTAACTATAAAGCTGGAAAATACTCATCGTTTGATTCAACCGACGACCTAGTGCTATATTTAACCAGTCCTAATGCAAATACTTCTCTCAAAACAAGCCGAAAAAAGAATCAAAAAGCTAGATAGAAAAATTATTCTAAAGATAAGCAATAGGCTTAATTTATATTTTACAGATCCTAAAAATAGGCAACTTAACATCCACGACCTAAGTGGCCAGCTTGAGGGCTTAAAGAGCATTAATTTGTCTGGAGACTGTCGTTTACTTTTTACCCAGCCAGACATAAATACCATAAAAATTCATGACATTGGCACTCATTCCCAACTTTACGGCTAAATAAGCTAAAATAGCTAATGTCAACCTTACTCATTCTTGATGGTAACGCCGTAATCCACCGTGCTTTCCACGCTGTTCCGCCGCTAACTAGCGCTGGTCAGCAGCTCAATGCCGTCTATGGTTTTTACTCTACTTTAATTTCAGCCGTCGACAAGGTCAAGCCCAAATATTTGGCCATTTGCCTCGATCCTCCTGGCCCAGTCTTTCGCAATGCCGAGTTTATTGGCTACCGCTCCCAGCGCAAGCCCGCCCCGCCTGAGCTCAAATCCCAGTTCCCCATTGTGATTGAGTCCTTAAAAAACGCCTCTTTGCCTATTTTTTCCGTAGGTGGCTACGAAGCCGACGACGCTATTGCTACTATCACCCGCAGATCTTTTAAAAAACTTTCCAAAAAAACCAGGTCAAAATTGGTCAACC
The DNA here is from genome assembly GCA_964442385.1 of uncultured Gammaproteobacteria bacterium. Lineage (GTDB taxonomy): Bacteria > Patescibacteriota > Microgenomatia > UBA12405 > UBA12405 > CAYTYZ01. The sequence goes on from CAYTYZ010000003.1 coordinate 1,798, forward strand.
AAGTCTATATTCTTACCGGCGACCGCGACCTTATGCAACTAATTGACGACCATACCCATCTTCTCATGCCCGGTCGTGGCCTGTCTGACTTACAAATTAGCGGGGCAGAACAATCTTTGGAGCGTCTGGGGGTCAGCCCCGACAAAGTGGTCGACCTTAAAGCCATTACTGGCGACCCTAGTGACAACTATCCAGGCATCCCCGGTGTAGGTCCAGTTGGGGCTATCAAGCTATTACAAGATTACGGATCTTTAGACAATATTTACAATAATCTAGAAAAATTACCAGACAAATTGAAGGCCAAATTTTCTGCCCACCGCGACGAAGCTTATCTATCCCAAAAGCTTGCTCAGCTAGTCTTTGATGTGCCGCTATCTTTCAAGCTAAAATCGCTACTTTATAACCAAAAAACCATCGATAATCTTATTCCTGTTCTACAAAGCTACAATTTCCGCTCCCTGGTTTCCAGGCTAAAAGGCGGGGACCTAAACAGTAGGGGCGAGGTTGGCTCGCCCAAGAAGCCCATTGTTGACCCCAACCAAGCCAGTTTGTTCTAATTATCTTCTTGACGATGTTATGGGATAATGTGCTAAAATTAGCAACCATATGGCCAATCCAAGTGCCGAGGTCAAACTCGGTGGTATCGACATTCCTTCCAACCATAAAAGTATTGCCTTGCAATTTGCAAACATTATTGCCGATGGTAATGAAAAAGATCCGGATAACAACACTGCTTTGAAAAACAAGTTTGCTGTTTTTGCAACTGATTTTGGCCTTCCAGGCGGAATGACTCCTGAACAGGTGCTCGTTCTTAGCAGGGCCAAGGACCCAAACCCAAAAGCCCATGCTTGTCTTGAAGCCTTTCGAAAAATAACCTATGCCGGTGTCAAACAAAAAGCTGAAGAGGAAAAAGGAAGCGTGCGGTGCGCCAAATTCCTCAGAAAACTTGAAGTTTGCGACCTTCAGACCTTGAACAATGAATTGCCAGACTGTGTAAAGAATACTGGTTTGGCCTGGGGCATGGTTAGGCTTGGCCTGTGCCAAGAAGACCCACGGCTTATTGACATATACAAGGACATTCTTATTGCCAGGGTGGAGGCCGCAAAGGGTGCTGATAATAAGATTTTGGCAAAAGCACTATTTGAGCAAGCCCTAAAACTCGTTGCTGCAGACAATAACCATGCTTTCAGCCCGCAACAAGTAGCAATACTTTCACCTACGGTAAATGAGCTTACAGCAGAGGCATTTGCTTTAAGAGACGCTATCGCCTCTCCGGCCCCGCCTGTCGTCCCACGCCAGCGACTTAGTATGAATGCACCACCAGCCCCTCCAATTGGCCCCCCTCGTCCACCAGGGCCACCCCTGACACCACCACCTCAGCCTAGCACACCAACTGGTCTTGAAGCCGCCATTGCCGCCATGACTGCAGCTGCAAACAGAATGGCCACAGCCGGCGCCGCAGGTCCGGCCACCCCAGAAACAGCGACAGTTAAAGCCACAGAAGAAGACTATAAAGAGGCTCTTAACCAGGCTATGGACCAGGCACTTCTCAGACAAGATCCTTACGACAAAAGCACTGCCTATCAGATTGCTGGACAGTTTAGTGACCGGCCCCTTTGGACTGTTGTTAATGAATTTGACAAACAAACCAAGGATAGTGTGTTAGTAAGCATTTTGGGTAGACTTTGGAGTGGTAATGCCAACCAAAAGGCCCAGGCAGATATTTTGAATTTAATGTTTAGCAAGCCAGCAGAGGGCACTTCTAGCCTTAAAAAAGCAGAGATGGGTGTTTTTAGTGCCACCAACAGCGAAGTAAACCGACTACTACAGCAGGAAGGTGTTAAAGATGCTTTATACTTAATTTTTAACAAAGTATTTACCATAGAAAAAAGAGATGGGTACGACAAGGTGGTTGTCAAAAAACCCCTCACGGATGCCAGTGGAAAAGAGATTCCAGGAACAGGAGGGGTAGCTTATTTACGAGACAAACTCTCCAACTACGAGTCAATCTACGAAGATCTTAGAACGCGACACGGGTGGAAAAGCAAAGTCCTTGCTAAAAAAGCGGTAGCTATTGCCGATGGATTTTTGTTTGCAGGAAATATAGCTGAAAGTGCCGGCTTTGACAGGCTCTGGAAAACAGCCAGAGATGGTGGCACAAAACAAGAGTGGGGCAAGGCTGTTCCTGTAATTGACGACAGCTCCGACTTTGTTTCCGGAGATCTTCGTGAAATGTTTCACCCACCCCTGCCTTTGTCAGGCAAGGTCGTTAATGTAACCGGTGGTATGAGTAATCCCTTTGGAAGTATAGGCAACTGGCTCCGAGAAGCTCAGGCAGCCCAAGTTGGCTTGCGTAAACTTAATATTTTAAAGACCAACAGACAAGAATCTGCCATCCACCAGCACATTCAATATACTGGATTCGAAACAGGGGAGCGCATACCTCCCTTAAAACCGGTAGTACCAGACACTCTTGGGCTTAGTTTTTTTGAATACGCTTTTGTCAAGACACCTACGGGAATAAAGTCACTAGCCGAGGTCATTCAACAAGGGGGCGATAATCTAAGAAATCTAGATTTTACCAGCAACGTAGGCACAATAGATATTGACAAGAACGAAATAAAAACTACTGGTCCGTCAGGCAACCTTTGGGAAGGCTACTATAAAACGCTTGCTGAATCCAAACATTTATTTTTCTGTCTAAAAGGAAAAGTGCCCCTAGATATGGCCGATGGCAGAGACAATGTCTCGGGGTCCCGGGTAGACTGGTCGAACAAGGTTACCAAAGCCCTAGGTGTCTTGGACAATCATCCCATGTTTCGCTCCATAACCCGAGGAGAGGGCAGAAAAAACTTTGTAGCTTGGCTTATTAGGGGATCACACAAACACGGTATGGTAGCAGGCACAACTGCCGCCCACCTTGAGGTAGATAATAGCAAACCAGGAGCCGATGGTATTATTCATTTTGATTTGTATGACTTGCTCCGAGTGGGCAATTATCAGCTTCTAAGACAATCTGGAACCAGTGATCGCGATCCAGCTGCCGTAAACCAGGCCAAAAAATATGCCCAAGAATTAACTCATGATGACTTTATGATGCCAGCTTATAGCCTGGCCACTACACTAAGATTGAGCACAGGGGAAATTGGATTTGCAGTCGCCAACAGGAAGCGCAGACAAAGAATATAGAAAAAGTGCCGAATACTATGCAGACACAACGTAAGGAGAATGCTACTGAGTTGTGCCAGAGGCTTGGCCTCTGGTGGCCACAGCATTAGTTGCAGTATTTCTATTTTTCAGATCGTTTTGCCTGATCGCTTCAGCATCCTTAGCCCTTCTTTCTAGATATGCACTTGGAGAAACTACGTTCTTAGCCCATTGTGGGGCTGGGCCACCAACTATATCCTTTTGCGTTTGTCCAATGGCAGTTTCCCATGGCCCTGGCTTTATGGCAAACAGCACCTGAGGTATCATTTTTGGCAGTTGTCCTAGTATTAGCACTCCACAAATTCCAAACACCATACTAATCACTGTACTCTGAGCCAAGGGATTGCCAATTACTGGCAAATTTAACACATTTGGAGACCACAGTGGTCCATTTTTTATACCCGCCATTACAATATAATCCAAAATAATTACATATACATACACCACTGGAAACACGATAATGTTGGCAAATAGTTCTTTTATCCAGGAAGAAAACCCAGTCTTTGACCCAGGAATGGCCCCGGCCATAATTTCCAGCGGCCCAATAATAATTTTAAAAATTATCAATACATAGCATCTGGCCAATGCCAAAAATAGCGACAACAACGAAAACGCCAGGGCTAAAAGCAATATCAATACAAATATGGCCACCCCCACCCCAATTGCAGCACCCACTCCTCCACTTATTCCCAAAAATTGACCAATTAGGGTATTAAATATTTCTGCAATAAGTACGGCTACTGTTTTGGCAGGCACCAAAGCCAAGGCTCCGGCAAACTCCAGAGATCCACCAGTGGCTAACTGTGAAAAGGTCCCATATTTTACGTTGGCGTTTAAAACAGGAATGGTAAAGTCTATTAGGGGCTTGGTCAAATCTCCTCCGTTGGTATGTACAAACATCCCAGCTAGCAACACCCCCTGTAGTAGGTTGGTAATATCAATCAGCAATCCAGCAATAGCGTAAGAAAAAGTAATCAAAAGCAGGGTCCCCACCAAACTTGGAATGGCCGACTGAATAGAGATTACCGTTTGCGGGTTAAGTTTAACTCGAAAAATTATCATCAGGCCAACTATTACAAAAAAGAAGCTAGATATTACATAAGTAAGGTCTCTAAATAGTTTCCACATGGGCAAAATAGGTGACAAGGATTGAAATCCTGCTCCCTGGGCATAGGCCGGCTTGCCAAACATACTACCCCAAGAATCGGCCAAATATTGCACTCCGGATGCCGGAGGAGTATAGGTCATAGCTACCATGTCACCTGCTGTTGCCAGCATTGATCCTTTCATATCAAACGACCACAGCCCATTTGGTTGCCTGGTTAGGTTCCCTGCAACAGCCGTAATTAGGTTGACTACTGGTGCCACCAGACCCACTTGATTAATCCAAGCTTCGGCATTTTGTCCAATTTGCACCGCCCCTTGTACACCTGTAATGACATTGGTATCTGCCGCCCTTGTTTGTTTAGGTGTTGCCAGCAATACACTGGTACCTAAACCCAAAAATAAAGTAAAAAAAATCAAAACCCATTTATTCACTCCTGATTATAACTTTTCCCAGTCTTTTTGCCAATCAGATGGCAACATCCACTTATTGGTATTTTCTAGCCTCTCTGTCTGGCTTTCGTTTATATATACACTGGTACCTTTTAAAGTGTTCTGGTCTCTAATTTCAGCGTCAGTTTTAAAAAACCCTTTATTGCCACCCATGTCTTGCCTGGCAAATTCTTTGTCATCCGGTATGCCTCTCGCTGAATCCAGTTTGGTTCTTATATCCACAGCATCCAAAGGCAATTTACCCCCATAGGCTTTTTTTAGTTGGTTTTCAAATTTAACTTTTGCAGTCTGCGGTACCAAGCTATTGCTATATATTTTTGTCTGCATGGCATAGCTCTGGCTCTGGCTTGGCACATACAAGGTTGTCTGTATTTCAAAGCTGTATTTTTGCTTACACAGTTCAAACTCATAATTTTTTTCAGGGCTTGGCTCGCCAGTGTCCCTGTCAGTACCCAGTTCTCCCTTGCCAAAGAACACGCTTACCAAGCACTTAACTCCAGAAGATCTCAGTGTGGCGGGTAACTTTACCAGCCTCTCTATGCCAGCCAATATGGCTCCACCCAGGTTTCCGGTGGCTGGCTCATAGATATATACTTCTTTTTCTGGCCTCGGTTGGTTTATGACGCTTAGTTTGGCAAATTTATCACTGTTTACCACTTGTCCTGTACTTGCATTCTGGTAGTTTGGCGATGGGGGAGTTTGTATTTTATCTTTTTCAGCCTGCGGCATAAAATTCATTGCCAAATTGCTGGCCCCATAAGCAGTCGTAAGATTTGGAGCCGTAAAAGGTGTTACCAAAGACATACGACAGGAGTTTGGAGTGCTAATATAAAACACACCTGACTTTTCAGGCTTCAAGGTCAAAATATTTTGTCGTTCTTTGTCACCAAGCCCGCCCCAGTCTGTGTGGGCTATAAAGTTTGTCGCCGAGTCTTCCTCTCCAGGCTTGGGTGGCTTTGGTAGTCCAATACTATCGCCATATTCGGTCCCCATCAACTCTTCACAGGTTCGGTAGTTTGAGCTTGGCTCCCCAGGGTCATTAAGTTCAATAGTGCTTTCTATAAAAGCCTTTCCAGCATAATTGTCCTCGATTGCAATTTTTTCTTTAACCCTGGTTTTATAAACTTGAAATAACTTTCCAGTAGATGGGATTTGTGCCAAATTGCCACAATCCACAATTTGTGGCCCATATTTTCCTCCGCACTTACTCGCCATAGACATGGCACAATACACCGAGCTAGCCCTTATGGGTCCATAATCCTTGGACCAGTCCGGCTCCTTGTTGACCAGATTCGAGTTCCCCACTTCAAAAGCCGTTCTGTCTGCCTGTTCCGAAATGTCAAAGTCGCCCACTGGCCTGGTTTTTCCATCAGCCAAAAAAGCATCTCCTCCAGAGCTCGCCCCCAGCCTACACAACCAATCTTTTAATTTATCATCGCTATTATCAGCCTCAATTATCCCCTGCGATACAATTCCAGATTTAAAATCAAATGTGTTTCTTTGGTACTCGCTAGGCGAACTGGGGGTTCGCATATATGTTTGATTGGCCGGTCCTACAAAGTCTTCTACAATTTCCCTATATTCAGGCGAAAATCCAATTATCTCATGCTGCAAACTTTGCAAGGTTTTGGTGGCTGTTTCTTTGTCCAGTACTGCAATGGTCATATCTAGTATTCGATTTGGTTGCTTAATTGCCACCTGGTCATAAACATACCCCTGCCCTTTTTTAATCTTGTCATCTAATTTAAAGTTGATACTATAATCTTCTACCCCCGAAGAGTTCCCTCCGTTTATGGTAATTTTCTGTCCTGTTCTGGCAGAACCGTTGGCTGTTTTCTTTGAAAACCAATCTGTAATTTTTCCAGACAGGCCATTTGTGCCAAAGGCCGCCCCTAGGGCCTTTCCAAAACTCTTAATCGGCCCCCCATTATCATCTGGAACCAGCTTTCTTTTACCTGATGACCCCTTGGCTGCCTCGCCAACATAAAAGGTTTTGCCCATTTTTTTAGATAGTTCCAATGCTTTTAAGTTTTCATCAGTCACGTCATAATGATGTCCGCTAGTAAAATTTACCCCTGCAGCTTTATTAACAAACTCAAAATCTGTCTCTCCGTTTTGATAAATTGCCTCAATACTGTCCCCTCTGGAATCTCTCGAAACTTGACTAGCTTGCCCAAGAGAAATTGGGCCATTGTAACCAGTCGAGCGAATCGCCTCGACCATGTCTTTGGCCCACTGAACATAGTTTGCAATACATCCTGCGTCATTTCCACAATGTGGTTCGTTTGACAGCTCTAAAGTATAAACAGCCCCAGTTAAGCCCCTAGAAACCACACCTGAGGCCACCTGTCTTGCCTGGTTAAGGCTACTTTCATAGTTTCCTTTAACAAAATAATCCAAAGTTCCGTTGATTGCAAAATTATGCAAAGCAATCACACCTTTTATACCATTAGAGCTTAGGGCTGACAGTGCACCAAGCACCTCATTAGGGTTGTCAGTCCCAAAAAATCTCACAATGGACGTTCCGCAACTATTTTTTAAGTACCCCAGATCAACAGCCCCGACACCTCTCCCGTCCATTCCACTAGCTTGATATCTTTTTTGCAAATTAAATATATTAACACCTATCTTACCTGGATATCTGCTTCCTGCAGCTTGCAATATTCTACACGTTTCCCCTCCTTGAAAGAAAGAAAAAGGGTCATTGTCAATTGGATTTGCCGCGTCGCCAGAATACTGCCAGGCTAAATAGGCATCAGCACCCGCAGACATAAACAAATCAATATCGGTAGAGTAAAACTCCGAGCTAGCATCTACTCTGGGTTCTGCCCATACTACTCTTGGTCCTAGCAAGGCCAATAAAATTATCTGCCAAATTATCACAAATTATTATACTATAATCACATTATGAAAATTGCCCTAGTTCACGACTACATCAAAGAATACGGCGGGGCCGAAAGGGTCCTAGAGGAGCTTTCAGACCTCTACCCACTGGCCAAAATTTACACCAGTCTTTATCGACCACAATTTTTAGGACCCCACAGTCAAAGGCTTGAAAAAAAATGGCAGGGTAGGGTAGTCCAAAGCTGGTTTAATCTTATTCCTTTTGCTCACAAGCTTATTTCCCCCCTGCGAGTTTTGTCTCCACTCGCCTTTTCTTTATTGAATATTGACAGTTGCGACTTGATTATTAGTTCAGCCACCGGTGCTTATTTTCCCAATGCACTAAAAAAGGGGACGGCCAAATTACTTTGTTATTGTCACACTCCACCTCGCTATCTTTATGGATATCCCACAGCCAGAATTGTGACCGGACGCTTTCTGGTTTTTATTGTCGATCTACTAAATCACTTTTTACGACTACTAGATTTCAAATATTCCAAAAACGTCGACCAATACATCGCCAACAGTAGAGAAGTGAGCGCTCGCATTCAAAAGTTTTATCGTCGCGATTCTGTTGTAATCAATCCACCTATCGACCTGCCCAAATTAAATATTAAAAATTTAATTATCAAAGACTATTATCTAACTGGCGGTCGTTTGGCCCAGTCTAAGCGATTTGACCTGGCCATTTTGGCCTGTATACGCCTTGGCAGGCCACTTAAAATATTCGGCCGAGATTTTGGTGGCAACCTCAAACATCTACAGTCACTTGCCAAGGGTCATCCCAACATTCAGTTTCTAGGAGAAATCACCACCATGGAAAAAAACCAGCTTCTTTCTCAAGCCAAAGCTTACCTAAACCCAGGCAAAGATGAAGATTTTGGCATGACCATTCCCGAAGCCATGGCCCTAGGCTGTCCGGTGATTGCCCATGCTTCTGGCGGCCCTTTGGAAACCGTTATAGATAAAACAGGTCTTCTTTTTACCGACCACAGTCCCAAAGGTCTCGCCCAGGCTATTCTAGATTTTGAAAAAATGACCATAAAAAGATCCGATTGCATTAGCCATGCCCGACAATATTCCCGAATAGATTTTCGCTCTAAAATAAAACTGACTATCCAAAAGATGTTTTAATATTTATTATTAAACACATCAAGAGCTGCCACGCTTCTTACATAGCCCTCTATTCCCTGTCTCCACAGGTAAATCTGAATTTGAACTGGGTCGTGGAATATAATAACCGGGGTTCCTTCTTCTGAAAGCCTACCTGCTTGCGAGTACATATACATCAAGGGCAATACACTGGCCTTGGAATTATCTAGTTCAAAAAATTTTATTTTACCAGCAGGATCAGGGTATATTTTGTCAATAAATGCCTTGGCTTCAATAAAAACTTTATAATTATTTTTAGTCTTTACCAGATCCCAGTTTTGCAAACTCCAAAATCCCATTACTCCTATTCCAATCCACAGCAAAAGCTCTTTGTTGGGCACCAATGATATCAGCACATGCCCCACAAAGGCCGTTATCAGTACCACCACCACCACCCAGCAAATCGGATTAATGAGCCCCAATATTATCCCAGATGGTACCACCAGCCAATCCTTGTCCCATTCCCAACCATTTTTTTTAATCACAATCACGGTTGCTACTATTGCCATGGCCACTATCGCCCAAGAAACCTCTTTGTTGTTAAACAGCAATACGCCCATATTTCTTACATTAGTCCCTTCAAAAGACAACCCCCATGCTATAAGGGGCATGCTCAACAAGTTTCTTTTTAAAGCTAGCCAAGTTCCAACCCCAATTATAAGCAAGGCTATGCTTAACATATTTAATTGCACGGGTTGCAAAATAAGCTCGCTGGCAAAAGCCACCACCACTGCGCACACAATCCCAAATCTGCCATTTACCATTTTTCTCCCCAACAAATAAAAAGTTGGTATGGTGGCTACACTGGCCATTGCCACCAATAGCCAAGGGGCAAAAACGGGCAAATCTTTTCTAACCAGCTGCCCTAGTGCCAATTGATAGGGTTTGTCAGCGGTAGCAAATTATTACTGGCTCCATATCTATCAGCTACCAGCTCCCTGGCATTGTTTTCATTCAACATCCACCTAGAATCAAAATTCCACAGTCTCCACAGGGCACCTATGCCAATAATTAGTACTAGCAATATTTTGTTGCCGCTCACGCCACATCCTCCAACCACTTTTGCGAGTCCAATGCAGCTTTGCACCCATCTCCAGCACTAGTAATTGCTTGTTTATAACGCCAGTCCACACAATCTCCACAGGCAAATATTCCAGCCTGAGAGGTCATAAAAGGATATTCCGGGTTTCCACCCACCACTATTTGCCCCGTGTCTCTTAATTTCAAAATATCTTTTACAAAGCCAGTTGCCGGAACACCGCCAATGGCTACAAATAGTCCATCAATTTTTAGCTCCGACTCTACCCCATCATTGCCTTTTAAAAAGATTTTTTCCAACTTTGCTCCACCAAAGACACCGGTCACTTGGGTGTTCCATAGAATTTGTATCTTGGGGTGTTGCAATACTCTTTCCTGCTCTTTTTGTTTAGCTCGAAAACTATCCCTACGGTGAATCATGTAAACCTTACTGGCAAACCGGGTTAAAAAATGAGCCTCTTCTACGGCCGAATCTCCTCCTCCAACCACTGCCACTACCTTATCTTTAAAAAAGGCTCCGTCACAAGTTGCACACCCACTGGCTCCCTTGCCAATGAACGCCCTTTCGCCCACATCAAGCCACCTGGCTGCCGCACCAGTGGCCATTATTACCACCTTGCATTCGATCTCTTCTCCACTTTGCAATTTCACCCTGAACCTCTGGTCTCCTGGTCTACTGATCTCCTGATTTACTTCTAAAACCAAGTCATATTTCAACTCCACTCCCAAATTTATCGCTTGTTGTTGCATGGCCATCATTAGTGGAACCCCGTCAACGCCTTTTTCAAATCCAGGCCAGTTTTCCACCCGAGTTGTCGTCGTTAGTTGCCCCCCAGGTTGCCCACCAGCAATTACCACTGTACTCAGGTTCGCCCGCACTTGGTAAATAGCCGCTGTTAGTCCAGCAGGACCAGAGCCTATAATTACACAATCAAATTTTTGCATACTCTATTCTACTAAAAATTTTACCCCCAGTCGCTTCAAGTGCCCACTTCGGAGTCCTTGATATTTTATTTTATTAGTTTTTGCCTTTCTGATAATATGCACCGCATGTCTGGCTCCCAGAAAGTGGGGCATTATCACATAAGCAGCCCCGGCCTCATAGAGTTTTTTAGCATCATCAACCTTGTGGGCAATTCCAATAAAATTAACCCCCGGTCTAACTTTTACCAGGTATTTACACAGCAACACACTGGTTTCCAGCTCGGGGATAGTAGACACCACTAGCTCCAGTGCCTTTGTGGGCAAATTTTCTAAAAATTCAATATCATCAGCATCGCCATAATAGGCCTCTAATCCACCTTGTCGCAGATTGTTAATTATGTCAGGGTTATAGTCAACCACAAAAAACCCTTTTTTCATTTCAAAAAATAAATTTACAAAATCTCGCCCGACTCGATCATGTCCAAACAAGGCCAGCTCAAACGATTTGCTTGTTTTGTCTTTTTTTTCAGCTTTTGGCGGATTTATACGTCTTAATATTGGAAATATCCACACAAAAATTTTTTCGTTATATTGCATCATATAACTCGACACGATTATGGTTATAACCATCACCAGGGTAACCAACACCACCTCTCTTTCTCCCACCTGGCCGTTGGCTTTACCCACAGCCATTAAAATCAAAGAAAACTCACTTACTTGTGCCATGGTAAGTCCTGCAAACAAGGCAACTTTGTTCCCTTGTCCTTGGGCTCGCAAAACTAGCCATGTGATTGCCGGACCACCAATTACCACAAAACCCGCTATCAAAATTGCCTTTGGCATAAGTTCGCCAAGTAAGTCAAATTTAATATTTATCCCCAAAAGTACAAAAAACAGTACTAAAAAAAGATCCCTAACTGGCTTTAGCCTAGAGCCGATTTCTTGAGCATATGGAGTATAAGAAAGCGATACTCCAGCAAGCAGGGCTCCAATTTCCATTGACAGACCCAAGGCCAAAAACGTAGCAGCTACCCCCAAGCCCCAAGCTACACTTAACAAAAACAAGGCCTCGCCTGACGCCTGGGCACTCTTTTTAAACATCCAGGGCATTACCCAAGCCGACACAGCTATCATTCCTATGCTTAGGACGGTTATTTTAGCAATCAACATAGCGCTACCCCAATAAGGATCTCCTGCTCCCAAGGTCGATGTGCTACCAGCTGCCATCAAAAACAGGCTAGCCACCAAATCTTGCACAATCAAAATACCAATGGCAATTTTTGCGTACAATTTTTCGATGTCTTTTTTGTCCGTTAGAACCTTTATTACTACTATGGTGCTGCTAAAGGTCAAGGCCATGGCCACATAAGTAGCCTTAGTGCTATCCACTCCAAATAGGGACAGGATGATAAGCCCAGCTAAAAAGGTAAAAGTAATTTGGCCAATACCAGCAAGTAGAGCGCTTTTACCTGTATGGCGCAAAACATCCGGATTCAAATGTAAACCAACTGCAAAAAGCAAAAAAACAATTCCTATTTTTGAAAACAACTCCAAGTGGTCAACCGTCCCCACGATGCCCGAGCTTCCAGCAAGCATTCCTGCAAAAATATATCCAATCAAAGGTGGTTGCTTAAAACGACTTGCCACAAACCCGAATACTGCAGACAGTCCAAAAAGTAGGGCAAGTTCGTAAAACAAAGGCATTGTAAAATGTTAACATATTTTATGTGGCCACTGCCCTTGCCAAGACAAATTAAGGTAACCCTAAATATTCTAGGGGGTGTTTTACTTTTTTTTGGGCTAAGGTTTTTAAGTCAAGTAACTTCTCCAGTCGGCATCTTCTTGCCTCTAACATTCCTAGTGTCCTCTCTGATATTTATTTCTGTTTCAATTTCCCCCTCGCTATCTCGCACCTTAATATTTACCCTTTTATTCCTGCTTTTGTTTTTTGACTTTCGTTTTTTTGTAACAAGTTTGTCGTTTTCCCTCGTTTTCTTTTTCCTCAAGGCCTTTACCAAGGGGTATGGCGAAACATATCAAAATTTGCTAATCAGAGAAACTAAAAAATCTCAAAAACTCGTCTATCAAACCAAACTTCGCGAACATCAATTTTTAGAATACGTATTTCTGTCGCTCTTTTTGATAATAACCTTTTGTATAAATTACCTTTTTCTAATACAGGGCGAGAAAGCAGGGGAAAGAGATCTTGCTACGGTTTACCAAAATATCTTTTTAAGTGTTGCCGTAGGTTTGTCACTTTTTCATACCATCGAAAGAAAACAACACTCCTCGTCGTAATTACTATATCTATGTACCTTTTAAAATACTTTTTATTTATATTTTTAGTTCTATTTTCTCTTCGTCCGGCTCTAGCCATGGAGCCAACTCCAAAACAGTCCAACTGGCTACACGCCACTCTTACCCAAAACCTAGTCTCGCGAAATCAAAAGCTACTCCATAACCAGGCAAAGATTACCCCGATAGCCAGGGCAGATACCTTTGCACTTTTTGTCATCTACAAACTTCAGTTTGATAACTATACTGCCAACCCATCTCTTGCCAATTTTCGCCTTGCCTCCAGCACCCTAGATTCTATCAACAAGCTTCAGATTACCAGTCTCAAAAACTATCTTAAAAAAACTAAGTAAGTCTCCTTTCAAGCGCAATTATAACCATGGCCACTACTACTACAAGCGCCACTATTATTGTATATTTCACTACAGCAGTTTTCTTGTAATTATCCCCAATCTTTCCGTATAATGTAATACCAACCAAACAAGCTACTAGGCTCAGGGCTAGCCAATATCCAGGAAAGTCATCCCACAATATATCAGCAAATTCCCCCCACAGGTTTTGTGCTCCTCCTATGTCTCTCAACCACCAATCCACCAAGGCCAACGTTATCCCCACGCCTGTAAAACACAAAAAGGCCAAAGCCACCAACCCCATTTTTTGCAACCAAAACCATATCCAAGGTCTCATTTTAACCTCACCTTTTTCAATTTCTTCCATTATATGTTGTTGAATTTGTTTGTCTCTATTTTTTTTCATACAGTTCCCTCAGCTTCTTTTTTGCCCTCATAATAAGCACCCCCACTGTCGACACCGGTACTCGAATAATTTCACTAATTTCTTCATATGACTTCTCTTCCATATAATACAACAGCAACACCTCTCTGTATTTCAATTCCAGCATAGCCATTTTTTTAGCCAAGCCCTCTTTCTTCTCGACCTCCATAGCCATGTCCTCTATCAGTTTGCTTCCACTAGGTAGTACTTCTTCCAGATCATCAATATTTATCGTATGTTTTCTTTGGCTTTTAAGAAAATCCACCCCAGTGTTATGAGCCACCCTATATATCCAGCTTGAAAAAATCTTGCCAGTATCAAAACTCCGTAGGTTTTTATAGGCTTTAAAAAAAGTATCCTGCACCATGTCTTCAATTGAAAGCTGGTCCCAAGATGTAAGTCCCCTTAGGTAAAAATATATTCTTTTCTCGTATCTTTCCAGTATAACAGAGAAGAGTTTTATTTCTCCTTCTTGTATTTTTTTAACTACTTCCTCATCGGTAAGCTGCATCTTTTTAGGATTATAACCCCAGGTCAGGCAAGTTTATTTTTATCGTTGGCACCACAATTTTTATAGGAGTTGGTGTGGCACTAGGAAAGGTAATTTTTTGCAATATATTTGGATTAATAATCAGCTTTGTGCTAGTGGGCGTCGCACTAGGTGCAATGGTTATTTTGGGCATCAGAGGCTTCAAGGTTGGTTTTGTACTTGGGGTAACTTCGTCGTACCAATCCTCAGGCATAGCTTCAGAAACTTGTCCAGATTTTACTATCACCGGGATCTTTGTTCTGTCTTTACAGGCTACACTCAATCCACACAATACAAACTGATTATAATAAGCTTTCTGTTCCCCCTTAAAGGCATATACGTAATAAACACCGGGTGCTACTTCCAGCTTAAACCCTACTCCATTCTTAAATTTTTTATCTTTAATTTGTTCCCCGCAAGTTTTGACACCTGTATTTTCCACCAACTCAGCACATACCCCAACGTCGCTAGGTATCCCCGAACTAGGATAAGATAGTCCACCCTCAATAAAGCCCTTTTCTTGCAGTGTCTTGCTGTCATCTGCTCCTTGACTCACACTGGGTTCTGGGATTACGGTTGGCTCCACAATGCTAACTGTTGGCTTAACCTCTGGAGTATTTTTATTCTTTAGCATATCTGGAACCATGCTCCCGGCCAGTCCGCCAACCACCAGAAGCAGCAATGCTCCGATTACGATTATAATTCCAGCCACTCCTTCTTGGTTAGATGTAATACATTTTTTCATCCTTTATTTTACTACTTTATTTGCCAGTCTGGATAGCCAAGGATCAGCGGGTAGCATTACTGCACTTAGGCCAAGTGCAGTACCAATAAAAAGAAATTGCGGGCTTCAGAAGTGTCCAGTACCTGTCTTTTTTTTATTTCTATTTTTACCCTAAACCCAGCCTGTTTCAAAAAACCTAAACTAGTTTCTGGTGGAACAACATTTCCTAAATGTTTTAAAAGTAAAAGCCCCTTGCGAAATTAAATTCCACAAGGGGCTTGATAAGGAGGAGTCACACCTGTCCAGTGATTTGCCTCACAAACACGAACATAAAAATGGCACCAGCCATATAAAAGGATTTTTCAATAGCCACACCCCATTTTTTCTTACCAAGCACCTCAATCACAAGATTACCG
>CAYTYZ010000003.1:17306-68920 GCA_964442385.1 uncultured Gammaproteobacteria bacterium
TGAAAACGCCAGGGCTGACTCGTACATGGTTTTACCTCCAAAAGAGCTATCCTTGGTAACGCTGTTGCCACCTAGGTATTGTCGTTCAAACAATACCTATAATATACCACATGTGAGTGTGCAGGTCAAATATAAATACTAAAAAATTACGCATTCTGGGCTACTGGTGCTCCCAAGAGGAATCGAACCTCCATCAACGGGTTCGGAACCCGTTATTCTATCCGTTGAACTATAGGAGCCTGGGCTTATTATAGCTCAAGAAGGGGCTTATCTTTTTTGTACCCACTTTACAATTTTTCTTACCACTATTCTGGGCAAAAAGTGGGGGAGCTTTGTCTGCATCCAGTTATACATTCCCTCAACGGCGATTACCTTTCTGTGTTTTATAGCAGACTCATAGGCATATTTAGCAACCACCTCTGGTGTCGGTGCCTTTTTATTGTGTACAAACCCAGCCCTCTCTTGAAAACCAGTTTTTACCGGCCCTGGACACAAACAGGTTATATGCACCCCAGTTCCATCCAGCTCTTCTGACAAGGCTTCTGAAAAAGACAGCACAAAGGCCTTGGTGGCATAATATACCGCCATATAGGGACCTGGAAAAAAAGCCGCTACCGAGGCTACATTTACTACCTGGCCCTTTCCTCTTTTGACCATATCAGGCAGCATTCTCCAGGTCAAATGAGTCAAGGCATGTACATTTAACTCAATCATGCCAGAAATTTTTTCCCACGAGGCCTTGTGAAACTCACCCCAATCTCCATATCCAGCATTATTAACCAGGCAGTCAACCAAGAGTCCCTTTTTTTGGATTTTAAGACAAACCTCTTCCACCATTTTTTGATTAGACAAGTCGGCCTGGATTACCTCAACCTCAATCTGGTTTTTTGCTTTTATTTCCCTGGCCACTTCCTCTAGCCTATCCATACCTCTGGCCACTAAAATTAAATTATGACCATTTTTGGCAAACTCCCAAGCCAAGGCCTCTCCAATTCCCAGGCTCGCTCCGGTAATTAGTGTATAAGTTTTGTTTGTATCCATCCAATAAGTTTATCAGCCAGCATGCTTATCGCCAAGCTCCCAACAACAGTAGTCACATATTGAAGGGGAACTCCCATAAAGTAACTTCGTTCTAGTATTAAAAGGTGCGACAGGTAAATTGAAAAACTATGTTTGGATAATTTAGCCCATATACCTCCAATATCTAAACTCCTGTCTTTTATAAACAAAAACAGACTTACCCCAGCCACCACCACCAAAGGGGAGTAGTAGTGGTAAAACTTTTCGTCAAAATAGCCTATTTTTTGTACCCACTGAAATGTTAAAAAGGCCGTGGTCAAACTTGTTACTAAATAAGTAAATAGTGTTAAATATCTAAATTTTTGATTATTGATTGATTGATTTAAAAGATAGCCCAGTATAAAAAATCCCACATAAGCAGTAGGGCTCCAAAACAAACCCACAACAGCTACTATCCACAAATAAGGCCAACGTTTTATTTTGTTAAGCACTGGAACAGCCATAAATATGGGCAAAATCGCCCACATGTACCAGTAGTGATACTTATCAATATTTCTTTCAAGCAAAAAGTATGTCGACCACCAAAAAACAAAGGGCAGTACAATCCCCACCAGTCGTTTTGTATAAAACTCCCTCCAGTTTGTATACCGACTTAGGGTCAAGTATCCAGAAATCAAAAAAAACAGTGGTACGCAAATTCTAGAAAATGAATCCACAGTATTTGCAACTAACCACAGGCTATTGTCGGTTGCTGGATATCCTTGTAGTGGCCTAGCCAAGACATGCAGCTCTATAACCATTAGTATCGCTACTGCCCTGAGCCACTCAATCCACCCCAGTCTCATTTATCTCCAGCCTAAAATTGTTCCAGCCAGCGCCATGCCAATAATATGGTAGCCAGCATCAATTGCCAAAAGCCTAATTGGTTTTCTGGTGTAAATCATATTTATTCCCAGTACCGGCAACATAAATCCCACGGCTATTAGTATTCCCATGATTGTAGAAAAAGGCCTAGTAGGTGCTGGTCCCAAAAGCATTGTAAAGTTCACAATCGCTAGCATTATCATGGCAAATGACCCACCCAAAATCATAGGCATATTCATTTTTTGCTTAAAAAAGTCTTTTGCAAATTTATTGTCGGCCGCCCACTGTTTGGCAAACATAACAGGCGAGTACCACAAGGCACCAATGGCAAAATAAGCCACGCTAGCCAACACAATTTTTAACCAAGGCAAAATTGGTAGAATTTCTAGTAAGTTCATTTCTTAGTATACATGTTATTGATCTTCATTTTGTTTATCCAGTCTTAGTTTTTCAATTTTTTCTACAGCTAGCCTTAAAACCTCTGAAACAGCAACACTTTCATCCGTATCTATGGCGTGAGTAAATGTTTTATTGCTATCCTTTATAACAACCTGGACCACCCATCGGGGTTCCGAGTCTTTCTTGAGTCTTTTTATAATCCTTATTCCATATCCTGGATATTGTTGTTCAAACCTTTTTATAGCAGAAGAGGCTTTTCCACCCTCAAGCATTATCATTCTGTTGGCCAAATCTACCACTAAATATCTACCTTGTTCTCCGCACAACTCCGATATTGCCCCCATTACAGCTTCTAGCAACTCGGAAGGTAGCTTTTCTAATTTCTCCCCTCTCATGGGCGGCGAGTCATTTATTTTAAGAAAGTCCTTCTCAATCCCAAGGGCTTTTGATATCCACGCTTGTGCACTTCTGTTTAGCAGACGTATATACTCTTGGTGGAAATCTTTGTCAGTAAGGTTTTGGCCTGGTGCCATTTGTGCCATCAGGTTAACGTGCACTGCCTCTGCCCAAACCGGGTCCCCATGCCTTGCCCAAGTCAGGTAATTTTTTAAGACAATGTCATACTTATCACCCAAAAAAGTTTTTATATCGTTTCTTATTTCAGCCGCCGCAAAAATATCTCTGTTCTCTTTGATACCTTCAGCTCTTCTTTGTCGGCCAGCTGTCTGTTGTCTGTCAATACTCATATAAACATTATACTAAAAGTGCCGCAGGCTAGCACTTGAAAATTTCAGTATCAAAATTCCTCTGGCTTTTATCGCCTATTTTAGATCCAATCTGTGATTGTTGCTATTATTATTTATGAAACTGCCCCTAATCATTGCCACCCTGGCATTTAGCCTAATTTTTAGTGGTTATATTTTTTATCAAAACCAACTTCGCAAAAACCAAATTTCCGTTATTGATTCTGTTAAATCCCAAAACCATGTTCTGAGTGAAGAACTTCTTACGGCAACAAACGAGTTGGCCAGCACCAGTGCCACTTTAACCCAAACCCAAGCCGATTTTGCCGACCTACGGTCCACCGACCAAGTCAAAAAAAACCAAGAACTTGAGACTGAAATTAAATCTGTTAAATCCAATTTTGGCCTAGCTACCTCTACCTATGAAGACCTGGTTAAGTTGCGTGAAAAAACTACCAAAACTGGACCCCTGGACGCTCTTTTTGCCCAGTCTCTTGCTTATCTTTCTAAATTTAACTACGCCAGTTCCTCGGCCTCCTTAAAAAAACTTCAAGCCGATATTGATAAAAAAGAGCAGGAGCTCCTAGCCAGTGTCAAAATTCCAGAAAATGTGAAATCAAGCAATTCAGCTCCGGCTAGTGGCACTTCTACTCAAAAAGTAACCCTTGATAATGGTTCGGAATTTTTGGTTAATATTTTAGCTGCGGACCTAAAGACTACAAAAGTAATTGTCGATACTGCCAGTCCGCAGGACTGCCAAAACGATTGCCCGGTTCTGCCTCTTGGTACTTTTGCTGCTCGTTCCGGCGCTTTTGCCGCCATCAATGGTCCTTATTTTTGTCCCGCCACATACCCCAGTTGTAGCGATAAAAAGAACAGTTTTGATACCCTGATGATGAACAAAGACAAAAAATATTTTAATAGCGACAACAATGTATACAGCTCTGTTCCCGCCGCTATTTTTACCACCACCTCGCGTTTTGTCGATCAATCTTCTCAGTGGGGTAGGGACACCGGAGTAGACAGCGTGATTGCCGGTCAGCCTATTTTAGTTTTCAATGGCCAAGCCAAATTTGGTGGCGATGGTGATACTAAAAAAACTGGCAAGGGTACCCGTGCCTTTCTGGGTGCTACCGGCTCCACTGTTTACATTGGACTAGTTTATGGCGCCTCTGTAGCCGATGTCTCCCAAGTTCTGGCCAAGATGGGGATTCAAAACGCCATCAACCTTGACTCTGGTGGCTCTACCGCTTTTTGGGCTAATGGTCGCTACCTGGCCGGACCCGGCCGAGACCTTCCTTTTGGCATTCTTTTGGTCAAAAGATAGGTGCAAACGTACGAGACGTGTGGGTGTTATAATCCCACATGGTGGTAAAAATATTAAAGCTGGATGATACTTTTGAAAATATTTTTCTCATAGTATTTTCAAGTAAACAAGTTCTTCATTTTAAGGACCTGGGCTATTTTTTTATAATTAAATATCAAAACACTGGCTCTTTTCTGTGCCAATTAAACGAAAATCAGATCCGGGAGAATAGCCATAACGGAGAATTAACAACTATTTCTGAATATTTAAATTATTTTAAAACCAACAACACTACAATAATTGAATACAATTTCGATATTTTATCTCAATTAAAATACATAACAGCTGGCACCAAGATTTTTCTTGATGACAGCCAGGGGCTTAGACTAGGTACACTTAAAATTTTAAAGAATAAACACACCCAAGAGGATGTGCCATTTTTCTTACCCAATCAAACTTTAAAAGAAGCCTGCATGCACTTTTTGGCAATATATGAAAACCCCAATAAAATAGAACCTACTGGTCCCCCAACCACAACAGACATCGAGTCCTAGCTTTTAGAAATTTTTACACGCATATATTTTTCTTTCTTTTTTCTATCCAGTCTCTCAATGGCATACCTCAACATTGTCCGGGGAAGTCTAGGGGAGTACATGTCCAAAAATTCAATTAAATATTTTTCTCCGCATCGCTTGCCCATTTCTCGTAGCATCCAACCCACCGCCTTGTGAATCAGGTCGTGTTTGTGGCTTAAAAATCTTGGTGCTATGTTCAAGATTAACTCTGGATCTCCCTTGCCAATTTCAAATGCTGTGGCTAGCACCGCCATCCGATTTACCCACAAATCCGGCGATTTTACCCATTTTCCCAATAGTGCTTTGTTTTCTATTGCCCGTGGCCCAATTACACGGGGTGTTGCTACATCAATCAGGTCCCAATTATTGATTCCTTTACCCACCCCAGTATTAGCAACATATGTTTCAAAGGCCTTTTTCGGTTCATTTTTTGCCAGGGAAATCAGCAGCAACACTCCCGCCATTCTCACCTCATGATATTTATTTTGTAAAAGTTTTTCTATTGTATTTACGAGTAGGGGCGAGGTTTCCTCGCCCTGTTTTAAAACCCCTATCTCTGTCTGACATTTTTTACAATATGCTCTCAGCGCTGGCATGGTAATGCCCAAAAATACATCTCCTTCTCCATATTGCCCCTTGCCTGTCTTAAAAAATCTTTGCGACCCTTCCGCACGCTTTGGATCACTCAGTCCTTCCAGTCCGGCTATTATTTTTTTATACAACATCAACAGAGTATACTAAACTATGCTCACAAAACTCTTTGCTTGGGCCAAGGCCCACAAACTTTCAACTTTTCTACTAGTTATCCTGGCCTATTTGCTTTTAAATAATCAACTCGGAATTAAACTCCGTTCTTCTGACTATTCAGGCTCTTTGTATTCCGGTTATGCACCCATGGCCGACACCATTTCTTTGTCTAAAATGGGTGGGGTATCCAATCTGGCAATGCCATCCCAGGTCCGCGAGGCTGCCCCAGTTGCAACAGGTCCTCGCATGGTTATCACCGACACCTATCTTTCCGTTTTAGTTAAGTCAGTGCGAGATACTGTCGACAAAATTCTTGCTGACACCACCGCCATGTCCGGCTATATGGTGTCAAACAGTCTATCTAATCCAGACCAGGCTGCTACCGCTTCACTAGTCCTCAGGGTCCCCACCGCCAGTCGAGAAGCCCTTCTTGCAAAAATCCGATCCTACGGCATAAAAGTTACCAGCGAAAACTTAACTGGAACCGATGTTACCGACCAATATGTCGACAACGAGGCCAGGCTAGCACCGCTTCTTAAAACTAAACAAAAACTGGAAGATCTACTCAATCAAGCCCAAAAAGTCCCTGAAATTCTGGAAGTACAACGCGAGCTATCTGCTCTCCAGCTTCAAATAGACAACCTAAAAGGTCAACAGGAATATCTCAAAAAATCATCTGAATTAAGTAAAATTACTCTTTATCTAAGTACCGACGAATACAGCTTGCCTTATGCGCCAGAAGGCAGTTGGCGGCCCGAGGTAATCCTAAAGGAGGCAGTTCGCTCTTTGATCGCCAACCTAAGGCAACTTGGTACTTTAGCCATTTGGCTGGTCGTTTATAGCCCATTGGTACTCTTAGGCTTTGTTGTTTTCAAAAAGTTTCTTAAAAATAATCGAGCTTAGAAGGTGTTACAATAGCCCATGTTGGCTTTCGAGGCTCTAAATATGGGTCTGCTTCAAAATTATGCTGGAGGTGTTCGACCTGCCAGGTTACACATTTTTGGTCTTGAGGCCAAAACAGTTGCCATGGACCTACCAGGGGGCTGGCATTACACCGACGAGTGGCTTGGTAAAACTACTGGTGGAGGTAGGGAACTGGTTGTCCGCAATGGCACTATCGGTTACGTCAGACTGTATGCTGGAGGAACTCACCTGCCTACTGTTGCCGATCTGGGTTTAAACGAAAGTCAGGTTATTGAATTTTTAATAAAAAGTATTCAAGCCAGACCAGACACCCGTCTTAATCAAAAAATGTCATTTGATTCTAATCTTTGGTCCTATCTCTATCAACCAACTGACTTTGTTAAAGAGCTAGATCTAACCAGCGGTAGAGAAACCATCAAATACTCAAACCGGGTTGTTTTTACCCACTGCTTTCAAATTTCACCAATAAAATAGCAGATTTCCTTGGCCAGCTCTTCTTCTTTGCCAGTAAAGCCATGGTCAGCGTCTATTATTAGTATGGTTTTTAGCCTCTTTCTTACATCCCGCAAGTACTCATCCTTATCCCCAGCCACTGACAACAGGGGAATAGCTATTTTTTCCACCTGATCCTCTATCTCTGGAAACATCGCCCACGACAAAAAGTTAGCAAAGCTATGCGGAACATCGTCTTTACCATATAGCGACAGCTGGTCTCCTTTGCCCTCGTCAATCATTTTTTGAGCCTGCAGTTTCTGCTCATCTAAGGTCATATTAATTTCTTTTGCAGCATCTATTAATACAGAGTCTTTATCAAATGGCGCCAGCAAGATTACTTTTTCTACCAGATTTTTATATTTTCCACTCAGGCAATATTGTGCCACCTTGGTAGTTCCCAAGCTATGCCCCTGCAAAATAAATCTACTATACCCCTGTCGTTGCAGTTCCTCTATCCAGGCATCAATATCCAGCCCCGCCTCTTCTAGTTTTTCGTAAAACGACCCAATATCCCTCCCGCCGCTTCCATAAGGGTATTTATATAACTCGGTTCTACACCCAGTTCCTCTGTGTTGCGCCGATACAAATCCCACCCCAATTCTATATAACTCCTCAGCTATTTTATGAATAAATACATTAGTATAAAAGTCACCACAATAACCGTGTAGATGGATTACAACAGGCTTGTCTTTATCTCCTTTGCTAAACAAACCTGACAATATTAAATTGTCGCCAGTATGCGTTTGGATTAATTCGTATTTCATATCACAGTATACTCGCTGGCCAACCCGAACTTTACCCCAAGTGCTATCATAACTTCATGCTCCAAAAGCCCCTAGTCTTTGTCGACATTGAAACCACCGGGAGTACTCTTGGTCGCGATCGTATAATTGAGCTGGCCCTTATCCGTGTTGAAAATCAAGTTGTCGTCGAAGAATTTCAAAGTTTTGTTGACCCAGAGATTAGTATAGACAGGTTTATCTCAAATCTGACTGGCATTACCAATGCTGATGTTAAATCAGCCCCCTTATTTCCCTTAGTTTTCAAGCAGTGTGCCCATCTTTTTAAGGATGCTATTTTTGTAGCTCACAATGCTAGCTTCGACTACAATTTTATCAAAAGCGAACTTGCTCAAATTGGCTACGAGTTTGCTCTTCCCAGGTTGTGCACGGTCCGACTCTCACGCAAACTATATCCCCAATATAAAAGCCATAGTCTAGATAGTATTATCAAACGTCACAGTATCCAGGTTGTAAACCGGCACCGCGCCATGGACGATGTTCTGGCCACCTGGGCTTGGTGGCAAATAGCCCACCAGGAACACAATCATTCAACTATTTTCAGCCATGTTAACCTTCAGCTAAAACATCAAATTAGCTTAAGTCAAATCGACGAGTCCACCCTAGCCACCCTTCCTCAAACCCACGGTGTGTATATCTTTTACGACCAGCACCAGATTCCGCTTTTTGTCGGAAGAAGTCCTAATATTCAAGATGGGGTTCGCTTGCACCTGGCTGATCAAAAGAAAAACAAAACCGATTATAAACTAGCCACCCAGTCTACCCATGTAAAAGGCATTCCCACCTCTGGAGAACTTTCTAGCCTGCTTCTAGAATCCAAACTTATCCAAGAGCTTCGACCGCTTCATAACAAAAAAACACTTCTCAAAAAACGTTTTTACCTGGCTTATGAAGACTTGGAGGCGGGCTACAAAATAGCCAGCTTACAACCTGTAAAAAAGCTTGATTTTAGCCAGGGCAAGATACTTGGAATTTTTACCAGCCGAAGGGCTTTTACTGACCACTTGTATAACCTAACCACCAAGTACAAACTAGATAAAAAAACAGAAAATCCAACCATCTACAATCTCCGCTTTGATATGGCTTTTGCCTCCACTAGCCTCAAACCCTGGACATTTGTCGGCACTAGAACCATCATGGAATACAACCCTGAATATGATCTGCAAGACTCCCTGGTCGTCAACAATTGGACCATAGAAGGTGAGGAGCCGTCTCTGGAAATCTACCAAATCCTCAAAGATTATTTTCAAAAAAATTCTTAACCATAGGTGCTAACATAATCTATGCCACCCGATAAAAAGAACAACCTTTTGTCTCTCCCGGCCTTTATTTTTACCTTGGTAGTTTTTTCTTGTATCCAAATTTTATATTTAATTTATATTTATATTTTTTCCATTCAAGGTAGCAATGCACTGATTAATAGTTCTTTTACGGCAACAGTTTTATTGCCCTTTCTTATACTTATACCAATTTCTTCTCTTATCACCACCCTAGCCTTCCTAAACTTTTCTTTTAATGTCCGGGCCGGCTCTCGAATAGCAGTTAGGACCGGAGTAGTTTCTATTATTTCGCTTTTGCTTCTTTGCTGTATTTTATTTTTTCTAACCTCGCAGCTAGCTTATAAAGCCAACACCCTAAATACAAATTTTTAGTTATGCCAATAGTACCCATACTAATACTAGTAATTGTCTTTTCTTTTATTTATATCTTGTACCTAAACAGACACAGAGATAAGTTATCCAACAATTATCCAGCTTCTAAAAAAAGGTTATTGGCTTATCTTGTCTTGTCTATTCTACATATTCCGATGTTCATCTTTACCCTCACTGTTTTTAATGACACAAGGAACGCCTCAAATTTACAGTATCAGCTAAAAAAATACCATAGTAAATTATCCGGATATTATTTTCCCACCACATTGCCACCTGGATATAGTCTGGGGGGGCCACCCTATACCTCCAAACTTACAGATTTTACTGATCCTATGGCCATGGATTTTGGGAAGTCGACTCTTAAATTTGATGAAACAATCTTTATTAAACAAAGTAAGATTACACCAGATTTTAATCTGCAGTCTTATATAAAAGACAAGGCGCCCACTGCTACTTTAGTTACGAAAGACGATAAGCCTGACTTTATTGAAGACATCTATAAAACGACCGTAGAGTTTCCCTCAGGAAAACACGCCATATTGTTTCTAATAAAAACCGAAGACAATCTCTATATTTCTACCGGCGGTGTCCCATCTCTCAACCCTCCAACCGAAGATCAAATCCTGGAGTTTATTTTTAATTTAAAAAAGGTAAACTAGCTCCTAAACTCTAGTCCGGCATCTCTTAGCTTCTCATTTAGGATTACTATTGCATCTGGGGTAACCCCATGAAGTGACACAATTTCAGTTTCTTTAAATTTTGCCAGCATATGCACCGAAGTCACCCCAATAGTTTCCAAGGCTCGCCTTGTTGGTATGGGGATTTCCACAAAAAATTCATTTTTGGAAAGGCGCTGTTTTTCACATACCGGACAAGTCCGGCAACTCTTGCTAATTTTATAGCGATGCCCTCGTGGGCAAGTGCTCAACACGTCTTTCGGGTGATGCATACTAGCCAATTATAACATTGACAAAGAATTTACTACCCTATACCCTAGGGTATATGGATAGCAAAGATAAAGCCAAAAAACTAATCAAACAAACCCAAGGCACAACCCAGAAAGTTTTAAGCCAGATTGACTCCGACGAGTATTGTCCCAATATTATTCAACAAATCGACTCTATTATTGGTACTTTAAAGTCAGTCCGCCAAGAACTTCTGGCCGGTCACCTAGACCATTGCCTAGAGCATAGACTTAAAACCGACAAGGCCGGCACTGTCTCTGAACTTCTAAAAATATATAAACTTAATCTATGAATCTAAAAAATATATTTCTAGTCCTGGCTATAAGTATCGCTCTAATTTTTGTTTATAAGGCCGGAGGCTCTAGCGAATCCAACCAAATTATCTCAACAGCCAAAGTCGAAAATGGCCTTCAAATAGTAGACCTAGTCGCCAAGGGTGGCTACTTTCCTCGTACTATCCAAGTGCAACCAAACATGCCCATTAAACTAAAGGTAGAAACCAAAAACACATTTGATTGTAGCTCCGCCTTTCAAATTCCTAACCTTAAAATCTCAAAGTCCCTTCCGCCAAGTGGTGTCACCGAATTTAACATTCCAGCCCTTGCCCCTGGTCAGTCGCTGGAAGGCAACTGCAGTATGTATATGTACAGGTTTACGCTAAAGGCAGTATGAGCCAATATAGCTACATAGTAGATGGCATGCATTGTGCTTCTTGTATCCATATTATCCGCAAGGAGCTAGAAAAAACTCCCAATCTAAAAAACATTACTATTTCTTTAACTCAAAAAACCGCTAGTTTCGATAGCTCAGTCTCTCCCAATTTAGCTGATTTAAACCAGCGTTTAATACCTTTTGGCTACACTTTAAAAGACACGGGCACCACCCCCAAAGTTCCGTCATCTGACGTCAACAAAAAAGTCATATTAGGGCTAATTTTTGCTATTGTTTCAACCGTTTTTATGCTAATAGACGCTATTTTAAAACCCACTGGTTTGGCCGAAGAGTTTATGCACCACATGTTGCCACCTCTGGCCACTTATAGTCTTTTTGTGCTGGGTTTACCTTATTTAAAGGCAGTTTTAATTTTTCTTAAAACCGGCCATGCCAATATGAACACCCTTATTGGTCTTGGTACTGGCACTGCCTTTGTTACTACTCTTTTTGCAAGCGTTTTTGATTTTAAGCCCCTTTATTTTTACGATTCCACTATTATAGTTATTGCCCTAGTCAATCTAGGTAAATTTCTCGAAGAGCGCTCCACCCAAAAAACCGGCGATGCACTTAAGTCGTTAGTTTCTCTGCAGGTAAAACAAGCCCGCCTGCTTCAAGACAATAAAGAAACTATGGTTGACATTTTTAGTCTTGTCTTGGGGAATATTATTCTGGTCAAACCAGGCGAAATCAT
Organism: uncultured Gammaproteobacteria bacterium; assembly: GCA_964442385.1. Taxonomy (GTDB): domain Bacteria; phylum Patescibacteriota; class Microgenomatia; order UBA12405; family UBA12405; genus CAYTYZ01. Next base: position 29,202 of record CAYTYZ010000003.1, read on the forward strand.
TCCACTTGATGGTCTAATAATTAAGGGGCAGTCCAGCGTAGACGAGTCCATGTTAACAGGGGAGTCCATGCCGGTACTAAAATCGATTGGGGACAAAGCCACAGGTTCTACCCTAAACCAAAACGGCCTCTTGTTTATTAAAGTTTCTGCCCTAGGATCTGATACGGTTCTGGCTAAAATCATTAGTCTTGTAGAATCAGCCCAGTCCAGTAGGGCCCCCATCCAAGATCTTACAGATAGCATCTCAGCAGTCTTTGTTCCAGTAATTCTAGTAATTTCCGTGCTTACATTTATGGTCTGGACCATTTTTCTGCAAAACCCCATTCAGGGCCTAATTAGCGCTGTTTCCATTTTGGTTATCGCTTGTCCTTGTGCTCTGGGTCTGGCTACTCCAACCGCCATTATTACGGCCGTAGGTACCGCCGCCAGACACGGTATTTTAGTCAAATCCTCGCAAAGTTTACAAAAGCTAACCTCAGTTTCTACGGTAGCTTTTGACAAAACTGGAACTCTTACCCAAGGCCATCCTCGGCTCGTCAAACATACTGGTCCGCTAAATATTTTGGCATCACTTGAAGCCAATTCAGTTCACCCACTTTCCAAACCCATTATTGCTTCCTATAGGGATAAATTGCTTGCAGTAACCGCATTTAAAGAAGAGAGTGGTCTAGGTATCTCTGGGGTCATCAATAAAACCAAATACTTTGCTGGATCAGCCAAATATATTAAATCCCAAAAAATTAAATTTGACGAAGTTCCAAGCCCCAACAGCATAATTTATCTGTCGGATTCAAAAAAAATGCTAGGAGTTTTTGAAATTTCCGATCCAATCAAAGACACCACCCCTTCGGCTATCAAATCTCTTCAGTCTATTGGTCTAAAAACAGTCATGCTTACAGGCGACAGACAGGAAGTGGCTCAAAATATTTCCATTACCCTTAACCTTGACAGCTATCAAGCAAATCTTTTGCCAGAAAACAAAGCCACCTACCTTGCCACACTTCAATCACAAAACCAAAAGGTTGCTATGGTGGGGGATGGTATCAATGATGCTCCAGCTCTGGCCGCCGCTGATGTCAGTTTTGCCCTGTCCACAGGTACAGACATTGCCATGGAAACGGCCGATGTAACTTTGTTACACGGTGACCTAACCAAGGTTTATAAAACCTTTTTACTGTCAAGGAAGACCTTCTCAATCATTAAGCAAAACCTCTTCTGGGCATTTGCTTACAATCTTATTGGCATACCGCTGGCAGCCCTGGGGCTACTTAGCCCAGTTTTTGCCGGAGCTGCCATGGCCCTCTCCAGCGTTAGTGTAGTTACCAATTCTCTACGTCTTCGCCGCGCCCTATGACCACCTATACCTACTATATTCACCAAATGCACTGCGCCTCCTGCAAAATTTTAGTAGCCGAAGTGTTAACAGATTTGAATTTAAAAAACAGTACTATAGATTTAAAAACTAAACAAATTACTTTTCAAACCAACTTACTGCCAGCCGATTTTCTAACCTCACTTACTGCCAAATTAGCCGAATATAGCTACTCACTTTCTGATTCCAGCAGCATAAAATCAGAAAGTCTAACCACACCCTTTTTAACTGCTCTTTTCTTTGTCATCACTTTTTTACTCTTAGACAAACTTGGTTTATCTAAATTACTTAACCCTAGTCAGATCACCCTCCCTGTTGTTTTTGTTATTGGAATTTTGGCCTCCCTTTCCACATGTATGGCCCTGGTCGGAGGACTTCTGCTTGGTCTTTCTCAAACCAAAGGCAGCCATCTTCTCTTTCATCTCTCTCGCCTGGTCAGCTTTTTTATCCTAGGGGGCGCTATCGGTTTTCTTGGTCAGAACCTTATCTTTACTCCTGCCATCCATAGCATTTTCCTCTTTATTTTATCCCTCTCCCTCTTACTCCTTGGACTATCAAATCTGCATATAAAAAGTATTCAAGCAATTACATTTCCCAATATCCTAGGTAAAAAGCTAAATGAAATAAAAACTAGTTCTAATCCCTTTTTGCCAGTCCTGCTTGGTGCCATAACCTTTATTCTCCCTTGTGGCTTTACCCAAAGTATGCAGCTATATAGTCTGTCTTTAGGTAGTCCTTTTGCCTCAGCTCTCACCATGTTAGTTTTTGCCACAGGCACCTTACCTATCTTAGCCCTAATTAGTTTTAGCACCAGCCATTTTAAATCAGGAAAAATATCACAAACCTTTTTACAAACCATCGGATTTCTCCTAATTTTTCTTGCTCTTTGGAACCTTAAAAGCCTATTGGGTATATAATCAGCCATGTCTTGGTTCCACCTGGCCTTAATCTCAGTCTTTGCCTTGGCTAGCGCTGAACTTACCCAGCAACATCTTTTAAATACGGCCAAAACAGTTTCCCCAAAAACTAGCGGCACCCTAACTTTTTCAGTCCAGTCAATTCTTTGCCTATTCTTTTTGCTAGTTTTCAACCAGTCATCTCTAGGGCAATTTCAGGTAATTCTTGCCAATTGGCAATATCCACTAATTGTGGCCCTCTTAGTTAATGTTGCCATGGTCTGGTACTTAAAAAGTTTTCAAGTAAAAAACATCAGCATCTCAACGGTTTTACTTTCTTCATCTGTTCTGGTCACTACCGCCTTGGGTATTTTATTCCTTGGTGAAACCACCTCTATTTTAAAATTCCTTGGTATATTTTTAGTTTTATCAGCCTTAGTGTTTATAAATTTAAATAAAGCCAATTTAGAGAAAAATCACCTCTATGGCCTTGCTGCCGGTTGGTTATTTGGTATTGCCTATACTCTAGACAAGCTTGTTGTCGTCAAAACTAGCCCTCTGGTCTATTTCAGTACCTCGGTTACATTAGTTTCCATTTTTGGACTTATTACTGGCTATAAAACTATAGTAGCCGACCTACGCCAGGCCAATACTGCTACTATTAAAAAAATAATCTTTTCGGCTTGCTGTTACTTTATCTACAACATGGCAACTTTTGTTGCCTATTCCCAGCGCGGAGAAGTGGGCCGTATCGATGCTATCAACAACTCTCAAGTCTTTTTAATTTTACTTTTTGAGTTTTTTATCCTAAGAAACACCAAGGGTTTTGCCACCAGACTACTGGCCGCCGCCATAGCCTTTACTGGGGTATATATTTTAGGTACTTTCTAGTTCCATTCCAGCCCTTTGTGCTTGTATAAACCATTCTTGTTGCAGTTTTCCAAAATTTGGCGGATCGCAATTCCTTAGGTATATTTTTTCTATTAAGGATTCAATATGATAAAGTGTTCCAGTATCTAGGTCTTTTTTTTCTAAAATCCTAATTAACTCCTCGATCTTAAACAGTTTTATACCTGCTTTTTCCACAGTATATTATATCCCGTCCTAGGTTTGCATATTTATTCAAACAGTCCTATCATTTACATATGACAACCAACACATCCACCTCTCCCCTGGTCCAACTCGACGCCTTATGCGAAGAATATTTAGTCAAAAAAGCCCCTTTTGCTATTCCGGTTAATATCAAAGAGCTAATTGTCAAATACGGTCCCTATGTTTCTGTCGTCTTGGCCGTGCTCCTCCTCCCGGTAGTTTTAGCTGCCATTGGGCTGACTGCCCTTCTGGGCCCTCTTTCTGCCCTATCGCAGGAGTACATCAACCCCCTTGGTACTATTTGGGGCATCTTAAGATTGGTTTTTTCGCTTGGCGGTATGCTTCTGTGGATTATGGCCATTCCAGGATTGTTTGCTCGTAGTAAAAAAGGCTGGACCTACAGTTTTTACAATGTTTTGTTAAATGCGCTTCAAGGCCTAGTTTTTATGCAGTGGGGCAACCTAATTCTAGGTACACTAATTAGCCTATACGTTTTGTATCAAATTAAAAGCTACTACAAAAACTAAGGCCAGCTTTATTGTTGGCTTTTAAAAACCAAGTCCGAGATTGTGGCTATTGATTCAACTAGGTTTTTTGAGTTAGCACCCCGAGTCATCACACACAGTAGATAAGGGTGTTTAGGTTTGTAGATTATTCCACAATCGTGAAACTGTGTCTCGCCGGTGGCCTGATACTCCCTTTCGCCAAACTTGTGAGCCGTCACAATGTCGCTGGGCAAAAACTTTTTTAGTCCACCGTTAAACTCTGATCTGGCCAGTATCGATAACGCCAATTCCGAATATTTTTTGCTTAGATATGAAGCATTAAATAGAATCCTGTAAAAGGCTGCATTATCACGCACAGTCAGAATATTACCTGTTTGATCCTTAGCAGCTGCACTGGCTATGTCAATTCCCATGTCTTCGTAAACTTTATATAAAACCCTATTGTCTAATGCCTCGAGCAGCATACTATATGCATCATTATCAGATTGCACGATCATATGTTCAATTAGGTCACGAACTCGATAGCTGGTCTCAGGAACCAGAATGGCCGATGGTTTTACCTGTTGTACCAGATTTACATTTTCTTTCTTCTCAAATAATATTTCTCTGTCTAGTATCTCTGGATTATCTTCTGCTAGCTTAAAATAAGCCATCATTAACGGCACTTTTACCATACTAGCCGGAGAAAACAACTCTCTTTCATCAATTCCCATCCAAGGTCCATTATTTAAATCTCGATAATACACTGACACCTGACTCAGACCAGCTGTCTTTTTTTGACTCTCAATATATTCTTCTATCTTTCTTCTCAGTCCAACCAAGGATGCTTTGCTAGACAACTCCACATCATCACACTCAAGTAGCGGACTAATATATTTAAATTCACCCACGCTCCTATGTTCTGAAAAATCGATTACTTCTTCTTTGTTTCCCCCCATTTTACCAAGCAAAAATCCCCCGATTGCCGCAAACAGGCACACAGATATCCAAATTCCTTTCTCCATTCTAAATTATATCAACTGAGGCCAATTATTAGTAATATAATTATCCATGACTGTAACTAACCAAAGTATCAAGTGCCCCTCTTGTGGCCACCTAATCTCTCTAGATCAGGTAATGGCCCACCAATACGACGAGGAGATTAAAAAAGCCAAGCTCGAGCTATGGCCCAAGGCCTTAGAAGCTGCTAAAAAAGAACAGGAATCTACCAATAAATCCCTAGTACAGGAATTACAAGAAAAACAGCTTGCCTTAAAAAAAGCCCAAGAAACCGAGCTTGCCCTCCGTCGTGAAAAAAACAAATTAGCCGAAGACAAGGCTAGTTTTGAACTTGAAAAACAACGTCAACTAGACCAAGAGCGCCTTAAAATACAAGAAGAGGCTACTAAAAAAGCTGACGAGGCCCAGCAGTACAAGCTCTCCCAGCTTGAAAAAAAATTAAGCGATGCCCTGAAAGCCAACGAGGAGCAAAAGCGAAAGCTTGAACAGGGTTCTCAGCAAACCCAGGGGGAAGTGGTCGAGCTAGAACTGGAAGAGCTTTTAAAATCCACTTTTATTTATGACCAGATACTACCAGTACCCAAAGGAATCTCGGGCGCCGACATCGTCCAGAAAGTCCACGACAAAGGCGGTCGGCCCTGTGGTCAAATTATCTGGGAAATCAAAAAAACCAAACTCTGGACCGAAGGTTGGATATCCAAACTCAAGGACGATCAGCGTAGTATCAAAGCAGATTTGGCCGTCATCGTTTCCGCAGCCCTCCCCGAAGGAGTAAGTGGCTTTGCCCTACGCGATGGAGTGTGGGTCTGCGAGATACGTCTGGCAACCGCCCTTGCCGGTGCCCTTCGCCTCCAATTAGAATCAATAAGTAGAGAAAAGTCCCTATCAGTAGGCAAAAATGAGCGACTTGAAGTTTTGTATTCTTATCTTACTGGAGTTGAATTCAGGCAACGAGTCGAGGCAATTGTTGAGGCTTTTTCTAGTATGCAAATCGAGCTTAATAAAGAAAAAATCGCCTACCAAAATATTTGGGCTAAACGTGAAACTCAAATTCAAAAAGTAGTCAACAATACTGTTGGTATGTATGGCGACCTTTCCGGATTAGTCTCCCTACCTGCGATTAAATTACTTGAGCTAGGGGAAGGTGACCAGTGACCAAAGTTGACTTAAATTCGGAAAAGCTAGACCTCTATCAATACATTATTTCCACTAATAAGCATTTGTTTATAACCGGCAAGGCAGGTACTGGCAAGTCGGTCTTACTCCAACACCTGCGTGAAAATACCCAAAAAAATGCCATAGTCTGTGCTCCAACTGGCATTGCTGCTATCAATGTAAACGGTCAAACTATCCACTCACTTTTTCGCCTACCCTTCAATTATCTTAAAAAAGAAAACCTCAAGGCTGACCACAATGCTTTTAAGGTTCTGCGTGCCTTAGATATACTTATTATTGACGAGATCAGCATGGTTAGGGCCGACCTATTAGATGCCATGGATTATCTTTTGCGCTTAGCCAAAAAAGCCCCGCATATACCCTTTGGTGGTACTCAAATTGTCTGCTTTGGGGATATGTATCAGCTTCCCCCTGTGGTAAACGACGAAGATATTTTCGAGTATTCCCAAGATGGCTATGAGGGTTTTTATTTTTTCCATGCCCATGTCTGGAAGGAAACTAGCCTAGAGGTCAGAGAGTTACAGGAGGTTTTTCGTCAAAAAGACGAAGCCTTTAAGTCCATTCTCAACAAAGTACGTGCCGGACATGTTGACGAACAACTCCTATGCAGTCTGAATACCAGAAAGCTACCAATAGAAGGTCGTTCTGGAATCGTAACTCTGGCTACTACCAACCTTACCGTGACCAATCTAAATCAAGCTAAGCTAGACAGCTTAGACGACAAGCAGTACACCTACAAGGCCAGTGTCTCAGGTGATTTTGACAAGTCATCTTTTCCCACCGAAGAAGTCTTGTCTCTCAAGGTAGGCGCCCAAATCATGATGCTAAAAAACGATCCAGAGCGTCGTTGGGCTAATGGAACTATCGGCCGTATTTTTTCACTAAGTAAAGATGAGGTCAGGGTTTTTATCGATGGCCAAAGTTATTTAGTAAAGCCCGAAACTTGGAGTAAAATTAAATATACACTAAACGAAACCACCAACAAAATTGAAGAAGAAATAATTTCCAGCTTTACTCAGTATCCGCTCCGTTTGGCCTGGGCTATTACTATTCACAAGTCCCAGGGGCAAACCTACGACAAGGTGTGTATCGACCTGGGCAGGGGAGCCTTTGCCCATGGTCAAACTTATGTAGCCCTCTCCCGGGCTACCAGCCTAGAGGGTCTGTATCTTACCCGACCTATTAGGGCTTCAGACATTATCGTCGACCCAGCCATTGTCGAATTTATGAGGGAATATTAACTATTGATAAAATTATCCTCATTATTGCCACTATTATCGGCTGGTGTACCAAATATATCGCCAAAGAATGCATTCCGCACCACTCTAACAATTTAGTTAATTTATTTTCAGGAGTTTTTACCTTTGCCAAGATTTCTTCTTTTTCTACAGCCATCCCTACTAACACTGCTCCTCCCCAAGGTAGTAGTGGAAAAAAGTCCCAGGCCTGCTTTCCACTGGCAGGAAAAGCAAATCCCCAAACTAAAATGACCAGACCCAGGCCCAGGGTCAGCCGATTGTTTAGCTTCAAAAAAGGCCAAACCAACAGGCTACAGGCCGCCATCAGGTGAATAATCCCAAAATAAATTGTATTTTCTGGCGATACTATTCTAGTCACCATAGTAATTCCACAGGCCACCAGTGCCAACTTTAAAAATCTCTTTAATATTTTATTTTTATCCTCACCAATTTTTGCTGACACCACCCCAAAAAGGCACAGTAACCCAAATGCCACCACTCTTTGCAAAAGAAGAACTGGGTACTCTAGTACTCCTATTTTTAGTCCCCAAAAATATTCCAAATCAAACAGCAGGTGATACATCACCATTCCACAAATCAACAACCCTCTTATTACATTAAAGCCATGCCTGTCCAGTTGTCTAGCCATAGCCTAATCCTATCACCTTTTATTTGTTAAACTATCCAATGCCAAAACAAATCTTCGTTAACTTAGCGGTCGCAGATCTGCAAAAATCTTTTAACTTTTATACAGCTCTCGGATTTTCAAACAACACCCAATTTTCAGATGATACCGCCAAATGCATGGTCTGGAGTGAAAATATTTATGTCATGATCATGACTTCAGAAAAATTCGCCAGTTTTGCTACCAAACCCCTTTCCGATACCAAAAGCAAACTAGCCGCCCTTTACTCTCTTTCAGTCGACAGCGTGGATGAGGTAAATAGTATTATGACCAAAGGTCTTGCCTCAGGTGGTACAGAACCAAATCCCATGCGTGATTATGGCTTTATGCAACAGAGAACCATAGAAGACCCAGACGGTCACACTTGGGAAATCTTTTTTATGGACATATCCAAATTCCCCAAACAAGCTTAACTATCATGGTAATACCTCTAAATATACAATCATTCTTTTTAGAATCAAAAGAGGTTTGGGTTTCTGATAATTTTAAAAATATATTCCTAGCACAGTACATCGAGTCAAAAGGTGACGAAAGTCTCTTAAAATATGACAATTTAACTTTGCAAAACATCAAGCCAGACCACAACTTGCAAAGCTTGGTGTTTGAAGATTCAGATATCTTTTTAGAGCAATTATGTAAATTAATAAAAAAACAGATAACTGGTGAAAATGGTGAACTTTTAAATGATAGTTCAGCTAACTATTTTTTTGTACTTGGCAAAGACAAAAAACATTACTCAATTTTGGTTCGGTGGGAGCATTCCCAAAAACTATGGCGTTGCGGCGCATATCTTCAAGAAGACCTAAAATTGCCCAATATTAAGATATTTTATCCAACGCAAAAATAAAACATATGGCACTAATAAATCCACATATTAATTTCAATGGCAATGCCCTAGAGGCTTTTGAATTTTACCGCTCCGTTTTTGGTGGTAAGTTTGCAAAAGTTATGTATCTCAAAGACTTAGCAACTCCAGAGTTTCCTGTATCAGCAGAAGACGCCAACAAGATTATGCAAATTTGCCTACCCATAGGTAAAAACATGCTAATTGGCAATGATGTCCCAAGTTTTATGGGCAAGGTAAACGAAAACGAAAATAGATCCAAAATTGCAATTAGTGTGGATAGTAAAGAGGAAGTCGACAAAATATTTTCTGGCCTATCTGCAGGTGTAACTGCCGAAATGCCTCCATCCGACAGTCCTTGGGGCACCTATTTTGCTATGTTTCGCGACAAATACGGCATCGAATGGACCATCGACTTTGACCCAAAAAGTGAAAGAGAGTAATTAATATGCCACCCGCAATCCTCTCCTACAACGATAAGCAAACCCCACAAGACAGGGAAATATGCGACGTTCTAATGTACGAAATTTCGGCTGGGATGCCATCTTCTGAGGCCAAACTTTGGCACGGCCACCCTGTCTGGTTTTTAGCTGGCAACCCTATAGTTGGCTACAGTAAACAAAAGGCAGGCATAAGGCTCATGTTCTGGAGTGGTCGCGCCTTTGCAGAGCCCCTCCTAACTCCAGGGGTCGGTAGATTTCAAGATGCTTCCATTTTCTACAATCATAAAAACGAAATAAACAAACCTGCCCTCTCCCGCTGGTTAAAAAAAGGACATATTCTCCAATGGGATTATAAAAATATTGTCAAAAACAGGGGAGTATTAAATAGATTAAAATAATCATATTTGCTACAATTAATCGTGAGAATAATAGACATTATTTTAAAGATTATATTAAGTCTTATCATGGTCATACCGATTTTAGGTGCGCTTGGTATTTTTCCAGCCCCAACTCGCAACCTGTATCACCAAGACCTAGCTTTTCAATTTATCCAGATCATTATGAATTCAAAATATATTAACTACATGATGTGCTCTGTCTTTGCCATCTCATTGTTTTCCATTTGGACAGGTCGAGTGGCCCTTGCTGCCCTACTTATTCTTCCAATCGTCTTAAATATAGTTGGCTTTCACGCTTTTCTCGATGGCGGACTCTTAACAGGCGGTGCAGTTATGGGAAACATTATGCTAGTCATCAATCTATATTTTCTTTGGCAAAATAAAAAACACTACCTCCAGCTTCTCAAGAAAAACTAATCAAAGCTTACTTTAAAGCTAATTTTTCTTAATCTTCTCTTAATCTAGCTTGTTTACAATACCCTTAATATGAATATTAAAAAACTACTGCCCCTAGCCCTCCTTTCGCTTATCAGTTTGTATGCCTCAGGACGTTCTGTCTACAATGTCTTTGCCCGCGATGGCAAGTTGGCGGCTTTGGCGATTCTTGGTGATCCAAACCCAACACCTGTAGTGGCCCAAGTCGATGTTGTAACCACCACCACTGCAAGCCCGACATCCATTCCAAAGAATGTCTGCATCATCACACTTAGTGGCAAGCAATACAATGTTACTTCCCTGGCTGCTGGTGGCCACCCTGGACCAACCGGTAGCACCTTAAACGGAGGTAATGGCTTTTTTAAGTGTGGTACTGACATGACAGCTGTCTACAATAGCCAACACGGCGCCAGTTTGTCCCGTATGGCCCCTTATTTAGTAAAAAACAATACCCCATCTGCTAGCCCAACCACCTCTTCGCCAACCACTAGTCCTACCTCAGTGGCGAGTACGACTCCAACAATTTCTCCCAAAAACGATGATCGCAATGACGATGGTGAAGACCACGACGACGACGACCGCGATGACAAAAGAAATGAAGATCGCTACCTTGAGTCAGGAAGGAGAGGTAAAAGCGAAGACCATGGCAACTAGACTATAATACCTTATGCGTATTTTATTAGTCGAGGACGATACTACTCTAGGCCAAAACCTCAAGGAGCTTTTGCAAAGAAGCTCCTTTGCGGTTGACTGGGTCCAAGACCTAGCTTCTGCCAGCGACTATTTTGAAAGCAACGACTATGACTTGTTTATTGTTGACTGGATGCTACCCGGTAATACTTCCGGAATAGATTTAATTAAGCACATTAGGAGCCAAGCCAACTCTACCCCAGTACTTTTATTAACCGCCAGGTCCCAACTAGAAGATAAGGTCGAAGGCTTTACTTCTGGGGCCGACGATTATTTAACCAAGCCCTTTGCCATCGAAGAGCTTTTAGTCCGGGTCAAAGCTCTGATCAGGCGTCTTCCCACTTTAACGCAAAACATAATCAAGATTTCAAATCTGACTATCGACACTAATTTAAACCAAGTTAAGCGTGCCGGTAAAGAAATTGCTCTTACCCCCAAAGAGTTCGCCCTTTTGCATTATCTTGCTCTCCATAAAAACGTAGCCCAAAATAGACTAGATATTTTATCCCATGTTTGGGACGAAAACGCCGACATGTTTTCCAACACTGTTGACGTCCATATTCGTTATTTACGCCAAAAAATTGATTCTCAGTATAAACACAAGCTTATTCAAACCACCAAAGGCAAGGGCTATGCATTATGCGATTAAGTTATAGAGCCAAACTTTGGCTTTCCATCAGTTTTTTTTCAACCGTCCTCACAATTTTTACCTTTTTAATTTTCGGCTTAACTTATTACTATCTTAGCGGCAGATCACTACGCTCTGGTTTTTAAGCCAAACCAACGAACTGATTCGCAGTCATTTAATAGTTAAAGACAATCAGGTGTTTTTTCAAAAAGATAAAGAAGGCAATAGTCTATCTGCCTATTTACGTGACGAAGATCTTTCGGCTACTATTTTCGATTCCAACCAAAGGGTTATCACCACTTATGGTATTTTTTCCGACGCATCTGTGTCCAAAGAAATCAGTCAGCTAAACAAATTTTATACCCTGTCCTATGGTCAAAAAGATTATCTTACTTTTATTACTCCAATTAAAAAAGATGACACCACTTATGGCTATGTCCTCTTGTCCAAATCCTCCCAGCTTCAAAATGATTTCAATCGTCTGGCCCTATTTATATTACCGCCAATTATAATATTAAGTTCTCTTTTGGGTTGGTTTTTTTCTTCCAAGCTAACCACCTTTTTGCTTTCACCCCTAGAAAATCTAATTACCCTTATCAATACTTCTGATTATCACAATCTGCTGTCTGTTCTTAATCCGAACACCTCCCCAGACCACCTTTCTCGTCTCCAGACCTCTTACAACAGTATGGTGTCCAGACTTACCAAAGGCTACCAGGAGCAAAAACTTTTTATCAGCCGGGCTAGCCATGAATTCAAAACACCCCTGGCCAATCTTCTTTCAACTGTAGAACTTTTAGAACTAGACATCCAAGATAAAAAATTATCAAATCTTACCCCACGACTTACTCAAATAAAAAAAATTCTTCATACCCAATCTCGGCAAGTAGATGACCTACTCAATATTAGCAATCTGTCTTATTCCAACATAGATTACGAAGCCATCTCTATCTATGATTTTTTTCAAAGCCTAATCAATCAATTCCAAAAAGACATCGCTGAAAAATCACTGATTGTAAACAACCAAACCAATCCAGAAGTTACTATATTTTTCCCAAAAAAGTACCTTCTATTAATTTTTCAGAATCTTGTCAGTAACGCTATAAAATACAATAAGCCAAATGGATCAATTAATTTGTTGGCGAGTAAAACAGGGGATACCTTTTCCCTGTCTATTACTGACACGGGCCATGGTATCAACTCTGACGATTTAGCACATATCTTTGACCCCTTCTTTCGCTCAAGTGCTACGTCCAGGTCAGTGACAGGTTCTGGTATTGGTTTAAACCTGGTCAAACAAATTTGCGACCAGTATGGCTTGGTGATTTCAGCCACCTCCCAACCAGATATTTACACAACCATCACCATTTCAGGTTTTAAATCACCAGATACTTCGATATAATTTTTTATGGATAACCCCAAAGAGCATTTAAAAAATATTCAAAAAGTTTTACCTCTCGTAGTTACTAAATTAAACAATCTCAATCTTCACTGGGTCCTTAGCGCTAGTGGTTCTCTTTTGGTTCATGGCCTGGACTTTGTTCCCTGGGACCTTGATTTTTTTACCACCCCCCAGGGGGTCTTACTTGCCTACGATCAGTTTAAACAGTATGCCACTTCTACTCCTCACTATTTCGATACAGTCAATAAAAAATACATCGAGTTTCAAATGAAAATTTATGACGTAGAAGTAGAAGTTTGTGAAATCGAATATGTAAATGAAATTCAAATCGTAAATTACCAAGGCATAGATATTCCGGTATATCCTCTTGAGTGGGAGCTTAACGCCTACAACTCTCGCCATCCAGACCACCCTGTATCTAAAAACTAGTGGTATCTTTATTTATATGACTGACCCAATTCAACCAACTAATCCAGTCCCGCCTTCGCAAACCCATACTCCAACACTTTTCTTTCTTTTGATTGCAATTTCAATTCTTGCGTCTCTTATTGTTGGTATTCAAATTGGCAAAAACCAATTTACCAGCCAGCAGTCTGCCGTTTTGATTCCAACTACTTATCCAACCCCACAACCTGTAGTGCCAACCTCCGATCCTACTCCAACCCTTCAAATAGAAAAATATGATCCGCAAAAAATTGTTGAAAATATAAAAAAAGCCATGAATTTAAACAAAAATATACCAGTTAATCAGGTCAACTTTAGTTGGCTAGACGATCTTTCAAAAAATGGTACTGTTGAATGCGCCGACAACTTTAAACAGCTTGCTGGCTATGGTTTTACAGTAAATAATTTAACAAATTATAAAGGTCCAGTATCTATTGACCGTTACTATCCAGGTTCTCAGGAATCTGGGTGCAACAATGCCGTTGCTACAATAAAGGGCCGAAATGGCTATATCATTGGCAATGTAGTTTGTGTTTGGTCGGGTGAAGCAAAGACGCTAGATGGTCCAGCTACAGTCTCGTTTGTCTGTGGCAATAATCTTGCCTTGCAAACTCAAAATACCAGTACTCCCGATCCGATTATTGCTTTAAATAATTACTCCAATAAAGTACACAATGTAAGTTTCAAATACCCCCAAACTTGGAAGCTTGATAGTAAAAACGACCAAGAGCCAATAAACGCTGGCCTTACTTTAACCAAAGGAGAGGCAAAAATTACAATCTTTCTCAACATGGACGGAATAGGTGGTGGAGGTCAGTCCTACAAGGGAACTGAATTAATTTTAGATGGGAACAAAGTCTTCTTATTCAAAGAGAGTGTCACCAGATCATCGCAAGAAATCTTGGGAGTCACCTCAACACTAGTAAACTCCCTAGGGGTGTTTGAAATAAAAGACAAAACTTATTCCATTCGGCTATCGTACCCAAGCACTGTCGATGCCTCAACAGGGTCAAATCTGGAAAAAGAATTCCAACAAATGCTTTCAACCTTTAAATTTAGCCCGTAACAGATAAGTAATAGTCTAACTTGGTATAATCCATTATGCCGAAATTTAGCCAAACTTTCACTTCCAAGCATGGGGTTGATTATATCGTTTCTTCTTGTGACGACTATATTTTCGACCCCAAAGATTTCTATAATTTAATTAAAATTTTTCTCGATCCGCCGGTCTACGAGTACATCACCAAAGGGGTACTAAAAAAGTACTATCCCAAGACTCCGTTTGTGGAGCTACTGGCCTCCGATTTCCTTCGTGATAATGCCAAACTTTGGAAAGAAAAAAAAGAATACCGTTTTTTTATTCGCCGAAAAAATGATGGACTATTAGTTGGCATTATTGGCTTTAATTTACCTAAAAAAGATTATCCCGAGCGTTGGATCTATAAACTTTCTACCGAGCCGAGCTTTATGTTTACCTGCATACCATTCTGTCTTAATTTTATTGCCAAACTAGGCCATCGTCGCACTTTTGGTTTGGTCAATGTCGCCAACGAACAGATGAACAAGCTTTCCATATCCCTGGGCTATCAAAAAATAAAAAAAGTTAGGCAACAGGGGAACCTGCATACCAGATATGAAATTAATTGGACTTAGCCTTTTTACTTTATTATTAGTTTTCGCTTATAAATTAGGTTCCCAACCTTTAAAAACTATGCCACTTACAAACACCGACCACTCCACCTTTCCTCTCCGTGTCCAGGCCTCCACACTGGTCGTACATTCCGTAGCCGCCCTGCGTGATTTTTATACCGCCGGACTTGGTTTTGATATTCTATATGAAGACAGATCTAACCTAGCTTTAGGCAAAAACGATAAAATTATTTTATACCTACAAGAAGACCCCAAGGCTATTATTCCTCCCTCATCTTCTGTGGGTCTTTATCATAATGCCTTTGTCTACCAAGACGGTGCTTACCTAGCCGAGCGTCTAGCCTATTTACAAAAAAATTACGCCTCTCTGTTTGAAGGTAGTGCTAACCACACTGTCAGCCTGGCTTTTTATCTTCATGACCCAGAAGGTAACGGCATCGAGCTATATTGGGACACCCCAGACTCTACTTGGACCAAGGATTCTGCCGGCGAAGTTGAAATGGGTACCACTTATCTTGATCCCCAAGAATTTATCAATAAATACAGCGGAGCTATACAAAGTAAAAATATCTACCTCGGCCATATTCATTTAAAAGTTAGTGATATCAAGCTGGCCAAATCATTTTACGTAGACACTCTGGGCCTGACTATCAAAAAACAAACCCCTGACGCTTTGTTTTTAGCCAGTGGTGGTTATCACCACCATATTGGAGTTAATGTTTGGCAGTCAGCTGGCTCTCCTAAAAAGACACCCGGTACTACCGGCCTGGTCGAATATATTCTTCATGCCAGTCCCGAGGCCTTTGCCAGAATTGAAGCCAATCTTCCCAAGGCCAAGCCCAACTATATGCAAGATGATAAACCCGGGGTTACCATCCTTACTGATCCTTGGGGTGTTCAAGTCAAAATAGTCCAAAGTAACTAATCTTCTGTCATAATTACTTATGTCAACTGAATTTTCTTTTTCAACTCCTTTGAAATTATTTTTACTTTTTTTATCCCTGTGCCTAATATCTTTTTTACCTATATTGGGCTTTTATCTTGGAACAAATTTTAAACAAAAAACGGTCGTCCAGGAGCCAGCAAAACCAACCGAAATCGAGGATTCAAAAAAGCCAGAAAACACTAGTACATGGTCCATGCCTGTTTCCACAGAGCAAGGGATACCTATTGTTAAAAATGAAAAGCTTTATGTCTATCATCTGAATTCAAAAACTTCCCAAGACACGGGATACATAACTTCTTCTGGAAGTGGTACTCTGGGGCAGGGAGGGGATAGGCCGATTTTGTCTCCAGACGGCAAATTTATTGCCTTTATTAACAAGCAAGACAACTCCAGACTTTATCTTTTACCTATCAGTAGCAAACAAGCTCTTAAACTTACAGACTATCCAGTTGCATATTTAACTGACTGGTCCAAAGATAGTACTAAAATACTATTTTATCTAAGCTATGACAGCCTAGCTTCCAGAAAAGACGGCCCTGGTGCGGACCTCACCGCTGTTGAAAAATTCAATCCAGCTCATCAAACGGGATTCCACACTTTTAGTATTACAGACGGAAAGGATACCAATATTTACCCCATTAGTGGCGCCCAAAACGGCTATATCTTCAATGTTTTTGGTTTTATTGACACTAGTAGGCTACTCGTAGAATACGAAATGCCGGGTTATCAGGAGACTGTCAGACACGTTCTGTTTGATACCAATACTTTTGTTGCTGACTATTTAACTTTAAGCACTCAAAAACCTGATTTTGCAACCCAACGTTCATTCTCAGCAAACGGCACACTTTGGGCACATACTTCCGATAGTAATTCCACAGATAAAGGCGTCGATATTATGTTTTCAAATTTTCCTTCCTGGGATGGTGTTATCGTTGATTCTGCACCTTTCGCCCATATACAACGACCAATCATAAATTCAACCGGAAAATTACTTGCCTACCAAAAAAGAGGTGCCGAAGTAAAGCCAGGTATGTTTGCAGAAAAAACTATTTTTTGGGACACCTCTGCTAAAAAGAAAATATCAGAAATCAATGGCCGTCCCTTGTATTGGGTAACGGATAACCAATTCCTGGTAGGAATAATTAATTTTCAAGATGACCAAAACGGTTTTCAGTCATACGATCTTTATGATGTAACCACAAAACTTACTGACAATATCAATCCTTAGTAATCTACTTTTTCCATGTCTATAAAATTGAATTTTATGCCCATTTTTTTTAACTCAGCTACCGGATCACTTATCTCTTCAACCTTTATAGGCGCAAGGGGATCTTTAGTAATTACTTCCAAGTCTCCCAGTCCTTCCATATGAAAAAAACTATCCTTATCAAATGTCATCAAATAGCCACCTTGCCCATAAAGTATTTCCAAAGACTTTTCTAGAGTATCAAGACCAAAGATATAAATTTCTTCTCGATAGTCATAAAGACTGACCCCCACTCTATATTTATAACTATTTCCTTTAATTTGCACTATTTGTGGTTCGTAAACATAGCTCATGGCTATCCATTTGTAGGCAGTAGCATGAAATGACACCTCGTCGAATGTAATCAAGTCTTTTCCATCCAACCCCACCTTACTTCGTTTCTGGCGTTTTGGAATGGCCATGTCAAATTTAACCATCGATCCGTGAAACACATATTTATCATCAGCCATTTTCATTGTTTTCAATTATCCCACACACTTTCGATACCCTGTCTAATTATTCTCGGATCCACGTGAGCCGCCGGATGAAAACTATTAATTATCTTATACTTGCCTCCAATTTCTGTCACTTGTTTTTAGGCTAGTTTGCCCAAACATAGCACCACCCTAGGTCGGACTATTTCTAGTTGCCTTTTTAAAAAGGGGAGCGACAGCTTCATACCCAGCTTTTCATCAAAGTTTGCGCTACCCCTAAACAGTGTTCCGCTCCGGCAAAACACCACCGCCACTGTAAAAAACATCCTTTCCCAGTCCTCCCTTTCTATCTTTTTTCCAAATCTTTTTTCAAACCCAGTTGAAAGCGAGTTTAATAGAAACTTTTCGGTTCGTGAGCTAAATTGCGTACTCCATTCTTCTTCTGATTTGTAGTTCTCAATGTATTTAAGTAAGGCACAGTATGGTCCCCAATCCTGGCCAACTATCACAATATCTTTTTTCTCCAGATTAGTGTCCCAATCAAACCACTTATTGGGAATTCTCTTGTGTAATGCAAACTGATTTACCAGCTTTTTACCAACCTCAATCTTCGCCAAATCTTTCCATATCTGCCTGGGGGAATCAATCATAGTTTTTATGTATAAAATCAGAAACTTTATCAGGTTTATATTTTTCAAAAAAATCTTTTTCATTAGGCATAAATATTTCTTGCCACAGCTTTTTAATATATAGATTATTGTCCCGTTTTATTCCTCTTTCGGTAGCAACAGCCAGGGGAACGTCTACCCAGATTTTATAATCCAACAATTGCACAATTTCGGGATGGAAGATACCACAACCTTCAATTAACAAATATTTCTTTTTGTCTAATTTAATTATTTTTTCACTATTTGTCTCTGGCCAAGGTCTATGCTCGTATTCTATTGGCCATAGTTTATCAATTGCTGGCTTTATAACCTTTTCTAGCATTTTAAGTCTATTAAAATTGCTCCATTCAAAGTCTCTTTTCCAAGTAAAATCCGAACTAAATGAATCCATGCTAACTATATTGCAATCTCCTAGATTTCCAGCCAAAGCCAAAGCAAGAGTACTTTTTCCAGACCCTCCAAATCCAGAAATACCAATAATAAAAAGTTCTTTTTCTTTCGACCTATCTAAAATTTCAGAAACCAAGACTTCGAGTTCTTTTCCCATTATCAAATTATACCCTGCCTTTTTTGTTAAACTATCCCATGCCAACCACTTTTGATTTTTATTGCGACGAAGCTCTTTCGGGCCGCACACCAGTAAAAAAGCTTTACGAGTCAGACCAAGTATTGGCCTTTTATCACACCCGGCCCTCTTATGTTGTTCATATAGTCATTATTCCTAAAAAACATATTTTAGATCTACCATCTTTAAATGATGATGAACTGACTATTGTCAGTGAGATCCTAAAAGTAGCCCGAGATCTGTCGCGCACTTTAGACAAATCCCAGGGCATTCGACTGCTCACCAATATTGGCCAGTATCAAGACACACCCCATCTTCATTTTCATTTAATTAGCGGCCAAAAACTAGTTTTATGAAACCAACACTTTATATTATGTGCGGCCTGCCTTTTTCTGGCAAAAGTACTTACTCTAAAGAGTTGGCACTCAAAGAAAATATTCCCAGAATTTCCTGGGATGAATCTTGGTTAATGTTGGAACAATCTGGGCAGCTAACAGGTGACAACAAAAATCAAACTGTTACCGACTATTGCGAACAAGAAATCAGCAAATTACTGCAAAGTGGCACGTCCGTGGTCTATGACAATCTTAATCACGATCGGGCTCTACGAGATCATCTCAAAGAGTTAGCCCTTACCTCTGGAGGACTTGGCAAAATCATTTACATCCAAGTTTCTTATGAAGAAGTTCACGCCAGAAGAAACAGAGCCAGAATATCTAAAGAAAGACCAGTGGTTGACGACCTGGTTTTTGAAAAAGGCTTGGCTGACTTCCAGCCACCAACTCCAGACGAACTGCGATAGCCTAAACTTCTACTTTTACCTTAATTTTATCTCCCACAGCTAAATTTTCCGCCTTCCTTACCGCTTTTTTTAAAAACAACAAATATACTTTATTCTTGCTGGGGAAAATGCTGGTTATCCAGGTGGTTTTGCCAACAGTTACCCGGCTAGGCACCGACCCAAATCCACGACGTCTAAATTTACTACTTTCATCTTTTATTGCGTGGTATGTCGTCAGGTCTGTTGTTACATAGTGCCAATTACCACCCTCAAATACTTTCAGTTTATCTTCAATTAAATAAGTTCCCATGTTTTAATAGTACAATATACCCATGCTCCGGGTAAAAGATCTCAGTTTTTCGTTTGGCAACCAGGTTATTTATAACCCCAGTTCCTTCGTGGTCAATGCTGGCCAAAAAGTGGGTCTGGTCGGAGCCAATGGCTCAGGTAAATCTACTCTTTTTCGCCTACTTATGGGTAAACATTCACCTGATACTGGTACAATTGAACTAGATGAACGTCTTAGTTTTGTGCCCCAAGAAGTTAGTCGGGAAGACCCCCTGGATCATGCCCCCACGATTCGGGAATACATTTGTAAAAACCAGCTTTTTCCTGATTATGAAATCAATCGCTTTTTAGCGGGCTTACAACTTTCTACTCTGACTTTAGAACAAGACCCCAGCCATCTTTCTGGTGGCCAAAAAACCCGCCTGGCTATTATTCGAGCTCTACTAGAAGAGCCCGAGCTCTTACTCCTAGACGAGCCTACTAACTTTATCGACAAGGAGGGCCGCTATTGGATACTTAACGAACTAGCTAACTACAAAAAAACTTTGATTTTAGTCTCCCATGACCTACGCTTTCTCGATGATGTCATCACCAAGGTCCTTTATATTAATCACCAAACCAGAACTATTGATACTTATCAGGGCAACTACACTGCATTTTTACGTCAAAAAAAGGAACGCGAAGACCTGCTGGTTCGTCAAATAAAAGTCCAAGAAAAACAAATTATTCGTATGCGTGAAAGCTTAACCAAGATTGGCGGACGTAGTGAAAAAGGTGCCCGTCGCAAGATCCAGCTCGAGCGCCGTCTGGAGCGGATTATCGAATCTCTTCCAGACCTACCCCAAGAAGCCAGAAAAATTAAAATTACATTGCCTCCGCCAGCTCACTCTGGCCAAATCCCTTTGTTAACTAAAAATATTACCAAATCCTTTGGCCTCAAGCAGGTGCTAACAGGCGTTACCTTAACTCTCAAAAAAGGGGAGCGTACTGCCCTTTTGGGCCCCAACGGGGTTGGCAAAAGTACTTTAATAAAGATTCTCACCCAAAATCTCGAGGCTGATTCCGGCGAAGTTATCCGTGATTACAACCTAAAAATCGGCTATTATTCCCAAGAGTTTGAAAATTTCGATGTCTCCAAAAAAGTAATCGATGCTGTTCGTGAAAAAACTAATTTGGGTGAATCTCAAATTCGCCCCATGTTGTTTAGAATGCTTTTTACTTATGACAAACTTTTTCAACCCATTGCCACTCTTTCAGGGGGAGAAAAAACCCGCCTATCTATTGCCACCCTACTCCTTAAGGATTTCAACCTGCTTATTCTCGATGAACCTACAACTTATTTAGACGTAATGTCACAGAGACTTATCCTCGAGGCTCTAAAACAATACACTGGTGGTTTATTAATCGTCAGTCATAATCCAGAATTTATCCAGGAGCTCGCAGTCCACCAAAAATATTATTTACCCGAGCACCGTTTAGAGCTTTGCCGGTTCTAGTCAGTCGCCAAAATAAACTCCATTTTCTTTAGCCAGTCGAACCACCTGTGACCTGGCATCTACTTTTTTTAGTTTTGACACCGCGTTTTCGATTTTTATTTCTCCAAAAATCCCATTTTGATAGTTGGCCATATAACCAAATCTGCCCTTTTTATACATCAAAGCTGCTTGAGTCCCATACTGCATGGCCAAAAAACTATCATATCCCGATGGCAAGCCAGATCTTTGCAGGTATGACAAAGCCATATTCCTGGCTTCTAGTCCAGAATTTTTATTAATGTAATCTGCCAAATGAGCCGAAATGCCACCCAGCCTACCCTCGGCTCCGTTATTCCCTACTTCGCTTTCAACTTTAAAATGGTCTTTGGGTACACAGCCTTCAGCCATAGCAATCACTGCATAACTTTTACCTATCTTACGGCGATAGTTCAAATGTTTTACAATTCCTTTAAAACTAAAATCAATTTCTGGAACAAATATCATTTCACACGAGGCTGCCAGTCCACTATACAAAGTTATCCAGCCTACCTCTCGACCCATTAGTTCCACTACCAGTACTCGGTCATGAGAAAAAGCCGTCGAGTGCAAGCTAGTTAATGCCTGTTTCCCCACCTCCACTGCACTAAAAAAGCCAAAGGTAAAATCAGTACCAGACAAATCATTGTCTATACTTTTTGGTATGGCCACAAATCGAAAACCATATTTTTGTAATTTACTGGCTATCGTCAAAGTCCCATCTCCTCCCAACACTATCAACCCATCTAGTCCCAGTTTGTCATAATTAGTCTTAGTCTTCTTAATAATGGCCAGGTCCTCTCCAGCCATCCCATCATGTATTTTTCCTGGAAACCTGCCGTGATTTACACTTTTTAAGAAAGTTCCACCCTGCCATCTGTGCTCGGCAGTTAGTTCTCTGTTTAGTAGCATGTAATTATTGTCCAGTAGTCCTTCAAACCCCTTGATAAAACCCAGTATTTCATAAGTATCATCTAACCCTCGAACCACACTGTCAATTACCCGATTTAATCCCGGACAGTCGCCCCCACTATTAATTCCCACACGTTTTTTCTTAGGCATTAATTTAGTATAGCCATTCTTCAGTTTCTTTTCAGGAAAAACACTTAATCTTCTTTTAGTTAAAAATTATTATTGCAAATATGAAACATCAAAAAATGATCGTGAGCAATACTCTTATTGCTCTGACCGCTTTATATATTTTAGCTAACCCGGTCAATGTCAAAGCAGCCACTCCAACCCAGGTCCCTCTTTGGGAACAAGTGGCATCTCGGCTTGGTATTGGCACTGACAAGGTCCAAACTGCTTTTGAACAGATCAGGCAAGAACGTCAAAAAGCCCATCTCGATCAGCTGGTCAAGGACGGCAAAATTACCCAATCACAAGCTGACGCATTATTTAAAAAACAAGCTGATTGGCAAGCCCGTCTAGACGCTATTAAAAAAGAGCGTGAAGATTGGCTTAAATCCCAAGGTATAGATTCTAGCCTTTTTGGTCTAGGCCAAGGCAAGGGCATGGGTGGAGGCCGTGGCATGGGCATGGGACGTGGCCACATGAGATAATCGAAGAGTTATGAAGATACTCTTGATTGAAGACGAAGTTCGCTTGGCCCGTAGCATTGCTACGGGCCTTACCGACGAAGGCTATGTGGTGGACCTGGCTCACGACGGCAGTGAGGGCTATGATCTGGCCCAATCTGGGGAGTATGATCTTTTGATTCTGGATCTTATGTTACCCACTCTTGACGGCCTGTCTATTTGTAAAAAGTTACGTGCCCAAAAAATATCTCTCCCAATCCTAATGCTTACTGCCAAATCCACCCTAAGCGACAAGGTTACTGGATTAAACGATGGAGCCGACGATTATCTTACCAAACCCTTTGATTTTGAAGAACTCTTAGCAAGGATCAGGGCTCTTTCACGCCGGCCTGCAGAACTACTTCCGACCACCAGATATCCTGATCTTTCAGTTAAAGAAAGTCAACTCTTAGAGTATCTACAACGCCACCCGACTAGGTTTATTACTAAACAAGAAATTATAACCAGAGTTTGGCCTTATGATAGCAATATTCTGGACAATACAGTAGAGGTTACCATAAAAAATATTCGTAAAAAATTAACTAAAACTATTATTATTACTCGCCGAGGTCTTGGCTACCAGTTTGCCGCAGGTTAATATGTTTACTCGTACCCGCATTCATTTAACCGTAATCTATACCCTAATCATCATGGGTATCAGCCTGTTTTTTAGTACAGCAATTTATAGAATCGCTACTTTTGAAATCAACAGGGTCGAATCCCGTATTCGCGAGCGAACTTCCCGGGGGATGATGCCACCCCCCCCAGTCTTGGCTAATCAAGAAATTTTAGAAGAAGCCAAGGCTAGAATTGTCTATGAGCTTTTAATTATAAATTTAGTAATTTTAGCGGGATCTTCGGCTCTCTCATTTTGGCTTTCTGGCCTAACTCTACGTCCTATTCACGAGTCCATGGAGTGCCAGCGCCGTTTTATTAGTGATGCCAGCCACGAGTTAAAAACACCCATAGCATCGATAAAAACAGGACTAGAAGTATACTTACGTAGTAAAAAAACTAGTCTGGTTTCTGCAACCTTACTTATCCAAGACACCCTGGTAGACATTAACCATCTGGACAACTTAACCCGCCAACTTTTACTTCTAAATTCTCCTAATTCTGCGACAAAAACCAAAATCAAACCAGCCGAAATTGCAGAGCTGATTACCAAAAAACTTCAACCCCTGTCAGATAAAAAGAACCTAAAAATAGACAAAAAACTGTCTCAAGACACCCTATCTCTCAACGCCCAAGCCCTAGAACAAATCTTAATAATCTTACTTGACAACGCCATCAAGTTTTCGCCTCCAAGTGGCACTATTTCAATAAATTCTTCCCGAAATATTCTGCAAATTTCCAACCAAGGTCCCGGTATAAAAAAAGTAGACCTGCCCCATATTTTTGACCGTTTTTACCAAGCTGAAACTGCTCGTACTAAAACCACCACATCTGGTCATGGTTTGGGCTTGTCCATTGCCCGCCAACTTTGCGACCAAAACGGCTGGGACATCTCAGCTACTTCTACTCCAGGCAAAGGTGCCACTTTCACCTTACGACTCTAAAATAATCCAGTATAATGATATATGCTTAACTTAAACTCCCTCATGCTTGGGTCCAAAAACCCAAAACAAATGTCAGAATTTTACGAAAAAGTTTTTGAAAAAAAGCCTGACATGGTCGATGATGGCTGGACTGGTTGGCAAGTAGGTGCCTCATTTTTTGGGGTAGGTTTTCATTCCGAAGTTGGTGAAAAAAATACCGACCCAAGTCGTATCATGTTAAATCTGCAAACCGAAGAACTACAAAAAGAATTTGAGCGTATTAAGTCTCTTGGTACCACAGTAATCAAAGAACCCTATGAAATGGGAGGTGGAATGTGGATTGCCACTTTTGCCGATCCAGACGGTAACTACTTTCAACTTATGACCCCCTGGAAAGGCTAGGGTATTTGTTTTAAAAATTCTTGAAGCTTTTCTTTTAGATTTCTCGATAGTTGTCTAATTTCTTCTTTTTCCAGTCCACCCAACTGGTTATAAGTCCTTTTATATTTAGGATAATACCAGGCTTGACCCATCCACATATGCAGTGGGATTTCCGTATCTTCAATTTTTTCCACCAAATACCCCAAATCAGTAATATCATCCATAGACCAGAGTAGTTTTCCATTTTTAGCCACAGCTAGCGCCAAATGATAGGCACATTTTCTTTCTTCTCCCTTTAGTCCAGTCATTAGTTCCATCAACCTGTCAACTTTTTCCCTATCTGTTTTTGACTCGCCCACGATTCTTTGATTTCTCAAAATGTCCCACTTGCCACCCAGCCCCGGAATATCCACTCCGCCATCCGAAGTTAACACATGCCAGTCTGTATGGGCAGAAATTTCTATAGCCTTTTTACTAGCATTGGCTATCAGGCTTTTTTGATCTTCCTCAACTACAATTTTTTCTGGTAATTCATCTAAATAATGAATTGTGACATTAGGCATTCCCTCTAAAAAGCTTACCATCTCACCCAACTTGTAACTATTCCTAGTTCCAATCAATATATCCATAAAATTATAGTACACTAATGCCCATTTAAATTATTTCTTTAATTCTTGCCACTACTTTAGTGTATCCCTCTCCCCACCCAATTGCCCCATAAATCCCCAAAGCTGTTAAACCAACGAATAACTTATTGCAACGTATTCTATCAAACAAATTAGCCACTTTTATACCTTTGGCAATACAATATTTTTCATAAGCTTGAATAAAGTCAGTGTTATCAATCCAAAAATCCAAATAAGCCAGATCATACAAGTCGTCTCCATAACCAAATTCATTCCAATCTATTACACCGCTAACTTTTCCCAGGTTAATCATAATATTCCCTGGCCCAAAATCTCCATGTACTGGGCACCTTTTGCCCGCTACAAATGGAAGTAATTCATTTATCTCTTTTTTAATTTTTTCAACCAGCATCCCGTCTACAAAGTCTATCTCTTTTATCTCTTCCCATGTATAAAAACTTCCATCATTTTTGGTTACTGCCGTATTTGGTCGACTCACCCAATCCGCCCAACTTTTATATTCCGCCACCCCATCACTATTTGCCACACCGTATCCATCCTCTGGAATTTTTGCAACCTTTATAGTTTCCAAAGTATCAAGCAGACTTGCCACAGTCACGTCGGATAACGGTGCCTTCTTGTTATTTATGGGATTACCCAGGCAAAATTTTGAAATAGCACCGTATCCTTCTGTTATCTTATCTATTTTTAATATCTCAGGAATAATAATTTCATCACCCCAGTTGTCATAGGCCAACTTATCTTTTTTAAAGCCAATATCTTGCCTATTTATACGATAAATATATTTATCATCTTTGGTTTTAAATTCAAAGGCTTTTGATCTTTCCCCGCCAGCAATGGGTCTAAGGTTACAAGCACTTTTGTCAAAGCTAGCTTTCAAATAATCCAGTATTTTATCCATTTTTAATTATATCCCTACTTCCACCACTTCCGCCCCACTTTTTACTAGAAGCTCCCGCGACTTGATCCTAAACACTTTATTGGGATGTCCGGCAGCCGGCCAGACCCACTCATGTTCCAGTAATTTTTTGTCAAAAAATATTTTGCATTTTGTTTTGTGTCCAAATGGGGGAATCCCGCCAATACTGTACCCAGTTTTTTCTTTTATCCAATTGGCCTCCGCCTTTTCCAGCTTTAACCTAGTTTGGCTTTCCACTTTTTCTACATTCACCCGGTCTGCTCCATTGCAAATTACAATTACCACCACCTCTCCACTCCTAAACACAATCGACTTGGCAATTTGGGAAAGCTGGCAACCAATTGCTACTGCAGCTTCTTGGGCGGTATGGGTTGACTCACTAAACTCTTTTATTTCGTAACCAAAAAAATCGGCCATATCCTTATTTTACATTTAATTTAAACAAGCTTTAGCTTCCTTTATACCTATTTCTACGTGGCTCATCATAAGTTCGGTGTTATCGGCAATTTCTTTCTGCGACCCAGTATCTAGTGGAGAGCTAACATCCAATCCCTTCTTAAGTCTAATTATTACCCCAAGAGTATCTATAATAAATCTTCGAGCTTCGTCTCTGGGTTGGTTAAATTCACTACACATGGAGATTGCAGACTCCAAAGCATCTTCAATGGCGTTGTTTTCTACGGCTGAAAGTGGATCGCACTGTTGTAAGGCCATAAATAAAGATTCCCCATTACCCTGTCTTTTAGTTTCATGTATAGCTCTGGCAATAATATCTGGTTGTGCTACAAGAGTTTCTCCAAGCTCAAGTAAAGTTGCTTGAGCAAAATATAGCTGGTCCTCCGGATCTGGAAAAAAGGTAAAGTGTACTTTTTCTGACATTTGCACGATTTTACATCAATTATTTAATAATTTCAGCAACCCCCTTGCCCTCAGGTCTTTTCTCCTCTATAAATATACGTGTCACCCAAAAGAGCCGTAAAGCCAGTAAAGTATGTTTTTGTTAGCGGGGGAGTAATTTCTGGTCTGGGTAAAGGTATAACTGCATCTTCATTAGCACTTCTTCTCCAGTCAGCCGGCTACAGCGTAGCCATCACCAAAACCGACATGTATTTAAATCAGGATGCCGGGACTATGAACCCTTTGGAGCACGGTGAAGTTTTTGTCACAGCCGATGGTACCGAAACCGACCAAGACTTGGGCCATTATGAACGCTTTTTAGGGCAAGACTTGTCTCGCGACAACTACTTTACCATGGGCCAAGTTTACTGGGAAGTATTGCAAAAAGAACGCCGACTCGAGTACGAAGGCAAGTGTGTGGAGGGCCATATTCATATCCCCCAAGAAATCGTTCGTCGTTGGAAAAAAAGTGGCGAAGGCCATGATATAGTAATCGTAGAAATTGGTGGAACCGTAGGTGAATTTCAAAATATGATGTGCTTTGAAGCCCTACGTAGGCTCAAGCAACAACAACCGAAAAATATAGCCTTGGTTCATGTGGTTTATCTACCTATTCCCCACTTTTTAGGCGAAATGAAAAGCAAGCCCGCCCAGTCCTCAGTTTACGACCTATACCACCTAGGCTTGCAGCCCGACTTTTTAGTATGTCGCTCCGATGTGGAAGTTGATACCAAACGCCGGCAAACTATTTCTTTTAATACTGGCATCAAGCTAGAACATATTTTGACTAATCCCGATGTTAAAAGTATTTACGAGGTGCCTTTAGTATTTGATAAACAGAAAACCAAACAAAAATTGTTAGCCCAGCTTGGCCTACCTCCCAAAAAACGTAATCTCAAGCCTTGGAAAGACTTTGTCAAAAGTATAACTACGGCCAAAAAACCGGTCAAAGTTGCTGTTTTAGGTAAATATTTTACTTCCGGATCTTTTGCCCTAGAAGATAGCTATGTCTGCGTGATTGAAGCCATCAAACATGCCTCTTGGAAGTTAGGCCTCAAGCCCCAAATCCAGTGGTTTGATGTCACCAGGTTTGAAAGTCCTATCGAGAGGAAATTAATTGAAAAAGAATTACTAGATTATGACGGCATTATTGTACCCCAGGGGTGGGGTAGCCGGGGAGTGGAAGGCAAGCTGTCTGCCGTCAGATACGCCCGGGAGAAAAAGATTCCTTATTTAGGTCTATGTTTTGGCATGCAAATGGCAGTAATCGAATATGCCAGAAATGTTTGCGGTCTAACGGGGGCCAACACTACTGAAGCCGATCCCGAAACCAAATACCCAGTGGTTCACGTTATGCCAGGTCAGGAAGAGTATCTACATCAAAAACAGTACGGTGGTACTATACGCCTAGGTCAGTGGCCCTGCCAAGTCAAAAAAAATACCCAGCTTTTTTCAGCCTACAACCAAGCCCTAGTCCAAGAACGTCATCGTCATCGCTATGAAGTTAACAATGCTTATCGCGACCAATTAGAAAAGTCCGGCTTGGTAATTTCAGGTACTAGCCCAGACGGTCAGTTAGTAGAAGCCATCGAACTACCCATTTCTGTTCATCCATTTTTTGTGGCCACCCAATTTCATCCAGAATATATTAGCCGGCCCTTAACTCCGCATCCGTTATTTTTATCTTTTATCAAAGCTTGCACTAAAAAGATTTAAAGCTGTTTAAGTTCTTTTAGATCCCCATCAGGCAAATATAGTACCAGCAGTCCTACAATAATTCCTCCAACTGATGTCCACAGTCCATTTCCTGCAAAAATCGCTACATCAAGAAAATCAAGAATATGCCAAATACCTCTCCATACCAGTACTACTCCAATCACCACCAATAAATTTTTTGAAAAATATGCCGCAATATTTTTTCTCATATACCTCAGTATAACAATCTTGTTAAACTAATAATATGTTCCCGGCCTTTGTCAACGTTGGTTTTGCCGACATTTTGGATATTTTTATTATTACCGTAGGTCTTTACTCCATTTTTTTATTATTTCAAAAAACTAAAACTTACCTCATACTTTTAGGTTCTGCTATTTTTGTAATATTATATTTAACTGCCCGCTACTTTAATTTAATACTAACTCTGCAAATCATGCAGTACTTTGCAGGCGTTTCTATTGTTGTTTTTTCAATAATATTTCAGCGGGAAATACGCCAATATTTTGAACTTCTTGGTCTTTTTGGTACCAGACAAATTCCCCACGCTCCGCTTTTGGCACGCTCTCCCACTACTGCCGAAATAATCCAATCTTGCATTAAAATGTCCAAGACTCACACCGGAGCCATTTTAGTTCTAAAGGGTCGAGATTCTTTAGAACATTTACTAGAAGGTGGGGTAGAAGTTGATGGATTAATCTCCGAAGAACTAATTTTAAGTATTTTTGATCCCCACTCAGATGGCCACGATGGAGCTCTTGTTATCCAAAATAATCGTCTAGCTTTTTTAGGTACTCATCTGCCATTGTCGAACAATTTTAAAGAAATAGGCCGGCATGGTACCAGGCACGCAGCTGGCCTTGGTCTATCTGAAAATTGTGATGCTCTCTCAATCGTCATCTCTGAAGAAAAAGGGAGCATCACTCTTTACAGGAATGGTCGGGCAAAAACCCTAGACGAGTACGACGACCTAGAAAAAGAACTTAATAAGTTTATTAAAGAAACCTACCAAGAGGCACGTTCAAAAACTTTTTTTCAATCCGTTTTAAGTAACTGGGGATTGAAAGTAGCCGCCCTAGCACTGTCATCCACACTTTGGTTTTTTATTGTATTTAGGGGTGGTATTATCCAAAAAACTTTTTTAGTTCCCGTCGCTTTTACGCTTCCACCTGATGATCTTCTAGTTCAAAGCTATCAGCCCAAATCAGTAGAGGTTACCCTTTCTGGTCGCTCAGAATCTAGCTTTGCTAATATAGCCAGTGATAGCATCAAATTAAACATTCAATCAAGCAATCTTCGCGATGGGGTCAATCAAATCAATCTTAATCCCAACCTTTTCAAACTTCCAAAAAACTTAGAGCTTGTCGGTCTTAGTCCAAATAGTATTCTACTCACAACCAACCGTTACCAACTCCACACTCTGCCCTTGGCTGTAAAAACTAAAGGTACGCCTTCACCGGGATTTAGTATCAAAAAGACTATTATCACCCCAGAAACCATAAACGTTCTTATTCCTGGTGGTGAAAAAATCCCCAAAGAAATTTATCTAGAAACTATTGATGTAACTGGCCAAAAAGAATCTCTGGTAATAGCAGGAAAACCACTCCTTCCAGTCAATCTAAAACAAAAAGACAATCCCAGTATTTCAGTAGCCCTCACCATCGAAAAATAACATTTTCAGTTAATCTTCAGCCACAGGGCTATAATCTACTTATGAGAACTGTATTAAAAATTGCCTTCCTCCTGCTCATTTTATTTTTAGGATATTACCTGATTATTGCTAAAAATCGCCCCTCCACATCTCCTATCCAATACCAAACAGGTAAGGCAGAAATTACCAATCTGGTTTCTTCAGTTACTAGTTCCGGCACAGTCACCACCAGTAACGCTGCTTCAATTACCACCACCTCATCGGGAGTTGTTAAAAAAGTTTTAGTCAAGTCAGGCGATCTAGTTAAAACTGGGCAGCTAATTGCTGAAATTGATTTAGATTTAATTGCCAGGCAAAAATATCAGCAAGCCTCCAGCACCTACCAGTCAGCTAAAAACTCCCTGGAGTCAGCCAAAGCCAACCTCTATACCCAGCAAGCATCTTCTTTTGCGGCTAACCAAAAGTTCATCAATGACGCTGTGGCTCGTGGCCTTACTACCGACGACCCTACTTATATCCAACAAAATGCAACTTGGCTGGCCGCCGAAGCTGGTTATAAAAACCAACAAGCTACCATCTCCCAGTCCAGCACTAACCTTAGTTCTACATATCTAACTTACCAACAATCCTCACCTTATATTTATGCCCCTATTTCAGGCAAAGTTACAAGTCTGGTTGTTCAACCTGGCTCTGTTTTAGCTTCTTCTTCAGCCTCTACCAGAATTGGCACTGTGGTTACTTCTGCCACTCCCAACCTCCAAGTTAACCTTACTGAAATCGATATTGCCAAGGTCAAGGTTGGCCAAGTTGCCACCATCACCTTTGATTCGCTCCCTGGTAAAACTTTTACTGGAAAAGTAGTTGGTCTAGATACCCAGGGCAGTGTGAGTAGTAACGTTACTACTTATCCCACTTATATTTCTCTCGACCTTCCTCCTGAGAACCTCTTTGGCAATATGGCTGTCACTGTTAGCATAATAGTTGCTACCAAAGACAATGCGCTTACAGTTCCCAGTTCTGCCATCGTTTCTCAAAACGGGCAAACTGTCGTTAGAATCATAGGCCAAGGCAACACCTTAACTTTCCTTCCAGTAACCACAGGCCTGGTCTCATCTGGCAAAACTGAAGTCTTATCCGGACTCACCGAAGGCCAAGAAGTTGTTACCTCAGTTACTTCTACCGCTACTCAGTCCACTTCCACAGGAGCCTCTGTCTTTGGCACCCAAACGGGCGGTGGAGCCTTTAGACAACTTCGAAATTAAGTATGGCTCCACTTTTAAAGCTAACCAATATTAGCAAAATTTATTCTACAGGAGACAATAAAACAGTTGCCCTGGATAAAATAAATTTTTCCGTAAACAAGGGTGAATTCGTGGCTATAATGGGACCATCAGGATCTGGTAAATCCACTTTAATGCATATAATTGGAGCCCTAGACGCTCCCACCTCTGGCACCTATTTTCTAAATGGTCACGAAGTTTCCAAGCTTGCCGACGACGAGCTTGCCAAAATCCGTAATAAAGAAATTGGCTTTGTCTTTCAAGCCTTTAATTTACTACCTCGGCTTACTGCTATGCAAAACGTAGCCCTACCTATGATGTATGCTGGTGTTAAGGCTGACGAACGACTGACAACTGCCCAAAAATATCTCTGTTTGGTTGGTCTACAGGATCGCCTGGGTCACAAAAGCAATCAACTTTCCGGTGGCCAGCAACAACGTGTGGCTATTGCCAGGGCTCTAGTTCTGAATCCAGCCATTATTCTAGCTGATGAGCCAACAGGCAATATCGCTAGTTCCCAGGCCAATGAAATTATGGATATTTTTACTAAATTGAACAAGGAAGGACACACCATAATTATGATCACCCATGAACCCGATATTGCCGCCTTCGCCAAGCGGATCATTACCATCAAAGACGGCCAGATTATCAAAGACCTACGGCATAAATAATATGGACTATTTGCAATTACTAGAAGAAAGTCTCCAAACTTTAATTTTAAATAAACTGCGCACAGGTTTGGCCACACTAGGTATTGTTATCGGTATCGGTTCTGTTATTGCCCTAGTTTCGCTAGGACAATCCACCCAAGCTTCTATATCCAACCAAATCCAGTCTTTGGGTTCCAATCTTCTCACTGTTTCCCCTGGACAAGTAAACCAAGGTGGGGGAGTCCGTAGTGGGCCAGGTGGGGCTACTACTCTAACTCTAGAAGATGCCAAAGCTATTGAAACTAGCCCCGCTATCACCACAGTCTCCAAAGTCTCTCCCGAACTTACCCGTCGTACCCAAGTCACCACTGGCAGTAGTAACACCAACACCCAAATCGTTGGTGCCACCCCCAACTACTTAGATGTTAGAAACTTTAGCTTAACTTCAGGAGTATTTATCTCACAGTCTGACTTAGACACCCTCTCTCGGGTTGCTATTCTGGGGCCAACTACTGCAATTAATCTTTTTGGTGACGGCTCCGATCCTGTTGGTTCAATAATTCGTATCAACGGTCAATCTTTTACAGTAATAGGAGTCACCAAATCCAAAGGTGGTACAGGCTTTCAAAATCAAGACGATATTATCTGGGTACCTCTCACCACCGCCCAAAAACAGCTATTTGGTGTCAACTATGTCAGTTCTATTGCCATAGAAGCCAAAAGTGCCGCACTAATGACTCAAGCCCAAGATCAAATCGGCTATCTTCTCCTAGAACGCCACGGTAAGTCTGATCCCACCCAGGCCGATTTTTCTATTTTCTCCCAACAAGACCTACTTACTACTGTTACTTCTACCTCTGCCACTTTTACCACACTATTGTCCGGTGTGGCGGCCATTTCGCTTCTTGTGGGTGGTATCGGTATTATGAATATTATGTTAGTTACTGTTACCGAACGCACCCGAGAAATTGGTTTAAAAAAAGCCATCGGCGCCCCACGTAGACTTATCGTTACTCAATTTCTGCTCGAGTCTGCCCTGCTTACCTTTGGTGGTGGAATAATTGGAATTATTTTAGGCATTACTGTTTCATATATTATTTCCAAAACCTCCAACGCTCCTTTTGTAATTTCACCCTCCTCGGTTCTTCTCGCTTTTGCCGTATCAGTTATTATTGGCATTATTTTTGGTGCCTATCCGGCTAGAAAAGCCGCCTCACTTGAGCCCATAGAGGCTCTCCGTTATGAATAAAATCTCTTTCCCTGTCCTGGCCCTATTATTAATCACTGCCTTGGGTGCTTTTTATGGTGGTATGCAATATCAAAAAAGCCAAACTTCAGCCCCAACTGCACGTACTGGCAATGGGCAATTCAATCAGGGGCGTACTGGTACTCCTGGCGCAGCAAGGTTTGCCGGTGGTTTTCGCCCAGTTACCGGCGAAATACTTTCCTCAAGCGACACTAATATGACCATTAAACTTGCAGACGGTAGCACCAAAATAGTTCTTCTCTCTACTGCTCCAATTAGTAACACCACCATGGCTGCCAAAACTGATCTCAAAACAGGCGCCAAGATTATGGTTGTAGGTACTGAAAATAGCGACGGAAGCCTTACTGCTACCAGCATCCAGCTTAATCCGCTTGATCGAGCGTTTGTCAGACCAACAGGGGCAATGATTTCTGGCTCACCAGCCAAG
Source organism: uncultured Gammaproteobacteria bacterium (assembly GCA_964442385.1). Classification (GTDB taxonomy): domain Bacteria; phylum Patescibacteriota; class Microgenomatia; order UBA12405; family UBA12405; genus CAYTYZ01. The sequence continues at coordinate 63,486 of CAYTYZ010000003.1, forward strand.
CCTTAAGCTTTAGCCATTTCCACGCACTTTACCACCGTACCCCAGGTGCGGGTGGTAACTAGTGCACCTATTTTTTTTTCAAAGCTTTTTTCAAAAGGGGAGTCATGACCTCCTTTTTTGTGTAACCAAAATATTTCGGTATCAGTTTGCAAAATTACCTGCTTTTCCGAAAAAATATGTCTACTCCTGCTTTCCAGAAAACTAACATTCCAACTAGTATCTTTTTTTGGCCACTCGCCCTTAAAAGGATTTTCACCAACCAGCCCTTCAACCTCCCCATATCTTCTAACAATTACGCCAATTTCAAAACCAAATTCTTTTTTCAATTCTTCCTCTAGAAACAATTTAATTTCTTCTCTGTCAGTCTTCAAATAAATATTTCCAGTATTATTATGTGTTTTTACCTTTTCAAAACCCAGCCTGGTTAGACACTCCGCCAATTGTTTCATGGGAACTCTATTGTTCCCGCCTACGTTTATTCCCCTTAAAAAAATCAAGAATTTTTCCATCAATATTCCTCCACCTTTCCTCCATATATTGCTAAAATCTCGTCAACTATTTTCCACTGAGCCAAAATTTCTTCAGTTGTCGGAGTGTAAAGTCTGTCTCCTGCTACTATCGACGATAGCACGTTTTCATAAGCCTCATGAGTTTGCCCTATGGTCAAGGCCGACAGTTTAAGTGTTTGAGCCTTGGGTAGCACCTGGTGTGGATCAAAGCCAGAGTTTAAGGTAAGTTGCACTTCGTCTTCTGGGTAGATAGAAATAACTAGCTGGTTTGCGCTTAGCAGGGCACACTGGTCCCCCCAAATACAAAATTTTTCTTTCTTAAAACTTATCTTTATATAGGTTTTTTTTGCTCCCATTTTCTTGCCGGTAATTATTTTAATTGGAACACCTTCCCAGTCAGTATTAGCCACAAAAAGTTCCAGTTCCACCTTTGTTTCAGTTTTAGACTCCCTATCAACTTTTTCTTCTTCCCTATAGCCCTTATACTGCCCCATTTTTACACTGTTTACCACTATTTTGTTAAGTATTGCCAATTTCTGCTGGGAAAACATTTCCGAGCTCATCTCCTCCGGGCGGTTTACACAAACCAAACACAGGAGTTGCAGTAAGTGATTTTGCACCATATCCCTAGTCGCCCCAGACTTGTCATAGTATTCCCCCCTGCTCCCAACTCCCACCTCTTCCTGCGCCACTATTTCAATTGATTCGATTAAATCTTTTTTCCATATGGACTGCAATATTGGGTTTGCAAATCTAAGACTTACAATATTTCTCACCAGATCTTTTGACAAATAATGGTCCACCAAATATAGCTGCTCTTTGTCAACTTCACTTTCTAGTAAATCTGCCAGTATTTTAGCGCTTTTAAAGTCAGTTCCAAATGGTTTTTCCAGAACCAGCTTGTCATTTTTGTTAAATATCTTGTTCGCTTTTAGTCCAGCAATTAAATCAGTTAAAATCTCAGGCTTTATTGGCAAAGAAACATAGTACACTGTTCCCGCTTCATAATAACTTACCAGCCCTACCAGTCCTGCTTGGTTATATTCTCCAGTTACAAATATATCCTTTTCCCACTTAGGTGCTGATCTCCCATATCCAATCAATCTAATCTTGGGGTCCATTTCTTTTAACTTTTCAACAGCAGGAATTAAGTAGCGCCCAGCAAGATCCCCACTGGCCCCAAAAATTACAATATTTTTATACACAGCCTATTTTACCTGTTAAACTTATTTTATGCTTGCCCGAGCTTCTCTTAAAAGTATTATTTTTGGACTAGAAGATTCCCTGGTTTCCACAACAGGACTGGTTGTGGGTGTAGCTATTGGTTCCAACAACAAAAGTGCCGTTATATTAGCCGGCGTAGTTGGCCTATGCGTAGAAGCTGTATCAATGGCCAGCGGGGAATTTCTCAGTCAAACCAGTGGTACTACCCAAAAAAAGATAAAACTGGGGCTACTCATGTTTGTATCTTACATAGTTGGTGGACTTTTCCCTATAGTTCCCATCTTTTTCAGTAGTTTAGATTATCTTATTATTTCCTGTGTCTTAAGTTCTCTATTGGGACTAGGGTTGTTAGGCTGGGGCAAAGGCCTAGCTCTAAACCAAAACCCTAGATTTTCCGCCCTTCAGGTGCTATTTATTGGGGGACTAAGTATGGCTATTGGCCTTCTGGCTGGCAAGTTGGTGGGATTTTCCCCATAACTCCATTTGTCGCAGGATTTTTTCCAAACTTTTGCCAGATATGGTCAAAGAGTATTCTACTTTTGGCGGCACCTGGGCATACACTATTCTTTTAACTATCCGATCACTTTCTAGTTCGCGTAGTTGCAGTGTCAGCATCTGCTGGGTTATCCCGGTTAATATTCGTCTTAGTTCCGAAAATCTTTTGGTACCTGATAAAAGTTGATAAATAATAATGGGTTTCCACTTGCCCCCAATAATCCTCATGGTGGATTCTACTGGGCAAAAGTTTGCGTTAGCATTTTTCATAATACTTAGTATGAATTATATGAGTACTTGTTAATAGCATTATACACTATAGAATCATACCTGTTAAGTATTAATATAAAATTTTATGACCAAACCAAATATTCTAGTTTTTTATGGTTCAAGTAGAGGCGAGGAGGCTGCTGCTCCAAAAGTTGCTACTTGGCTCAAAACCGAACTGGACAAAGTAACTACAGCTACTTTTAGTTATATTGATCTTGCACAACTTAATCTTCCTTTTTATGGCGCCCCAGACCCTGCTGACTCGGTTGCAAAGTGGCAGAAAGCCGTTGATTCGGCTGACGGTTACATTGTCATAACCAACGAGTACAATCATGCCCCCAGTGCAATTATCAAAAATGCTATAGATTCGGCCAAGCCCGAGTGGGCACACAAGGCAGTCGGTTATATTTCTTACGGTGGTGTTGCAGGTGGCTCCAGGGCAGTAGAGCACCTACGCCAAATTTTTACCGAATTACGTGTAGCTAGTACCCGTGATCAAATTTATTTTCCCCATGTCTATTCTGGTCTTAATCCACAAGGCAAACTTGAAGACCTGCTTGCTGATCTTCTTTGGTGGACCGAGGCAACTATGGCTGCTCGTATTTCCAAATAGTCTTTTCAGTTTGTTTTCAGTATTATTAGATAACTTTACAAATTACAAATTTTTAAAAAATGAATAAAAAACTACCTTTAGTTGCCCTGGCGACCATATTATTAGCTGGCTGCTCGACCCCAACCACGCCTTCTACTGAAAAAATAATGCCCAAAGAAACCAGTACTGCTCCGGTGACTACCACCAGTGGCACAACCGAGGCCATGGTCAAAGGCAAAACTTATGAAGCTACCGGAGCGTACACTTCTCCAGGTGGTCCAGAAACCATTGGGGTCAAACTTACCGTAGATAACGGTATTATTACTGACGTAGTGGTTACACCTAACGCCACTAATCCTGGCTCAATCAAATGGGAAACTGCATTTGCTGGAGGTATCAAGGAACAAGTAGTTGGCAAACCCCTTGCTGATCTGCAGGTTGGCAAAGTATCTGGATCTTCCTTAACTGGCACTGGCTTCAATGACGCTCTGGCAAAAATCAAAGCTCAAATGTAATGAACCAGCTGGACTTTACTGCACTCGGTACGCAATGGCATGTCGAGTGCAGCCGAAGGATTAGTCCAGATATTAGATCTTGGCTAACAAAGTTTGAACAAACCTATTCCAGGTTTATTCAAACTTCCTTTTTAAATCATATTAGCCAAACTCCAGGGGTGTACACTCTAGACCAAGATGGTCAAATAATCCTGGAACTATATATTAAAATCAACTCTCTAACTAATAATCTTTTTACCCCAACCATAGGTCAAAATCTATCTGAAGCTGGTTACGATATTAATTACTCCTTAAAATCAAACCAACTATCCAAACTGGCTAGCCTTGATAGATATCTGGAACTAAAAGGCAATCAGTTAACCATTAAAACTCCTATCCAATTGGATTTTGGTGGGGTAGGCAAAGGTTATGCCATAGACAAGGTCTTTTCGATTTTATCTAATGACCAAATGCTAAAAGCTAATGACTATATTTACATTAATGCAGGTGGCGATATTTATATCAAGTCCTCTACTCAACAAGAGGTTGCCCTAGAGCATCCTGACGATTCTACGCAGGCCATCGGTACTATTTTAATTCAAAATCAGTCTATTTGCGGCTCGGCGGGCAACCGTCGTCGCTGGAGGGACTATCATCATATTATTAACCCTAAAACCCAAACTTCGCCCCAAAGTATCAAGTCCGTTTGGGTAGTAGCCCCTACAGCCACTATTGCAGACTCTTTGGCCACCTGTCTTTTTTTAGTTGAACCCAAGGTTTTACTTCCACACTTTGCCTTTGACTACTTAATACTAGATAATAACAATATGGTTACCAAGTCCGACAATTTTCATGCCACACTTTTTACAGCAAATAGATAAATACCTCAACCAGATAACAATGTACAAGCTAGTACTTCTGGCTCTATCATGCTTTGTCCTGTCTGGTTTTTTTATACATAATCCAATTAGTTATCTAGTTAGTATCCTAATTTTGCTTGGGTCTTCTTTTATTTTTCACCAAATATTTACTAAACTATTTAAAGCCATTCCCAATTACGAATCTTGGCTTATCACGGCCCTAATTTTAGCTTGCCTGCTTGACCCATCTGATTACCCATTTCTGATCTTAGCCTCCTTTTTGGCAGTTGCCTCAAAGTACACTTTTGCCCCTGGCGCCTCTCATATTTTTAACCCAGCCGCTCTCTCGGCCTTCGTGTTGACTAGTCTTGGTAGCTCCAGTGCCAGCTGGTGGATTGGCTCTCGAACCCTGCTTCCTATAGTAGCCATATTTGGCTTTTTAGTGGTTAGAAAACTTAGGCGTCAAACTATGGTCTTGGTTTTTCTAGTTGTTGCCAGCCTGTTTGCAGCCCTGCAAGGCTTACCCCTATCCATGCTTTGGCTTTCTGGACCCTTAGTTTTTTTTGCCACCATTATGTTTACCGAACCTCTTACCACACCACCTGGCAAACGTTCCCAATTTTTTTATGCAATACTAGTTGGAATCTGGCTGACTCAATATTTTAAAGTAGGACCCTTTCATGGGGGTACAGAATTTGCCTTGCTTTTAGGCAATTTAGTTGCTTTTATTTTTTGGCGACGCCAAAGGGTAATTTTAATCTTAAAAAAAATACTTCCCATTGCTACGGATACTTATAATTTCGAATTTTCCACCAATCAAAAAATTGCTTTTGTACCAGGGCAGTATCTCGAGTGGACTCTGCCACATCCAAGCCCTGATCTTCGTGGTACCAGACGTTGGTTTTCCTTGGCCTCATCGCCTACCGAAGACACCATTTCCTTGGGCACAAAAATAGTTACCGGCAGAAGTAGTAGCCTTAAATAATACCTA
>CAYTYZ010000003.1:68930-76959 GCA_964442385.1 uncultured Gammaproteobacteria bacterium
CCATCAGGCTCAAGGAGACTTTATTCTACCCAAAGATAAAAGTCTTAAGTTGGCCTTAATTGCCGGAGGTATTGGTATCACCCCTTTTCGCTCCATGGTCAAGTATTTGCAAGATACCCAAGGCAATCGTGACCTAGTTTTGCTTTATGCCAACAACGACGATAAGTTTGCTTACCACCAGGTGTTTGACCAGGCGCGCACCATATATCACAATACTGCTACATCTGGCTACGTAACAGCCCAATTTATTCAAAAAAATATTCCTGATTATAGCGCTCGTCACTTTTATATTTCCGGTCCACCAGCCATGGTCGATAGTTACAAAAAAATCTTACTTAGCCTAAAAGTAAAACACATTCATACCGATTATTTTCCTGGCTGCTAAATACTATATTTTTCTACTATCATAGGCCCAGTGTAAAACAGCTTGTCTTTGTCTTGGTCTGCAACTCACATCTCCTGGAGCGCAATTGTGTCTTATTTGGGATACATGCCTGGCAATTTTTCTCCACCTTCCTATTTGGCGTTTATCATCTTCATGTCTTCTGCCCATATAATATCTGCAATACCACTGAAACCAACCCCTGGGGTCATCTGGGTGTATCCAGCCACGTCTTTGCCACTCGGATAGTGGCATGCTGGCGTCCATTTTAAAATAATTTAGATTTTTATCTTTTTCTTTAGGCGCTAGTTTGGCTACCTCAAACCAATCCGCTGGAAACTCTCCTTTGCAGTCCCGCAGGTACACGCCCCCAAATATTCCCAGCTCCAACATTTCTTTTGGGCTTAGTTCTGGCTTGAAACTTGCGTCAAAGTTCTTACCCGTTTCTTCAGTCAGTTCATATTCATAACCTTGCTGCATTTTATCGTTTACCAAAACTATTCCTCTGTTCATTTTCCAGAAAACCAAGGGACAAATACGCTGGTTTTTCTTTTATATTCCTCCCAATCTTCTCGACCAACATACTTCTTTTCCAGCAGGGGAATTCCAGACACAAACAAAATCAAAAACGTTATAGTAAGTGGTCCAATTATCGTTACCAAGCCAGCTCCTACCGACAAGCCAATAACAAATATTCCCCACCACAACAAGACTTCACCAAAATAATTTGGATGCCTGGTATATTTCCATAGGCCACTAGTCATGAGCTTTCCCTTATTATTCGGATTTTTTATATGTTGGGTCAGTTGCCAATCTCCAATAACTTCAAAAGCAAATCCTTTAATCCAAATTAAAATTCCCAATATTCCAATCAAATTAATATCACCCCCCAGCAGATTGTTTAGCATTACAGGCAAGGCAATCAAATACATTAACCCACCTTGTAGTAAAAACACATTTACAAAAGATTTAATAAAAAAACTATTTTTCCAATCTTTCCTCCATTGGGCATAACGAGCATCTTCAGGCTTATTTTTGTTTCGGCTCCATATATGACTTGCCAATCTGGCCCCCCAAATACTTACTAAAATATTTGTAACCAATGCAACCACCGAAGCCTTGTTGGCTATTAAAAAACTGCTCCAAGCAATTAGTGGGAATCCCATTCCCCAGGCAATATCTGCCACATCATTTCTTTTTTTCCAAACCGAAATGGCAAACCAAACACACATATAGGTCAAAGTTATCAATCCCAAGATGGCAAAATAGTTCATAGGCCCATTTTTTTAGCTATAAAAAACGAAACCACAGAAACGCTTGCTGCCAATATCGTACCCCAAATCAAATCAACTATGGTTACCAGCATAGGCCAATTTTTTATAGTAGCCAAATTGGTTAGATCATAAGTTGCGTAGGTAACTAAACCAAAAAAAGCCCCCAGTGCCAGGGCTTTCTGCCAGCTATTTACACTAACTGCTGGCTCGATTACAAACACCACCAGTCCAACAATAAATAGTAAGTAAAAAACTATAGCAGCAGCCCAGTTGGGCGTGGTTTTCATTAAAAACCCTATTTGTTGACTATAAAAATTTTTGGCAATTAATACTAGCCACACCATGTCTATGGCAAAAAAAACTGGCAAAGCTATAAAATATAGTTTTAAAAATAAATTTTGCATATTATTCGCTGGTCTTACCGTCAAAATCTACGCCGCTGGCTTCCGCCTCGGCCTTAGTTGCTCTTGTAAGTCCATCCTGGTGGTGAGGAGGGGAGTAGATAGTATAAATTTTTAAATCTTCTGTCGTCGATGTATTAGCCACATTATGTTTGCTTCCTGCTGGAACAATCACACAATCTCCTGCTACCACTTTATACTCAGACTCATTAATAGTTACTAATCCCTCGCCACTTTCAAATCTAAAAAATTGATCGCCATCTTGGTGCACTTCCCAACCAATTTCTACCCCTGGCGGCAATGACATTAGTACCAGTTGGCAGTGTGCTGCCGTATACAACACCTGTCGGTAGTTTTTATTAGCCACTGTTAAGCTCTCGATTTGGGTGTGAAAACCTTTTTTCATATAACCAAGTCTACCACTAATTTCTTATCGGCATCGTCTCTCCGGTCTTTATATTTAGCTCTATGATTCCACTTCCGTCTAAATTGTTGAAAATAATATGCTCATTGTCTACCCATCTGTCGAATCTAACAAACAAATCTCCTTTTGTTGGTACGTATACCTTCTTAGACTTTTTAGTAAAATAATCATAAACAAAAACTCCTTCGTATGGATAAAGCCTTCTTTCTGTTCCATATTCAAAATTCGGAATCTGCATAGACCAGGCTAAACCTCTACAATTAGGCGACCAAACTGGACCCACTCCCCCTGTTGGCCAGCCCTTTTTAATATTTATGATTTCCATTGGAATATCTCCACACTCTTCGATAAGATCTCTTGCAGGCGCGGCTTTATTAACTATCCTGTCTTTGTAAACAACCACCTCTTTTATTTCCGGGACGTTTGTCAATTTAGAGTATTTATAGCCTAAATAAAACCCTACAAATGGCAAGGCTACGAATAATCCTAGGGCTAAAACTTTAGAAAGGGGAGTAATGGTGGTCATGTATTTTGGCAATGTCATAATTTAGTCTAGCATCACCTTCATTTCTTAATAAGTTTAAAATAAATATACGTCAAACCAATTGGCAACAAAACCAAAAAAATACTAAAAATTATCACAGCCCGTGCGTCAACCCCGTCGTATATGTATGTAGGAATAGCAAAGGGTAGTAAAAAAACAAAAGATAAAACCATCAAAAAACTCAAGTTTTCTTCAGTGGAAAAAAATATTCTAGACAAATATCCATATTTATTTCCACCCAGATCTATTTTTGCATAATACTCACAAAATGGAGCATTAATGAATTCCCCCTGAAAATTAAAAACGTTACATTCTCCATGCATGTAATTCCATATAAACCAAAACATATTATCAGGTCGATTTTTATTAACTTTATTACTAATATCTTGCACTTTTCCAGCCCAATTTAAGGCATAAAATTTATTTCCGTCCTGCTTTATAAAATGTAGATCGGATGAATAATGCAGTTCTTCTTCTTTAATACCATCACTCAATCTTCTGCCGATTTCTTCTTGGCATTTTATTGTTTTACATAACATGGCTTCTTCGAAAAGAGATCCAAACACATTAGTTTTAATCCCCTGCCTATATTTATTTGTAAACTGTGCCAGTTGCCAATATGGTTCCACCAGGCTTTCAAAATACATTACCGTAGCTACCAATGTTGTTACTAATAAAACACAAATACTATACACCAGCAAAGCCTTAATTAAGGGTTTATTGTGCATGTATAATTATATCGTAACCTTGTTACAATATAGCCATTGGAGGTGTCGCATAGTGGTCTAGTGCAGCGGTTTACTAAACCGCCGTAGCGCAAGCTACCGTGGGTTCGAATCCTACCACCTCCGCCAAGTTTTCTTAAGTAATAATTATTGTTTAAATTCAAGCTCTTTCTCTGTTACCCCATCTTGGACATACGGGATATTAAGAAACCTAGCAATCTTTTTCCCAATCTCTCTATCGTTCCCAATATTATTTGATATACGGACTAATCTCAACGGAATCTCATGACCATCATCCCATTGGACTAATAAACGACCTGCTCTTGAACGTGTATCCCCGTATCTATCAAGGCGATAATAAATTTGCTTAATCCCATACAACCTATACGATTTTCTACCAAGCCCCAGTAGTCCAAATCTGGTAATCCTCAGAATCTGACTTTGTTTGTCAAATACAATTATAGAATAAGAATAAAATAACAATGCTCCAATCACTCCTATGTAGATAAACATTTTACCAAAAGATGGGGGTCCTGGACTTACGAAAAGATAGGGCTTGTAGGCCATCAAATAACCTGTTAATGCAAAAAATGTAAACAGTACTAAAAAATACCATGGATTGTCCTTTAGCTTAATTAGGTTTTCATTTTCTTCTGTTATTTTCATAAAATCATAATATCATCAAACAAAAGATTCTATCCAAGTTTAATAATTAATCACCCATGATTGAAGTTCATCCTTTTGGTAGTTTTGTCCCGCCTAAATGTCAATATTTGTTCTTAGGCACCTTTACTGGCAAAGTAGTTGATCCAACTTACGATTGGTTCTTTGGTACCCAAAGAAGCCAATTTTGGCCAATTCTAGAAAGTGTCTATAACATGGAATTATCCACAAAAATTATAAAACAAAAACTTTTTTCCAAACTACATATGGCTATAACTGACTTAATTTTACAGTGTGAACGAAGCAATAATACCAATGCCGATAATAACTTAATCAATATTGTATTCAACACTGATGTGATAACAAAAATTCTCAGTGAAAATCAAATTAAAACCATATTTTTTTCCAGCAGAAAAGCAGAACAATTATTTAATAAACACTTTAATGAACTGAAACTAAAATATCCCGGTACAAATTTAGTGACCCTCCCTTCCCCCTCCCCACGTTATGCGCTTCTCAGTAAACCAGAAAAAATTAAACTTTATCAAAAACTACTACCTCCATTAACCAAGTAGTTAAAAATTACTTTTTAGCTTTAATTGGGTTGGCTTTTATTTTATATATCAAAAATAAAGTTGGCATTACTGAAAAAGCAATAGCACCAATTTTCAAAACCATATTCTTATTATCTGGATAATACAAAGCTAAAAACTTCATCCCACCTTCTAAAATCACAAAAACAATTATTGATAAAGTCATGGCAATTTTATTTTTTTTAAAGTACAAGTAGGGGATTAAAGCATAAACCCCAGTTTCCATCAAGGCAAATAAACCAATACCTACTCCAATGGAATCTTTTGTAAGATTGCCCAGAGAGCCGGTCGTTATGGCCGGAACCAAAATAAAATATATTGCTAACAAAATATTTACCCCAGCTATAAAAGAATACCAATAGCCAGCAATTTTCCACCAGTCTATTTTTTTCTTTGGCATATTAAATTAAATATACCATGCCACTTTCTGGTTGTTAGTTACATGAGCCATATTGACAAAGTGTCAAAGATACACTACTATTATTTAGTTATATATTAATCTGTAAAATGAAAATAGACAGAGAACAGGATATTATGGTAGGCGACATTATAAGTTCGCGTGCTTTTGGCAGAGAGAGGGAGAGGGTATACCAAAACCAATCATTACAGCTTAAAAGATTTCTGGTTTTTCATACCCGTGACGAAATAACTGGAGATACAAGGGTACTTTTAGTCAAAGCTAGAAAACTAGAGTACGATTCCTGGGACAACGACTATGTACTTGGAAAAAAAGTTTTACGTTTTCACCTGGGTGGATTATTTGATGATTCTGTGGATCTTAATGACATAGTTATAATTCCAAGGAGTGAAAATGCTAGACATTTAGAACACCTGGCTAAGTTATAAATAAGTCCTGGTTATATATTCCAAAAGTTCGGTTATTTTATTTTGTTCAATAAAGTGTTTCCTCCCTGGCAACATAAACTTTTCAGCCCCAAGTTTTTTGGCAATATACTCTGGTTCGTTTATTGGTATAAAAGGATCATTGTCCGAATAAAATAGGGCAATATTTTTTTGATTATTTTTTATTTTTTCCCAATTCCACGGACTATCGTAATAGCCACTAATTTTTTCACTTTCCTCACCCAAATCAGTGTAGCAGGGGCATATCAATATCGACCCGGATATTTTATTATTTTCAGCATATCTCATGGCAGCTACCGCTCCCGATGACCAGCCTATTATTACATCGTTTTCTCCTGCCTTAACTTGGTTCTTCAAAAAGGGTAGCCAGTAGCTACTTCTCGCCATTATAGAGTCTGGAAATGTCTCAAAAAAGGTTGGATAACCCCGCTCTTCTAACTCCTTTTTTAACCAACCAGAAAAAGCAAAGTTCCAATGCTCTGCTCCATTTCCATGAATAAAAATTATTCGAGGTTTCACCTTTTTAGGCTACCAAATATTTATACAAGTTAAAACCAATCAGGGATCCTACAACCGAACCAACTAAATATGGCCAGGCTAAAATATTCAAACCAACCGAAATTGCTGGATTAAGTACCCCAACAGACCCGAGTATTGTAGCCAAACTCAAACCCAACATAAGCGACAGACCAATAAAAAACGGACTGCTACTACTTAGTTTTTCTTTAGCCATAGCCACGCTAGCCACCCCTAAGCTAAATATTAAAGCCCCTGCCGCCTCTGCCAACAAAACATTTATTGGCTTTGTCATAGAGGCAGTAGGCAAATTTACTTCTCCAAAAAATCCTATAGCCAATTTAGCAAGCAAGGCCCCTCCAATTTGCAACACCACATAAAAGGGCAAATCTTTTGTATCAAGTTTACCAACAGACCAGGCACCGACAGAAATTGCCGGATTAAAATGTCCTCCACTTACTTTGCCAAATATAAATACCAAAGCCATCAGGGTTAACCCAACCAGAGCCACTCCCACGGTTATTAGGCTATTTTCGTTCCCAAGCATGCTAGCCATCGCCACAAAAGTTAAGAAAAAAGCCCCCAACAATTCAACCATGTATTTTTTATTCATACTTAAATATAAAGCTTTTTGCTAAAATAGACTACTTTGTATCTTGGAAGGGTCGGATAGTGGTTTATTCCACACGCTTGGAAAGCGTGCACCGCAAGGTATCGTGGGTCCGAATCCCACCCCTTCCGCCAAATTATGAATAAAGGTTATAAAAACATCGACGACTATATTGCCTCTTTCCCAAAAGATATTCAAACCATCTTGCTTTTAATGCGCCAAGCGATTAGAGAAGTTGCACCCCAGGCTAGCGAAAAAATCAGCTATCAAATGCCCACCTTTTATCTCAATGGTAACCTGGTTCACTTTGCTGCCTACAAATCCCATCTTGGTTTTTACCCCACCCCTAGTGCCATTTTAGCTTTCAAAAAGGACTTGTCAGACTATATCTGTAGCAAAGGGGCCATCCGCCTACCTCTAGATAAACCCTTACCAATAGATCTAATCCAAAAGATAGTTCTTTTTAGAGTCAAAGAAAACCTATAGTAAGGTCGCCCCTCCATATTGCCAGTCAAACTTTACTCTACCGTTTGGAAAGAAAATAATTTGCCTTTTTTTAGGGGACTGGGCGTCCATTGTTAAGGCATTTGTAAGGCATACATTTTGACCACCAACATCATAAATAAGCGACCCATGTCCACTGCTAGTGTCAATTAATGTTCCATTTTTATCCAAATATTGTTTAATGTCCGCAATTTGGCCATCACTCATCAAATGGTTTTCTGTCCATTTGAATATTTCAACATTTTCGCTATCTCCAGGCTTTGCCACCCTGCGAAGTGTTAATTGTCTAACATCCAGTTCCCTGCACCACTCTATCATTTTTTCTACTTTTTCAGGACTGTCAATTCCGCCGTTAAACATCGTGACAGAAAATCTTACTGATAAGCCAACCTGATTTATATCAGCCACTACTTGCGGCAAATTTATATATTCTTTGGACCTAGGTGTATACACTTTACGGTTTTCCTCGCTAATGTAGGAAACAGTAGAAATAGCCACCCAAGCCAGTCCCAAATCGTACCAAGTTTGT
>CAYTYZ010000004.1:0-48092 GCA_964442385.1 uncultured Gammaproteobacteria bacterium
TATTGGTTGATTAAATACAGATTTGTGATGCTCTTAGTAGCTGAGAAGGATATGTCAATTTCTGAAGCATTTGAGGAGAGCGCTAGGTTGACTGAGGGGAATAAAATAACTTTATTTTTTTATGATTTAGGAAAGTCTTTCTTGGCGGGTATTTTGAGTAACATTATAATAATTCCAGTAATTCTTATAGGAATATTCGAGGCACTTTTTAACGCACTAGCTGGAGTGCAGTATCGTATGACTGATGAGGCACTGTTTTTGTTTTTTAGCATTTTGACGATGGTATTTAATCTAAGTTTGTACCAGCAGCTGAGGACTGGAAATGATTTTTCAGTTAAATTGGGGAAAAAAGTAATGTGGATATTTGTTCTAATTGTTTGTGCAATAGTAATTCCCTTGGTAGCACTGTTTGCAGGGATTATGATATTTGCAACCAAAGAGTCTATTAAATTACACAATCAAAATAAAATTGAAATTACTAATACTGCAAGCAAAATCGAAGAATACTATGCTAAGAATGGTTCTTATCCAAAAAGTTTGAATGAACTGGACAGTAGCTATAAAAAACTTTTCTATGAGACAGATGGAAAAACCTATCGGGTGTGTACTAACCAAAAGGAGGACGCTTATTGTTTTCCAGAAACGAAATAACAACAAATCATGAAACAAATCTTTGTTGGATGCGACCACAGAGCTTATCATTTGCGGAAGGATTTGTTGGAATACATTCGTGGCCTGGAATATGAAGTAAAAGACATGTCGGGAAACGTACTAGACACCGAAGATGACTATACCGATATTGCAATTCCAGTTGCTGAGGCAGTGGTACACCACAGGGGCAGGGGTATTTTAGTTTGCGGTAGTGGATCAGGAATGTGTGTGGCGGCTAATAAAGTAAGAGGAGCCAGAGCTAGTTTGTTTGTAACAGAGGGGCAAGTGATAGATTCAGTGCGAGATGATGATATAAATATTGCCTGTTTTGGGGCTGATATAACAGATTTGCAAGAAATTAAAAACTTGGTTGGGAGATTCCTGCGGGAAGAATTTTTGCCAACCGAACGTTTTGTGCGTAGAATTAATAAGATAGCCAAATATGAAAATACTTCGTTCTATAAGTGAAATACCTCTAAATAGCAAGGTAATGCTGAGAATGGATTTGGATCTACCTGATGGTGACAACTCTAGGTTGGTAAAAAGTATTGATACTATTGCAGATCTGCTTGCTAAGGACTGTAAAATTATTGTATTGGGACACTTGGGTAGACCCGAGGGCAAGGATTTAAAATATTCCCTAAGGCCAGTTTATGCCGAACTGATGGCCTTGGTAGATGAAAAAGTTGGAGTACAGGTGGCTTCTGTTTTTGTAGAAGAAGCGGAAAACATGGAAATTATTGACGCGGCTATTGATAGTTCACAAATAGTATTTTTGGAAAATATAAGATTTTTTGAGGGTGAAAAAAACAATGATCCAGCCTTTTTGCAGTATTTGGCAAGTTTAGCAGAAGTTTATGTTCAAGAGGCGTTTGCGGTGGCACATAGAACAAGCCCGTCTATGATGGTGGGGAGTGTACTCCCCTGCTATTTTGGCAATAGTTTTATTAAGGAATATAGAGCCCTGGAAGAAGTGGTAAATAATCCAAAGAAGCCTGTTGTAGTTGTACTTGGAGGTGCTAAGGCTGATAAGTTAGATCATATTGAAACATTGCAATATATAGCTGATAGAATACTTTTAGTTGGCACACTGCCTAGAGAAGTAAATTTTGCCAAGATAAATGAAAAAGTAATTATAGGCATCTTAAGATCCGATGGAATGGATATCGATGATGACACAATTGCAAAATTCTGTGAAATCGTAAAAAGCGCTGGCACGGTGATATGGGCTGGAAGTGCTGGTAAATGGGAAGATCCAGAGTGCGAAAAAGGTACTAAAAGTTTACTGGAAGCTATGGCTCTGTCGGGAGCTTTCAGTATTATTGCAGGTGGAGATACCACAGCTGCCTGCCGTAGATTTGGGTATGGCGAAAAAGTAGGACTGATTTCTAGTGGCGGAGGAGTGATGATGGAGTTTCTAGCAAAAAAATGTTTGCCGGTGGTAGAGACAGCCAGAATCATTTAATATTAATTATGAATACTGCCGATAACAACAAACCAAAAGTTAGATTGGGTATTAATGGTTTTGGAAGAATAGGGCAAGGAAGCCTGAGGACAATTTTTGATCAAAAATATGATGTGGAAATTGTGGCAGTAAATACTAGTGGCTCAACTCCTATGGAAAGTATTGAATATAGTTTGAAATATGACTCGGTATTTGGCAGATTTCCAGCAAAGATTGAGGCTTTGGAACCTAAAAAAGGTAAGGAGCTAGGGAGACTACAGGTGGGACACATGAATTTCCCGGTTTTAGCCGAGAGAGATGTAAATAAAATACCTTGGGGTCAATATGGTGTGGATGTAGTACTAGAATGTACTGGGGCCTTTACAGATAAAAAGGCCGAAGGGCATTTAAAAAACGGCGTGAAAAAGGTGGTTATATCTGCCCCTCCCAAGGGCGATATTCCTGTTTTTGTATTAGGTGTGAATGAAGATAGTTATGATGGACAGATACTTATTTCCAATGGATCGTGCACTACCAATTGTTGCGCCCCAATTGTGAAATTAATTGACCAAAAAATAGGGTTTGAAAAAGGTATGCTAACGACTATACATGCTTATACCATTAACCAAAGTATAGTAGATAGTAGCGCGGGCGGAGATATGCGCCGAGCTAGGGCAGCGGCTATAAATATAGTGCCATCTACCACAGGAGCTGCAGAAGCTGTAATTGCATGTTATCCGGAAGCCAAGGGAAGATTTGGAGGTACGGCTATACGGGTACCGGTACCATGCGGGTCTTATTCTGACCTGACTTTTAAAATGGTTAGAAAAACAACAATAGAAGAAGTTAATTCTATACTAGAAGAAGCGGCAGTTAGTAGAGAGCTAGTAGGCCGGCTAAAAATTACCTATGATCCCATAGTGTCTTCAGATATAGTTGGAAACTCGGCCTCGTGCCTGATTGATACTAGAATGACTAAAGTTTTAGATGAAGATATGGTGCAAATTGGAGCTTGGTATGACAATGAATTTGGTTACTCTTGTAGATTAGTAGAAATGGGTATGTTTGTAGGAAGTCACTAATATGCAGATAACTCCAGCGATTTTTGAAAAAGATTACCAGGAGGTTGAAAAAAAGCTAGACAGGCTTAGAGAGGCTGGGGTAAAAACCGTACAAATTGATGTATGCGACGGAGAATTTTCTCCGGGAAAATCATTTGACTTGGCCTTGCTTAACAATTATCAATTTGGGTTAGAGTTTGTGTGGGAAATTCATTTGATGGTAAAGTCTCCTATAAAATGGCTGGAGAAATGCAGAGAAATTGGAGCTCTAAGAGTTTATGGTCAAATTGAAATGATGGAAGATCAACATGTATTTTTGGAAACTGCTCATGAAATGGGTTTTGAAGCAGGGCTGGCATTTGATATTGATACTCCTCTACACGAAGACTTTCCACTAGATGTGGATGGAATTATATTAATGGCTAGAAAAGCGGGCTTTGAAACTATAAAGCTGGATGAAAAAATCTTTACAAAAATTGAAGAAGCCTTAGAGTTGCAGGAAAAGCTGGGGATACCATTTTCAATAGCGGTGGATGGTGGCATAAACGAAGAACATGTGCCCAAATTAAGGGCAAGTAGAGTAAACGAGATTAACTGTACTCATATGGTATTTGAAGGAAATGTGGCAGAAAATTTAGCAAGGTTAAATAGTTTATAATGTTAGCCTCGACTAGCCGTGAAATAAAAAAAGTGGCTTTTTTTGGAGATGCCGAGGCCAAGGAAACTGATGTGCATTATTATCTGGCAGTTAAATGTGCCCAGGAAATTGCCAAACTGGGGTTAACGGTGGTAAATGGAGGTGGCCCTGGGGTGATGTATGCGGCAACTAAGGGTGCTAAAGATGTGGGTGGGAAGGCAGAAATAGTGGTAATTGATAAAAGCGTAAATATGGGTGAAAACTATGAAGGCCAAAACGAACCAAATATTGGCCTTGCAGATAATATAATTGCTGAGTTTAATTACCCTGATAGACTAAGAAGACTGGTGGCCGAGGCTGATGCTTTTTTAATTTTTCGCGGTGGAACTGGGACAATTTCTGAGCTGGGAGTAGTTTGGGCTGAGGCTAAATTTAACTATGGTAAACATAAACCTATTATTTTTGTGGGGGAATTTTGGCAAAGAATAATGGATGATATGGCCTTTGCCCTGGCAATGGATAGCCAAGAAAGGTCAGTATATACAGTGTGCAAATCGGTTGAGGAGGTGGTAGAGATATTTAAAAAACTGTGTAAAAATTAACTATGGATTCCGTAAACAATGATGGCAAAAATATGTTTGAAAAGTTTATGGGGATAGACCCAGAAATTAGGACTTATATAGAAAATTTGCACGCACTTGGACTGGGTAGGGCTATTACTATAGGCGGTCAAATTGAGACTAGAGGAAGTATTGAAATTCCGGATAATGGTGAGTCTTCCAGAGAGTTTACTTCTAAAACAGAAACAGTAAGAACCCCAGGAGACTTTATTGGATACATATTGCCAGTTGATGAAAACCTGGGTAGATTATGGGCATTATTTATTGATGGTAGTGGAATAGTTTTTTCAACCCATATGCAAAGCTCAGCTGAAAATTATTTTAGCCCATCTGAATTACCATTTAACAATCCTCAAGCACAAAGTATTGCAGAATTAAAAGCACATATTTTATATTCTTTTTGTGATAGGAACAAAGGTGTGCTTCAGTCTGACGACCCTAAAGAGACTGAAAATTATAAAAAGGCCATAGAAGAAGCTTTAACTGTAGCAAAAAAGCTTAAAGCTGATAAACAAAATGCACAGAAAGAAAATACAAGATCTACTGCAGATAGGTTAAAAGATTTTTTAGCATCATAGGATATCGCGTTTGCGAAAAGGGTAGGCCGTAAGTTTTTCAACTGGTTCTGGACGCGAGTTGTTGCGGATAATATAGGGTTGAACCTCCTCTTTTATAATGGCGGTTTTGGTAAGAGTTAACCTGATTGCATAACTTTGGGAAGTGGGGGCGGACCAGGACTGATCAAAGATAAAATTGCCTAAAGAATAATAAATATATTTGTCCCTATAAAGTTCAATCCCCTGCCAAACGTGAGGATGATGCCCTTGGACGATGTCGGCTCCGGCGTCAACTAGTTCTTTAAAAAACTGTTGTTTCCATGGCTCTGGGGATGGCTCGTATTCGTTGCCCCCATGAATATGCACAATCAAATGATCTACTTGGGGGTCGTAGTGACTAACCAGAGACAAGATCTCGTCATTAGATGGCCTAGACTGGGAACCGGTTAAATCAAAACCTAAAAAACCAAGAGAAATATTGTTAATAGTTTTTTGGGTAAATTCTGTACTCTTTTGATGTGAATAAACGTAGTCCAGTGTGTTATTCGATAGTAATTTTTTTGTTTCTTCTAAGCCCTGGCTACCATAATTTAGGATATGATTGTTGGCTAGATTGAGAAAAAAATGACCTGAAACTAATGAGGGTAAAAACTGAGGGTCACCACAAAACTTGAAGGTATTAGTTTTGACGCTAGGACAAGAGCTAACAATGGGAGACTCTAAATTTACAGAGTTCAAATCGTTTTGATTGAGCCAAGACTGCATAAGTGAAAAGCTATAATTAAAATCATTTTTTTCTCTGGCGGTGAATGTAATATTGCGACCAAGGCCTAGGTCGCCTAGAAGACCCAAGGTAAGAGTGGGGGCTGGGGTTGGAGATGGTGATGGCTGGGCCTGGGTTGGGCTGGGAAACCCAGCCCCTACTGGGGATAAGTTTTTATTGTTATTTTTGGAACAAGAAGATAGAAAAACTAACGCAAATAGAAATAGAATGGTCTTTTTAAGCAGCATAACCTTTGGCTTGAAGATTAAAAGAATGAGCATATTTACCGTTGAGTTTTATAAGCTGGGCGTGACTCCCCTCTTCAATGATTTTACCATTGTCGACTACTATAATTCGGTCAGCCTCTCTTACTGTTGAAAAGCGATGGGAAATTATTATCACAGTCTTGTTTTGAAAATGTTTATAGATTCGACTAAAGATTTTTGCTTCAGATTGGGCATCTATTGCTGCAGTGGGTTCATCAAAGATTACAAGAGGAGCGTTGCGATAAAAAAACCTGGCAATGGCAAGCTTTTGCCACTGGCCGGTAGAGAGCCTGGTGCCACCTTTAAATCTTTCACTGAGTATCTGTTGGTACCCTTGAGGGAGAGCAGTTATGAAATTATGGGCATCAGCATGCTTGGCTGATTGGATAATTCTGTCTTTATTAGCCTTTTCACCTGGCCTACCAGCAAAGATATTTTCAAAAGGAGTAAGGTTGGTATAGTTATTGTATTCTTGGAAAAGAACACCAAGATTTTTATAGATAGACTTGGCCTTGTAGGTATTAATATTTTTACTATTTAAAAAGATTTGTCCAGAATTGACCTGATAAATTCTAGAAATGAGCTTTACTAGGGTAGTTTTTCCAGCGCCATTATGCCCCACGATGGCAATTTTTTCGCCAGCTTTAATATGAAGATTTAGGTTTTTATAAATATACTTGTTACTTTTGGGGTATTTGAAAGAAACATTAGAAAATTGCAGTTCAGGCCCAGTTTTTAAGTTTTTTAAAATAAAGCGCCCATCCTTGAAGACGGGTTTAGCAACAAGAAGGGTGTGGATATCCTCGAGCCTGGTGACACTTTCGATTAGATCATTAAACATACTAGTGGTTTCGTCAATGTTACTATCCAGTTTTTCCAATAGCCTTATTTGCAACAAGCCAATATTAACCGAGAGCTTTCCTGATATTAACGACAATATGGTACTAAAATAAATACCTGTGGAAGCCAGAGCAGAAAGTACATCTACTAAATACATTTTGGCATAGCCCTTTCTTCTGATAAAAAGCATATTTAGGGCAAAGGGAATTTCGATACCCATAAATTTTTTATCAAAGAAACCAAAAGCGTTATTTAGATTGATCTCGTGGAGGTGGGGAGGAGAAGTTAGATAACCGAGATTGGTGGAGGCAACTCGCCTGGATTCAGTTGATTCCTTTTGGTAATTCCAGACTTGACGTCGAAAATACTTGTCTTGGCTAAAACCAATAATTCTTATTATGATAATTAACAAAGTAAAAAGAGGATTTATTATGGCTACGCTGGCCAAGACTATGACAGTTTGGATTAGTTTACTACCCATGGATATTAGGGAAATACTTATGTTAAGAATATAGTTGATGGACTCATTAGATCTCATGATTTTATTAGCAATTTCAGGATCTTCCACCGCTGGAATTCCCAAGTTGTAAATCTTGGTGTACACGAGCTGACGAACCTTGGGACTACCCAAAAGATTTAGGGCATTTTCTGAATAGCGCCTAAAAAAAGCAATGATAATGGCAAACAGCTCAAGGGATAAATATAAGGCTAAGTTTTTATAAATACTAGTGTAATTCACTTGTCCCCGACCAACAGAAACTACAATGTCATTAAATATGTTGGTGGTGATAACAAGCCCGGCAAGCTCTCTGAATTCCCGGAGGATTTTTGAGATAAGGAAAATAATTGTATGTTTTGGAGCGGAAAGATAGAGAATTTTTATGGCCCAGAAGGATAGACTTAATTTGTTTCGTAAACCTTCTTTTTTGGGCATGATTTATTTTATCGCAGACTAGGATGCAGTATACTGACTTAATCTCATGTTAAAAAAGGGTATATTTATTATCTTAAGTGCTATTTTATTATCAGCCTGTAATGGCAGTGAGAGAGCGGGGGTAGAGATATTGGCCCAACCCAGCGCCAAGGTTTTTATAGATGGTAAAGAAGCAGGTATGACACCCTACCGCAATAAGAATTTGACTCCTGGGTTTATAGTTTTAAAAATTGTTTGGTCTGAGGAAAATGGAAAGACTTGGGAGCAAGGACTTAGACTACAACCCTATACTGATGCAGTTATTGATGTAACCCTGGATAAGGAAATGGTCAATGGCTATATTTTGGGTCTAGAAAAAATTAGTGATAAATCAAAAGCAGGATTAATGCTAGCAAGTTATCCAGACAATGCTGTGGTTAGTATCGATGGACAAGTAGTTGGGAATGCGCCGATGAGGGTAGCTGATTATGGGGCAGGAGATAAACACTTGAAGTTACTTTTAGCTGGCTATAAACCATTGGATATTTACGCCAAACTTATAAATGGATACGAACTATCGCTGATTGGCTACTTGTCTCGAGATAGTGAAAAAAAACCAACAGAACCAACCCCTAGTGAAGTGGCTCCTAGACCCAGCATAAAAATGGCGGTTATTAAAAAGACCCCACTGGGGTTTTTAAGAGTTAGAAGCGAACCTGGTACAACCAGCAAGGAAATTGCCAAAGTCAAACCGGCAGAAGAATACGAAATACTCTTGGAGCAGGCCGAATGGCTGGAGATTAAGTTGTCTGATCAGCTCCGAGGCTGGGTCAAGAAAGAGTTTTGCGATGTAATGACAAGAGTAGTCCAATAAAAGCTAATGATAGCCCAATTAAGGCAAAAAGCTTTTGCGTACTGTTTAATGAAATAGCTAGTAAACCAGCAATTAGGCTAACACACCAATAAAAAACGGCAATTTGTCGCCTGGTATAGCCAAGTTTAAGCAAGTGGTGATGAAGATGCTTGCCATCCCCTTGGTAGATTGGTTTCCCCTCTTTTAGACGTCTAATTATGGTCCAGATAGCGTCAAGCATGGGTAGGGCCAATAGCAAAATTAAAGTGGCTACTTTGGCGCCTGCCAGAATAGCTAATACTGCTAAAAGTAACCCCGTAGTACTTTTGCCGGAATAACCTATCATTATTTTTTGCGGAAAAAAATTGAATTTTAGAAAACCTAGACTAGCCCCAGTAAGAGCAGCAGAAAGGACTATAACCGGAACTTGGTTAGGGTCAGAAGAAAACCGCATAGCTAGAACACCAATAAAAAAAGAAGACACTGCCACATAACCTGGCAGCTGGCCTTCTACGCCTGCAGACCAGCCTACGATATTTAAACACCAAATAATCCAAATAAAAGCCAGGGTATCTGAAAGAATCCACAGGTTGTAGTTGTGCCCAAGAAAACTAAAGCCGAGCTGCAGCCAAGATAGGTCAATTGTGGTACTAGGCAAAAGTGGGTTTGTTATATAAGCCACCCCAACTCCTGAGGCTATGATAATAAGAGCAGCAAGGGCATTTGTGAACAACCTAAGTCTGGGGTTTAGATCAAAAAAGTCGTCAGCAACACCAATAAATAAAGTAAAAACCAGTGAGAATAAAATAGCTAGAATTCTACTGGTGGGATTTAAAAATAAAAAAGCTACTAGCAAAACGGTTAGGGTTATGGGGATTCCGCCACCCCTGGGAACTGGATAGAGAGCGGTGGCATTGCCTGTTTTTTGATTTTTTAATTTAGGGTTCTCTACCCAACCCTTGTGGTTATAAAACTTGTAAGTAAAAAAGGTTAAAAGAAGAGAAACAACCAGAGAAATAGCAATGGTGACTAAAAATAAAGAGAGCATGCTAGGTAACTAAAAAGATTAAATTTATTTCAGCAACAAGAAAAAGTATAGAAGCCATGGCTCCGAAATGAAGCAATAATTTTGATAAAGTTACATTTCCAGCTCTAATGAGAGAAGCTAAAAGTGTATTGGTGACCATAATGGCTATAGATAGAATAGGAAAGAGATAGACATTGTTTAATGGAGCTAATCTAGCAGTACCCCATTGGCGAGCTAAAAACAATGGAATCTCTGGAGGAAACCGATCATAGAGGTAGGTTATGGTTATAATTTGACCTAAAAAACATAGTAAAAAAATTCTCAAGGGGCTGGCAAACTCTCCTTTGGCCCAAAAATGAAAGAATTGATTAAGAAACTTGATCATTTGGGAGAATAAACAAGGAACCTTTGATTTTCATAAAGGAGATTGTAGTACTGAGATAAAAGCGAAGACAACTGCTTAAAATCCTGTCCCGGATAAGTTACTACCAGAGGCATTTCTACCTTGATATTATCAATAGCTTGGGATTGTGTTGAACTATCAATAATATGATATTTAAGTAAATACATAAATGAAGGAGATCTTGCTGATAAATAATACAACTGAGGATCATTGACCCATAGAAACAGTTTCTGATTCGGGTTAGAGTTGGCTTTTATATATTTAGCAGCCGAGTAGATGGATGGTGTATCTTTCGGAAAATAAAGTGGACTATTGCCTGAAAAAAAGTTTAAATAATAGGCAAAACTAAATAAAAATAATAGTACTGTTGATAAAAGGATGAGGTACTTTTTTTGTAAAATAATGGCAAGAAGTAAAGAAAACGGAGAGGCTAATTGTAGATAGTAGTGATAATAAGACCTGCCTGAAAGCTGACTGGAGAAAAAAGCTAATAGAAACCAAAGAAGTAAAAACTTGTAAAAATAGCCCAGGCGAGATTTAAGACATACAAGGCACAAGGCAAGAACAAGACAAAACTTAAAAATCAAAATATTGTTTGGCAAATAAGTTGTATGATTTCCTACATAAATTGAATTCAAATAAGCAATATTATTGCTAAACACTTGGCTGATAAAGATCTGGAAAATACCCACAGCGTTGTAATACAAAGACAGGAATAATAATGGAAGTGAGGAAAAGACAAGATAACTTAGGAGTTTTTTTAGGTTTTTTGTCTGAATTAATATTAATACGGCTAGGGCGAATATCTCCAATAGAGCCGGTAACTTTATTAAAAGTGAAAGTCCGGCAATAAAGCCTGCTAGTGCATATTTTTTATGATGCAAAATAAGTAGAAGTGAAAGCAATATTGGGAGAAAGATAAATATTTCTGCATTGGCAATATTGCCTTCTAGAAGTGGGGTTTGGCTAACAACTATAAATGGGAAAGTGGCAACGGCTAACTTATGTTTTGAGGCTAAAAAATAGAATACTGTAACTGTGGCAAGAGACCAAAATAACAGAGCAAGCCGTAGGTTGAATTGAGTTTGAAGAACTGAGGAAAGAAGATAAAGAAAGGGAGGTTTGTTGTCGGTAATGTCTTTGTACAAAACGGCACCTTTACTAAGTGATTGCCCAATAGTAAGGTAAATACCTTCATCGTCATACCAGTCAGGTTCGAAAAGACCAGGTAAGCGCAGAAAAAAGGTCAGAAGTAAGGCTAGAAAAAGTATTTTATTCATTTTTTTGGGGTAGTTTTATATTCAAGTCTCTTGCCTAACAATAATCTAGTATGTGATTCTAGCCCTGGCAGGGTTGACATGGCAAGAGTGGCAAGGGGCATTAAAGGCCATTGTAACAAGTTCATAAGTTTATTTTTAAGTCCCTGTTTTTTATCATCTTGTCTAAGGCGCCAATCAAGAGCAATGATGATTACCAAGGGAAGTAGGCAAATAGTTAAAATAATATTGGCAAATCTCGGTAAATTGTAGCCTAGGCTAGTTTGGAAAAATGATGGGTTTAAAATAATGGGCAAGCTAGTACCAAGAGTTAAGATAAACCAGTTGCTGGACCAAATTGCGTGGGTTTGCAAAAGTTTATATATTCGCGAAAGCCGAAGGACAAGCGGAATTTCTGGGTGTAATCTGGACTGTTCGATGGCGTAGGGTATATCTGTAGCCCCCCAGGCATGACGGACACATTGACTATAACGGTTTTTTAGAGCCTGATAATATCCACTACCCGATGGTGCATCGACTATGGTGGGTAAAAAAATTGGCTCTACTTTTGTTTGGCCACCGGTTGCAAAAAAAGCTTGGAGAAAAATATGCCAGTCTTCTGGGATAGTGTCTACATCCCAATAACCAGCCAAATCAATTTGCTGATAAGAGGAAGAATAGCAAGAGTAATTAAAAAAGAGTCCATCTGGTTCTTGAATATTGGCCACATGGAGCATGTTGCCGACTGTTCCAATAATTCTAGTAAATGCAGGGACCTCGTTAATATTATTGTGCCAAAAAATAGGTGCCTGCCAAAATCGGGTATAGCGAACTGGAGAGGTAGCAAAGAAATAGGTTAGGGCCGAAAAATAATTGGGGTTAAAATGGGTATCTACATCACAGCTAGTAAGGGTCAAGTTAGCTAAGCTGAGTTTACCTGAGGTAATAAATTGTTTTTTAAAACTTTTGGCTGCCCATGCTTCGTTTGAATGTTTGCCTATGGTTTCGCCATCTAGTCCAAAAGGATGTTCGATTGAAATAATCGCAGCAAAACTATTGCCATATTTAGCTTTAAAGTATTTAAGGGTTTCTTGATTGTTTTGTATGCCGGCTCGTTCTTCTTGGGCTAATACTACATATAGTTGTTTTTTATCGATACCCACTTGCCCAGAAAGAGATTTAAAAGTCATATCTATAACTTCCACGGGTTCTTTATAGGAAGAGATGAGCACCACATGTTTGACTTGAGTCCAAGAAAGTTTGGGGCCAGTAAAACTGGTGTATAGTTCGTGCCAGTTAGTTTCCAGGTGTGATTTAATTTTGAAATAACCAATAAGAGCTAGGGTAACGTTTTTTATGGATTGATAAAGCCAGTATAGTAAAAAGGCTACAACAAAATAGGCCAATAGTTGTGGTACTAAAAAGGATCCCCAAATGGGAAAAGTAATGGTTAGCCAAGCCACCAAACCTGGTATCATCTCATATAGCCTATAACGACGGCTGGATTTGTTTACTAGTGATGTCATGGTATTTCAATATAAATTATACTAAATTATGGAAACTTGGGAGTATCTTCGCAAATTTCACAAGCCAATAACCTTAAGTGGCCTAAAGTTCCTAAGAATAAATGGATCTAAAGGTGACTTTATGAAGGCAAAAGTGATTACATGGCGGGAATATCGAAAAAAATTCGGCAAAATTTATGATGAAAAGTTTGAAATTGCAAAAAAGGCAGGTGGAATGATTGCAAAAATACCCTGGCTTGAGGCAATGATGGTTACTGGATCAGTTGCTTCTGGGTATCCTGACGTAGATGATGATATTGACATAATGTTTATCTGCCAGAGGGATACGATTTGGATATGTCGGGCACTAGTTTATGCTTTGTTATTTGTCTGTGGATTTAAAATACGTAGAAATTCAATCGAAGTTAAAGATAGATTGTGCCTAAATCTATGGGTAGAAGAAAATTATGGAATAAGTAAAGACAAGCAAAACCTGAAAAATGCCATGGATGGAATTATGGCAAAGACAATATTTGGTGATAAAGTTTGGAGCAGTTTTTTAATTAATAACGATTGGATACAAGAATACGTATCTTTTGGGTATAAAAAAAAAGTTACAAAAAATAGAATTGTAATTGGTACAACTACCAATATACTGGTAGTTGCCGTTAATTTTATGTTTTATATAGCCCAGCGTATTTATATGAAAAAAAAGGGCAGAGAAACTGTAGATTTGCACAAAGCATTCTTTCATCCATAGAAATTTGGTATAATAATGGTTACATGAAATACCTTTTGTCTATTGTAGCCGTAATTGTATTGTGTATTTCAATTCTTTTCATTTCCTTGGTTAGGGCTACCCTACCTACCACCATGGAAAAAATTCGTGATAATGAGTATAGATCCGTTCTACTAGCCTTGAAGCCAATATATGCAGATGAGAATATCGAGACTACCATTGGAAGTAACTATAATTTGCCTGACGCCGGAATCCTGCCTAACAACCCATTTTACGGTTTTAAGGCTCTAAGAGATTGGATTTGGTTGAGGCTAACTTTTGACCCCTCATCCAAGGCTAAACTTTTACAGCACAATGCTGATAAAAAGATGGCCGAAGCGGTGGCATTTATTGCTGATAGTAAAACTAAAGATGCCTACCAGGCAATTGCTGAGTCTTTTTCTTTTTTAGAAGATACCAGGCAAGCAATTGGCAATATAGATAAAAAGCAAGCTGACCGAGCCAAGCAACAAGAATTGCAGTTGATTAGGTCAGGACAGGCATACGAGAAGATAATTACCGGTTTTCAAACGTCAGTAACCAACTCGGAATATGATAGAAGGAGTGAGTGGTTAGACCGTTTAAAGAAGTGGAATGAATCTTTCGTCTCGGAAGAAGATTAACAGAGTCGTAAAGACTTTTGTGTTGATTTTTTTGTTTTTAGTTATAGCCAGCTTTGGAGTTGGATATGTTTGGGTTAAAGCAACAATTGGTGATACAAAAAATTTTATAGTGGATGATGGCAGTGAATCAAGTCTAATTTACGATAGAAATGGTGAGTTACTTTATGAAATGTTTAGTGACAAAAATAGAGTTAAGACTACTTTAAGCCAGATACCTGATGGTTTAAAAAAGGCTACCTTGGCTATCGAGGATGCAAATTTTTATAATCATTTTGGATTTGATATTAAAGGTATAGCCAGGGGACTACTAAGAACACTTTTTGAAAATCGTAAGCAAGGAGGTTCTACTATTACCCAGCAACTTATAAAAAATACAAAGTTAACAACGGAAAGAACCTGGGAAAGGAAAGCTAAAGAGGCTGTGTTGACTATTGCTGCTGAAATGATTTATTCCAAAGACGAAATATTGGAAATGTATTTTAATAGGATTCCATATGGAGGGACAGTTTGGGGAGCGGCAGCCGCGTCGCAAACTATTTTTGGAAAAAATTTGGGTGAACTAAATTTAGCAGAATCAGCTCTTTTGGCTGGTCTACCTGCCTCACCTACAAAGTACTCCCCTTTTGTGTTTCCTGAAAAGGCAAAAACCAGACAGGAACAAGTTTTACTACGAATGAAGGAGCTGTCGATGATTGATGAAAAGACTTATGAAGAGGCTAAAAATTATAAACTAGTATATGCAAGCAAGGCCAGAGACATTAAAGCTCCCCATTTTGTTTTTTATGTAAAAAATGAGCTCTTGAAAGAGTTTGGACAAGAGGTTGTAGCCAAAGGAGGGTTAAAAATTACTACTACCCTGGATTTGGCAATGCAGGATTACGCACAGAGTGTGGTGGTGGAAGAAATTGATAAATTGGCCAAAATAAAAGCAAATGTAACCAATGGGGCGGTAGTTGTTACCCGTGCTGATACTGGAGAAATATTAACTATGGTGGGCTCGAAGGACTATTTTGATGAAAATATTGATGGTCAGGTAAACATCGCCACTTCGCCTCAACAACCAGGGTCATCAATTAAACCACTTAATTATGCGGTAGGGATTGAACTTGGCAAAATAACAGCAGCTACAGTTTTTGATGATTCACCTTTGTGTTTCCCAGCCTTGCCAGGCCAAAAACAGTACTGTCCAACCAATTATGGAGGGGCTTATCATGGAGTGCAATCGGTGAGAAATTCTCTGGGTAACTCTCTTAACATAGCTGCGGTAAAAACTTTAAAGTTAAATAGTATTGAGACTTTTGTAGCCTCGGCTTCGGCCATGGGCCTATCTACCTTGGTAGACCCAAGTAACTATGGCTTATCACTTACCCTGGGGGCAGGCGATGTATATATGACAGACATGAATGTGGCTTTTGGGGTTCTAGCAAATGGCGGGGTGAGAAAAGATTTGACGCCTTTTTTAAAAATAATGAGTAAGGATGGAAAAGTTATAAGTGATGAAGTGGTAGCTTTTGGAGATAGAGTTTTGTCTAGAGAAGCGGCATTTATTGTTAGTAACATTTTAAGTGATGATGGGGCTAGATCTATGGTGTTTGGGGCTGGATCAATGTTAAACATAAAGGGACATCCAGAGGTTTCGGTGAAAACTGGTACTACTAATGATTTGAGAGATAATTGGACCATTGGTTACACCCCTGAGTATGTGGTGACTGTTTGGGTGGGTAATAGCGATAATAGTAAAATGAGTCGGGTGGCTTCTGGAACTACAGGGGCCTCTCCAATCTGGAACAAGGTAATGACAAAATTGCTAGAAGGGAAAATTGCTAAAAGACCAGTCCAGCCTGCTGGGGTAATACAAAGAAGGGTGTGTAATTTAACTGGTGGGTTAGTTCCAAGTGAAGGATGTGAGTCAAAAAATGAGTATTTTAAGCAAGACCACGTGCCTCCGATAATTGTACCCACACATCAAAATGTCATGATAGACAAGACTAGTGGCAAGCAAGTGCGAAATAACGAGTCAAATCCAAATGCTGAATGGCAGGACAAACAGGTAATAATTGACCCTGTTACAGGGCCAGTTTGCATTGACTGCGCTCACTAGCTTTTCCACTAGTGGAAAATTATCTAAAAATAGGCTATATTCTGCCATGTTTTTAAAGTTTGTTAGAATTTTGGTCTTAATCGGTAGGCCGATTTATTTAGTGCTATTTGGACCATTTAAAATTCTTAAAAAAGTCTGGGGTGTTAAAAAACCCTGGATCTGGATTTTTATTAGCCTTCTTTTTGGTTTAATTGCGCTTGGGTTGTGGTGGACTTATGAAAATATTCTTGATGACTTACCCGATATTGCAAAAATATACGAGCCACCATTTTTAACATCAAAAATAAGAGATAGAAACGGTAAGCTACTATATGTATTTTACCAACGGGAAAATAGAACTTGGGTACCACTAACCTCAATACCCTTAGAGTTAATTGAAGCCACTATTGCAATTGAAGATAAGGAGTTTTTTTCCCACAAAGGGTTTTCACTCAAGAGTATAGTAAGGGCTTTGTGGCTAAATCTGGGCCGTGAGGATGGGGACAACTTGCAGGGTGGATCAACTATTACACAGCAGCTTGTTAAAAACGTTTTTCTGAGTGGAGAAAAAAGCTGGAGAAGGAAAGTTAGAGAAGTGGTATTGTCGGTGTTAATCGAACAAAAACTATCAAAAGAACAAATTTTAGAAAGATATTTTAATCAAGTCCCATATGGTGGAGAGGTTTATGGCGCCCAAGAGGCTAGTAGGCGATACTTTGGTAAAGATGTTCAGGACATAAACCTTGCTGAGGCCACTTTTTTAGCAGGGTTGCCGGCTGCACCCAGCTCATACTCGCCATATGGCGAAAGCCTTGAAATTGCCAGAAAGAGACAGTCAAGGGTACTAGAAGAAATGCTGAAAATGGGACTTATAACCCAGGAGAAGGCACTAGAGGTAAACAAAACGCCTATTGTAATTTTAAATGATAGGACAAAAATAGAGGCACCTCATTTTGTATTTTATGTACGTGATATTTTAAGAGAATCTTTTGGCTATTCCAGGTTGGACTCTGCAGGAATAAATATTACCACAAGTTTGGACCTTGATACTCAAAAAATGAGCGATGGGATTGTAGGAGAAGAGGTGGCGAAAGTTAAAAGGCTAAGGATTGGGAACGGAGCAGCATTGGTTCTTGATGTTAGCAATGGAGACGTATTGGCTATGAGCGGATCGAAGGATTACTTTGCCAAAGATATAGATGGAAAATACAACATTACTACGGCCTTGAGGCAACCAGGGTCATCGATAAAGCCTATTAATTATGTAAATGCACTAATGCGTGGGGCTACACTGGCCACCACTATTGATGATTCCCCTGTGGTTTATAGAGTGTCCGGACAAAAACCTTATGCACCACAAAACTACAATAAAAAATACATGGGCAGAGTAACATTAAAAACTGCTCTGGCATCGTCTTTGAATATTCCTTCAGTTAAATTACTCGACAAGTACGGTATTAATAGTATGGTAGATACAGCTCAAAAAATGGGCATAAATTCTTGGCAAGACAGAAGCAGGTTTGGACTATCACTTGCCCTTGGGGCTGGGGAAGTTAAGATGATAGAACTGGCGTCAGCTTATTCTATCTTTGCTAATATGGGTAAAAAAATAGAGATAAATCCTATACTGAGAATAGATGACTACTTGGGCAATAAAATATATACAAAAATAGTAGAACCAGTAGCCAATTTGCCCCCAGAGTACGCGTTTTTGATAAACAGTGCTCTGTCTGATGATGTAGCCAGATCTCCAATTTTTGGTAGAGGTTCAAAACTTGTAATTCCAGGCAAAACTGTGGCTGTAAAAACAGGAACAACAAATAGTTTGCGTGATAACTGGGTGGTCGGATGGACACCAAAGTATCTTGTGGCAACATGGGTTGGCAACAATGACAATACCCCAATGAGCTGGGTAGCATCGGGAATAAGCGGAGCTACTCCAATTTGGAATAGGATTATACATAGTCTAATTGACCCTAGAAAAGATGAGGGTTGGAGTCCTCCCGAAGGTGTTAAGAAAATAAAAATTTGTGGAAGAGATGAGTGGTTTGTGAATGGTAGCGAAAAAGGTATTGAATGTCCTCCACCCATAACCCCGACACCCACACCTAATCCATAGTAAAATGGAAACTGATGTTAAGTGAAAAAAATGAGCTAGTAAAAAGTATATGGGGGAAAATTAGTAGGGCTAGAAAAATATTGTTACATTTACATGTAAATACTGATGGGGACAGTGTAGGGTCAACTTTGGCAATGAAAAAGGCATTGGTCAATATGGGGGTGGAAGTGGATTTGATTACTGGAGATAATAAAGAGGTACCCGAGTATTTGGGGTTTTTACCTGGCTCATCGAAAATATTAATTAAGAAATTTAGTGAAATAGCTTTTGCTGATTATGACTGGTTTGTGGCCTTGGATAGTTCTAACCCCAGTCAGGTGTCAAGGGAAGAGGGGTTTGAAATTCCAGATAGTAAAACTATAATTATTGATCACCACAAGGGAAATAATTCTTGGGGTGATATTAACCTAGTGGATTCTGATTACGTGGCTGTTTGTGAACTTTTGGTAGATTTTTTTGAAATAAATAGTGTGGCAGTTGATAAAGAAATGGCTGAGTGTATGTATGTAGGAATTTCAACTGATTCGGGTAATTTTGTCCATGCTCCTACAAACTACAAAACCTTGGCCAAGGGTGCCAGGCTGGCAGAAATTAGCCCTAAGGCTATTGATGGAGCTAGACGAATATTAACTAACATACCCAAAAAAGATTTTTTAGCCACTAATATTGCAATGCAAAGACTATCTTT
The DNA here is from genome assembly GCA_964442385.1 of uncultured Gammaproteobacteria bacterium. Lineage (GTDB taxonomy): Bacteria > Patescibacteriota > Microgenomatia > UBA12405 > UBA12405 > CAYTYZ01. The sequence continues at coordinate 19,085 of CAYTYZ010000004.1, forward strand.
TGTTATGGGTGAAAAAGTTGCCATATCTTGTATTACAGCACAGCTTTTAAAAGAAAATGGTTGTTTTGCTCTAGATTGGGGTCCGCAGTCGGTAGCATCAGTACTGGCCAAGGTCGAGGGTGTTGAAGCTGGTATATGTTTGTATGAAGACGATGGAGTAACTAGAATTAGCTTTAGATCAAAAAATACCCAAAATTTTAACGTTAGACTTCTGGCCGAGAAATTTTCAATTGGGGGTGGGCATGACGCAGCTTCAGGAGCCACATACAATGGCAAAATAGAAGAAGCTAGGGAGTTTTTGTTAGAAAAAATAAAGGAAGTTTTTGGTAACTAGTTGTTGCCTGCAAAAGACCAGTAGATAAGCGAGACTAACTCTGGTATGGTTCGACTTGCTTTATTAAGATCAATTTGGTCAATGGCTTTAATTCTTATAAGCATGTCTTTGGTTGGAACGGTTAGTAGGGCATCGAGTTTAACAATTTGATTAGCCTCGGTATATAACTGTCGAATAGTCACTCCCTGAGGTAGGTTGCCAGAGCTTAGTAACAAGGTGCTAGTTGTTGGGGCGGTATTCTTAAGTTCGTACAATAGCACTGAATTTTCTTTGTTGTCCAAAATAGTCGCGTTATAACTCCAGGACTTGGAAACCCCGGTGGAAACTGGGTAAACCTCGACACTAACTGCCCAATTTCTGGCGTTATCTTTTAATAAATTATTTATATTTTTGTCAATATCTCCAGGACTAAGATTTGCGACAGAAAGACTGCCTGTAATTTTTTTAAAATAATAAGAAATAGTGGAAGGAGAAAGATTTAAATCTGACTTGAGAGGGGTTACTTGGCCTGACTTAATCAAACTATCTGCCTTTCGATAGAAAAGAAAGAAGAAACTGAAAATTAAAGTTGACCAAAAAATAAAATAGACTGGGTAGGGATTTGCTTTAACACGTGGTTTTTTAAGAGTAGAGGGGTCAAATTCAGTGTCATCCTCAGTTTGAGATCTAAGGCTTTTGCCATGATTTACCTCAATATCTAACTCGGAAGGTAGCTTGGATCGGTCTTTTTTAGAAAGTAGTCCCATAGACTAGTTTACCCGTTTTGAAAGGTTTGTAGTTTGTTAGTAGCTACTGACTTGATTTTTTCAACAACTGGGCTGTAGTATTCATACATCTTTTCAGTACTGACTCTAGACAAGGTATCTTTGAGAGTTTCCCTGTACGCAAGGCGTAAATCGGTATTTATATTTATTTTTACTACACCCATACCGATGGAAAATTTAAGCTCCGAAACGTCTATGCCGGAACCTCCATGCATGGTAAAAAGTTGAGAAGAAGGCATTGCGGCAACAATTTGCATAAAAAGTTCTGTCTTGATATGTTCAGCAAGACCTTGGGGAGGAATACCATGGAGATTGCCAACAGAAACAGCTAAAAGGTCAGCACGGCTGAAATTCATAAATTTTACAGCCTCCTCGGGTTTGGTAAAACTGGCTTCATCTACTCCATCTTTAATCAAGTTTATTTTGTTAAATTCTACTTCCAAAATTGGTTGAGAATCTTTTTGTGGGAAATTATCTTCAATAAACTTTTTAAGATCCAGAGCCAGTTTAAGGTTTTCATCAAAGGGTAGGTAGGAGCCATCGAAGTGAACCATATCAAAACCAAGTAAAAGCAGTTTTTTTAGGCGAGAGATATCTTTGGCATGATCCATGTTGCAATAAATTGGGAGTCCATCACAACGAGCCTTTTGTACTAATATCCAAAGTCTTTCAGCTTGGATAAAACTGTCTTCTCCTGGAGAAAGCTGGACTATGGCTGGTAGAGTAGTTTCCCTAACTGCGTCTTCCACAGCCTGGTAAACAGTAAAGGTGTCGATGTTAAAAGCTGGAATAGCTTTTTTATCTTGTTTATATTGGGAGAGAAGATGGCGCAGGATTATCATATACTAATAGTAAACTATGTTTAGAAAAACACCAAAGGGATGGGATGGGGTGGCCTCATGGTATGGAGGTATGGTAGGAGAGAGAGGCTCGAATTACCACCAGAAACTTGCTGTACCACTGGCACTAAAATTAGCCGAGGTAAAAAAAGGAGAAAAGTTCCTGGATATTGGTTGTGGACAAGGATTTTTATGCAAATATGTATGTGATTTGGGCGGAGAATATATTGGAATTGATGCAAGTGCCAATCTGTTAAATATGGCTATGGAAAAATACGGCAATATGGGTAAATTTTACTTGCAAGACAGCGCGAACTTGCGGTTGGGCGAAAAAGTGGACAAAGCTGTTTTTTTACTTAGTATTGCAGATATGAATCCCCTGCCCGCTATTGCCAAAAGTGCAGCTTTAAGCATAAAAGAAGGCGGAAGAATTATTATTGTAATGCTACACCCTGGGTTTAGAATACAAAGACAAAGTGGCTGGGATGGAAGTGGTAGAAGAATCGATTCCTATATGAGTGAGCTGTCAATTCCACTAAAAAAACAAACTGGTGGTGGAGTTACCATATCGTTCCATAGACCGGTTGCTAGTTATATAAATGCTTTTTGTGAAAACAACATGGTCTTGGATGGGATGGAGGAGGTGGCCAACAGTATAGATACTCAACTGCATGAAAACCAGGAAATACCTCTACTTTTGGGTATGAGATTTTTAAAACTTTAACAGTTTTTTTACTGCTGACTCAAGATCCTTTTGACCCATCCCATAATGATTCCAAAGCTCTTCTCTGGACTTGGCTGATTGGCCAAAACGGTTGTCTACTCCTAGGTGAATAAAGGCAGGGTGAAGACTATTTTCTAAAAATAGGGAGGCTAATATTTGCCCCAAGCCTCCAATTTTTTGATGATCCTCGATTACTACCACCCTGGTGGTTTTAGAAACTGACTTAAGAATGGTGGCAGTATCCAGAGGCTTTATGCTGGAGACATTGATTACTTCCAAAAGACCATCCCACATAGGATTAATGTCCAAAAGATTTAAAGCCTGTCCCAAAATGGGTCCATAGCCTAGAATAGTTAGCTTCGAGCCAACTTGTAAAACATGCGATTTGCCGATAGTGAAGCTGTATTTGGGGGAAAGATAATCTGGGGTAGTGCCCCTGACAAGTCTGATATAAGCAGGTGAAGGAGTGGCAACTAAAGTGGGTAACATTTTTTCAATTTCCACGCTGTCAATGGGGGCAAAAACTTGAATGTTGGGTAAGGAGGTCATGAGTGCTATGTCTTCTAGCATCTGATGAGTGGCACCTTGGTCCCCTGAAGCAAGGCCGGCATGACTACCAACAATTTTTACATTAGCGTTGTTATAACAAATTGACTGTTTGATGGTGTTCCAGTTAATTCCTGGTGAAAAACAGGCATAACTGGCAATAAAAACCGTCTTGCCCGACTTGGCGAGACCTGCGGCAATGCCGGCCATGTTTGACTCGGCTACGCCAACTTCGATAAACCTATTGGGATAGGTTGTCTTAAAATCCATAAGCCGTAAAGAGGAGGCTAAGTCGGCAGAAACTACGTAAATATTTTTGTTGGTTTTAGCAAGAGAGGTTAAGGTTTTACCAAAAGATGTAAGAATCATATGGAGGATTGGATGTCTTGTTTGGCTCTTTGATAATCTTCAAAGCTCAAAGTTGCTACATCATGATAATGATAATCATAGTGCATATAAGAAATTCCCTTGCCTAAAGTAGTATGGGCAATAAGACAAGTGGGGCCCAGAGCATCTGATTTAGCCTTTTGTAAAAATTTTAAAAGTTCCTTGTAATCGTGTCCGTCAAATTCATAAACCGACCAGCCAAAACGTAGATATTTGGAACCTAGGTCGTCAAGCGGCATTATATCTTGGGTAGATCCGTCGATTTGATATTTGTTGTAATCAACGATATTGATTAGGTTATTTAACCTATATTTGCTAGCAGCCATGGCTGCTTCCCAAATTTGCCCTTCCTGGTGTTCGCCATCGCTAGTTAGCGTGACTACTGACTTTTTTTTGTCAGCAAGGGCCAAACCTACACCAAAAGATAGTCCCTGGCCTAGGGCACCTGAGGAAAATAAAACCCCCGGAACATCGGTGGAAACATGACCCTGAAGAATAGAACCAAAATGGCCGTATCTAGTTAGCTCCGCCTTGGGAAAAGTACCATATTGGGCTAGAACGGTATAGAGGGCAGGAGCTAGGTGGCCGGCGGAAAGAATAAAACAATCCTTGGTGAAATTATAAGTTTTGGGGAAATTAAATATTTTGCCAAAATATAGGGCAATTAATATATCAAGAGAAGATAGGGATCCGCCTATGTGTCCTCCGTTTTGATAGACGAGATCGAGCAGGTCTAGCCTAAGCGAGACGCTAATGGACTGTAGTTTTTTGGGCAAGCTAGTAAAAAACACACTTAACTATAGCAAAACCAGGTATAATAGTCAGCTTATATGGAACCAGCAAGATATAACAGAGGCAATACTGAGCGATTGAGACTTCTGGGTTGGAAATGTAATATTTGTCCTACAATTTCTCTTAAAAACGATAAAAGCTGTGGATGTAAAATAAGGGATGTTAATATACAGCTTCGAAAGCCAGAAAAACAGAAACCTGCTAAAAGAGCTGAAGACGAATGAAGTGTTCTGGTTTAAAAAATTAAAGCCAGATTTGGAAATATTTAAAAAAATCATAGCAGAAAGAAAACCAAAAATTATTTTGGGGATTTCCGGTGTCGTAGGAAAATCAAGAATAGAAACCAAAGCAATAAATAAGTTCAATAATGGCACAGTCAGCCGAAATAGTAGGGAATTTTATGATCTGTACTGCCCAAAGATTGGAATAGACAAAGCAAATAGGCCAAGCCACAGCTTTTGCAACTGGACTATGTATAAAATTGCTGAGCTTCTTAAACACAAGAAAATCGATACAAAGTTGGCTTTTTTGCATCTGGGCACAGATAGTAAAAAAAATAAAATACACGATATAATATGACAATGGAGAGATACCGCCCAATAATAGGAAAAATACTGCTGAGAAAAAAGTTACTTGTGGTCTTGATGCTAGCTGAAATTGGAGCTGTAATAATTACTTCAATCCTTCCCTATCTATATAAAATCCAAATTGACCAACTGCAAATGCGAGGAAAGGATTATTTTGTAATGGCAATTATAGCCAGCTTTTTGCTGACATTTGTGGATAGAGTGATTTTGGACAGAGTGCAGTCAATTTTTGATACTAAATTTTATTCTGGGGTAAAAATCATGATGCAAAATGATGTCTGGGACCAGATGGGCAAGCTAGATTACGGTTTCTTTGAGAATACTAGATACCGAAGGTTAATTTACCGAGTAGCAAGAATAGACAATGTTACAAGAGATTTTATGTCCAGTATTAGGGGTACTTTTAGGGCAGGCCTTTCAATACTTGCTGTAATTCCAATTATGGGATTAGTAGATATAAGATTGATACCTATAATTTTAATCATTACCGTCTTGCAACTGTTTTTAAATTTATACCAACAAAAACAAGATTTGGCCTTGCGTGTATCTGAAGATGCCCTAAACGATCGCAACTGGAGAACTGAGGCTGCACTAAGTTATGATTTTCACAAAGTTAGGATTAACGGAAGCATGGCAATTGAAAGGTTAATTCAAGAATATAAAGAAACTAGTCAAGAAAAGGAAAAAATGGAAATAAAAAATCGAAATTTGTCACACAATATTTCTAGTTTGTCATTTTTGACAAGACAAGGTACGGATTTACTAATGTCAATTTTCTTGGGTTTTCAGGTGATTTCTGGAGGTATTAGTTTGGGTACTTATACAATGACATTGAGCTATCTTTTTAGACTTGTTGGTAGTTTTCTAGAACTGGCAAATCTAACCAAAGAGTGGCAAAAAGTTAGTGTTCAGTTAGACCAATATAAGTATTTTTTGTCAATAACACCAAAAGTAACCAGTGGCCAACTTGATGCAGGAGCTGAATTTATGGGTAAGAAATGGCGATTAAGATTGGTAGGGATATTTTTTACTTACCCCGACTTTTCAAGTGAAGAGAGGAACTATTTGCAACTGATGTTGGCAAAAATAGAAGGGGTACTTAAAACACAGATGGTTTATTGGCTAAAGTATGATTTAAAAGAAATAAAAGAACATATCAAAGAATTAGAAAAAGGCAAAGAAAATCCAGTGATTTTGAGCGGACTTGAAATGAGTATGGAATCTGGAAAGATTGTGGCACTTTTGGGAAGAAATGGTGCCGGTAAAACGACAATAACTCAACTGCTACTAAGAAGTTTTGAAAGCAAGGAGGGGGAAATTTTATTAAATGGAAAGAATATTAAAGAATTTAAGAATTCATCTGTTTTAGACAATATTTCCGTAATCCAACAAAGACCCTTTTTATTGCCAGGATATTCTATAAGAGACAATTTGACGCTAGGCATTCGAGATTTAGTTAGCGATGAAAAAATTTGGTTAGTTTTAAATGAACTAGGGATACAAGCAGTTGTGGAGAAAAGTGAAAAAGGCCTAGATAGTCTACTTAATGAGGAGGTGCATCTGTCTGGTGGTGAGGAGCAAATATTAGTAGTAGCAAGAATTATTTTGCAAAATAGAAAATTTATAATTTTTGATGAAGGGGTAAATCAACTAGATGTGGAAAAAGAAGCTTTGGTATTAAAAAAATTAGCTGAGATGGCAAGAAAAGGTGCTGGGGTACTTTTTATTACCCACAGGATCACAACGGCAAAAAAAGCAGACAAAATATGTTTTCTTAAAAATGGCCAAATTTTTGAAGAAGGGACTCACGAATTACTTCTTCAAAAAGGAGGAGATTATGCTGATTTTTGGAAGATGCAAGTAGTGGACTAGAAATATTTAGACATGAAATCTTTTCCAGAACTTTGCTTGATGTAATTATTCATTTTTTGGATATCGGAGACTGTAATGAGACCAAGTGGTATTTCTTCGTCACCCTTTAGATAAATAAAAACAGTGGTTGAAGTATTTAAATTTAAAGTTAGTGGTCCTGGTAGGGATTTGGTCTTTTTAAATGACTCGACAGTAGGTCGGATTTCTTGGATTTCGGTATAAGCAATTACTTTGGATTCTTTGGGGGTAGTTATAGTAAGACCAGTAGATTCTAACTTGAGTACTGATTTATCTTTGTTGGCCAAGGTGACCACAAAATAAAAAACTAGGGCAAAAAAGCCCAGTAGAATATGAAAAGTTATTTTGCCTTGGTCAAGTGGTCCACTAAAAGAGGTAATTATGGCACCTATAATTGAACCAAGAACAATAAGAATGGCAATAGTATAAGAAACTCGAACTATGAAATTGTCGTTAGTGATGATTAGTGGTGGCATAGCATAAGTATTATAATGGTTTATGGCCAAGAATCTAGTTGAACAGAGAAAACAATGGAGGAATTGCAATGTGAGCACTATTGAATTTGCTAAAAATATTCCAGAACATATTTGGAGTGAGAGGGCCTTTGGCAATAGATTTAAGAGCTTTGCTTGGGAAATGGCTTGTATAACCAGAACAAGAATTTGTTATTTAAACGCCCTAAAGACAGGGAAATTAGCTTTTGCAAGACAAGTAGGTATACCGGATAAAAATTTCTTGGAAAACGAAAGTAAGGGCCAGAGTGTAAAAAGACTTAGCAGTTTAGCCAGAGAAATTCTTAAAGAAATAGAAGTGAGCAGGGTCGAAAATAAAGTTGAATTTCTGTCGTGGCTGATGCAACATGAACGGATACATCAAGGAAAATTACTACTTTATTTTAGTTATATAAAACTAAAGTTACCCAAATCTTTTATTAAAACTTGGGGTAGGGAAAATTTTGAAAGTTAGTAAATCTTTAATAAAAGTTGTTTTTTTAGATTTAGGCGGTGTAATGGTGCTAAGTAAAATTCGGGAAATAGGTGAAAAATACCAGCAAAAATATGGACTGACGAAAGAAATAGCTAAAGAGATTTTTGACTTTAAACAGCAAGGAAGCAGAAGCCCAAGAGAGATGGATAACTTTTTAAAACTTAAGGGTGTATCCCCTATTATTTGGCATGAATTTACCTTGGAATTTTTTAATTCGGAATATAAAAACCAAGCTTTATATGAAAGCTTACTAAAAGCTAAAACGGAGACTGGGCTTAAAATCGTTTTTACTACCAATAACTCTGCTGGTCTGGATGAAGTATTAATAAAATATGAAATAAAGGATCTGGCTGATCTAACTGTAAATTCATCACATATTGGAGTGCTTAAACCAGACCCCGTTTATTGGCAAAAGGCACAGGAGATTTCCAGATTAAATGGATTGGAAAATTTGAAGACTAGCCAAGTTTTAGTGATTGACGATAGCTTGGCAAATATTGAAAGTGCAAAGAATTTGGGCTATAAAACCGTGCTATACCGACAAGATGAAGACGTACACCGGGTGATTAGAGAAATGCTAGGTTAGTTTTTTGAGTCGCGGATGGGAGTTGAACCCATCTAAACGGTTTTGCAGACCGCTGCCTAACCGCTTGGCTACCGCGACAGCTATTAGACTATTTTTGTTGTTGCGGTTCTTCGGCCGCAACAGTTAGTGTTAATTTTTAAAGTTGTCGCGGTTCTTCTACCGCAACAACAACTAAATTTTATTGTTATCGGCCCCTCGGCCGATACAAGTTACCTATTTTACTAAAAAAGTGTGCGGATTTGTGATAATGTTGTCATCCCCTGCCCCAAAACCCCTTGATAGATATAAAAACCGGGTATTTTTTGGTTTTCTGCTCTTGATTCTAATTTTAGTTTAAGGATTAATTTTTTGGTTTTTGGTGTAAGCCTGGACCTGACCCAGGTAATAGTCTCTAGATCATTTTTCACGTTGTTCTCCGTCTTGACTTGAAAACTAAAGGCAATTTTCCAAGTTAGGCCTTCATAAATAAATGGGGCTATATTGACTTTTAGCTGATTGTATTTAGGATTGTCCTGATAATTTTTTATTTTTATTGTGTCAACACCCGGGAGCTTTAATAATTGGCGAACGAATAGGAAAAACTTTTCTTCATCAATATGGTCTGGGTGATAACAAGTAAAGTCGATATCAGTATCAACCATGAGATCCATAACAGAACTGCCAATTTGATAGGCCTCGGAATATTGGTTGGCAAGCGCAAGTAATCCCAGCGACTGGACAATTTCGTTGGCCTTCGAATAGAGCTGGTCAGAGGTAGTCATCAGTGGGAGTTTAGCCCTATTTTGTGCTAGAGTAAAGTATGCGTAAAGGGATAATTTTTGGCTTGGTGGTTTTGGGACTACTTCTGCTTGCTGGGGTAATTTATTTGAAGGCACAGGATGGAAGTCTGTCCCAAAATACAATTCGAGTTGGTGTAGATCAAGGGTTTTTGCCTGTTGAGATAGTTCTAGCCAAAGGACAACCATTTAGTTTTAAACTATTTGACAAAGAGCTACGCGAGATGGCTTTTTTGCAAGTAAAATCAGATGTTTTTATTGGGAAGGATTCTTATATTTTATCCTTGGTAGGAGAATCGACTGGTAGCGAATACAAGCTGGTAGTCGAGTCATTGGGTAATAATATTTTTGAAAAGAAATTTGAGTTTAAACCAGTTGTAATCGATAAGTTGGAGTATATCTCAAAGGAAAAAGAGTTTAGCTTTAAACGAGAGTTGATTGACGGAAAAATAGTGCTTGAGATTACATCAAAAAAAGATTTAAATATAATTTTAGAAGACTATATAGCTCAAGGAATTGTGGCTTCGTCTTCGGCTGAATTTAGCAATCTAGTTAAAAATGGACTACAAGTATTAAAATTTGAATTGTCAGTTAAAAAAGACGAGGTAAATAGGATTGAATACAGTTTAAGAGGGGGTAGAGATAGTAGCAACTACTCTTTTGGACCAGCTGAAATTTTTGAGCTTAGTAGTAGTAAATTAGCAGAAAAAGAGAAACAAAATCGAAAAAAAATATTTAGCGAACCAGGAGGGGTCTGGGTAAGCGGGAAAATACTTTCTTGGAGTGAAGAACTGGTGAATAGCGAAAAAATAATTGATGAAAACGGCTGGTTACATGCAGGGAAGCTACTAATAAAAAATGAAGATAATCGGGTAATATACAAAGCTGATAGTGCCGGAAGTGAGGCAAGTTATGAAACTGATAGTCAATCTGATGTGGACAATGTGCCACTGCTCTTGGATAAATATAAGGCTTTTGTGATCAATGGGGATCTAACAGTATATGAGCAAGAAGATAGGCAAGAGGAGGGGCAAAATATAACAAAATTTAAGCAAATATTTCCATGAAAACAGTCATAAGTCGTTGGCTATTAGTCGTTAGCTTATTGCTTTTAGTCGTTAGCCTAGCAATTCCTAAAAGCGTGCTGGCAAATTATGCTTTTTCTCCGACAGGTGGAGGGGTAATATTGGGCACTCAGGTGTCAGGCGCAACTAGTACGATTGCGGCGGCCGAGGGAACCAGCATAGGAGGTTGGAGGGGGGCAATTGCAGATGATAATTTTCATTGGGCAATTACCTCAACTGTGACTGGTTACAATGCTTATCTCGATTTAGACAACGTGCAGGAAAATGGGGCAAATTCCATAATTGTGCAATCGGAATTTGATTTTGACGCTACTATTCCCCAAAGTGTGGTGCAAATATGTGACTGGTCAACGGCTACCGGGGTAGATAACGTGGCTGATGCGCAGTGCACGGGAGGGGGCTGGAGAACATTAAACAATAGAAACGTAGTAATAAATACAGCCACAGCCACAGCCTATCAATGGCAGATATACAATGGCTATTGGACTACGGCCACTCCCCTGGCTAATTTTATAAACAGTTCCTCAAACAATAAAGTTAGGATTAGGTATTTTTCTTCAACAAACACCACTAGCGTGGTAAATATCGATTATTTGCGTATACAGGTGGTTATTAATCCAGTATATGAAGCTAGTAGCTTTGTGAATTTAGGGACTGGGGTAACAACTGGGGATTATAGAAATACAAATGCTATATACCAAGGGGCCAGCGACAATGCTTATTCTGGAGCAGCTGGAACGGCAGGAAGCGTGGCAAATTTTTATTATGCTTTTAATAATATTAAGACCTATTTTGGGATGAATACAATTTTAGTGAGAGCAGAATATGGCTGTGATGCTATTGACGCGGCGGCTACATATCGACCAAAAATTTATAATTTTTCAACTGCAAGTTGGGAAGATTTGACTACGGCCTCTATAACTTGTACTACTACAGATGCTACCAATGCTTGGGCAAAAAATAACGTAAATATCGGAGATTATATCTCAAATGGACAAATAAGAGTGGGCTTTAGGAGTCTGGTAAATACTACTAGAACTGTTAGGACGGACTTAATTTATATAATGCTGGGAACTACCAATACAGATGTGAGTACTTGTGAAATTAGTATTGGAAGTACTGGAAGTTCATCAACCAGCTGTAGCTCAACTAGAAATTTGGATATGACTGGAGTGGGAGATACCTGGATTATTGCGACTGAGAATGAATCGACCACAATGGCAGATGACTATTATCCTTTTGATACTGACGCAGATGCAATAGCAACTGAAGAAGCCATGGCTGGGCATGTAAAACTGAAAATGGGAAGACCAACCGATGGGATGATAACTGGAACTTTTTTTGCTGGCAGATTTGCTGCTGGAGCGGCTGGGACAGTGCAACTGGGAATGCGTGACTATAGCGGAAGTAACACTGTAACAGGTGGATTTACGGCGTACGGGGCTAGTGCGACGACGACCTTGGTTTATACGGATAATATTACAGTAGCTACCGTGACAAACGGAGGTATGGCGGGATACTGGGACAATCCAGAAGATTATATTCACTCCCTAAAGCAAGAAGCCTGGATAAGGCTTAGGACAACTACTGATGGTGGTGCGGCAAGTAACTCGATTGCGTCTTGGGATTTTGCAATGTTAAGTTTGCAATGGACGGAAGATCCTACCCATGTTGCTAAAACTTATCAATTTGCACCAACTGGAAATGGGCTGGTAGTAGGAAGTACCTTGGCTATCACAGCCCAGACTGGGGCAGCTACGGAAGGTGTAAATACTGGATCATGGAAAGGAACTTTGGCGGATGACAATTTTCACTGGGGTACTGCGTCCACTACTTCTGGAATAAATGTTTATTTGGATACGGATTACGTTCAGTTAAATGGGGCAAATACAATAATTGTTCAATCGGAATTTGATTTGGATGCCACAGTACCGAATATTGCAGTACAGATATGCGACTGGACAACGGCTAGCGGAGTTGATAACGCGGCTGATGGTCAATGTACTGGCGGCGGTTGGCGAACATTAAATACTAGAAATGTGGCTATAACTACAGTGACACCTACGGCTTATCACTGGCAGCTTTACAATGGCTATTGGACTACAGCTACTCCTCTTTCTAATTTTATTAATACCGCTACAGGTCCAAATCGGGTAAGGATTAGATACTATTCGACTACTAACACAACCTCACAACTAAATATTGACTACCTACGATTGCAGGTTGTTATAAGTCCAGTGTATCAAGCCGGTAGTTTTGTAAATTTAGGGACCGGAGTGACAGCTAATACCTATAAATTTACAACGAACTTTGGACAGGCAGGGTCGGATAACCAGTATGCTACGGCAGCTGGAACCGCTGGGAGCGTGGCTGATTTTTATTTTGGTTTTAACAATATAAAAACCTATACAGGAATGAATACCATATTAGTCAGAGCAGAATACAGCTGTAGCGCAATTAATGCAGCTCAAGCATATAGGCCAAAAATATATAATTTTAACTCAAGCAGCTGGGAGGACCTGACTACAACTAACATAACTTGTACCACCACTGATGCTACCAATGCATGGGCACTAAATAACGTAACTATAGGTAATTATATATCTGGAGGGCAAGTAAGAGTGGGATTTCGTGGAACTACTAATTATGTTACGGCAATTAGGGTGGATTTAATATATATAATTTTGGGAACGACTAATGCAGATACTGCTAATTGTGAGATTAGTTATGGAAGCGGGACAGCAACAAACTGTGATGCAACTAGAAACCTCGATATGACATCAACGCTGGGGGCTGGGTCTACTTGGCCAATTACCACCAGGGATGAAAGTACCACCGACAGCGCAACCCCCTATGCCTCAGACTGGGACGGAGATGCTGCTGTCGAAGAGGCAGCTGCCGGAAACGTTCGAGTTGGTCTAACAGTACCAAACTATGGTTCACCAGTGTCGATTTTTAATGCTTTTAGGTTTAATACTGGAGTAGGAGCAACAGCCTCGATAAGACTAAAAGACTATAGCGGACAGATGAATACTGCTGGTGGTTTTAGTGTAATGGCAGCTGGGGCTACAGCTAGCAATACTATGGCTTATTTTGATAATATATCTTTGGGTGGGGTGGCAAATGGCGGTTGGGCTGGATTTGGTTCAAACCCACATAAATATGTAAACGAGGATACTGGTGAGGCCTGGGTGCAGATGGTAACTACAGCTGATGGTGCTACTGCTAACAATGCTATTTATTCTTGGGATTTTGCCTTTTATGCATTTGCCTGGATAGAACCAGCCTACTCGATAATGGGTAATATTTACACAGATGAGGGTGCAACTTTATATGGTTGTAATAGTGACAACCTAACTGTTTCTGCAAGACTAAAAGGGTCAAGCTTGTACCAAGGCGTTTGTTTTGCGGCCAATGGGTACTATGCTATCTCGGATATCGGCAGCACTGACTCCGGTGATATTTTGACAGTGTATTTGGATGGAGAAACTCCTAAAGCAAACGCAGTAACTAGAACCCATGGTCAGGCAAAAAGTGTTAGAAACTTGGATTTATACCAAAATAGAGTAATCCTACGACATGAAGATAACGGTCCAATTACAAATACTGATATTGCAATCTATGACTCGACTGGCGATAGTGATGTTAGGTTTAGCGCAAGCGGTAGTGGATATACTGGAGTTGCTGGGTCAAAAATATATCTAGGTGTAGGTGAAAGCTGGGTACCAGGAGGAAATGTGGAAACTCCAAGCTTTTATAGTAATGGGACTTTTACGCTGGCTGGTAATATATTAACTTTAAGGAGTGGAGGTGGAGGATCTGATTGTAGTGCTGTAGACGGTACCATGATGCCACTGTGTGTGGGTAATAGTGCAACGGCAACTTTTAACGCAGGTAGTGTAAATTACGAAGGACAAGTGGGAACAACTATTTATAACTATAACTATAAAAACTTGGGAGTTGGAACAAGTAGCGAAGCTGGGATAGGCACAACTTTTACTATCACTGGGAATATGGACATAGCTGGGACGCTAACTATTGGTGGACCCAGTTCGACAAACAATGATATTTTGGCAATTGGGTCAAATACGGTTAATTTATTACAAAATATAGTGGCCATGGCAAGAAATGTGGGAAACCTGGCAGGAAGTGGAACAGTAAACTATCTGGGCACAAGCGCAACAACAATGGCTGGAGCTAACTATTATAATTTGGGCGTGGGTACAAGTAGCGAAGCTGGGGTAGGGGTAACCTATACATTGGGAGCTGGAACAACTGTTAATAACGTACTAACTATTGGAAATGCCTCGTCCACAAACACAGATGTACTTTCTGGTGGTAATCAAACAATTGTACTCATGCTTTCGGGTGATCCTTGGAATATCACAACCAAAGGAAGCTTTACACCTGGCAACGGAACAGTTTCCTATCAGGGTACCAGTAATACCACCGTAGAGCGAATGACCTACTACAATTTATATGTTGCCCCGGCTTCTGGTACTCCAAGCTATACTTTTACTGGTAGTGGAAACATAGTTACGGCAAACGATTTGAACATTGGAGGTGGTGGGAAAGTCAACTTTGACGTGGAAACTCAGGACGTAAACATTGGAGTGTCTAACAATTTTATAATTGGAGTTGGAAATACATATAATGCCAGTTCTAGCGCTAGCCTAAATATTGGTGGCAGTATAGCCATAACTGGTTATTTTGCCAAGAACACTTCAACAGTAACCTTGGACACCCCGAGTAAAGTGTCGGTACTAAGCTATGGGGTTGGGCAAACATTTTACAATTTGACCATAGGGGTGACTGGAAAAACTATTAGATTTGACAATATAAACCGGACTGTGGTGGCCAATAATTTTAGCGTAAATGCCGGAAGCTCGTGTACAAACCCCGTCTTGCTATATTCAGATAGCGATGGTAATCAATGGGACTTGCAAGTACTGGGTGCTGCCACTGTAAACTATGCCCAGATAAAAGATAGTAATGCTATAAATGCCCTTACGGCCAACCAGACGGTAAATGCTACAAATAATACTAATTGGACGATCAATAGTGGATCTTGTAATGCTGCTCCAAGCCTGCCGACTAGCCTAGCCCAGAAAAAAACAGATGACACCAATCTGGTGGTGGGAACCTGGGTAAACCAAGATACTATAAAGTTTAGTGCTAACGCTACTGATCCAAACGTAGCCGATACACTACAGCTTTGTGTTGAGAAAAAAAATATAGCCACTGGTTTTACTAATAGTGAAGATTTTTGTGGTCCAGGAGTGGCCTATTCTGGAGTGGCTGTTGGGGTGGCCGTGACAGTGCCTGGAATTTCGGAAAATGAATATCATTGGCAAGTTAGGGTAAAAGATGCTGGTGGATTGTACTCATCTTGGTTAAGTTTTGGTGGCAATGGGGAAGCTAGCAGGGACTTTGGAATAGATACAAGTCCACCTACAGGAGGAACTATTTATGATGGAGACCAGGCTGGAATTGATTTAAACTATAATTCTGGTGGCCTAGATACTCTATATGCTAACTGGAGCGGAATTAATGCCAATATTTCAGGACTAACTAAAGTGGAATACGCTGTGGGAACGGCCGTGGGTAGTAGCGATGTGGTTAATTGGACTAGCGTAGGAACTGGAAGCACAGCTTGGGCAAGTGGATTGTCTCTAAACACCTCAAGCAAGTACTACTTTGCAATTAAGGCAACTGACGCGGCTGGTAATATTGGGGATACGGCCATATCAAATGGATTACAGGTGTCTCCTACTTTAATTTTTAGTGCTAGTCCATCAACGATTACTTTTTCAAATTTAAACTCGGGAAACAATTATACAAGCAGCGCCGGTACGACACTTACTATTTCAACTAATGCTTATAGCGGATATGTAATTCGGGCCGCTACTAATGGTCTTCTGCAGGCTGGAAGTTATACGATTGGAAACTTTAACGGTGGAAGTTACGCGAGTCCAGATGGCTGGCAATCCGGAGACCGGGGTTTTGGATATACTTCCAGCGATAGCGATATTCAGGGTATAAATAAATTTAGTCCAGCAAGTTGTGCAGGGGGAAATGCGCCACCATGTTATGCTCCGTTTAGTCAAACTACTCCGGGTGATATTGTGGCGGACCATACCGCAAATATTTCCGGATCTCCAGTATCGAATGAAACTTTTACAATTGAATATAAGGTACAGACAGAAAACACCCAAGCTGCTGCTAGTTATAGTACTACAGTTATTTATACGATAATTCCAGATTATTAATGAAAAAGGTATTAATAATTGGGTTGGTTGGTATAATTATGAGCTTGGTATTTCTGTTTGCTGGAAAATATATATTGGCAGAAAATGGGGTGACAGATGAAATAGTATTAGGGGTCAGCCCAACAATTATTGAGCAAGTGTTAACCCCCGGAGAAACACAAAACCGAAAAATCAGACTATTTAACTTAGGTAACAGACCTTTGTCAATAAAGGTCCAGATAAGGGACTTTGTGGGAAGTATTGATAGCGAAATTGAGGTTAGCCAAGCGGTATCTGCCAAAAAGTGGATAAGTGTGGATCCGTCCGATTTTATTATTGATCCACAACAATCGAAAGAAATTAGTATAAGTGTTAGTCCGCCGATTAATGCAACACCCGGTGGACACTATGCCTCAATAATATTTAATCCGGTGGTACCAGTAGATCTCGCAACAAGTAGTCAACCCAAGGTCTTGACCAGGGTTAGTGTGCAAGCTTTGTACTTAGTTAAAGGAGAAATACTAGAGAGTTTAAAGATTGCTGAGTTTAAAGCAAAAAAATATTTTTTTTGGGATAAAAACCACAGCTTTTGGATTAGTTTAAAAAATGAAGGGAATGTGCATCTTGTGCCCAAAGGATATATCAAAGTTGAACCCATTTGGTTTGGCGAAAAACGGGAAGAAATATTTGAAAAAAAAGTATTTTTACCCAAAGACACCAGGAGATTTAGCCTTGAAATGGCCAAATCACTGCCTTTTGGGAATTATAAAGCTGAGCTAAGTATTGTCTGGGGATCTGAAAATAAAACGACAGTACTTGAGTCAGCAGATTTTTGGGTCATACCCTGGGAAATTGCTTTAATATGCTTATTGACACCCTTGGTTTTAATATTTATGATGAAGTATATGAAGCGAATAAAACTCCTTGCCTTGGGAGTTTTGGCTACTGGGTTATTGTTTCCAAAAAGTGCACATGCTGCAACCCTGACGGGAAGTGACGTAACCTTGTCTGACCCGAGACCATCTCAAGTTGGCGTTACTTACACAATGGACTGGGATAATGTAACTACTTCGACCATAAAATGTATGAAGGTGTCTTTTTCTACAGTAGCTACCGGTATTACTGTACCTACTGGTATGACAACAACAGGTGCAAGCTATGATGTGGCTGCCTCTGATTATGTGCCTGATGCCCAGACCTGGTCAACAAATGCTACTGTAAACGGTACTGTTGGGGTCACTAGTGTCACAGGAGAAATACCTGCGAGTGCTTCTGGAAGAACTTTGGTGTTGAATGGTATTACCAATGGATCTGTCGTTGATACAAGATACTTTGTGCTGTTTAACACATATAACAACACAGACTGTGCCACCTCTCCTGTGGATTCAGGTGTAGGTGTAATTATCTTTACCAATGGACAAGTGGTATCACTTACTATTGACCCAACTATTTCTTTTACAGTTAACGCCGTCTCCTCTGGAACTGTAAATTCAACAGCTATTGGAGTGACTACAACTTCGACTACAATTCCGTTTGGTACTGTTGGTGTTGCTACAAATGGTGTGGCTGCTCATGATCTTACTGTGGGTACTAACGCAGGAAGTGGTTATACTGTTTACACAAGATATACTGGAACACTGACTAATCTTGCTGGAGCGACAATTCCTGATCATACAGGAACAAACGCTGTGCCAACTTCATTTAGTGCACCCGGTACTGCCGCCTTTGGATATACAAGCGAGGACTTTACATTGGGAACTGGAACCGCTGGAAGATTTAATTCGAATAACTGGGCTAAATTTACTACTGCGAACCTCGAAGTCGCCTATAGTCCAAATTCAGTTAATAATGAAACAACAAGAGTAGGTTATCAAGTTGGAGTTTCAAACCTCACTGCTGCCGGTAATTATACAACTACAGTGATTATGACAGTTGTGCCATCTTTTTAAAATGCAAAAAATAGACTGGAAAATCAAAGCAGGCATACCTTTAGCATTTATGGGGTTAGTTGGTGGAGTGGTGTTTGCCCAGAATCGCCCAGATAGTACCACTCTAGTGGTTAGCCCACCTTCCTTTGAACTTACTGCTGCCCCAGGTAAAATGCTGACTAATGTCATAAAAGTGACCAATCCTACTGATAAAACCATTGAGGTGTCAACTTCTGCTAAAGATTTTGTAGCTAGTGGTGAAGAAGGTAGTGCCGCTATTTCTGATGAAGATAGCTCTTTTTCCTTAGCAAAATGGATTTCTGTTGAGCCAACTAGCGCTACAATATTACCTAAGGCTACAGCTAATTTTACTTATACTATTTCTGTTCCAAAGGAAGCCGAACCAGGTGGACATTTTGGAACAGTGTTGTTTAAAATGGGAGGCAGTGACAAGGTTAACGGATCCGGTGCTGCCTTGGTTTCTGAAATTGGCAGTATAATTCTTTTGAACCTTTCAGGTAAGGCTAAAGAAGAAGCTAGCATGATTTCATTTGAACCACTGTCTAAAATTACTGAATATGGTCCCGTTAGTTTAGAGTATAGAATTCAAAATAAGGGTAATGTACACTTGAAACCAGTAGGTAGTGTGATTATTAAAGATATGTTTGGAAGACAAGTTTACGAAGAAAATGTTGAACCAAAAAATGTACTCCCAGCTTCAATTCGTAAAAGTGATTTTGTTTGGGGTAAAAAGTGGCTACTTGGTAAATTTAGAGCAAAAATAAATTTATCCTATGGTACAGATAAAAAAGTGTTAGTCTCTGAGACACAGTTTTGGGTAATTCCATATAAAGTAATAATTGCTGGATTGGTTGGACTAATCCTTGTACTTACTTATCTGACCAAGAATGGTAAAAGAATCAGAAAAGCTCTTAGGCTAATAGTCGGTAAAGACTAGCTATGTGGTGGCTAGTATGGGTACTGCTCCTTGGTATGGTTGGAGCTGAGCAGTCTGTTGTTTCCTTAAGAGTTGGGTATAATGTAACTAATTTTTCTGGAAAAACCTGTCCGAATTGTTTGGTATATTTTATCGAAAATGGAACGACATATGCTACTTCGCTCAGTGATAGCGAGGGTAACTTTTTAAAGACTATTGAGTTTTTACCCAATGGTAGTAGAAATATAAGTGTATTTTCAGTGGACTCTTCATCGCGAAGAGGTGCCGCCCTTGGAGTGGTTTTTAGTATGGCTGATGATAATGAGGTTAGTATAAGTAACTTGTATCTACCGCCTACAGTGACCTATCCTGCCGAGGCTAGGAGTGGTAGGCCGTATCATATTGATGGGAGTGCCATTCCTAGTAGCTGGGTGGTTATTGATTATATAGGGACCAATAAAACTATAAGGAGCTTGGCAGGAAGTGACGGAACTTGGACGTCCGATATTGACACCGGTGGTATGGAGCTTGGTGATTATAGTTTTAGACTGAGACTTGAGTCTGAAACAATCTCGACAAGTTGGGGACCAAGATACGATTTTAAAGTAGTAGTGGACCCGTTTCCACCAACACCAACCCCAACACTAACACCAACACCAACACCTACTCCACTGCCAACTCCTATACCATCCCCTACTTTGGCACCGGAATATATAGAGATATTTCGGAACCTAGACAGGGTCCCTGAATTACTTAGATATGTAAACAAAGATGGTCTGTTGTCAGCAACTAATACCAGTGAAGTTGTTAAAACATGGTATTTGGCTTGGAATCTGGTTCAGGCAACTTCTACCCAGGGACAAGTACCTAGTGTACGTAATCTAGAGATATGCGATCTAAACTTTGATCAGAAATGTGATATTAAAGATTTTTCAATTTTAATGTATTACTCTAGATGAAAATAGGAATAAAATTTTTTCTGGGCCTACTAGCTGTGTTGTTTTTGCTAAAATCATGTAATCCGAAGGAGATTGAAAATGACCAAGAAATACCAGTAGGCCAAGAGATAATCTTTGAGATAATGGTCCCAAAAATAGCCAGGGATATAAATGCGGCGCAAATAGATTTGCGCTATGACGAAAAGAGGCTTTTACTAACCAAGGTTGAAGAAAATAGAAACTTTTTTGTTTACGAAGTTGAGAAAGAATACGATAATAAGTTTGGTTGGTCGAGAATATCCGGAGGTTTGCCCCATCCAGGCATAAGGGGTCCAAACCTGGTTTTGGCTAAGTTTTATTTTCAAGCCAAAGCAAGTGGTAACGCCTATATAGATTATTCCCCTACCAGTTTGGTTCTGGCTGACGATGGCAAGGCTGGAGAAATATATAAACTGGCAGGAAAGAAGTGGTACAAGATTATAAAGTCACGATAAAAACCTCACCCCCCAATATGAATAATGAGAATAAGTCTCATTATTCATAAGGCGGGTACGTCCGCCGTAGGCGGACTACATCATTCCATCCATTCCGTGACCACCCATAGGTGGCATAGCTGGAGAGGACTTTTCTGGGATATCGGTGACCAAGACTTCGGTAGTCAAAATCATGGTGCCAACCGAAACCGCATTTTTTAGAGCCGAGATGGTTACTTTGGCGGGATCAAGTACTCCAGAGGCAAGCATAGAACCATATTGTCCTGTAAGGGCATTGTAGCCAAAATCAGATTTAGGATCTTTGGCGTGTGCCTCCTTGATTTTACTGACCACTAGTCCTGCATCTTCACCACAGTTGCTAGCAAGTTTGCGTAGGGGCTGTTCTAGGGCATAGCGGAGTATATCTAGTCCGATTTGCTCTTCTGGTGACTCCACCTTGACCTTATCCAGGGCAGAGCTAGCTTTGATAAGGGAAATACCACCACCAGGTAGAATACCTTCTTCTACGGCAGCCTTGGTTGATTTAATGGCATCTTTGACTCTTTCTAGAACTTCTTTCATTTCCATCTCAGTGGCTGCACCTACTTCGAGAACCACAGCTCCACCTGCTAGTTTGGCAATGCGTTCGGCTAGTTTTTCTTTGTCATAGTCGCTTGTGGACTTATCCATTTGGTTTTTAAGCTGTTCCACTCTTTTGGCAACGTCGGACTTGGAACCAGCACCACCCAGTATCTGGGTAGAATCTTTATCAGAAACTATAGAATCAGCATGCCCACAATATTCGGTAGGATCAGAGTTATCCCATTTGGCAGAGGTGTCATCTGAAATTACCATACCACCGGTTAAAACTGCGATATCTTCAAGCATGGCTTTGCGTCTATCGCCAAAGCCCGGAGCCTTGACTATCAAGCAGTTAAAGGTACCACGGAGTTTGTTGACCACCAGTGTCCCCAGAGCTTCGCCTTCGACATCCTCGGCAATAATTACGAAATTTTTAGTCATTTTGACTAACTTCTCCAGAAAGGGTAAAAATTCCTGAATATTGGTAATTTTTTTGTCGGTAATTACAATGGCTGGCTTGTCCACTTTGGCTTCCATCCTGGCAGTATCAGTTACAAAATAAGGTGATACATACCCCTGGTCAAATTCCATACCAGAAGTCATTTTAGATTCAAGAGTTAAGCCCTTGCCTTCTTCGGCAGTTATGAGACCATTTTTACCTACTTTAATCATGGCTTCAGCAATTTTTTCTCCGATAGAACTGCTGGCAGCTGAAATTGTTGCTACGTTGGCAATGGCGGCTTTGTCGGTGGCTTTGATTTCTTGTTTACTGTCTTCTAGTTTGGCAACGACTGCTTCAAGGCCTTTTTCCAACCCACGTCTGATCATCATTGGATTGGCTCCAGCGGTAACATTTTGAACACCTTTTTGAACAATAGCATGAGCCAATACAGTGGCAGTAGTGGTACCATCACCAGCTACATCATCGGTTTTTTTAGCTGCTTCTTTGACCATTTGAGCCCCCATGTTTTCATAAGGGTCCTGAAGCTCGATTTCGTTGGCCACAGTAACACCATCATGGATTACTGCGGGACCACCAAATTTTTTATCAAGCCCCACATTTCTGCCTTTGGGTCCTAAAGTTGTTGTAACAGCATTAGCCAGAACTGTAATTCCAGCTAACATTTTTTGGCGAGCATCATCGCCGAATAGGAGTTGTTTGGCCATAGTTTATTTTAAAATTGCTACGACGTCGTCGTATTTAACTAAGTAATATTCTTCGGAAGCTAGCTTGTATTTTTGCTTGCCCCATTCTTTAAAGATAATTTGATCATCTACTTTGGCTGGGGAACTTTTTTTTGTTCCAGAGTCAGTTAGATAGTCACCGCCTGTAGCTAAAACCGTACCGGTTTGCTGGTCTTCGGTGCTGGAAACGGGAAGGATTATACCTGAGGCTGTCTTTTCTTCTGGTTCCTGAGGCTTAACTAGAAGATAGCCGGCTACAGGTTGAATTTTTACTGTCATATTTATTTATTAGCAGTAACTGTTAACGACTGCTATTATGAGGCAGAAGGCACCTACGTGTCAAGTGGAGAAGTTGTGTGTAGAATTAAGTATGTCAAAAATTAAATCTATTCTAGCTTATGAGATATTAGCTTCTGGCGGTCTGCCTACGGTGGAGTGCAGGGTGGAAACAGAAGAAGGATTTACTGGAGTTGCTTCGGTGCCATATGGAGCAAGTGCTGGAATACACGAAGCAAGTGTAATTCTGGATAAAGATATAAAAAGATACAGAGGAAATGGGATGCTTGTTGCCTGCGGAAATATTAATAATATTATTGCTAAAGAATTGACTGGAATGAAGGCTAACGAACAAAGGTCGATTGACCAAAAACTACTGGATTTGGACGGGACTGAACAAAAAACTAAGTTAGGAGGGAACACAATTTTGGCGGTATCAATGGCGGTGGCACGAGCAGGAGCAAGTGTAGAAAGACTAAAACCATATGAGTATTTGCAAAAATACTTTGCTCTGGGAAGGGTCGGGGTACTGCCAAAACCAATGATGGTAATGATTGAAGGCGGTAAACACGCCGATAATTCGGCTGATTTTCAAGAGTATCTTGTTGATGTAACTTATAGTGAAAGGGCTAGCGAAAATGTGCGCGTAGGTAGTGAAATCTATATGGGAATAAAAAAAGTATTAAAAGATGCCAATCTGTCCGTAAATGTTGGAAACGAGGGAGCTTTTGCTCCAGAAGGATTAGAGTCAAACAAAACACCTTTGGAAATTTTAATTAATGGAATACAACTGTCTGGTTATAGGCCTGGTGCAGATGCTTGGATTTCGCTAGATCCAGCCGCTTCTGAATTTTTTGAAAATGACAACTTAAAAAGGGATGTAAAAAAACTAAAAAGTAGCGAAATGATAGCGTACTACAAAGAAATTGTTGAGTCTTACCCTATTCTATCAATTGAGGATGGTCTAGCTGAGGATGATTGGGATGGATGGGAGGAAATGTATAGAAGTTTAGGAAAAAATATTAAAATTGTGGGTGATGACCTAACGGTCACAAACAGTAAGAGGTTGCAAACAGCCATAGAAAGACAGGCAATTAACGCAATTTTAATCAAGCTAAACCAAGCTGGAAGCGTAACAGAAACTGTGGAAACTTGTAAATTGGCCAAGGAAGTAGGATTTATGGTGATACCATCCCACCGGGGTGGTGGCGAAAGCAACGATACTTTTATGGTAGATTTAGCTGTGGCAGTGGGGGCGGACTTTATTAAAGTCGGTCCTACTCGCGGTGAACGAGTTTGCAAATACAATAGACTGATGGAAATAGAAAGATCAATCTCTTAGTTTTCTAAACAAGAAAATAAAGGTAAGGAAATTTAGAAGAGATAAAGAGCGACTAAAAATAGTATAGGAAAACAAGTCTTTTAAAAAAGTCAAACTGGATGGGAACCACCAGAACTTGAATAAATTGAAAAAGAAAACAGTTGATAGAATGAGATAGAAATAAATTAGTTTGGGCTTTTTAATGGATAGGAAAAGTAGGGTAACTAGGCCAGTAAAGATATAGCGCTCTAGCATGTTGGTCATAAATAACCACCCTCCAATACCTAAAAGCGTGAGGCCTAGAAAAACTTGATGGTGGGAATATTGGCCTGGGGTGATTCGTATTAGGTAGATAAATAAAACCAGATATATTAAAAATCCGATAAAATAGGCTGGAATACCCAGGATGGGAGTGGCTTGGTTTAAAGCCTTGTCCCCTACGAAGATGTGCCAAAAATTTAAAGAATTAGTGGTTAGTCTGGGTTCAGATTTTAAAAATATTTTAGGGTAAATAGTGTGATAACTATAATTTAGCACTGGCGAGGGAGTAAAGGTGGACACCAGGATAAACCAGGAAAAAATGGCCAGGAAAAGTCCGGCTAAAATATGTTTTAAAAATGGCTTGACCTTGTAAGTCAGGTAGACAAAAAATGGGAGAAATAAAAGACCAGTAGGTTTTAAATTTAGGGAGATAAATAATAGCAAGAGCGATACAATCCAGTTTTTTTTGAGACTAAGAAAACTAAGAAGCAAAAATAGAAAACTAATTTGATCATACTGCCCCCAAGCTGAGGACAAATAACCGGAAAAAGGAAGACACCAATAAAGGATAGGAAATATGGCTTTTTTGGAAAATTTATACAATAAAAATGTAATAAAAATATCGGCTATAAATGGAAATAGCTTGATACTATAAATAAAACCAAGAGGAAAGGGAACGCCGGGGGCAATAAGCTTGTCAAAGCTTTTGGTAAACTCGAAAAACCAGAGCATTTTGCCTGGGGCCAAATGAAAGGTAACAATGGTGTTAGAAAAGGACCTTAGACTTTCTAAAAGTGTTAAATATAAATGCCAAGAAGCTCCGTAAAGCAAGTTGACCAAGGGTGGCTGTGTAGGCCAGGCAAAAGTCCAAATTTGATTGTCATAAAAACCCATGGGTCCATGTGTGCCAATCCACTGTCCCCAGCCAGCATTACTGATAATATCGTCGTGGATAGCTGGAAAACTAGATAGACGAAAAAATAGGCCTAATAAAATTAAAAAGAATAGAGATAATTTTTTAAACATTAAAGCTGATAGGCGAAAACTGTGGCAAAGGTGAGCGTCCAAGAGCAGGTGACTTCCCGGGGAGGTGACTCGAGGATGTGTCTAAAGATACGGATGCTATTGCCGTGGGCTGAGATAGCAATATTAATATCCTTGCCCGAGTAGGTGTTTTTTAGCCAGCTGATAAAATCTGCGACACGAACTTGAATATCGGCATATGATTCTCCCCCTTCGGCTTTGTCATCCCAGCCTCGGTGAATTTTGTTGAAATAGTCCTTGCCCTTGGAAGCAATTAAATCAGCATGGGCAGTATTGTTTAGCACTCCATAATTGCGTTCAATCAGGCGGTCATCTAGACGAATGTCTTTACATTCTGGATGAGTAGCCAAAATAGTATTTAAGGTGTCACGGGAACGGGAAAGCCGGCTATGTATAGCTAAATCTAACCTGATATCCTTGAGAAGTTTAGCCAGATGTTGGTTTTGAAGTAGACCGGTAGGGGTAAAAACAGTATTAGTTTCCCAACCAGTAAACATTTCTTTTAGATTATGCTCAGTTTGTCCGTGACGAAAAAGATAAATATTGGCCATAGAATAGTGTACTAGATTTTAACTCCTTCTTCTTGTAAAAGTCGGCGTTTGGTTTCTACTCCGCCTGGTCCAGAATAACCACCTAGTCCCCCATCTGAGCGGATGACCCGATGACAAGGTGTAGTAATTAGATCTGGATTGGCTCCACAGGCATTAGCAACAGCCCTGGCGGCAGAACGTGGGTGGCCAATTGCACTGGCAATTTGGGCATATGTCCGGACTTGACCCTTGGGGATTTTTTTTAGTTCCTGCCAGACTAGGCGTTGAAAGGGGGTGGTCATAGTTTGGTAAAATCTGTTTCACTACCGTCGCTTTTAACGGCTGGGGAGTAACCAACAAGCTCGATAATACTACGCCAAGAAGCAAATATTTCGCGGATAGTTAGATAAATAAGGTTAGTATAAGTGGGCATGGGGGCGGGAGAGACTAGAACCTCTAGGCCTTCTTTTTGACAAAGAAAAACGGCACGTGGCATGTGAAATTCTTGGGTTACTATATAAACTGAGTAAGCTTTAAAAACATTTTTGGCGCGCCAACAGCTATCAACGGTGCGTCTACCACCATGATCTTTGATAATTGACTTGTCTGGTATGCCTTTGCTTACTAAATAATTTTTCATTACTTCGGGTTCATTATAATTTGTGGATCTATTGTCGCCGCTAACTAAAATAAAGCGAATTGATCCATCCTGGTAAAGGCTAATAGCCTGATCTAGCCTTGAAGTTAGAATTGGTGAGGGACTATCTCCCCATACGCCCGCACCAAGTACTAAGGCTATTGGGGAACCTGGGATTTCTTGAATAAATAGTCGGTTTAGACTGAAAAGTAACCAGGGCAAAAGTACAAGAATAAGCAAGATAAAAAATTTAGTCATTTAGTTATTATAATATGAGGTGTACCAAATACTGCTATATTACAAATATGTAAGCCTGTCTGATCCAGAAATGGTGATGATGTGGCAAAGGAATTTATGCCAAAGGCTCGGTCTAAAAGGTAGGATAATTGTAGCTAAGGAAGGACTAAATGGAACCCTGGAGGGGCTGGAAAAGGATACCAAAGAGTACCTTCGGGAAATGAAGAAATATCCCCCTTTTTCTGATATAAATTGGAAGAAAAGCAAAGGTAATGGGAGTGCTTTTCCAAAACTGTCAGTAAAAGTAAGAGATGAAATTGTAACTACCGGGGAAAGTAATAAAGATTTTGGACCACTCTCCCTTAAAACTGGAAAATACTTAAGTGCAAAGGAGTTGTATGAATGGTATGAAAGTAAAAAAGAGTTTTATGTACTGGACATGCGAAATGACTATGAATATGAAGTGGGCAGATTTAAAGATTCCTTGTGGCCAGATGGACTGGGTCATTTTAGAGATGTAAAAAAGGCGATAAAAAATATAGAGTATCTTAAGGATAAAACAGTGGTAACTGTTTGCACTGGCGGGGTAAGGTGTGAAACAGCCAGTGGACTAATACAAAAATATGGCTTTAAAGATGTGTACCAGCTACAACATGGAATTGTAACTTTTATGGATAAATACCCCAATACATATTGGGAAGGAAAACTATATGTATTTGATAGCCGAGAATTATATGGAAACGGAAAACCAATTGGCAAATGTCGAATCTGCGGTAATAGTACGGAGAATATGGTGAATTACTACAAAGATGGCAAAAATACCTACGGAGTAGTTTGCGAGGAGTGTTGCCGAACTGGAAAGGTGGAACTGGAGGGAAAATACAAGGCTAAGTGGAGCTAGATTTTTTAGAAAAAAGATTTAAGTATAAAAACAGAATACTAAAAGAAGACAGGGAGAGTACCAGTAATCCTATTCTTGGCGTAAAAATGTCTGCCAGACTACCTAATGTCAGTGAAATTATGCCAAATAAAATGCTACCCAAAAGAGAATTAAGTGAGCCCATAGTAGCTCTTTTGTTATTAGTAAATTCTTGTTGTAAAAGATGAGACTTTGCGACTGTGGTTACCCCGTGAAAGACTGAGGTGCTTGAAATTAAAAGAGGCGATAGAATTCCAGGGACCAGAAGAGCAAGGATTTCCATTAGGCGACTATAAATTGAAGCAAAAATTAGCGTTTTTCCTTCACTAAACTTGGCTAAAATCTTGCCACTGAAAAAATAGCTAAAAGCTGCTCCCAGATTTGAGATAACTCTGGTTATGCCAATAGCCCAAACTGGCCAGAGTGAAGCAAAAAAGATGCTTTGAAACTGATAGTAGGATTCACCCAGGGCAAAAGATAATGAATCGGCAAGGGATAATTTGGCTAATTTTTTATTGCTAAAAAATAGTTTAATGGCAGGAATTAGGGTGGAAAATAGATTGCTATCTTTTCTGGAATATTTAGCAGTTTCGGAAAAACAAAGGGAAACCAATAGACGTAGAAGCATGGGTAGTAAGGTTAGATAAAAGGCAAGTTTAAGAGATTGGGTAGCAGCAAGTCCACCTAAAAGAGCCCCAAGCCCAGCAGAAATGTGAAACATAGAGCTGGTTTTACCTAAAATCTCCTTGTATTTATTTTTTTGGTTTGACTCAGACAAAAGATCATATAAATAGGCGTCGTTATTGCCTGAAAAGCTAGCCCGGCCAAGACCTTCAAAAATAGCGCCTAGAAGGAGAAGAAAATAATTATAAGAGATAGCAAAAAATAGAACGCTGATAAGACCGGCCAGGGAGCCTAAAATTATGGTTTTTTTACGACCAAAGTGGTCTGAAAATAAACCAGTGGGTAATTCAAATAAAGATTGACTAATAAATATGGCGGAGAAAACGCTCATGCCTAGTAAATAAGATCCAGAGACCTGGGAAAAATAAAGTATGGCTATGGGGGCAAACAGGGAAAAATCTGTAAGAAAATTAAAAAGGTAAAAAAGACGGATATTTTTAGACATTGATAATTATGCTAGGAAAGTAGGTCTTGTAAGCAGCGAATTGCTAAGTGTGGGTTTTTGGGGTGG
>CAYTYZ010000004.1:48102-75713 GCA_964442385.1 uncultured Gammaproteobacteria bacterium
ATAGACCGCCCAAAGTACTGCTTCTCGGGTAAAACCCACATCGCGCAGTTGATTGCTAAGCGAAATTATCATACCGATATGCTTACCTGGCTTAAAGTCCAGATCTAATAACCATTGGCCTTTGATTAGATCTTCGGGTCGACTATCTTCAATCTGCAGATCTCTAGCTCGTTGCAAAAGCCAGAGGGCAGGCTCGTAAGTGGTTGGAGATAAAAAAACTTGCTCTGGCTCTAGAAGCTGGTCAAAAGGTCCCCTTCCAAGGTGATCAGCCTCGGCTAAGTGCACTAGCTCACGAATAGAAGCAGGATGAATTCTATTTGCAAGATTGCGAATAGTTCCATCTTTTACTCTATTGTGTCGTATTTTTTCATCAATATAAAGAAGGGATGGATGCATATGATTTTCAACAAGTTTAATAACTTTTTCCCGAATTTCTCCTGGAACCCCCAAGCGCGATAGAAACATTTTGGTAGGCTCGACACCTGCTTGTTCGTGGCCTGGAGAAATTATTTGTCCCTTATCATTTCTTTGGGTGGTACTGGGCTTACCTAGGTCATGGCACAGGGCACTAAGCAAGAGTACCAGGGTGTCATCTTCGTTTAGACCTTCACGAAGAGCAATTTTAGCAGCTTCGTCAAGAACTTTTAGGGTGTGGATCCAAACGTCTCCTTCTGGGTGCCATTTGGGCTCTTGGGGGGTTTGGTGTAGTGGAGGAAATTGAGGATGTAGGGTAGCCAAGACGCCAAGTGACATAGCCGCAGCAAGACCCAGAGAGGGCTTTTCGGATTTGGTTAAAAGCTTTTTCCATTCTTCAAATAATCGTTCACTGGGAAGATGTTTTAGCCCGTCTAGAATTGATACCATAAGCTGGGTACTATGAGGTTCGATAAAAAGGCCAAATCGAGACACAAATTGTACTGCTCTTAAAATTCGAAGAGGGTCGTCGCAAAATAAGACCTTGTCGGTAACACGCAAAATTCGACGGCCTAGGTCATCTAGGCCTCCATAAGGATCAAACAGCTCGCCGGTAAGTGGATCTGCTGCCATAGAATTGATGGTAAAATCCCGTCTTTTGGCCGCTTCATTGATAGTCATAAGTGGATTAATGTTTACCAAAACTTCTTGATGCTTATTACCAGCCTTAGAATCTGTTCTGGGCAAGGAAATATCAATATCGAGTCCTGGGGCAATTGATAGTTTTAGTATCCCAAAAGCCCTGCCAACCTCGCTTATTTTGCCAAATCTTTGGGCTATTTCAAGAATTTCCTCTGGCCAAAGTCTATATACTTCCAAATCAAAATCTTTGGGTATTTTATTTAGTTTCATATCTCGAACACACCCGCCTACTAAAAGTGCCCGACCGCCTGCGTATTTAAAGGCTAAAGATAAGTCTAGTAGAGTTTGGTACACCCTGGCATGTTCGATCAAATTATTTGCCATAAATAAATCTAAAAGTTCGGCTGGTTTGGGAAAACCTTCCTTGCTAAGACCTTCTAATCCAAGTTCAATCTTTGTTTTCACTTGAGAGAAGTAAATCACTATAGGAGCATGAAATTAAATCTGACTCAGCAATAGCAAAGAGTTTTTGGTAAAACTGACATTGTTCTAATAACTTTTTTTCGCCTATGGTGCCGGTTGCATCGATGGCTTCGATTTCAACAAAAGTACCTAGGCCCTGGACTTGATCTAAGTGAAACTTTACATTTTCTATAAAATAGATTTCTCGTGTCTTGTCTACTACAGCTAAAATTCCCAAAGATTGACTTAATATTTGTTTTAAGGAAGAATTAGGTTGGGTTGAAAACAAAGAAACGTGGGATGGCTTTGGTCCCGCTTGATTATCTCGCTGGTAGTGAATTAAGTGATTTTCGATATTCCCTTCTCGTAGTTTAAGCCTGCCGAAGTTGACGCGGAAATAAGTATCTATTTGGTTATCGGTGCCTTTAAAGATGGCATTTTTCTCACGCAATAATTGCCTTAAATGGTCTTGATTTTTGGTTTTGGCTTTGATTTCGATATTTAAATGAGGCATTGATAATATCAGTTTAGCATTAGCTTTTAAAAAACAGATACAATAGAGGATTAAATGTTTGTTAAAAAGATAAAATGAAAAAAATGATGTGTTCCCAAATGGGCGGACCTAGCGAGTGTACTTTTGAAGTTAGTGGAAATAGTGCAGCTGAAATGGTGGAAGCGGGAACTAAACATGTAATGGAATCTCATCCTGATATTTTGGCTCAAATGAATGCTATGAGTGATGAGGAAAAAGCTAAATGGTTTGTAGAATTCCAAGCCAAGTTTGATGCTGCCCCCGAAGTAGTCTAATAAAAAACCCGGCAGGAACTAATCCTACCGGGTTGGGAAAATAAGGATAGTCTCCTATTTTCCTTGTGGCGCCTGGTAATCATAGATGACCAAAGCCCCGAGTATAATTGGGTGTCCGTAACCGCCACCATCGCCATTGATGAAGGCGATACCTGTGACCCTTTTTTGTGTGGCTGTCTGCTCCCAACGTACCTTTTTGGCAATAATGTCCGCCACGGCCTTGTTTTCTTCTCCACTTTCGGGATTGTCCACCAGAATAAGCAGATTGTGTTTCTGGTCGTCATAGACATTACGGGCAACTTCGACAAATCCCTGTGGAACTACTGGAGCCTTTGAAACATACCCTCCGCACCCGGAAAGAACCAATCCAATGAGGAGTACTACATAGGACAGGGATCTGATCTTCATTACAACACCTCTTTTTGAAAGAACTATTTCCATGAAAGCCACATGGCTGGTTATCGGTTTGTTATCCGATAATATTATTATATCACTCAATTTCCCTACTGTCGAGTTTTTGGGTAAACAATAAGACTAGATGCATTAATTCCAGAGATAGTTCTATTCTACGTTGGAGTGGTTGTTGACCTGGGGTTTCTGTGCAGAGGCTAAACGGAACACCATCTGAAAAAAGTCGATCTTCAAAGGAGCTGTCGTGGATATTAGTTACCAGACCCTGAGAAGATGGGTCTCCATAAATACTGCTAGACATGTTTATTGGAAAATATTTGCTAGCCTGAATAATCAAGTCACGATAAATTTGCTGATAAGTATTCTCAAAGTTATAGAGGTAAAATGTTTTTTCATCCAGGTCTTCATGCAGTGAGTGAAAGAAAATAATTTGATGCACAGGTAGATTATCAAGAAGTATTTTTGTTTCAGTGCTTATTTTAGCTTTGGCAAAACATCGATTTAAATCTTGGCCAAGATAGTTTAGTCTTTGGCAAAGATCAAAACCGGTGGGATTGGCTACTGGATAGATGATTATCTTAAGTTTTGGAAATTTTAAATATGTCTTATTCTTGAGAAATTCTATTATGGTAAGAGGTCCTGCTATTTCATCACCATGAATACCAGCAGAAAAGACAACAGTTTTAACTGCATTTGAGTTAATTATAATCTGGAATATGGGAAAACTATTAACGTTTCCGGGTGTTACTAGCAACAATTTGTTTTTTAGACAAATATCTTGAAGATGTAGCAGAAAATTAGCGTACAGAAGATTACTTTTTGAAATTTAGATAAGTTATGGTTAATTGGAGTACGGTGGCAAAAGAAACCCAAAGAAGATAGGGTATTTGCAAATAGGCTATGGTTTTATTGAAGGGATAAATGGCAATAATTATCCAGATTAGTGTAACTAAAACCAATGCTATGTCGAGACTGGCTAAATAGTTATTGCGTAGGCCAAATTGGAGAGGGGTAAAAAGTGCATTAAATACTAGGTTTAAAATAAATGGTAAAAGCAGATAGGCGGGTAGTTGTTTTTGCCAAACTAGGTAAAATACTCGGCCAAAAGTTAGGGCAATAATAAAATACAATACTGACCAGACTGGACCAAACAAAAACGATGGAGGTGCCCAAGATGGTTTTTGTAATTGGGAATACCAGGAGTAAGTATCCATATTAGGGAGACAAGGCAGAAGTCATAAGTTCGGTATTGGTCACTCCCAAAAGAAAATAGGGATTGGATGAGGAAGTCCGTTTCATTATTACCCAGTATGGCTGATCTAAAACAAAACGCCTAATTTGGGGTTTATTATTTGGCATAGATGTGTTTACCATGCCTATAACGGCTTCGTTTTCAACTCTGGCGCCTTTTTCGTCCATATCAAATTTTATATTTTCATACATGGCTGAAATTAAATATTTTTGAAAACCTTGGTTTAGCAAAAATTTACCCATAAGTTCTTTGTATTCCCGATAGGCACTTAGCGACAACTTGGGAGCTTGGAAAATATCATTGTTACCAAAATAACCTTGGTTAAATTGGGACTGACGCAGGGCATCGACAACGTCTTTTGGACTAGACATGTCGTAACCTTTGGCTAAAATTAGCTGGTCGCTGGAATCTTTAAGGCGCAAGCTAATAATGAATTTATCATCGCCGTTGTAACTTAGAACATTGATATTGTTACGCTCCCCATCATTTTTAGCGTAAAAGCCTTTTACAGGCTTAGCCTGAAAATTTAGATTTTGCTTAGAAAAAGCTGTTAGATATTCCACTTGCTTTAAAAAGTAGGCATAGGCGATAATATCCTCGCTTGCCAACTTAAGATCTAAATCTGAAAAGGATTTGCTAGGAAATTTGGCCCTACTTTCGCGATTAATAGCATCAACTGTCCCCTGTCCATAGCCACTTTTAATATAATAGCTGGGTTCGTCCAGGTCTATGGTGGAAACTACAGGAGCATTGAATTTACTAACCATGGTTTGGACAAGCGGATCTTGGGAAGAAAGTAGAATTTTGTCTTTGATTATGTTTTGAGACAGGTCACTCCAGGCTAGGTTCATGGCCCCTCCCCAGATATAGTTGCCTTTATACAAACTGCCAACATAGTTACTTGAATCATTACTGGAAAGAAGTGTGAGTATGGATGGTTTACCTTTGGATAAGGCAAAAATAGTTAGCAGGGAAAGAAAAAATAATATTGAAAGTATTAATATTAGCTTAGGCGTTTGTGGGCTGATTTTCATGCCTAAGATAAGTATAACACCGCTGGACTTGTTTATTGCCTTGCTGGCAACCTGGACAAAATGACGCCAAATTGTTGCATAATTCCTCTTCCCAATAGCTTGTTAAGCCAAGTAGCAGGAGTACCAACTGGAAAAAAAGTGTCTAACTCCCCTACATTTCCAAATAAGTCTAGCCTGGTGTTTATTACAATCGGTTTTTCTTTTGTATCGTTGTCATCTACAAATGCTAGGTAACTATCATCTAAAACAATAAACCGTACACTCCTTTGAGTATCTGCGACTGATATTTGACAAGTAGTATTGCCCACAACTCTCTCGTTAAAGATTAATGGCTGTGGCTGGAAAAATCGATCTATGCCCACGGACAAATAATCGCTAGGTCCCCAGCGCTTTGGGGTTCCAATTCTAAGTTCAACACCATGCCATTTTTTCTCTCCGAAGAGTGGGTACTCCTTACCCTTCTTGGCCACTTCCTGACTAAGACTAACTAGCTCTAGTATAAAATTTGGGATTACTAGTTCAAAATAAGTCTGCTGTGCTTCTGGGCTTAGGTTAAGGGATTCTGCCTTGGGCAGGGCTGCTAAAAATTCTTGAAGTGTTTTAGGGTCTTCCATAACTTCTCACTTTTAAAGATAATGTATATTATAGCTGATTTGGCGGGTTATTCAATTAAAACTGACCTGTGACCTGTGTATCTTTGCTCCTAAAACTTGTTCTGGCCATGTCTGTTTTAAAAATTAATTTTTTTAAGAATATTTTCTACTCCCTCTTTGGCATGAAGCTGGTCGAAAAGAAAGGTATTCCAACCCATACTCTGGGGAAGGTCTATGTTTTTTTGCTTGTCATCCACAAATAAAATTTCTTGTGGTTTGACTCCGGACAATTCCTGGGCCAGGGCGTAGATTTTCGGATTGGGTTTACATAATTTTAATTTGTAGGACAGTAAAACCTGTTTATATTTAATATTGGGTACATAGCCGTATTTTAGCCCTGCTTCCCAAATGCCTGAATTAATATTTGAGATAATGCCTATATCAAGCTTGCCTTCTAGTGAATAAATAAGGTCGCTCACCGGTTGAATAATTTTATAGTCGGATACCCAATGCTTTGGTAAATCGTAATTATTGGCGTTTTTTAGGTTAAAATTTTGGACACATTTGACCCAATATTGTTCTGTTGTTATTTTTCCAAGATTGATATCTTGATCAAAACAGTCATAAAATTTCATAAAATCATCATAATCTAGATTAAAATCAGCACAAACTTTGTGAAATACGTTGTCGTAATTGACCAGAACAGAACCATAGTCAAAATAGACAAACTTTATCATGTGTGATTATACTATCTGAACAGGTGGCAACGTAATAAATTTCTGTAAAATTTACACGTTCCAGCAGCGTTTCCGCTAAAGGCAGGTTACGCTGCGGAGGGTGCAGGATTCGCTATTCGAATATACGGTGGAGGATAAACTGCTCATCATGTGGTGTCCGTTCAAAAAAAAATCTATTAGTCGCAATAAACGTATCTTGTACCCATATTGCATCCAGCTAGTTTGCACAAATCACCTTGTTTCGACTTTTTATCCTCCTCAATTATTTTGCTTAAATCATCACCCTTAGAACGGTAAATGCATTGTTCAATATATTTTACATCACCACAACAACCACATCCGCACGCTACATATGAATTGTTTACACTATAAGTGCGTTTTTTAGACTGTGTTATATAGCCAGCAAAAATAATTATTATCAACACAAGAATGATGAATAATATTTTCATGTGCATAAAAGTTAGTTTGAATAATATATCTTTTTATGGGATTAAATATAAATTGCAATTTAGTGTACTAAAAGTCCTTGTGTGAGGAAGGCAGGAAATCCTTGTTCTTCAGTTATTCTTAAAGTATCATTAATTTTGATTGTTTTTACCATATTTATTAATATTTCGTATAATACCTTAGTATTTCTGATGTTTGCCAAAATTCCCTAAAATATTTAAACCTTGTATTCACCAACTAGCTCAAAGACTTTTGAGTTAGGTAACCATGAAATTACTCTAAACCTGTAACCAAGGTGACTCATCGATAAGATACGAAACATGGCCACGTCCGGGCCAGAAGGAAATGGTGTATATTCTTCATCCCAGTGAGTATGCGAAAAGGATTTTGGTCCTGGGATTTTTGCCAATTCACTGGCGATTTTCAGACATTCCTGATCATCTATTTCTCCTGCTTTCCCTTTTATTTCAACATGAGTGTCTCCAGCAATAAATTGTCCAAACTCTATTCTTTCAACTTTACTTTTTCTCATCAGTTCCATTTCCTCTGGAGTTGGGCTGTCGACTTGTAATTCTAGTCCCCACGTTCTAATAACTTCGCCTGTGTATATCTCGGTTGACGCCGCTCGTTTTTTATGTGTGTCCCCTTTGAATAATGCCTCTCCTAGGCCAGCAATCGTTTTATAATATGAAGCAGTTTTTGGTTTTTCGTTCATTTTGATATAAGTATTATATCTGACGGGTGCATATTGCTAAATGTGGGTGAAACGGAGTGGAACCGCAAACTCAGTGTTAAACGATACACTTTTATTCACTTTCATGCCAGTAATATTCAACTGTTTTCTGACAGTATTCTTTAAGAGCCGCGCGGTCGATTGAGTCAAAAACTGGATCGTTTGGCAACTCTAGAACTTCTCCAACCACAATTGCATAAAAACAACCTGCACCAATCAAACTAGTGTGTAATAGTTGATGCTCACCGTCATTAGGTCGGGGCTTGTGTAAGTCAACCCCGTAATCGATTGCTACTGGCTTGGCTGATTCAGGATAACGGGGATCAATCACTAAAGCGAAAGTATTATTTGATAACGAGTATTTTCTTTCAGACTTAGTTGGGCCAAGTCCTGAAACTGCTATAGATGAAAATAAAAGATGATCGGCAATTGATTGTTTTGTTACTGTAGAAATTGATCTGATGGCTCTTTTGCACTTGGTGTTTTAAGCTCCGGATTATTACAGGAAAGTACTAATTTTCTGCCATTTTCAGACAAGTCAGTTGCCAGAAATGCTTGTATATCATTGTCAAATTCATGAGCCCAAGCTCGTTCTGGCACGTTAATACCAAGATCTTTTAAATCTTGCCACTGTCGCTGTTGCTCAAGTGCATTTTTTCTTCTAGCCATCAATTTTAGAAACAATGTATAAGGAACTTCTGAGGTTGCATCTTTTACTTCGGCGAGATATTTGTGGCCTTCAACTCCCACAATAATAGGTGTTAAGTTGAGAATAGCTATATCCCGACTGGGATCGAGATTTGGATTATGAATTAGTTTTTCTGCCATAATTTTTTGAGATTAAAACACTGAACTTGTCGAAGTGCGGAGGGTGCAGGATTCGAACCTGCGAAAGGATTGCTCCTGCTGGTTTTCGAAACCAGTGCCGTAAACCACTGGGCCAACCCTCCAGTGGACATATTATAATAGATAATGGATAGTTATGCCCAAAACGATACGGCAATTCAAACTTCAGCTACTGTGGGGGGTGGAATAGGGTCGTTTATTAGAAAATTGGGAATTTTTGTGTTGATTTGGATGGTGGCATCAGTTGGATTTGGGTTGTTGTTTTATGTGTTGGGATGAGATTTAAATATTTGATTACTGATGTATAATCTTTCAGTATTATGAAAAGTGAGATTTTTAATGGGAAAATTGCAACCCCTTACTACCCAGATAGGCTATCAATTGGGAAACGAATTGATGTGGCTATATGTACCCAATGGGCTAAACCTGAAGTATGTGCTGAAAAACTATCACCAGAAAACTACGGAATCCAGGGTCCTCTGTATTCACTTGCCGGAATTGAGTGGGTTGTGAGAACCTTGGCTTTTAATCCCAGCATTAGGCACTTGGTTGTTACTGGCGTAGACAGAAATAAGTCTGGACAAGCACTGATTGATCTGCCATCTGAGCTACTAGATCCTCTGCTGATTTTAGACGGCGGCAGAGAGAGAGTATTAGAACAAGTTCAAATACACGACTGGAGAGGCTTGAGTATGGATGAGGTGAATTTGCGAATATCTAGTGACTTACCACCTGCAAGGCCATATTCCGATCAAAGAATTACTTATGAAATAACTCCTAAAAAAGAGATTGAGGTTTATCCATCGGAAACCATGGGCACAAGAGTGTCGGAAGAACGAACCGCGGACACTTGGGTAGAAGTTGTGAGAACTGCCAGACGTTTTGGGCGTTTTATTCCAGGAAGAAATGGCAGGTTACAGGAATTTATAAGTTTGCAGGCTGTGGTTGGCGAAGATCCAGAAAAGACTATTGCAACAATTCCAGCCTGGATGCCTGTAGAAAACAGCAAAAAGGCTGTACTGGATTATATTCCTCAGATAGCTAGCGGAGATTCAGTTGATGGCCTTGCGTATACCTATGGGGCAAGGTTAAGAAATCATCCAAATGGCAACGTTGACCAAGTTGCAAATATGGTAAGGAAACTTAAGAAAAATAATGGAGATAAACAGGCTTTTGCCTCAACTTGGTGGCCAGAGCATGACCCGAGTGAGCCCAATCCTCCTTGTCTTACTGATTTGGCTTGTAGGGTAGTTGATGAATCTTTGGTCGCAGTGGCCCATTTTAGAAGTCATGATTTATTTCGCGCCTGGTTTCCAAATACTGTGGCATTAAGGGTTTTGCAAAAAGATATGGCCAGGCAAATTGGGGTAGAGTTAGGACCTTTGGGGGTTATTTCGCACTCGGCACATATTTATGAAGAGAATTTTCAAGCTGCAGACAAACTTATTGCTGAACAACACCCTAGGATTTCCAAAAGATGGTCAGAGGACCCAAGGGGAAACCTGCTAGTATCTATCGAAAACGGCCAAATTATTGTAAGACAGGTGGATATAAATGGTGTTGGCACCGGTTTGGTTGTTAAAAGCGAAAGCTCAGACAAAATACGAGCTAGGTTGACGGAAGAAGGGGCTTTTAGCCGAACTGATCATGCTTTGTATATTGGCGGGGAGCTAGTTAGGGCAGAGTTTGCTCTGAAAACTGGAAATAAATATACCCAAGACCAAGCGTAATACCAATAGAGTAGTGTGTGCCCAACAGGACTTGAACCTGTAACCTTTGGTTCCGCAAACCAATGCTCTATCCAATTAAGCTATGGGCACATTCATCGTATTATACTTGAAAATTTTATTTTTTAGATTATTGGATATTTTGCGGGATAGTATATTCCGCCCAAGGCGGACAGGCAGTCTGCTTGTTAATCAGTAAATCAGGGTGTTAGGAAGAAGACGGTGGGTTAGGTGTTTTTTTATCTTCAAATGGCATAAGGGAGGCTAGGCGCTTACTGAACTTGTCGATAAAACGGGGTGGGGACTCGAGCAGGGGTAGTTTTTTTAAACAAAATTCTTTGATAGTTTCCTCGTCTTGGGGGCTAATTATTAGACTAACTTGTCTGGCAAAAAAGTTAATATAGGTATCAAAAGTGACTGCCCGACTATCTCCAGATCTTCCGAAAGCGAAGCTATTGATGGTATCCCAGGCAAAAAAGTTAGGTCCAAAGTGGACTCCCCTGTTGGTAAGCTTGTTGTCCACAATCTCGGGTGGAACGGTAGACATGACGTAATAAAGAAACAAAAGAGCACAAGCAGGAAGAATAACCAGGAAATCTTTGGCAAAGAAAAAGATCACGCCTACTAGACCTAAAATTGCCAAGCAGGTTATCCAAAATTCCCTATCTTGTCGCTTAAAAGCACGAACCGGAGCCGACCAGGAAAACCAGTCTTTTTCCAAGTTTTGATCAGGTACACGATTTTTAGATTGGCCCATATATACACTATACGATATACTAGTCTACTTTGGTAGGATGCGGCGAATTCTTAAGGCTGGAAATAATCAAATATCTGTTGTTCGTTTAATAATACAGTGTGGTTGTCCTGTGCTTCCTTGAATTTGATACCGATACCTTCAAATGGGCCTACTGGCTCGTGAATGTAGGTGAACATTATGTATAGTACAGCTCCACCGTCTGGTTCTATCCTCATCAAGGATGCCCAGCCGCCAGGTCGTCTAATTTGACAATTTTTTTGATCTAATTGTAAAAGTAGCTTGTGTAACCGATTGGATGATGCGATGCCAATTGTCTTGGGCATGAAAAAATCATTTAATTTGCTTGGGTTAAAGTAATCTTTTTTCGCTTTAACTTGATTTACATAGCTATAAATTGTAGAAATGTCTGATTCGTAGATACTTTGGTGGACCATTGCCATTATCTCGTCAATGGTGTTGTGAACTAATTTATGGAATTGGTCAAAAGTTGGGTCCAAAAGCCAATCGGTTCTAAATTCAGGAAGAGAGATGCTTAGGCCTACATTGTCTGAACTAATTGTATGTTTAAAGTTAAGTGGCATAAGTAAGCTTGTTAGTTTTCTTTTAGCCACATCACCCAGGTGCCTACTAAGTCCCCAATCCCAGTTAACCACACTTCGATATTTGTCTATTTGACCAATGCTGAGATTAGTTTGAGTTCTGGAGATATGAAGGTGCGGCCAAGGAACACTCATGAGTAATATGGAATTTGTGGACCCCCAATAGACCGGCTCACCATCTTGAAGTAGTTTTTTAGTTAGGTTGATTTGATGCCGAATAAAGGATTGATAAATGTCGTCAGGGATGAATTGTATGTTGGTGGCAGAGTGGGTACCTAGGTACATGAACATAAGATCAAAAATCTGACCCCATGGATAGATAGGGGCAGTAAAAATACCTTTAATTTCGGAAGCAATGGAGAAAATCCTATTTACAATTTGTTGTCCATCAGAATTCTTACAAATTGAAGCAATGACAATTTTTTTAGTTTTATTTGTATTATGGAGATAAATTGTTTTTTTGCCTATCGAGACATACCACAGCTCGCTTTTATAAAGAACTGCGACAGTATTAGGTAGAAATTTGGATAAAACGGAAATGGCATCAGGTATAGGGTCTGATTCTTGTGTTCTTCTAATTTTTTGTACTTGTAGGCATCGCCCCTGAATGGATCTAGGATGGCAATACTCTACAATATAAGGCCTGGTAGAAGCTTGGTTGCTCATTGCGATATTAGCGGTGAACTACGTTAGGCATTTTGGAATGACTAAGTGTTTGCAACTTATCAAACTTTTCTTTGCATAAAATTATCTGTTGTGCAATGTTTAATGCCGATTTTCTGTCTAAAAAAGGTGACATCGGATAAATCCTGATAACAGAAAAAGGACGATTTTCTGGAGGTCTAACTAGAGTCTTTAAAAATCCAACTTCAATTTGAGCAATTTTGTTTTTTGCATAATTGGAAAGATACTTTGAAAGATCATAAACATATTGATTGGATTTGTTTAGTTCTTCATCAGTTAGGGCCATAAGTTCTGAATAATTCTTAGGACCACCGGGTGCGATTGGAAGGAATACTGGACCAAAACAAAGAGAATAAGGATTTATAAGATTAAATCCGCCATTGCCAAGTTTGTCACGAAAAACATCCGCCACTTCTGTTAAGTTGGCAAGGTATAACCTAAAACCGTCTTTGCCCATACCTTGAAGAATAGCCCAGGCCGAAAAAATTGGGGCAGCACTTCTGGAATGCTCTAGGGTGTGGTGTTGAAGGAAATTGTTGCCAAATTCTTGTCGTTTTACCAGTTTTTTTGTTGGGCTGTTAATAGAATGCAAGTCTTGGGCATTTTTCACTATAATGGCACTGTTACTGTACGACGCAAAACCAATTTTGTGAAAATCCACCCCCATGGCGTCAGCATACTTAACTTGCTGTATTAACTTGGTGGCTTCTTTAATTTTTTTTAGCGCACCAGACTTAATATTTAATTTATTACCAGTAAAGTCATAGTCTTTAAAAAACAGCCAAGGCCAACCAACCACACTGTCAAAGTATATAAATGGTGCATAAGGTAAATTGTATTTCTGAACTAATTTGTCAACCAAGGCCTTAACTTTAGAAACAGGATCAATATTAAGATTAATTGTGCTACCACCTGAAAGGATAATGCAGGCAATTGGTGTAGATTTATCTAGCAACTGGATTAGGGTAGTTTCAAGCTTGAGCAAGTCAATGATTTCATTATTATCAGTATCAACTTTTATACATGATTTGGTGCCCAAATTAAGTAAACTACAAACATTTTCAATAATGTAATGATTGTATTTGCTGGTTATAACTACGGGTTGCGGTCCTCTGATTCCTTGGGTGGCGATGTCCGGTAGACACCTGGATAAACCCATTTTGATTGCATAAGTGTGGCAGCCCTTGCCGCCATAAGTAAACAACCCATCAGCCGAGTCACCCCAGGCAGCTAGACGGGCAAGTTGCCCAGTAACCTGTTTTTCGACACTATGTCCACCAGCACTGACGTGATCCCAAATCATATTTAAGTTATACAAATTGGCCATAAGTCCAATTGCCAAAGACTCGAAGACTACTGGAGGAGTTACATTTTGAAGGCAATTTGGTGAATGCCATCTGAGAGATCGTTTTAAAAAAGATAAAGATTGCCGAAATACTACCGCGCTACCTTTTGGAGATTCGGGAATTTGACTTGTTTTGTCTAATATCCTATAAGTGCTGTCAGAACCCAGGTAAGGAGATTTTGCTGAGGGAACTAATAAGCTTTTTTGGTATAAGCTTATTAGTTTAGTAAGTTCACCTCGGTTTGACTCGGCAGGATTAAGAAATTTTACCTTAATCTTACGATCGATGTTTTTACGATAGCTTTTAGTCATACTATATTGTATACTATAAGTTGTAATTAGTTATTATAACATGTATATTTGATATGTATAGTAGAAAATACATAGGTAACCTAAACAATCTAGAGAAGGCCTTTTGTCAACAAAGTGAAGTTATTCAGTTGAAAATTCTATTTAAAGTACTTCAAAATGATATACGCTATCTGTCAAATTTAAGTACAAAGGTTTATAAAATTTATAGTGGTTTATTGGCAAGTCAGAAAGAAATACAAAGTATAACAGCACTAATAATCTACAAAAAAAGACTTGGTACACTGAAAATTCAGGGTGCTAAGGAAAAAAAATTTGTAATTGGCACGAATAATAACCTGGAAAGAATTGCCAAGGGACAAATACCGTTGGTTCATTTTGCTTTTGACAAGTGGCAGTCAGAACGAAATATAAAAAACTTAAAGGAACTAACTGTTTTTTATACCTATAAACTTCTAGAACTACCAAATAAGCTTGAAAATAAAATGGAACTAATTGGGTCGGGTGCATATTTTTATGTTTATAAACCAGAAGGAAAAAACTTTGTTTATAAATATCCAAAAAACTACCTGGCAAAAAGATTTCTCTTGGAATATGAGTTTAATTTGGGTTGTCTCCTTGGAAATAGTGATATTGCCAGATTTTTGCCTAAGATCTATGGTCTGGATAAAGAATTTGGCTTAAAAAGGGAGTTTATAAAGGGAGAAACAGGGAATGAAATTATTAAGTCTGGCGGATGTAATAATAAACAAAAAAATCAATTGGCCAAGATGTATGGGCTTTTATGTAAACAAGAAAAGAAGCTGAATTCCATACTGGATATTCATCCTGGAAATTTTGTTTGGTCACACGAACATGAACAATGGTTTTTTATAGATCTGGGATTTGTCCCAAAAATAGGGTCAAACTATTACCCAAAACACAATTTTACTAGGTACTATAAAAAAATCTGGTTAAATAGATTAGAAATGATAAGGAGATTCCCTATTCGATCAGTCGACATTTAAATGCTAACTTTAAGCAGGAAGTAGGTTATAACTTAAAAATTGACGCTGCCTTATTGGCTTTGTCTTTGCCATGAACTATTTGAGTAATCAGATGAGCCAACATCCTTTTAACTTCTCGTGGATCAAGCTTGCCTATTTCCATATGATTTTGAATAGCTGTCCATTCTGGGTTAGTAATCTCAGTAAGTAGTTTAAAAAACATCTCAAGACGACCATATCTATGGTCTAATGTCGAATCTGGAATCGACATTAATTGTTTATACATAATTTCGGCTGTAGAGTTCAATGGTACATAATTTCCTTTACTTTTACTCATCTTATCTGAAGTCGTGTCAGTGCCAATGAGTATTGGTGTTGTAATAATGACTTCTGGTGTCTGACCGGCGTTATTTTGAACAAGTCGACAGATTTGGAGGTTAAGTAATTGATCGACCCCTCCTACTTCTATATCAGTGTGTAAGTTAACTGAGTCAAGGGCCATTAAAACTGGGTACATTAGTTCCGCCAAGGTCAGACTAGAACCAGCTTTAATCCTGGCCCTAAAATCGTTACGTTGTAAAAGATCACTCATTGTTACTAAACCTGTTATTTGGGCTTGAGGGAGCAAGTCTCTTTGTTCAAGCCAGGAACTATTGTATTTTATTTTTAATCTACCTATATCAAGAAAAGGTGTAATTTGCTGAACGTAACTTGCCATATTGGCTTCGATTTGTTTTTTAGATAGGGCTGGACGATCTTTGGTTCGACCACTGGGGTCCCCTATTAAAGCTGTAGAATCACCTATAACAAGAGTGACACTGTGTCCCATTCTTTGAAGTCTTTGCAAGAGGATAATGGGAACAGCATGGCCAAGATGAACGTCTGCGCCAGTGGGGTCAATACCGAACTTAATTTCAAGTGGCCTTCTGTTTTCTTTTGATCTGGCTAATCTTTCTTTTAGCTCCGCTTGGGAAATTATTGTTTGTGACCTTCCAGCTAATAATTCTGCTTGCTGTGTTGCTGATAATCCGGA
This sequence comes from uncultured Gammaproteobacteria bacterium, assembly GCA_964442385.1. GTDB lineage: Bacteria > Patescibacteriota > Microgenomatia > UBA12405 > UBA12405 > CAYTYZ01. The sequence goes on from CAYTYZ010000004.1 coordinate 63,921, forward strand.
TAAATCCTTATTTCTCCTCGCCAAAAGCGTGGCTTCTAGCTCTGATAGGTTTAAAAGGGTAAGTCTATCAACCGATAAGGCCTTTTCTGAACTATGCATATTATCCTATATAATAACATACATTAAAAATTATGCAATATGTAAATTTTGATATACTAGTCTACTTTGGTAGGATGCGGCGAATGGTAAGCCACAGGTTTGCTAAACCTGCGTCGCGTAAAATACGACATGAGGGTTCGACTCCCTCTCCTACCGCAAATATGGTTTATAACTATAAATTCAAAGGCCTTGTTTATCCAGAAAGAGTAAATTTTACATTAAAAGGGATATCTAACTTAGAGATCGAAAAACCAGACTTTAGTATATCTGGTAGTTTTGAAGATTTTGTTATCGAAAATTGCAAACTTAGCTTGAGTTTTAAGACTGGTAAAGAAATAAATCAAGAGACTAATCCAAATATTGAAACATTAAAAAATTTTATAGAAACAATATGCAGAACCTTCATTGACTCTTATTGTTTTGTCAATTCTTATAATTATGACCTAACTATTGATAGTGTAATTTGTAAAGAATTAAAGTTTGAATATCAGTTTCCAATCATAGGAGAGTTTGGTCTTAAAAAAAATTCTTTATGTTTTGAAGATGTAATAAACACAATTCTCTCAGTGAGAGATATTACTTCAATTAGTGCTTCATTAGCTGATTTTAGAAGATCCATTAAATATCCCGATGCCACTGCCTCATATTGTCTAAGAGCAATGGAGTCATTAAGGAGAAAATATTTTGATGATGTTGGAATTACTGATGATAATGTGAGAGATCGAACTGGGTGGGAAAAAATGTCGAAAGAAATAGGCGTCAATCCAGACTCTTCATATAAAAAAATTCAAGATTTTGCAAAACAAAATCGTCATGGTGTTTATCTTCCTATATCATACGAGGACCGACTTGAAATAATGACTTTTTCCCGAAGAGTTATAAATGCATTTTTTGTCTGGCTAAATAATCAAAGAAAGTTGTAGTGATCGTGAGATTCCAACCGCCTCTCTGCCAAAGGGTCAATGTTCTATGCGACCCACTCGGTAATCGGGTAATACCCCTAACCTGTTGATGTATATTCTTTAAAATTATTATTTTTCGATAAGATTGCCTGTAATAATTATCTTAATATTTTTCTAAAGTTTTTAGCATCTCAAATCCTATTTGTCTAATACTGGCCATAACAAGTTGAATATCCTTTTTACCAAAAGGTTCATTACCATTATCCGAGTGTATATACCAGTTTATCGAATTATTTTTTAATAAATTTTCGAATTTTATATCCAACTCTGGATCAATATGAGCCCCACCCTCTTTATTACTTGTTGCAAGTATTAAGTCTTTTCTCGTAAACATGTTATGGTTTTTGTCAACAATTACCGGTTCCAACCACCAATCATCAAACTTTTCAAGACGCATACTGTTTGGGAGAACATCGTCTAAAAAGGGCATATACTCCGAACCATCACCAAACAATTCCAACCTCATAAAAACAAGCCCCATGTGTGTCATTAAATTCTTGGGATCTAATTTTGCTGATGTATTGTAAAAGTCGATATTTTTCAAATTTAGTTGTTTTAACAAAGATTGAGATTGGGCCGTGTCATGCACAAGAACCCGAACTGTAGTCGCAATTCTTTTTGACTCACCACCAAAACCACTGTCAAAGGATTGACAAGACGCCTTCAAAAAAGCTATTTGCTCCTTTAATAATTCATTTAAATTGTCCAAACTTCTTGGTGTGCTCATGTTTTACGCAAATTTATTATAATTCTAAATTCTTGTCAAATATAATGTAAAAGTAGGCATTAGCGTATGAGGGCAGTAAAGTTCCAGCCCCTAATGCTCCGCCATCCTACGCCCTACGGGCTTTGGAATGGCGTGCCCAAGTTTTAGAACTATTTAATATATGGCAGGATGTTGTCATGCTGAAAAAGTAAACTTCGGAGAGTATATGATTTTCCATATTTGTTGAACTGCAGTTGGCCTAAAACAATGTCTGGATGGAGTTGTATCAATAAATCTGACGATAAATAGAATAGTAAGTAAGATGAAACTATATATAATTCCAATCCAAAATGAGTGCAATGCTAAATGTTTTTTTTGTATTACGAAGTACAGAAAGGAAACTGGCTGGGGTGAGACTATCAACCTTGGTGATTTGGCGATAGTAAAGAGCCTAAGAGGCCTAGATAAAATTGAAATAACAGGTGGCGGGGAACCTACTCTTCATCCCCAAATAAACGAAATAATTGGCAGTTTGGATAAAGATATTTTTACGCAACTGTATACAAATGGACTTCTTCTTAAACGTTTAGACAAAACAAGTTTGGCTCAGTTGGACAAACTGTGTATCTCCAGATCACATTACGATGTTGGGATAAACCAAAAAATAATGGGTATAAAAAGTGAGGATGAGGAGATAAAAAGGTTAAGTAAGCTGGTTGATATAAAATTATCGGCGGTGATGTGCCAGGTTGGTATAAACAGCGAAGAGGAAATTTTTAAATATCTGCAGTGGGCTACTTCAGTTGGAGCAAAGGAGGTGGTTTTTAGAAGGTTATTTGATTTTAATTATCCCGGTACGATTAAAAAGGTGGCTGAGTTAGATTGGGCTGAGATTATTAAAAAAATGAAGAAAAAATATGAGGTTACAGCTGAAAGTGAGGAAAAAATTAACTTTTTGATACTTGGTAGGAAGGTTGAAATTGAACTGCGAAGTTGTGATTGCGAACTTACAAATTTAGTATTAAGGCCTAATGGAAAAATTTATGTGGGCTGGGGCAAGAAGGAATATACATATCAAGTATAAACTTGATAAACTACCCCATGGTTGAATCTGCGAGATTCAGAAATAGGGCTGGTGAGCAAATTATTGCTAGATTTGAGCTGAACGAGAAATCTGAAAAAGTAATAGATGATCTAGCACTTTTAATTGGTAAACTTGTGGAAGAAGGGCCTGGCATGCCTCCGGCTACCAAGGCAGCCCTAAGAGCGGCAATTGCAAAAATATTGGGTGCAATTGGGATAGATATGGATAAACCAGACTGGTCGGAAGAATACTGGGGTGCGTGGGGAAGACTTATGACTGACCGAAATGGAAAAGCAACTACCCCTGAAGATTTTCCAAGCAGAGGCGATTTTGGAAAAGTTATGCATGAGGTTAAAGACAAACGTATGTGGGCAAAAGATTTGAAACCCAGGGGTGGAGGCCAAACTCTGGAGGACTATGAATATGGCTTGGCTACACTGATGAGCTCACGGCTAATTTATAGTCAGGTGTTTAAAAGCGATCCTATTTTGCAAAATAGGAGTGGTGGAGTAGAAAATGGTAGACACAGAGCATTGGCTTTAAAAACTTTGGAGGAACTAAATTATCACCCTTTGCAGAAGTGGTATTGGATTAGGGTAGAGAAGGAATAACACTTGTTATGGCAAACTCAAATATTTTTAACCCTAAAATAATTAATGAGGTTGAAGATGTATTGGGTGTAAAAATTAAGACTACGAAAATACCACCCCAGGGGATGGACAGTAAAGTATTTTTTGCAATAGACGAAAAGGATAGAGAGTACGCTATAAAGTATGGACCGGGTACAGATAGGGATATATTGGCGTATAAGATGCTTAAGGTAAATAACATAAATATTCCTGTACCAAAAGTACTGGGTAATTTTGCCGTAGAAAAGGAAACAGTACTAATAATGGAAAAAATCAACTTTCCACTATTGGAAATAGTTAACCACCGGGAGATGTACAGGTATATACCAGAAATGATTAAAAACCTACGCGAGATACATAAAATAAAATCGGATAAAGATGAAAGCTGGATGGACTTTTTGCTATCAAAATTTGACGGAAGAGAAATAAACTGGCCCCAAGTAGCCCTGAGGAAGTCTTTAAATGAGATTTTGGTTTTAAAGTCGGTAGAAAAAATCAAAAAAACTATTTTTCAGAGTAATATTTCCAATAAAATAGGCTCTTTTTTACATACAGACTTTAACCAAAGAAATCTTTTTGTTGACTTAAAATCAGATAAAATAGTTGGGATAATCGACTGGGGAGAATCTAGGTTTGGTGACCCTATTTATGACTTCTCAAGGATAAGAATGTTGATCTGGCATTTTAATATGGGCGAAGAAGCAATGGACAAATATTATGGAATAATGGACTACAGTAAAGACGAACAGAGGCTAGATAACCTATATTGGATAAGCAGGATAATCGAATATCTGGCCTATTATTCTACTGAGCTAAATGCATTTAACCTAGGGAGAATAAAACTACATCAAGATTACTTAGCTAACTACGACTGGAATGGCTAGGGCTTTAGTATCATTAGCAGTCGTTGACAGAGAGTGCTAAGAGGTGGTATATTTGATTATGAACAATCAAATACCATTATCGCCAAGTGCACAAAATGCCTTGGAGAGCGCAGTTAATATTGCGCGTGAACAAAAAAGTAGTTCTATATTGGGAAGCCATCTAAAACAGGCCTTGGGACGAAGTGAGAGCTTTAAAAACGAGAATAAAGAAATTAATTGGTTACTAGGTGAGGCAGCAAAAATATGTAAAGACACAGCTGAGAGCGAGGTAGGGGTAGAACAGCTGATAATTGCCCTGTCGGGTGAAAATTACGAGCAAAAAACAGTTTTGGATAAATATACGACGGATCTAACCGCTATTGCTGAAAGCGGGAAACTAGATCCGGTGGTGGGGCGAGAAGATGAAATAAGACGGGCTATGCAGGTACTGTCTCGTAGGACTAAAAATAATCCAGTATTGATAGGAGAACCAGGCGTAGGCAAAACAGCAATTGCCGAAGGATTGGCCCTAAGAATAGTAAGCGGGGATGTGCCAGAATCACTAAAACGCAAAAAGCTACTATCACTTCAAATGTCGTCACTACTAGCCGGAGCCACGTTTAGAGGCGAATTTGAGGAAAGACTAAAAAATGTGATTGATGAAGTAGTTAAGAGCGAAGGACAGGTAATATTGTTTATTGATGAGCTACATACAATTGTGGGGGCTGGGGGGAGCGAGGGAGCAGTGGATGCTGGAAACATGCTCAAGCCAGCTCTGGCCCGAGGTACTTTGAGAGTAATTGGGGCTACTACTATAAATGAATACCGGAAATATATAGAAAAGGACCCAGCCCTGGAAAGAAGATTTCAGCCTGTGATGGTGCTGGAGCCAAGTGTGGAAGATGCCATATCGATTCTACGGGGAATAAAAGAAAAGTATGAACTGCACCATGGAATAAAAATAACCGATGACTCGATTGTTGCGGCGGTAAAACTGTCAGATAGGTATATCAAAGATAGATTTTTACCTGATAAAGCCATAGATTTGATGGACGAAGCTGCTAGCGGACTGAGAATCCAAATGGAAAGTAGCCCAAGTGAAATTGATAGCCTAAGCCGGAGAGTACGACAACTAGAAATCGAAAAAAAAGCCTTGCAAAAAGAGAATAGCCCTGGAGCCAAGGAGAGGTTAGCTGAAGTTGAAAAAGAGTTAACTAGTGAGCAGGAAAAATTAACTAAATTTGAGGGTGGCTGGAAAAAACAAAAAGAAATACTGTCAAATGTGCAAGTGGCCAGAGCCGAAGTGGATAGACTAAAAATGGAACTGGAAAAATCGGATAGACTGCTGGAACTAGACCGGGCGGCTGAAATAAAATACGGTAAATTACCAGAAGCACTGGAAAAACTAAAAACTACCGAGCATACTTGGGCCAGTGTTCCTGATGAGGAAAGATTAATTAGGCAAGAGGTGGACGAAGAAACTGTGGCCCAGGTAGTATCGCGCTGGACTGGAATACCTGCTTCTAAACTACTAAAAAGTGATACTGAAAAACTAAAGAATCTGGAAGTACTTATGAGCGGACGAGTGGTGGGCCAAGAAGAGGCGGTAAATGCAGTGGCCAGGGCCATTCGGAGATCACGACTACAACTGTCCCCTCCTAAAAAACCAATTGCCACCTTTTTATTTTTAGGGCCGACTGGAGTAGGTAAAACTGAAACTGCCAAAGCGCTTGCGGCTGAAATGTTTGTAGATGAGAAGGCTATGGTGAGGATTGATATGAGTGAATATAGTGAGCCACACAGTGTGTCTAGGTTGATTGGAGCCCCTCCTGGATATATAGGTTATGACGAAGGCGGGCAACTGACAGAGGCAGTGCGTAAACGACCATACACAGTAGTTTTACTGGACGAAATAGAAAAGGCCAACCCGGTAATCTTTAATACCTTTTTACAGGTATTTGATGAGGGAAGACTGACTGACGGCAAGGGTAGAAGCGTGGACTTTACTAATACGGTAATAATAATGACTTCAAACTTACAGGAAGGCGAGCTAAAATCCAGATTGAGGCCAGAGTTTCTAAATAGAATCGACCAGGTAATAGTGTTTAATAATCTGACTGAAAAAGACTTAGTAAAAATTGTTGATCTGCAACTTGCTGACGTCAAAAAGCGTTTGGCCGAGCAGATGCTGGTACTACAAATAAGTGACGAAGCAAAAAAATACTTAGCTGCGACTGGATATGATCCAGTTTTTGGAGCAAGACCACTAAAGCGTCTGATAGAGCGAGAGGTGCTTGATCCCCTGGCCATGGCTCTTTTAGAGGCTGATGGGGTAAGCTCCAGGATAGTACAAGTGGGAATAAAAAATAAGAAACTTGAGGTGAAAGTTGAAGAGCTAAATTAGCCATAGGTGTGGTATAATAAAGTATGAACAATGCAGTACCAGGAGGTACTGAGGGAGCCTATGATGAACGAAGTGCCGGCGGAATTGTATTTAGAAAAACACAGGGAGGTTTTGAATGGCTGGTGGTAAAGACTTTGGCCCTCAGGACTCAATCTAAAATAAAATTATTTAAACGGCCCCCAAGACTTTTATATAAGTTTCCCAAGGGCCATGTTAACCCTGGGGAGTTTTTAAAAGCAACAGCCCTGCGGGAGGTTGAAGAAGAGGCATGGGTCAAAGCCAACATAATTACAAAACTAGGAAGCAACGATTATCTGATCTTTGACAAAGTAAGTCAAAAGAAAATAATTAAAAAAGTTACCTTCTTTTTGATGGAATTTAGCGAGGTATCCCCAAATAAGCATAAAGATGCAGAAGGAGTAGTGGGAAAAGAGTGGATGAGCATGGAGTCTGCGTACAGAGTTCTGGCCTATGATTCTGAAAAAGAACTTTTAAAGAGGGCTTGCGAGTATGTTGAAAATGCCCTGTAAATAGGTAGAGCGTGATTTGCTATTTTAAAGTGATGTTTGTATATTGCCTACAGGTCTGTGCTAGAGGAGCCACCTGAAAAAAGCAGTCGCAAGACTGCTTTTTTTGTGGTTTAATAGGATATGAAACAAAACAATGGCCAAGAGAGTGGGACAAGTTACGAGTACGCTGGCTTTCGTAGGCGGCTACTGGCACATTATGTTGATTATGTAATAGTATTTATTTTTACATTTGTTGTAGCTGGTTTAGTAGGCTGGAGTCCATTAAAAGCTTTTGAAACGAAAACACTGGCCGAGGCTCAGCTTCTAAACGAATCAATGGGTCAAAGACTTTTTACCATTGTCAGCTTGGCAATTTCGTTGTTTTATGCAGTTTTAATGTGGGTGAATTTTGACGGGGCTACTCCGGGTAAAAAAATGTTGGGAATAAAAATAATAAAAGATGACGGTAAAAAACTGACCTACCCAGTGGCAATAATTAGACATTTTTCTACTTATATTTCATACTTTACTTTTTTTCTTGGACATTTGTGGGTAATTTGGGACAAAAAGAAACAAGGCTGGCATGATAAGTTGGCTGGCACTGTTGTGATCAAAACTGGAGCAAGATCAAATACTGCATTGGCGGTAATGCTATCAATCGTGTCTTTTTTGATACTCTCTGTTTACTTTAGTGCAGCTCTATATCATGGCTTTAAATTGGGTATCGATGACGCTAAGGCTAAAAAACAGGTAACCAAAACAGAACAAACGATCGTCCAAAATAACAAAGAGATGTTGCCCGGGGCAAAGGTGCATTATGACAATGCCGAAGAGCTGTTTAAACAGATGAGAGCCGAATCTACAAAGCCTGCTGCCGTAAAACCTTTGGCGGACAAGGCCATTAAAGAACTGCTCCTGGCTGCGGATATCGAACCCAGTAATCCTTTGATTTGGAATAGTTTGGGAAATGCATATACGTGGGTAAATAATGTCGGGACTTTGGATAATAGCTTAAATGCCTATAAAAAAGCTGAGGAGCTAGAACCAACAAATTATGTATACAGCGCTGGAGTGGGGGAAATTTTACTAAGAATGCGCAGATACGATGAGGCGGTACTGCAATTAAACAAAACGTTACGGCAGGCACCCGATTATGGTTATGCACATTTGAGCATTGCCAAAGCATATAAAGGTCTTGGAGTTTATCAGGAAATGTCAAAACACTTGAGAAGTGCAATTGCTATTTTTGAAAAAGAAAATAGCAATGGAGGTATGGATACTTATATACTGGAAGCTCAAAAGCTGTTGAATAATCCGAACTAAGCTTTGGTGTCCGGAAAAATGCGGTATTCGACTTCGTCTAGCAGGTCGCCGTTGGCTTTGGTCTTTTGATATTGAGCTTCTATGGTTCCTCCGAGACTTTCGGCTATTTTGCAGCTTGCAATATTGCGCTTGTCTACTGGGTAAATTAAATAATTGTATGTAAGATTTTGGTCGGCCCAAGACTTTAAGGCTGTAATAGCTTCCCGGCCTAGTCCCTGGCCATGGCGACTGGCTTTTATCCAAATTCCCAGTTCTGGAGTAGGGGTGGTGAGCCGGTGGAGACCGGCCATACCTAGAAATTCTTGAGTGGAAATGTCCAGAATAACCAGACCTAAATCCGTACCTTTTTTTATACAGTCAATTCCGGCATTAACGATCTCTTGGGTTTGGGATATGTTGCTGGCAGGAAGGGGCGTCATATAGAGAGCAATTTGAGCTGTAAATTCGGTAAAGATATCTGGAACATATTTTGAGCTAAGTGGAACTAAGCGTAGTCTGGGCGACTGAATTACAACCTTGGATAAACCTATCATCAGTTAATTGTACCCGATGGACTTGTTCCCGCTCGCAGAGATATCTGGTCTATGATTTGCTTGGCTTGTGAATTCACGGAATTCGTTGCGTTTAACTGGTGGTTTTGTTGGAGTCGGAATTGCAGGTGGTGGCAGAATTCTGTTAAACAGTTCTCTATAATTTTCTTTATTATCACCAACCAAGGGTGCTCCTGACTTTATGCCGGTAAGAATGTTATCTCTGCTTACAACAATCAAGGCAGGGACTCCGGGTACGTGAGCAGTATTTGCCATGGCAACTGTGTTAACGCTGTTTATGGCAATTTTCCTTGGATCCAAAGCGTATTTGTCGATAACCGCTTTTTCATCACCAGATACCTGGATAATGCAATTGATACCCCTAGGTTTAAACTCGGCACAGAGATCAAGAAAAGACTGTAGAGATGGGCCACACCAAGCACATTCATAGGTTATAAAAAATCTGCCACCGGGTCCAGGAGGACCGGCAACCTTGTTTCCTATAGAAGCAGCATCGTTAGTAAATTTACAACCTGTGGCTAGGCCTGTAATTGTGGCCAATGCGATAGTTAAATATAATGGATTTTCTCGCATGTTTCTTAATTTCATATGCGTATTATATACGTACCTAAATAATTTACAAGCAGTATTTTAACTACTGGTAGCTATACGAATTGGGAAATTGGTAGAATAAATCATGACGACAGATGTTATTAATCAACCAAGAATTGCCGTTGATACAGTGGCCTTGGCAATTGAAGAAGGTCGGCTAAAAGTATTGTTATTGCAAATTACTAGCGGACCTTATGATAAAAAATGGGCTGTTCCTGGCGGTCTACTAAGGCCTGAGGAGAGCACTGATGAAGCGGCAAAAAGAGTGCTGCTTAATAAAACTAATGTTAGTACTGCCCTTTTGGAACAGCTTTATACTTTTAGTAAGCCAGGGCGTGATGTACGAGGTCAAGTGGTGTCAGTTGCCTATTACTTTTTAGTAAACGATTTAAAAAAATTAGATATCAGGACCCAGGGGCACTATGCGCAAATTTCCTGGATAGATGTTGATAAGTTACCTGCCATGGCATTTGATCACAAAATGATAGTGGAAACAGCCGTTAAAAGGCTACGTGACAAAATTGGATATTCCACTATCGCCTATGCCCTACTGCCCCCTATTTTTACTTTAAGTGAGATGCAACAAGCGTATGAAATTGTCCTTGGCAAAAAACTGGATAAACGAAATTTTAGAAAAAGAATTCTGCAGCTAGACATTCTGGAAAGGGCCGGAAAAACGAAAGAAGGGGCTTTTCGACCAGCCGAAATGTATCGTTTTTCCGTAAAAGAAGTACAGTATTTTAACTAAAAGACAGACTAAAATAGTTGCTCTTGACAAGTCTTAGTGTTTGTATTACACTATCTTATGAACCAAGAAATAAAGCCACTAAAATCTGTATATAGCTATTTCTTTCCAGAAGTTAGAAAAGTTTTGCAAGAAATAAATCCCGCTGAAGTAAATGCAATACTTATGCAGTCGATATCCCCTGGCCTGGATAATTTTCACTTTAAAGCAATAGATACTTATGTAAAATATTTTGCAAGCGAGCTACCTGGTTTAAGTCAGTATAAATACCAATATGTAACTTCTGGAGCAAGTGAAGGCATTTTTCACTTGCTTGCTAAGTTAAAGGCAGAAAATGGAGACAAGATGGTTTATGTTTTAAATGGTGAATACGAGGGCTATGCTGGTTATGGCCGAAACCTTGGATTAAAGGTGGAAAGTTTAGAAAATCCAGTTGACTTAAAATTAGTACCAAAGGGCACTTTGTTTATATCAAGCCCCTCGGCCAGGGACGGCAATATTATTGACAGCAAAGAATGGGACCAGATATTAGAGTCCGGACATGAAATTATTTACGATGCAACCTATGTTGGCTTAACCCAACCGCATGTCTTTAATGTCAGCCATCCAAATATCAAGGCAGTGATTTGTTCTCTGAGTAAGCCTTTTGGCCTATATTACCATAGAATTGGATTTGTTTTTAGCAGAATTCCCTTGCCTACTTTGGAAGTAAATAAGTGGTTTAAAAATATTAATTCGCTGGTGATTGCCCAAAGGATACTGAAAGGTATACCAAATGGCAGTTTGGTTACCAAATATCGTCCATGGCAAGAAAATGCCCTAATGACAATGGAGAAGCAGTTTGGTGAAAAAGCTAAAGCAAGCGATGTAATTTTGTTGGCAAATGAAGGGGTAGTGCTAGATAACCGACTGGAGGAATATAAACGCGGGAATGGATATAGATTTTGTCTTACGCCTTATTTTTTAAACCAAGAACTGGTCGTGGATAAATAATATGCAAAAAGCAGAGAACTTTAGTATAGTTTGCGGGACTGGGGTGTGTAATGCTGGCTGTCCGTTTTGTGTGTCTAAAATGACAGGTATAACCGAACTAGGCATGCGTCAGCAGCCAATTAATTGGCGAAACTTTGAAAAGGCGGCACAGATAGCAAAAGATTATGGAGTAAATAGTGTAATGATTACCGGAAAAGGAGAACCAACTTTGTATCCAGAGGAAATTAGTGAGTATTTAAGGAGATTACAGTCACATAATTTTCCTCTAATTGACCTGCAAACAAACGGGATAATGTTTGACAGACAAAGAGAAAGATTTAAGGACTACCTACAA
>CAYTYZ010000005.1:0-20604 GCA_964442385.1 uncultured Gammaproteobacteria bacterium
GTGCTCCAGTCAGCAGCAGAAAGAGCACCACGAGCAGTTGCAGAAGCAGTAGGAAGATTGAAAGTATGTACTCCCCCGCTAGAAGATATTGCAAAATCAGTACCACTGGTTCCTACTACCAAAGTTTGTATACTGTTTGACTGGCCATTAATTGTGCCAATTCCAACATCACTTGAGCATGTAAACTTTGACCCATCCCAAATAAGTTTTTCAGTCGTAGAATTACAGGTTGGGGAAGACACTCCAATCGACAAACTATTTCCCAATTGCACACTACCTCCACTGGTCAAACCGGAACTACCCAAAATTGTCACGCCAACCCCCGAACCCACCCCAGCTCCAGCTGGACCCTGTAGACCGGTGTCACCCTTATCACCCTTATCACCTTTGTCACCTTTGTCACCTTTGGCTCCAGTAGCACCGGCTACTCCAGCAGAACCAGCCGGTCCTCTCGGACCCGGCTCACCATCTGCCCCTGCTGCACCTTGTATGCCAGTATCACCTTTTGGTCCAACCTCCCCTCTTGGACCTCTGTCACCTTGATTGCCTCTTTCACCACTAGCTCCTCTCTCTCCTGCCTTGCCCTGCAAATATACTTCACTAACAACTACCGTACCCGGTATAGATGTTTTACTCTCGCTTTTTTTTTCGATGTCATTACCAACTGTTACCACAATCTCGCTATAACAATCTTTTGTATTCGTCCAGCCACAATAGATTTGCTTGAGTAGTTTTGGCAGATTTGAATTCGACTTAGTGCTTGTAGATTCACCCAATACCTGTCCCCTACCATTCTCAACCTGTCCTATGACTAATCTGGAGGGTAAATTCTGTCGAAATGTAACATCCTCTCTTCCTCGTAAAAACAAGGTTGATACTCCCAAAAGGAAAGCTAACAGCCAAGGCATGTTAATTTTCCAGCTCAAAACTAGTAGGCAGAAATTTATCCATCATGATGCTATAAAAATCTACCTATTTTTGAGCTTTTTTACAAGTAGTAGATAGATTATAAACAAGGCCATATACCAACCAATTATTTGCCACCTCTCCACTTCGATTTCCACCATACCACCCGGAACATTTTTAAAGACTGATACAATCCATATCAAGCAGTCAAGGGGAACCTCTGCTAACACAAATATTATTTTTCCAAGATACGGGATTATCATATAAATCACTCCAGCACTTGCACCTACCACCACCAATGGCTCCAATAACCAGAAAGTTAGCGCGCTAACCACTGGCGAAAGCAAACTAATCGACCCAAACTTAATTGCCACTAATGGCAATACCCACAGCCCTACCCACAGCCCTTTAACAAACTCCTCCAGGACCTTGCTCTTCAATTCCACCTTCTTCAAATCTGTAAAAGAAGCAATTCCCACAAATGCCACTACTGACAGCCACAACGAGTCCGAAAGAAACAATCGACCATCAGCCAAAAGACTAATTACCAAAACCAATACCAAATTTCTGGCCCAGGAAAAGCCCCTTCCCAATATTACTGCAACATATCTTAATGTAACAAACAATACCCCTCTTATTATTGGGGCACCAAATCCCACCGACAGTGAGTACCACCATCCCAAAACAAGACCAAACACAATGGCTTTTTTTCTACCCACCAACCAGGCCAAACTGTTCACCACAGCTTCCACCAAAAAAACCACATTGGCCCCACTGGCAACTAGAATATGCACCAAGCCAACTCTTTTAAATTCATCATAAGTACCCCACCCCAGTCCATTCTTTACACCCCACACCAATGCGTTTAGCATACCACCCTTATAACTACCCAAAACTTCCAAACTAGCCTGTATCAAACTATTCAACATATTATCTTTCTACAACATACTTGCCAACCAAGCTAAAAAGATATTATCATTTACTACGGCAATTACAAAAGACTTTTTACACAAAATACCTTGGCTCGATGGACTCCTAATTGTGGGTATTCTGTTGGTCTCAGCAGGTATAGGACAAACCTTTAGGGACAAAAACCAACCAAAGAAATACACCCCACAAGCTCTCAAAACCCCAAGCCCTACATCTATGTCCAGTCTATCTACACCAGTACCTTTAAAAATAACCATCGACATTTCTGGCTCAGTAGTTCAGCCAGGTGTTTACACCTTGCCCAAGGGCAGCCGGGTCCAAGATGGTTTAATCTTGGCTGGTGGTCTATCCAGCAAAGCAGATAGAACTTGGGTAGCCCAAAACATAAATCTAGCAAAGTCTCTGGTTGATGAAGAAAAAATCTATATACCAAATCAACAAGAATCTATTAAAACAACCAGCCCTATTACTACTAATCAGGCCACCAGCTCTATACCCAAAAAACCATCAATAAACACTGGCACTCTAGACGAACTAATTTCAGTAAATGGCATAGGGCCAGCCACTGCCAAATTAATCATCGATTGGCGAAACCAAAACGGCCCTTTTAAAGTCCCAGAAGACTTAGGAAAAATTCCTGGTATCGGTGCCAAATCTCTCGCCAAAATCCTCCCTCAGGTCACGCTTTGAAATTCTAATTTGCAATCCTAAATTGCTTGGCCACCGCACGTAGTTCTGTAAACAAAATTCTGTCTACTTCCCATGGCTTTACCTCTTCATAAGGTAGTGACATTTTTTTACAAAAAGCCCTGACTAATTTGGCTAATTTCGGTTGATTTGGTCTAGGACAAGAAGGGAACAAATGATGCTCTATTTGATAGTTTAGCCCTAGATAGACATAGTCAATTAGCCAAGTATCGATTAAATTCCTTGCCGTAATAATTTGTTGTTCAAAGAAGGTTAATTTTACCCCTGGGGCTATCTCTGGCATGCCCTTGTGATTGGGTGCAAAGATATGTGCGATATATTGACTAATTGTTAGATTAACGATTATTACCCAAGCCACTCCCAGCCATCCTTTCATCATAATCGGCACCACCAGCCAGACAAAATTACTCACCATAAAAATCGCTAGTTCCAGCCACCCTTTTTTATTCTTTAAAAACTTGATTAAAAACATAAAATGATTAATCCGAAATGAGAAGGTTGCCAAAGAAAAAATTGGCAAATACAACCAGTGCTGAAAGGGTATTAATTTCTGTTGCCACAAGGGTCTATTTTTTGCCCGCTCCAAAGTATAAGACAAGACTACTACTTTCAAATCCCCATCTTCGTCCTCTTCATTTACATGGTTATGATGATTGTTATGTTTAGCATTCCATTCTGAAAAAGACGTTCCAGTAATACCACAGGCCACCATTCCCCAAAAATTATTCCATCGTTTACTTTTGGTTATACCCAAATGTCCAGCGTCATGCATCATCCCACCCCACTGCACTGTAAAAAAAGCCGTAACTAGGCAAGATGCCAAAATTCCCAAAATATTATTTGATATGTAAAATAAAAACGCCCCCACTGTCATACCAACCAAATTCAAACTCAAATGTAATATATACCAGGGATAGCTGCGATCTAATATTTTTTCTTCGGCAACCTGCTTTTTTAACTCGTTAAATGCCTGGATAAACCCCAAGTCTTTTTCTTTAGTATTAGATTTGACAATCCTTTTTGCCACACCTCAATCTTACCACTTTAATTGCAACTTCTCCTATTTTACTTAATAATACATTAATGCCCAAGTCACCTTTTTACACTGTCGCCACTATCGCTCTGCCAGCCTTGCTTGCCTTTCTATATAGTATCTTTTCCGACTCTTTAAATTTCACCCCCCAGCTAATTGCCCTCTTAACCCTGTCCTTGGCCATCCATAGTTTTCTCAAAAAGAACCTGCATCTACCACTATTAGTTGGCATAGTCATGACCCTAATTTTTACCACCGGAGGCCTATCCTCTCCTTTTTTTATCCTCAACGATTTTCTCATGTTTACCATCGCCTTTCTTTATCACCCCTCCGTAACCATTGCCTGTGTCACCTTTTTTGCCTTCCTTCTGGCCAACACTTTTACTGCTACCGTTCCAGCTCTTCCCAACCTCTTGGGCTTATTTCTGATCACCCCTCACGCCTGGCTTATTGCCAAACTACATCAGAAATACGAAGACAATCTCCACGAAATGGTTCGTGACAAAACCGACATGGAACTTTGGCTTCACCTTGAATTTAAAAAACGTATCCAAAAAAATTTACAGCTTCTCAAAAATCTTGTTCCCACCAAAGAAGTTGAAATCATTACCCAAAATGAACAGTATTTTCTTAACTCCAGCAAACGTTTGGCCAAAGAGTTATCTCAAGAAGAACCCAAATCTCCGTAGAGACGCATTGCAATGCGTATAATTAACTATAAATGTCCAAATTATTGTTTATCTTTTTACTCTGGGTCTTAATTCTATTTGCTTTTAGTAATCTGGCGCAACCCAGCTTAGCTGAAAACTTTGTCTCCACTAGTTTCAAAATAGATTTTGGCAATTTAAACCTCACCGGTGGTGGCAAAACCAGTCCAAGCTTTAATCTCACAGACACTGTCGGTCAAAATGCTCCTGGTCAATATGATGGTGCAACTTTTACACTAAAATCTGGCTTTCAGTATATCTACGACACTCTTTCTCCCTTTAAATTCAGCATTTCTGATCTAGATATCCCCTTTGGCACTCTAACTCCAGGAGTTGGGACCAGTGCCACCAATGTTCTCACCATTACCACCCCCTATGGCTCTGGCTATGATATTTTAGCCGTGGAAAACCACCCCCTGTGGAATCAATACTCTCAACCCATTCCAGATACCACCTGCGACACAGGTACCTGCTCGGAATCTGTCTCAGCCCCTTGGGTCAACACCACTACCTATGGTTTTGGTTTCAAAGCTCTTGGTGCTGGCACTAGCACTACTTTTACCAACCCCACTCACTATCGCCAATTTGCCAACGGTTTTGCCGGTGAAGCTCCTCAAATTATTGCTACCGAAACCATCTCTGTCAAAGACCGCCAAACTACTGTTACCTACAAAGTAAACATCAACAATCTTCAAGCCGCCGGCTCTTACCAAAACGGTGTTATTTTTATTGCCGTGCCAAAATATTAATATGCCCTTTTCAATCTCTCTTAGTCCAGCCAAGGTCGAACTTTCTCTTCGTCCAAACCAAAATGCCACCAAGGCTTATGACGTAACTAACGATACCGACAATCCTCTAACACTAGAGCTTTCCATCCTACGTTGGCAACCTTCTGGCTACGATGGCTCTATTCAATTTACCTCAGAGCCTGGCCCTTTCCGCTTTCAAATTGTTAACGCCAATTTGCGGGGGCAAACTCAAATCACTATTGGACCCAAACAAAAACAACAAATCGTATTAGGTATCGAACCAACCGAAAAGGATTTGGTTGGTGAATACTATTACACCGTCTTGTTTGGTCAAAAAAATGAACAGAAAACCTTGGTTACTACCACCCAAAGCTCGGGTCAAATTGGTAGCCAATTAATCTTGAATACTGGCCTTCCTTCACCAGACAAGACCGTAAACATTCAAAGCTTTTCCGCTCCAATAATTGTTGATAGTTTTTTTGGTTCTATCCCTATCACTGGTCTGGTTCAAAACACCTCCAACCATTATCTTTCCTTTATAGGCGAACTTAGTGTTACCAAAAATGGCCAGTCTTACTCCCAGCTTTATCTATCCAAAGATACTATCTTGGCTCAGCACGCCAGATCACTTCGCTGTCTAGATAATCCCCAATCCAAAGACCCCATCCCTGTTACTTGCACTATCTTTTCCCCCTTAATGCCAGGTAAATACAAGATTTTACTTACCCCAGGAAGCACTATTACCGCTACCGGACCAACCGAGATTACGGTTTATGTACTACCTCTTACACTACTGGTAGTGTTTGGCCTCTTGGGCTTAATTTATCTTGTCTACAACCGCTTGACACTTCTGCGGAAAAAATAGAAAGTAAATATACGGATACATGAAAATTACAAAAGCCATTTTATTAATTATTACCATAGCCTCACTATTATTGGTCCTTAACACCGACAGCTCCCTAGCAGGAAACTTAACTTCAGTCAAAGACACTCTTAGTACTTCCCAATTATCTTATTTTGGCCGTATGGGTACTGGTGTAGCCACCAGTCAAAGTATTGCCAAAGTCGATGTAGTAACTGCCACCAATCCAAGTAAAACCACCGCCAACCTTTTTGTAGGCGATACTATTTCAATTGGTAGCACCAATGGTTCAAGTGAAAATATACTTACCGACTATCGCGTTATTGATGTAGGTAATACTGCTGAATTTTCTGTTAACCCATCCCTAGCAGGCCAAGACAATTTAGCTGGACAAGCCATCGTTGCCACCCGTTCTGCCGTTCATACTGTCGCCTTTACCGCTACCCAAGTTATACCCAATGGCAAATTTCAGTTTTTGATCAAAACTCCATCTGGTCGTATCTCTGGTGGCGTTGGGCGTACAGACGCCAATGGCGAGCTCAATAATAATGGCATACCCGATCAGTTCGGTTTTGATAGTGGAGCTGACGTCGGTGCTACCATTGGCCTTGGTACTGCCGTAAAAGCCGAAGATGTCGCCTGCCCAATTTCAGGTACAGCCTCAATTGGAACCACCATTGTAATTGGTACTGGTACTTTCCATATCTATGAATGTACCTATGCTGGTAGCAATGCCGCAATTGGCTATACCATGGTTGTAGGACGGGCTCTATCCTCAGGTAGTCAATTAATCAATCCCTCCCCTGGCGTCAACCACGTCGAAGGTTCTACTCAAAACCCAATTACTGCCGAAACTACTGACATTTATTCTTTTTACATCCGACATTTAAATGGTACCACTGTGGTAGACCAAACTCAGGGCCGAGTAGCAGTTATCGAAGCCGTAAAAATTACCGCTACTGTCGACCCAACCCTTACCTTTAATATTGACACTTATTTAGGCACAGGAACAACCGGTGTTGGCAACCTTACTATTGGAACTACCAATATTTGTGGAAGTACTCTAGCCTCAGGCCAAGAAAGTACCACCGGAGGTGTAGTCCGATTTGGTTCACTTTTAATTAACAGCTATAAAACCCTTGCCCAACGTCTTTCAGTAGTTACCAACGCCTCCAATGGTTATGTTCTAACCGCCTTCCAAGATAAATACATGACAGCCGTAGGTATTACTGCTGTCAGTGGGGCTGGTATTACAATTCCAAATACCAAATGTGATGGTGGAACTTGTACTATCTCTTCACCTCAAGAGTGGAACGCTATTTCCTCAGCAGGTGCTGGATACTCAGGCTATGGCTTGGGCTATTCACTCCACAACATAGATGGCGGAACAGGCATTATGAACTTTAATTACAACGATTCCAGCCGATCTTTTAACAGCAAACCCTTTGGTTTTGGTTCCGCCAATATTGCTACTATTATGAGTGAGCCCTCCACTCCTCAGCAAACCGACCGAGCTTATGTCTGTTATCGTATTGGTATCTCACCACAGCAAACAGCTGGTGACTATGAATCTCGCGTTATTTATACAGCTACTTCAACCTTCTAGTATTTGACATGAATACCACAAAAGTGTTTAAGTATATACAGCACATGAAAACCACAAAGTTAGTCCTTTCTGCTCTATTTGCCATATTAGTGCTAAATGCTCTTTCTGAATTTCAAGTCAACTCAGCTCCACTTATCAATGTCAAAGATATCTTAAACACATCTCAACTTTCTTATTTCAATCGTCTTTCTGGAGGCATCCCTGCCAACCAAAGTATCATCAACCTCCAAACTAATGGCAACCCAAGTAACACCACAAGTAATTTATTTGTAGGCGATACAATTTCTATAGGTGAAACAACTTTGAATAACTACAATGTTTCAAACATTGGTACCACTGCCGAAATTAGTATCGGTGGTACTCTCTACACTGGTGACAATGCCACCGGCCTAGCCTTAGTTTCTACACGCTCTGCCATTCACACTATTAGCTTTACCACCCCCAACCAAGTCACCAGCGGTTATTTTCAAATTCTCATCAAATCCGCCAACAATTTACTCAATGCCGGTACCACAGACGCCAATGGAGAAAATGGTCGCAATGGTATACCCGATCAATATGGCTTCGACCTAGGAGCCGACATTGGTACTAGTAGTGTCGGTTCAACTGCCTTTGGTATTGGTACTAGAATCAAAGCTGGTGCTGGGGGAACTGGTGCCGATATTCTTTGTCCAGATGTTGGTACCGAATCTGCCTATGTGGGTGGAACTGAGTTGATTCTTGGTCAAACCTTTCACGAAATCAAATGTGCTTACACTGGCAACAATGCCGTAGGTGGAACATATACCATCGTAATTGGGCGAGGTCTTGCAACTGGCAGCCAGTTAATTAATCCATCTCCTGGCTCAGGACACCTCGAAGGTGCCACCCAAAACAATGGAACTACAACTGATATCTATTCCTTCTATGTCAGGCATCTAGATGCCTCTGAGAACGTCAAGGATTCTACCCACGGTAAAATTGCTGTTATTGAAGCTGTCCGAGTTACAGCTACAGTTGATCCTACCCTTACCTTCCTTATCGACAATGGCGGAGTAGGATATACCAGTAATGTTGGCTTCTCAGCCATCCAGGTAGGAGAAACCCGATGTGGAGTTCCAGTTTCCGGTGGTCAATCAACCACTACTGGCACTGCTGCCACCTTTAGAGAAATTGGTATTGATGCTTTCAATACAGTAGCCCAAAGACTTTCTGTGGTAACCAACGCCTTTGGCGGCTATTCCCTAACTGCCTTCCAAGACAAGTACATGACTGCAATTGGCATCACTGGTCCAGGTGGAGTCGGAGTAACTATTCCTCCCACAATTTGTAGCATCGGTAGTCCATGTACCAGTACAGTAGCCAGTGACTGGACCTCCTCCATTCGTTATGGCTTTGGCTACTCTTTGGAAAATGTTGTTGGAGGAACCGATATTATGGCTTTCAATCACAATGATGGTGGGGCCACCTTTAATACCAGATCTTTTGGCTATTTAACTTCTAATTCAGTTCAAATCATGGGTAGAAATTCTACTCCACAACAAACCGATCGTGCCTACGTTTGCTATCGCATTACCGTTGGACCGGCCCAGCCTGCTGGCGACTACGAAGGCCGGATTATTTACACCGCCACAGCAACGTTCTAAAATAAATTATGAAAAAACTCCTGCCCACCCAAAAAATATTAGCAACAGCTTTAATTGCTGTTCTAGCACTTAGCCTAAGGGTAGCCCCGGCTATGGCCCAAGACGCCGCCTCCTCAGCCTTTGGACTAACAGCCATTCCACCCCGCCTGGAAATTGAAGGTAAGCCCGGTGAGTCCATCACTCGAACTATTCGACTTAGAAATGAATCTGGTGTGACCAAGGTTTTAAACACTGCAGTCAAAGACTTTGTAGTTTTGGACAACAAAGGTACTCCTGTTAGAATTGAAAGCTTACCAGAAGGTGCCAACAAGTGGGCCCTGTCGCCTTGGGTCCAAGTATCCCCTATTAGTCACCAAATCAAGCCAGGTGAAACCAAAGCACTTACCCTGACCGTCATTATTCCCGACAATGCCACACCCGGAGCTCACTATGCTGTGGTTCTTCACACTCCAACCAACGAAACCTCTATAAATGCCTCGGGGAGTTCAGTTACACCAGAAGTAGGCACACTCGTCTATCTACGTATTCCTGGCGACGTCAAAGAAGAAGCCCGAGCCATGTTTGAAGTTCCCAAGTTTCAGGAGTTTGGTCCAGTAGTTTTCAAAACCACCGTAGTCAACACCTCTGATATTCATGTTGCCCCTACCGGACAAATTGAAATTACAGACTTAATCGGACACAAATTTTTAGTAAAATTTGATGGAGCCAACATCTTCCCAGAAACCAGTCGTATCTTTGAATCCACCTTGGAAAAGAAATGGTTGTTTGGCAGGTTCAAGGCCGAACTTGTAGCAACTTATGGAAGCAAAGGTCAACTATTAAATTCTGTTGCCTACTTCTGGGTTCTTCCAATTCGTCTTATATTAGCTCTACTCACAATTATCTTCCTGCTAGTAGCTATCTACCTTATCTTAAAAACTCCTGGAAAAGGTACTGGAGGTAAACTCATGCAAGTAGATGAAGACGACAATATCAGCCGACTTAAGAACAAATATCGCGATTCTTAATCTGCTGGCGATAGTACCGCTATTGCCCATTACTAACTCAAGTTTAGTTTCAGCTACTGTTGGTCAAAATAGCTTCTTTACTATTTTTGGTTACACTAGTCCAGGGGCATATGTAGAAATGTATGGCTCCGGGGTCTATCAAAAAAATATTGCCGACAATTCTGGATATTTTGAGTATTCCGAGGTTATTTTGCCAAAGCACATCAGGGATCTTTGCCTCTCGGCTCAAGACACGGCAAGTCGCCCCACTCCCCCAAGTTGTTTTAGTTTACCTCCAATTGACAATCAACATCGACGCATCGGCCCCATTCTAATTGCCCCATCCTTGACCATAGCCAAAAACAAGCTTAAACCAGGCGAGGCTAATTCCATATCTGGTGAAACTATTCCTAAAAGCAATATTAAAATCAAAATTTTTCCACAATACACCAGTTCACCTGCTTTTCCCAAACCAGCTTTCGCCGCCAGTCCTGTCTTCATTCTTGAAACTATTTCCGACCCCAAAGGTCACTATAGCTTATTTCTACCTTCCAACCATGCCAATAGTTATCTCATCAACACCCAATCTCAATACAAAGAAAACCCCACTCCTCCCTCTTTCCAAGTTTCCTATTCGCTTCCCAGTTACAGTCTTACCATGCTCCAGCTCTACCCACTCTTGCTACCTCTTTTATTTTTTCAAATCCTTGTCATTGCCGTTTTATTATTCATCAGACGTCGACAGGTACAATCCAGAGCTCTAGCCATTTACCAAAAATCCCTATCCATACCCAAACGTTCTTTAATCCGTTATCCTAACTCACTATGGCCAAGATCCTAAAAATATTTCTCATCCTTTTTCTGCTTGTCTCGCTTGGTGCCACCACCTATTACGCCACCAGAGTAGTTACTTATACTTCAAAAGCCTCATACACCAGCCGAGATGTTTCTGCCGAAAACTCCTACGTCTTTGCCTCACCAGTAACTGCCAGAGCTGACGGAGTAGAATCAATTCGTGTAACCATATTTATTTTAAATCAACAAGGTCTGGGTGCCCCTGGTCTGACCGTAAGCTTAACAAGCAATAAACCCAACCTAAAAATTACCCCTATTTCCCCTACTACCGATGAAACGGGCAAGGCCTATTTTGAAATTACCTCCCTCGATCCTGTGGCTAGCATCATTGTCGCCTCGCTAGAATCCCAAGAGCTAAACCAAAAAATTACCCTCAGCTTTTACTAAGCTGAACTATATTATTTTGCAAACACCTGTAAATAAATGATATCCTTAGGTGTGACCAGAGACAACAGTGCAGCCATCGACCGGACCCAATTTCGTGGCTATGATGGCGAGCCAAGGGTAGCTCGACAAATTCAAGTTGCCGATGCTCTTTCCAATCAATTCTATTCTGGTATTTCAAACAATGCACTTAATGATGCAAAAGCAGCTATTCAAGCTACAGAGGCGTACGCAACTGCCACTACTGATCCAGGGAAAAAAAGCGCTTTCGTACAATCTTTCTTAGAACCCATATATACCTTATCTCCTGAATTGCAACTCAAAATTCTAAAACTTTTCCCACCAAGCCTTTTTTCTCAACTAGATTTTCAAAGGTTATCCCAACTAACCCTCGGTGACTTTACAAAAGACAAAAGGCAAATAATGTCTGTATTGTCTAACCCAGAGTTGGCTATAAATGTTTTTCATCTATCCAAGCACTCCCAATCTGGTTTTGAAACCCTTAGAAGAAACGATCCCAAGAAAGTATTGGCAAATATCGTAGAGTTAGTTCACTCAGTTTCAAAAAGCACAGAAACCGGCTACATTGATCTTCACCCAGAGCAATGTAAAGATTTGGCCGCAATACTAGACTCTTCCAACAGAATGGCTGCCTTTGAGGTTTTGTTTTCACTTGGCAAAAATTTTGAAGAATCCTGCGACCCAGAAAACATACCAAAATCACTTATGGAATATTACAAGAAGACCCTACTTATCCTTAGTTCTGGCAGTGTCATTAATAGAATCTATATAGACAAAGCATATCCTTATGTATTTGACATAAATACCGAGTTCCAAGCTGAAGAAATGGAGAAGCCAAGTGGATTTAACCTCGCTGCTGGATCTCTGAAACATGCCATGGACAGTTCAGCCGTCTTTAAAATGGTTGTTAGTGAAATCATCAAAACAGGGAAGTATGACCAAACAGCCATACCAGTGGGCAAGGAGAGGGAATTTACTCAACCATGGGACACCAGTTATGACGATTACAACTCATCGTTTCCAGCCGGTTACAAACCTCTTTTTGAGCTAGCTCTATCTGCTTGTGTTACTGAAGAAGATGATCCCCAACCAGTTGGGACACTTTGCAACCCATATCTGGCCAAATGCCTTATGGCCAATCCTGCTTCCTTGGCAAAAATTATATATTCTGCCCTGGAGCCACAAAGAGGTTTCAATGTAGAGACCAGAAATAAACAGATGACACAGGACGAAAAAAACCAGGCCATAGTTGCACAAAGACTTTTATCTTGTCTTGCAAGCAGTATTGTGGAAAATGGACTAGAGAAAATAGAATTTCCACCCCATGACGATTTAGCTCCGTTAGACATTGCTAATTTTACATACTCGCGGGCTTATGCACCATCGATTTTTAAACCACTCCTCAACGTCGGCAGAATGATTGGTCTAAAATGGGCAGACGTAAAAACTTGGAACGATGTATATATTTTTTTACAAAAAAAACAACAGTCTTCACAAAAATAGCCTCCCCACCACCAATAAAACCCCCTACACCTTCTCGTACATATCTGATCAAACATCTACCCCTAATTACCCTCAGCTTTTACTAAATCAAGCTTTTTTAGTACAGTACAAGTCAACATACTCATCTACAATTTTGGGGTATTTCCTAGTCAAAGCAACGTAGTCGTTCAAGTCGACAAAAGGATTATCCCCTCCATCCATTATCTGGACCTTGAAACCCATATTATCCAATAGTTTTAAAAAATCTTCCCCTGAACTTCCACAATTTTTAAGTGAAGTCGGCCAAAACTCTACCAGCATAGCCAAATTACGACTCTTTTTAACTAGTTTTCTCATTCCTTTTAGGGCCATGGCTTCAGCCCCTTGAATATCCATTTTTATAAAATCTACTTTTTCTATCCCATTTTTAACACAAAAGTCATCAATCGACACAGCCTCAATTTTTACACTTTTTCTTCCATCACCAGGGTCATACACTCTCTGATCAACACCAAAGTCAGCCTTTATATAAAAATCTATTACAGTAGTTTTAGAATATACCGCTTTTTGAGTTAAAACAACGTTCTTATAACCGTTAACCTCTATGTTTTTGGTTAATAACTTAAAATTATCACTATCTGGCTCAAATGAAAAAACCTTGCCTGTCTTTGACACTACCCTTGCTAGTACCAAAGACCAATACCCGATGTTAGCTCCAATATCCAAACACACACATCCTTTTTTCAAAGTTGACCTAATTAAGTCAACACTAGCTTTTTCATATGGACCATCTATAGACAAAGACATCAGGTCATGTTTATCTAAATACATCTTGTGACCCATAACAATTACTGACTTGCTTACCAAATGGTTATGTAAAAAGTCATTTATTCTTCTAAACAAGGCCACCCTCCCAAATCCAATTCTCAGTAAAAAGTCTTTTATTAATTTATAAATACCAATCACATTCTCTTCCCTACCACCTCCCAATCAATAATCTGCCAAAAAGCGGTTACATAGTCAGCTCTTCTATTTTGGTAATTTAGATAATAAGCATGTTCCCAAACATCTAGTCCCAGAATAGGTTTTTTGCCTTGCATAATCGGACAATCTTGATTTACACTGGATTCTACCGCCAAACCTCCATCTTTTTTCATCAGTAGCCAGGCCCAACCACTGCCAAAACGAGACAAGGCGACCTTAGAAAATTGCTCTTTAAATATATCAAAAGATCCAAAAACCCTATCAATTTCTGCTCGCAAACTACCTCCAGGCTCATTCATTTCAGTTGGCTTTTGTAGCTGCTCCCACCAAAAAGTATGATTCCAATGTCCACCAGCATTATTAATCACCCCTTGCCTGATGGGTTCAGGAATTTTTGTTGTATTTTGCAAAATCTCTTCTACGCTTGCGCCTTTGATCCACTGATCTTCTGATCCACTGACCATCTTGTTTAAGTTATCTACATAAGCTTGATGGTGTTTGCTATAGTGAATCTCCATAGTTCTAATATCAATAACCGGCTCAAAGTCGCCAAACTCAAAACTTATTTTGGGTAGTTCAAACATACATATTAAAAATAATTAACTATCTAAAGGTAACTATTATTTTACCAGGAATTTTCTGACCACCACTACTAGCTTCTACCACAAACTGACCAGAATTACTCGACACACCTGCAAAACTTGCCTGGCCTTCTGCATTGGTCACCACACTCTTACCCTCTGCTCCAGGTAGACCACTTACTAAAACAGGCTTACCAGAGACAGGCTTGCCATCAGCGTCTTGTAAAAAAACAGACACTTTTGCTTGATCCTTGCCATTAGCAGGTGCCAAAATAACACTCCCAATTATAAAAGAATCTTTTATAGACACCACGCCAGCTGGAGCAGCCTTCGTCAAAGTTACTACTAATTGTGCAACCACAGTAGATCCAAAAAATAATAGAAATATCAAACCAAAAACCACGAATACAGTATTTCTCACTTTTATATTCTTGGTCCACAATGCTTTCAGGCTTTCTTTAGTTAGAAGCATAACTATAGTATAAGGTAAAAAGAAATATTTCATTCACTTAAATAATTATAAGATTTAAATAGCAAGGAATTCCTTAAGTGCTAATTGGAAATACAAGGAGATATTACCTTTAATTACCCATAAACAAGTTTAATATTCTCAAAAGATTAACATCTAGTAACATACCAATAATAAAATCAAAACTATGCATCTTTAATAGCTGTATTTCAAAAACTACATTTCAATACCAGTGATTAACACAAACACCGACAAAGACTAAGTAACCACCACAAAAATAATAGATGCAGAATGACGTAATCTAACCATATCATAAGAAAATATGGATATACCGCTTTAAACCGAAACTATGAAAAGAATCATTGTTAATATAAGCAGTATTTAAATATACAATGATATTTAATGATAGTACCTAAATAACAACATAGAGAAGATAATTAGATATACCGCATTTAAAATTCGTTAAATAAAGGGCTATATTATGCAAAATATTACTACATCAAAGTATTACTTTTACCCCTCAACCTCTTACTTGACAAGCCTTTTATATTAGTAGATCATGATGATAACTATGTATAATTTAACCTACTTTGAGGCTAGTCATTTATCACCGCAAAAACACAGTCGTCAACGTATTTTTCTTTCCAGAGCACTTCCATTTCTGGTTATTTTAGCCAGCTATACCCTACTCTGGAAATAACATGTCGCAGATTACCGATGGCTTCTCATCTTGGTTAAACCATCTAAATTACTCTACCAATACCATTCGGTCCTATCTGGCGGATGTTTCCAAATTTTATGATTATTTATCTACCCGCAAATCAGATCTTTTGAGCTCAAAAACAACCCATCTTTTTACGGTTAACTTGCTAAGGAACTATTTATCCTCAATTTATGGACAAAACAACTACAATCACCAGATAGCATCCTTGCGCCTCTTCTGCCAGTTCTGCCAGGACCAGTCTTTACTCCCAGCTGATACATTTACCAAAGCCTATCAACCACTACCTCAAGGCGGTAATTCAGAAAAAAGTACCATAGACACTGTGCTTGCGGAGTATAAGCAATTTCTTCAACTGCAAAAAGCCAGTCCCAATACCATCCGAAACTATCTGGCTGATATTAAAGATTACCTCCTCTGGTCACATGAAAAATCTTTATGACCTAGCCAACAAGACCAATCAGGCTAGTTATCTAAAATCCCTATCCATCAAGGGATTGGGAGAAACCACCCTATTACGGAAGCAGGCCAGCTTAAATTCCTTTGCCACTTTTCTTTCTCAAAAATATCAAACTACATCAAAGCCACTTAAAAAGAAATCATTCAACATCTCCCAGCTTCCACTCAATTTATTACCAAAACACTATGCCTTATTTGCGGGTCTCCTGTTGGCTCTCTCAGCTCTCACCTATGGATTATTTCAACAAGGTTTTCAAAATGCTATAAAAAACTTTGCTTATCCAGCTAGTTTGACCAGACCCACCAGGCGACTATCGTTCCAAGGTCGACTAACCGATACTACCGGCACGCCCATCACTACTCCTACAGAAATTGGCTTTCGTCTCTACAATGTCAGCTCCGGAGGCACCGAGCTTTACTACACCGGAGTTGGAGGAACAGTAGTGCCAGATCTAAATGGTATCTTTGCCACCACCATAGGAGATCAAATCGGCGCCGAAATACCCTCCGACATCTTTACCGAAAACCAAAATGTTTATTTGGAAATCAACATGAATCCAGGAGGAGTCTCCGAAATTATGACTCCCCGCCAACTCATTGCTACCGTTGGCTACGCCTTAAACGCCGAAACCCTTCAAGGCTATCCACCCAGAAACCCAGCTAGCCCCAGCAGCATACTATATCTAAATAGCTCAGGTAACCTAGATATTTCAGCCACCTCCCCTACCTTTAAATCCTTAGCGGGTACCTTTGGCCTCGAAGGTCAAGCCCTTCTTCTCAAAGCTAGTGATGGTGGCGGTGGCTCCATCACCCTCAACCCAGATGGCAATGGTGTACTATCTGTACTTTTTGAGGGTACCTCTCCAGCATTTGGCGATGGCTTTCTAAATCTATCAAACGCTAACATCGGTGGCGCCGATCTTATTTCGGCTAACATCCTCAACGACAATCGAGCCTACAACTTCGCTGAGTTTAAAAACTACAATGTGGGCACTGGCACCACAGCCACCAGATTCTCCGTTAGCTCCTATGGCGACATTTATGGTGACAGAAACCTCCAAGTAGGTGGTTCCGTAACCTTTACTGGCATTGGCAATAGTGACGTTGGTGTCGGTTCCTCAGCCTTATTTGTAAATCCTTCAACTGGTCAAGTCTTTAGCCAACTCTTGGGTAGCCTAGCTTTTTCCAACACTGGTATCATTAACTGGTCTCTTTCCGGTAATGTGGGTACTACTCAATTGGTTGGGCTCAATGACAATGTTCAGATAATTGGATCTAATGCTATCAAAACTACTGCTTCTACAGCAGATACCATCACCATCGATTTGGGAGGCACACTGTCCCAAAACACCACCATTGGCACTAGTAGCTTTAGTCTAAGCTTTCTTGGACTTGGCAATACCTTGGGTTTGTATATAGGAAGTAGCGGTTTTGTAGGTATAGGAACCACTGATACTACTCAACTATTTACAGTTGGCGGCAATGCCAGTATTGGGGGAACCCCATTCTTTTCTGGTCTAGCCAGCGGTGTCGGCACCACCACCCTTATCATCGACCCTACTACCGGGGCTATTTCCCGTCGCTATCTTGCCGGTTTGTCCTTCCTTGCCGAAGGCATCCAAAATGGACTGTCATATTTAACAGGCAACATTATAGGACTTGGTGGTACTCTTACCCAAAATACACTTATAGGTTCCAGCTTCTATTTGGGCAGCAATGGCCAAATAGGCATTGGAAGTACAGCCCCGGTTGGGCTACTCACCGTAGGACAAATCGGTAACACTTCTCCCACCCAAGGTCTTAATCTTGGTGGAGATGTCAATCTTTACCGTAGCGGAGTTTTTACCCTTAGAACCGATAGCCATATTGACATCAATGGCAATTCTTATATCGACAAGGACTCGGGTAATTTCTATACCAATGGGGTCATTGCCAACTACTCCAATGTCAACAACGCTCAGATTTCAGTTGGCTCTTCAGGTCTTATATTTTCCAGAGATGTCAATGACTCTGACCCAGTTTCCATATTCAGAAATGTCAATGCCCTATCTACTGGCGACATTTTACAAATCCGTGGGGATACTGACACTGTCTTGTCCGCCTTTAGTAGAACTGGGGCACTGGCTATTGGCATTACCACAGGTGCTATCGGGTCTAATCAACTGTATGTTAATGGCGACAGTAATCTAATAGGCAACCTAAGTGTTGGTGGTAGCATGTTTCTCACTGGCTTGGGCGATACTTATGTTGGTTCTGGATCCACTGCCCTCTTTGTCGAAGCCGGTACTGGCAAGGTTTACACCCAGGTTTTGGGCAACCTGGCTTTTCAAAACTCAGGGGTCATTAACTGGAACCTCTTTGGCGACTCAGGTCCTTCTGAGTATGTGGGACTTGGAGAGACTGCCACTTTTGCAGGAAAAAATGGGCTTAAAACCTGGACCTCTTCCCCTGATACCATAAATATTTCCCTTGGTGGTTCACTTCAAGAAAGCGTCCAAATAGGTACCAGCAGTTTTGCACTAGATTTCATAGGTTCAACTGGAAAATTGTCTTTAGGTACATCTCAGTCAGGTGACCTATTTAATTATTTTGGTAATATTTCCTTAGGTCCCACAGCCATAATCAGACCCCTTGTAAACTCTGTCAATTCTCTCTCCATTGGCACCAGCAATGGCACCAGATTTGTCAGCTTTGATACCGTCAATCAAAGAGTTGGTATCGGCAATACCACACCCACCAATGCTACCGTCCACATAAGCAGCTTGGCCGGCAATTCTGGTCTCAGAGTCGGCGCAGCCAATGCCATTTACCTAATTGCCAACTCTCCCAATATTGGATTTAATGCCTATTACAATTCCACCTGGAAATATTCCACCACCAACTATGGCTCAGCTTTTGGCTTCAATCCTGTAACTGGCACACTTCTTTATAGTAACAGCTCTGCTTCAGGAACCGCCGACGCCTCCTTTACACCAGTCGACAGATTTACAATTTTAGCCAATGGCAATGTAGGCGTCTCTGTGGCCACTCCAGGTTCCAGCCTCTCGGTTGGCAACAATTTTGCAGTTGGCACCAATTATGCCGGTTACATCGCACCCACTAATGGAGCCATCTTTGAGGGAAACGTAGGTATTGGAACTTCTTCTCCAGCCTCGCTTTTAACAGTTGGTCAAGAAGGGATTGGCGACACCTTGGGATCCAGAACTCCCGAGCTTTCCATCTATGGATCTGCACAAAGTACCACCGAAGACGCCATATTGAGATTAGCCAGGGGTACAAATTCTGGAAACTTTTCCGCTGCTGTTGCTGATTTTAGCATTGGTTCATATGGTAGTCCAGGATCTCCATTTACCCCCAGAATGTATCTAAACCTCGCTTTAAAAAGCGGCAATACTAATGTCGAAACCCCCACTGTCAATGTCCTTACCCTTCGTGATGATATCAAGGTGGGTATAGGCAATACAGCCCCCACCTTTACTTTAACTGTAAACGGCGACATCGGTTTTTCGGGCCAACTTTCCAGTAATGGCAGCGTGGGTATCACTGGTCAATACCTTATGAGCTTAGGAGCCGGACTGGCCCCCATCTGGAACGGTATTTTACTAAATGCCAATAATGCCACCAATGGTCTTACTGTTTACAACGGCTCAGCCATTGGTCTTGGCGGAACCATGACTCAAAACACCACGATTGGCACCTCGTCTTTTGGCCTATCATTTTTAGCTGGAGCAGGCAATACCCAAGCTTTATTTATTGGACCATCTGGCAACGTTGGCATTGGAACAACCAACCCAACTACAAAACTAGAGGTTAACGGCTATGTCCAAACTCCTTACGTCAAAATCTGGAATAATGGCGGCTCTGGTACTGCTACTGAGTTTTACAACGACACCTCTAGAACTGGTATGACTGCTGGTATGTTTTTTACCACCGACAATGGCGCCGGGGCAGCTGGAGGCAATATTTCTTTTAGGTCCGGCTCACAGGGCTTTGACCTGTCGCCCAATGCCGGTGTGACTACAAAGTTTGATTATATATATGGAGGTAACCATGCCTATTCCGAAATTGGTTCTATTTTTGATGTTTATGGTGGAAGTGGCATCAAAACCCAGCTCGGAGCAAACGGACTCAAGGGCTTATTAACCGTAGATACCACTGGCAATGTTGGTATCGGCACCACCACCCCACGTACCATATTCCAAGTGGGACAAGATATAGGTGGCACTGGAGCAATTCTAGTATTCAAACAGGTCGGAAATACTGGATTTTTGGGCCTGGGTACCACCAGTCCATTTTACAATCTTCAGGTAGCCGGAGATGCTCTTATTTCGACTCGTTTAGGTATTGGATCCACCAACACCACTTATGGCTTGTTTGTCAATACTAATGGTATTGGAGTTACTGGTAACTCCGTATTGTCTGACAATTTAAGAGTTTTTAAATCTCTTAATATTGGACAATCCCTATCTGTAGGCGGTACAGTCTTCTTTACAGGTATTGGTTACAGTTCAGTAGGTACAGGAAGTTCAGCTTTGT
>CAYTYZ010000005.1:20704-29740 GCA_964442385.1 uncultured Gammaproteobacteria bacterium
AGTAGCTCACTTACGGCCTATGGCATTGTGATAGGTGGAGGAGCCAGTCCCCTAAGTTCACTATCCATAGGAACGTCGGGACAATATCTGCAAAGTAACGGAGCTGGGGCCACAGCCACCTGGGTCAATAGCATTGTCAATGGCATCAATGGTCTTAATGTCACCCTGGGCAATAACATTGGTCTCGGTGGCACTCTTACTCAAAACACCCGTATTGGGACGTCAAATTATAATTTAACTTTTTTAAATGTTAACAATAACCCTTCCCTGACTATTGGCCCCTCTGGCTACATTGGCATTGGTGCAGCCAACCCAAATGCCTATCTTCACATTCAGTCACCCGGAGGCGTCAATAGTGGAATCAATTTAGAACTTACCAGTGCCAGTAGCTATGGCGTTATTGATTTTAATACCCCAGGTGGACTTTCAGGTCAGTTTTTAGCCACTGGGGGGAGTTATTCCAATGGTATTTTTACTGGCGACCAGATAGCACTCGCCAGCTATCTAACCAATGGTAGAACTACACTAGTTGCAGGAGGTGCCAACGGTTTTATTAACTTTGCCACTGGCGGGTTTGCAGCTTCCAACGAAAGAATGAGACTGAGTGCTTCAGGTAATCTTGGAATCGGCACCACCAATCCATTAAACACCCTGTCAGTATCTGGCGACGCACTAATTACAACCCGACTTGGCATTGGAGCTACCAATGTTAATTATGGCCTCTTTGTAAGTTCCAATGGTATTGGGATTAGTGGTGCTAGTTACTTTTCAGGATCAGTTAGAATTGGTGGTACTCTACTCGATGGCAACAATTCTCCTGGTGTGGCTAATTTTATCTTACAATCCACTGGTACTGGTGTCACCTGGGTTCCCTACGCCGCCAATAACCCAAGTAACGGACTCTCTATAGTAAATGGTACATCTGTAGGTCTAGGTGGCACTCTTACTCAAAACACTAACATTGGTACCAGCAACTTTACTTTAACTTTCTTGGGCCTAGGCAATACACATGCACTTAGTATTGGACCTTCCAGTTATGTTGGAGTAGGTACTACTAATCCTAAATACAAATTTGAAGTTACAGGAGATGCTATGATCTCCACCAGATTAGGTATTGGTAGTACCAATGTACTATTTGCTCTCAATGTTGGTGGCACTACTTCTACCACCGATCTTACTACTAGCGGTCGGTTTTCTATTGGCACCACTAATCTTGGCACAGGCTATACATTCTTCTCCAATGGAAGTATTGGCGTTAGTGGCAATTCTGTTTTTAGTGACAACCTTTCTGTAGGAGACACCGCCAAGCTAACCGATGCCTGGGCTACAGGAAAATTAGCTATTGGGACAACCAATTTAGGTACTGGTTTTAGTCTTTTTATTGTTGGCGGGATCGGGGTCACCGGAAGCTCAACATTTAGTGGATCGGTAAGGCTAAGTTCAACTCTGCTTGACTCCAATGGTTCAGCTGGAAGTAGTGGACAGGTACTACAAAGTACAGGCACTGGTGTCACCTGGGTAACTGCCACCACTGGTGCTACAAATGGTCTCCAGCTCATAAGTCAGGCAGTAGGCCTAGGTGGAACACTTACCCAAAACACCTTAATTGGCACAAGCAGTTTTAACCTTAGTTTCTTCGATAGAAGTAATAGTATTTCGCTTTCTATTGGCCCTTCTGGCTATATCGGTATCGGTGCGTCCCAGGTAACCAGCAAGCTGTTTATCTACGGATCTGGCTTTACCGGCAACTTTTTTACCATTTCCGACGGTACCACACAAGTCAACATTTCCAGTCTTCAATCTACTTACAACACCCCTTTTAATGTCACCGCTTCGGGCGATGTTTCTATAGCTTATGACATTAACTTCAATAACCCCATTGCCAGCTTCATCAAATCCCAAGCCCCACTTAATCTCCAATCCGGCGAAGTATTTAATAGTAGTGATTTGAATCTACGCACTTTCAATTACGGAAACATTGTAGCTGATGCCGGCTCAAGCGGTTCATTTTTACCCGCCTATAATCTTAAAACCAACCTTGGCTCTACTACCAGACGTTGGAACAATGCCTGGATTAAAGTGGTCAACGTTGGTTCCTCTACCTGGTCTATCCAGTCACCAGATGAGTCTCGGCTTGGCTTTTTAAACTCCGATACCGGTGGCACCGAAAGAGTCAGCTTTTTGAGTAATGGCAGTGTTGGAATTGGTACCACTAGCCCCAGAGGCCTCTTCCAGGTTGGCAGAGATATAGGTGGCACTGGACCTGTTTTTGTAGTCTTCTCCTCGGGTACAACAGTGGCTGTTGGTGTTGGCACTACCGCACCCCTAGGCATGTTCCAAGTGGGAACTTTTGCCGGTTCTACCGGTCCAATTTTTGTGGTCAGATCCTCTGGGACCACTGCCACAGTAGGTATTGGTGTCACCAATGTCCCCTCAGGTATTACCCTTGATGTCCAAGGTCGTGTCCAAGTCAACCTCACTGGGACCCAGTCTACCTTTGCCATTTGCCATGGAACAAATGGTCAAACTTCCGACCAAGAATTAGTCGACTGTTCCCCATCAGTAGGTGCTGACTATATGGAAATGTACCCAGTTTCCATTGGCGCCCAAGTGGGTGATATTTTAGCCACCACCTCCACTCCTGTTACCACTCAAGATGGTCACACTATTAGACAACTTGCCCCAGCCACCACTGCAGAAAAATTTATTGGCATTCTTTCCGATAACACCAAAGCTGGCGACTTTAATAGTATTGGACACAATCTAGATTCTAGTGACAACCCCCTACCCGTAGCCCTAGTCGGACGTGTGCCAGTTCGAATTGACCCTAACTCCAAGGCTATTTCCCCCGGTGACCCTATTGCTATTTCCAGCTCCTCCCCAGGCGCAGGTCAAAAAGCTACTTCGGCTGGTTTTATTGTGGCCAAAGCCATTGACTCCTGGCAGCCAGGAAACAACCAATCTACTGTTATGGCTTTTGTCAATTACAGCTGGTACGACCCAGATATTTATCTCACCGACACCGGAACCTTAAACTTGCCTCCTGGTTTATCTAATGCCGACTTATCCAGCCTGGGCTTGGAAACTATCAAGACTTTCACCCAAAACAATTCCTATTCTCTATCTGATACTTTTAGTTCAACCATTAACCGCCTGGGCCAGTTCAGCTATCTTGTGACTGCCAAGCTGCAAGCTGGACTAATAACTACCCAGTCTCTTATATCAGACCTAGTAATAAGTAAACGCACTATAACACAAGACCTCAGAGTAGATACTATTTCTCCACTCAACTCTGAAGTTCAGTTTAAAGGCGATGTTGATATCGAAGGCAATCTTACCGTTTCCAAAAACTTAGCTGTTGCTGACACTCTTACTACTGATACCCTGATCTCTGATTCACTAATTACTGATTCCCTGATTGCCGACAGCGCAACCATCTCCACCCTCTATGCCGACCGAGTCATTTCCCGAGAAGGCGACTTTGGCGAACTTCTTACCAGCAGGGTTGGGGCCTTACGTGAAGAGCTGGTCAACACCATTGCTTCCATATCATCACCTTCCGGAACCGGTATCACCTCCCCACCCATTGCCGACCTGTCTCACTCCTGGATTGCCGAAATTTCTACTAACTCGGCCCAGTTTAACGGCAACCTCAAGTTAACCGACAATATGGTTATTGCCGGCAAACTAGCAGTCCAAGGCGATACCGAGCTAGCCAATGCTCTAATCAGCCAAAGACTCACCGTAGACCACATCCAAATAGGACAAAACTATATCAAATCACTTGATTCCAGCCTAGCCATCCAACCAGATCGTTCTGGTACAGTCACTATTAATGGTGACGTTCTAGCCATAGCCGAAGACGGTTCCGTTACTATAAATGGCAGTCTAAATGTAACTGGTACAATTGCCAGTTCGGGCATTCTCACCACCTATTTAGAAGCCGAAGACGCCAGCCTATCTGGCAAACTAAATATCGCTACCGACTCGGCCACTCTTATTATTGCCGAGGCCGCTACTGCTTCAGCAAGTTCCACCTCGGCCCAAATAGCTTCAAATGCTTCGGCTGGCACTGCAACTCTTCCAGCTGGAAAAACCGAGCTAGTCATTAACTCAGACAAACTTTCAGCCAACTCCCTGGTTTACATCACCCCCCAATCTACCACCCAAAATCAAGTTCTCTATGTCAAATCTAAATTAGTACCTACTATTGAAGAAGCCACTGCCTCGGCTACCCCCACCCCCAGCTTTACAGTAGCCCTGGACACCCCCCTGCCCCAAGACGTCTTATTTAATTGGTGGCTAATTAACTAACATGCACCTTCACCGCTTCACCAGATCTACGTCCAGACTGCAATCTCATGACTATTCTTCAGGCACTTATTTTATTACTATTAGCGCCAATAAACACGCCTGCCTTTTTGGTGAAATCACAAATAATTCTTTCCATCCTAACGCTTTGGGCTCAATTATTTCAGGTCATCTTCAGATACTTTCTATTCGTTTTCCCAACGCCAAAATCTTGTCTTACCAACTCATGCCTAATCACTTGCATTTAATTATCGAAATAACCAAACCAACTATGTCCACAGTAGGGGCGGGGTTTCCCCGCCCGATACTAACAATCCCCCGCCCAACACTTCACCCATTCGCTGCTGCAACACCATCGACACCATCGACACCATCGACAACATCGACAACATCGACAACATCGACAGGGCGCGAAAACCGCGCCCCTACATTGGGAAATATTATTGCCTGGCTTAAATATAATTCCACCAAAGAAATTAATATCAAAAAACTTGGCAAAAGTTTTTTGATATTTCAACGTAATTATTACGAACACATTATTAGAGACCAAAACGATTTAATTCAAAAAATAAAATATATTGAAAATAATGTCAACACCTGGCCACATGACCAAGACAATCCACACAGATATAGTAGGGGCGGGGTTTCCCCGCCCGATACAAACGCAGAGGTTTCCCCGCCCGATACAACCCACGATACGCCCTACCCAACCAACGTAACTAATCGTAGGGGCGGGGTTTCCCCGCCCGACACCATCGACAGGGCGCGAAAACCGCGCCCCTACACCAATATTTCTCATTTATTTCATCCCCAAACCTAACATGGACCTAACCACCCGCCTCCACCACGATAACTTTTCCTACCGCGCCCTACTATCTATCGTCCTGGTCCTTTTAGGTCTAGTAGTTCTTCTTCTTCGTCTTGGCCATAAACCAATCACAGCTAAGGCTGCCTGGTTTGACGATACCTGGACTTTTCGCAAATCCTATACCTATACTAACGGTGGCGCTGCCGTCACTTATCAAAAAATTAAACTAGATATCGATACTGCCACTCTAATTACCAATCTCCAACTCCAGTCCGACTGTGGTGACGCCCGCTTTACCGACAACTTTGGCAATCTTTTAGAATATTATATCGACACCGCCGTAGGTGCTTGCAACACCGCCTCTACTGATTTCTATGTTTTACTACCCGTAATTCCTGCCAACCCGTTTTATATTTACTATTATTATGGCAACGAAACCGCTAATAATGGCACTAACTCTCTACAGTTTACTCAGGCTACTTTTACCCCCGGCTCCACCAATATCGGGACTGAAGAAATCGAAGTTGGCCCCATAGCCTATTGGCGTTTTAACGAAAATGTCGGTAACACTAGTTTCAACGCCCTTCCGGCTGTCACCTCCTCTGTCCAGCTTTTAGGAGGTGCCAAACTCCGTCCCACCGACGAGTGTGTCGAAGGACGTTGTGTCAAGTTTGAT
Organism: uncultured Gammaproteobacteria bacterium; assembly: GCA_964442385.1. Lineage (GTDB taxonomy): Bacteria > Patescibacteriota > Microgenomatia > UBA12405 > UBA12405 > CAYTYZ01. The sequence continues at coordinate 26,500 of CAYTYZ010000005.1, forward strand.
GGCACCAACGCTTATCTTGATATGGGCGATATCAATTTTTTTTCCAGCAACCAAACCATCTCAGCCTGGTTTAAAACCAACAATGCCACCCCTGCTGCCCGTACTATTTTAGGTGGCTCCGAAGGCACCTCCAACCGGCGTCTCTTTACCCTAGAAATGCTAAGCACCGGCGAAGTCCGTTTTACCTATGATAGTAATCCAGGTGGAGGTGGTGTCACCAACCTTAACTCAGGTCAGACTTTTTACGATGCCAAATGGCATTACGTTGCCGCCACCAAAAGTGGCACCACCATGAGTCTCTATGTTGATGGTCGCCTCATGGGTACCGCCACCGAACCAACCTACACCGGGGTCATCCGGGTCTATGCCGGTGTTCGCGATCTTTCTGGTCTAGCTCGTGACTATGATGGTTTTCTGGATACTACCAAAATCTATATGTACGCCCGCTCAGCCAGCCAGATCTTGACTGACTATAATGCCGGCTATGCCCCCAAGGGCAATAATACTAATTTTGGTACCGGTACCACCCAACTAGATACTGTCGACCCGATTTTATACTACGACTTTGAAGAAGGCGTAGGCACCAGCACTTATGACGTTGGTGGCACCACTTTTCAAAATGGTGGTATAGCCACCGCCACTTTTGATAATGGAAAATATGGCAAGGCCCTTAGTTTTCCCGGAACCGGCTCAGTCCTTACACCCGATAATGCCACCCTTAGTCTGACTGGCAACCTGTCTCTGTCTGCCTGGGTTTACCCCACCGTCGGCACCAGCCAAACTATTATCGACAAGCGCACCAGTAGCCAGCGTTCTGGTTATGGTCTGGAGTTAAACAGTTCTGGAAATCTAATTGGTAACGTGGCCTCAGCGGCTACCAATACTACGGTCACCAGTGTCGGTACTATTCCCCTCAACACCTGGTCCAATGTCCAGCTAACCTATGATGGATCCAATCTCAAGCTTTATATCAACGGAGTTCTTGATACTACTACTGCTTCAGCCACCAACCCAGCCGATGGCACTGGTGTTTTTATGGTAGGCCAGCGTGGTGACTCCACCCAAAGTTTTAATGGTCTTATCGACCAAGTAAAAGTATACAACTATGCCCGTACTGTTAGGCAAGTTCAAGAAGACTTAAACAACAACCTGCCTCAACGCCAACCCCTTGTTTATTATCATTTTGACGAGTCGGTTGGCACTACTGCCTATAACTCTATTTCCGGTAGTTATTTTGCCACCCAATCTAACATGGCCTCGCCAGCCACCTCCACCAGTGGCTGGACCAAGTCCGGCCAATACAATAGCGGCCTCCTTTTTGATGGCACCAACGATTTGGTAAATATCTCTGGTGAAAGCGCCATTCGTTTCAACGGTTCCACCGAGGACTTTAGTATTAGTGCCTGGGTCAAACGCAATTCGGTTGGTTCAACCCAATATATAATCAGCAAAGAAGATGCTGATAACGACGGCTGGCGACTTATGTTTGATGCGGGCAATACTGTTACCTGCTCTGTCAACGCCACCGATGTTACTTCTACAGTAACTATCACCGATACCACTATTTGGCACCATATAGTTTGCGCTGTCGACCGGTCCGGAACCAGCTATATTTATATCGACGGCAGCCTGGCTTCTGCCGGTACTTCTACCACTGCTCTTACCCTGGCCACCACCACCTCTGCCACTATAGGGGCCAGGTCTTATTCCACAGGAGCTTATCTTGCAGGTGGGCTAGATGATCTTAAAATTTTCAATGTGGCCCTGTCTGCTAGCGAAGTCAAGCTAGAATATAACCGATCTTCTGCCATCCAAATTTCCTCTCTTTCTACCGACTCCGGCGGCTCTGCCCCCAGTACCAGCCTGTCTAGGTTGTACTGTGTACCAGGCGACACCAGCTCTTGTTCCCCACCAGTTTTACATCTCACTTTCGATGAAGGAGTTGGCACCAGTGCCTACGATATAGGTAGCAGTGCCTACAACGGCAGACTTGGAACTGGCTCTTCCTCACCTGCCAGATCCTCGGGAGTTTATGGCCAAGCCATGTCCTTTGATGGCAATGACAATATTAATGTTGGGCAGCGAACTGGTTTACAGTTTAACTACAACAACAGTTTTAGCTTTAGCGCCTGGATCAATACTCCCAGTCTTCCCCCTGGTGGCAACTACCCGTATCCCCTAATTCAAACCGGACCCGATTCTTCAGGCGGTAGATTTCAATATGGCATTGTCTTGGATGGGGATACTGTTGGCAAACTATGTACCACCGTCAGCATCCCCCTTACCGGTGCCCGGGAAGCCTGTGTCCCTAGCGCCATTTCTGCCAATACTTGGTACCATGTCACTGGCGTATTTGACACTTCCTATATTTATCTTTATCTAAATGGCCAATATATAACCAAAACCAGCTATACCCTGGGTACACCTTCGGCTGCTACTGGCGACTTTATGATCGGCTCCTCCAACAATAACTTTTATTACACTGGTCTTCTTGATGACGTTAGGGTCTATAACTATGCCCGTACCCCCTCACAAATTGCCTGGGAATATAACCAAGGCAAGCCTATGACTTATTTTAAGCTAGACGAATGTCAAAACAGTACTGTTTTCGATTCTATTGGCACCGGCCTTACTGGCACCATCGTTTTGTCCACCACTGGTACCCAAACCAATGCTATCGGTATGGGATCGTGTACCCTTAACGCAGCCACTCCTCGTTACAACGGTGCCACCGGACGAGTTAATTCCAGCGTTAACCTAGACGGTACCAGTGACTATATCCAAGTCAACGATTCTACCGCCCTACGGTTTGATTCTACTAGCGAAAATTTCTCTATATTTGCCTGGGTCAAGCGTGCCAGCAACGGCGCTATGTATATTTTTAGCAAAGAAGACGCCGACAACGATGGCTGGCGACTCCAATTCGATGCAGGCAATACAGTCACCTGTTCTGTTAATTCTACCGACATCACTTCAGCTACCACCATTACCGACACCTCTTGGCACCACATCGGCTGTACCGTTAACCGTTCTGGCTCGGGCCAGGTTTATATCGATGGCAAAGCCAATGGTTCGTCGACTTCCACCTCGGCACTTACCATGGCCACTACCGCCAACCTTCTATTGGGAGCCCGTTCTTATACCACCACCAACTACCTAGCCGGCCAACTTGATGATGTTCAAATCTTCAGTTACCCTCTTACTCCTCCGCAAGTAGCTCTTCTTTATAACCAATCTGGCG
>CAYTYZ010000005.1:29840-44212 GCA_964442385.1 uncultured Gammaproteobacteria bacterium
CTGTCATAATAATCTATGGACCTAGTCACTAAAAAACTAAAAACTATCTCCATCCCCTACCGCCTACTTTTTGCAACAATCTTTCTTTTAGTTGGGTTAATTCTGGTTTTAGTACGCCTTAATAGTACCAGGGCAGGTCAAGTTGAAGCTGGCTGGTTTGATGACGCCTATTCTTACCGCCAGCTTATTACTATCACCCATAATGCCGACATTTTTGCCAATCGCGCCGTGGGAGTCAGCGTTTCCACCTCAGGGCTAATTTCTGCGAGTAAAATGCAGTCCGACTGCGACGACACCAGGTTTACCGACCCTTCCGGAAAGGCACTGGTTTATGAATTAACCTCAGGTTGCAACGGTACCAACACTCAGTATAAAGTTGTCCTGCCAAAAATAAGCAATGGCACCAACTATATTTATGTCTATTATGGCAATCCAACTGCTATTTCAGCCTCCCAGTCCACTGCTAGCTACACCTCGCTAACCCCCAGCACCCCCGGACCAGTAGCTGCTACTGAAGAACAAGGTAACGGCCCAGTTGCTTACTGGAAATTTGATGAGGGAAGGGGCACAACAGCTAACGACGCCAGCACAAATAACATTAGTGGAACGATCTCAGGACCAACCTGGAATAACAGTGAGAACTGTATCTCTGGTAAATGTCTGTATTTCAACACAAACATAGTAAGTATGGGGAGTCCGACAAAACTTGCTTTTCCCTTCTTAAGTTCATCCTATTCTTTGAGTGCCTGGGTTAAACCGCAAAATCCAGGGACAGACTCAATAATAATGGTAAAAAATACATCAAACTATGTGTCATCTTCTGCCTATTATCTCAATATTTCATCAGGTAAATTTTGTGGAACAAATGAAAACAGTCTGGGGCCGTATCTTGTTTGTGATTCAACTAGTATAGTCGCTGGACGCTGGTATCACTTGGTTTACAAGGTTGTCAACTCTGCGCATTATCTTTATGTTAATGGGGTTTTGGTAAATTCTGGTTCAATAGGATATGAAGATTTAAGTGGTCCAGATTCAACGTTTGAGATAGGATCAGTAAATTTTCAAGGCTACATCGACGAGCCCAAGGTCTACAACTATGCCCGATCAACCGCCCAAATTAATACCGACTACAACTCTTATGGCAACCTCAAAGGTTCCGCCGCCAATTTAGGTGTGGCCTCCACCAGTTCCAGCGCTCCCCCAGTTGCCTATTGGAACTTTGAAACAGGAACCGGCACTACTGCTTACGATGTTGGCGGTAGCAACTTCCACAGCGTTTTTGGCTCAGGAACTGCTGCCCCCACCTGGTCAACAGGCAAATATGGCAAAGGTCTATCTTTCGATGGTTCACAAACTTATTCTAGTGTCGCCCATAATTCCATTTTTACCACAGGCACCCACACTATCGACTTCTGGGTTTATCCCGACAACAGCTTTTCTGGCACAGGAACTTTAATCTCCAAGTACAACAACACCGTCAATGGTGGCTACACTATCGAAGTCGATTCCACCAATAAAAGGATTCGTTTTGCCCAAATCGATAGTGTCGTTAACCCGAGCGTCTATTCCACCACCAACTCCATTCCCTGGGGTAAGTGGACCCATGTTGCCATAACAAGAAACTCTATTACCAGTGTAAAAATCTATATCAATGGGACCCTAGATAACTTCGCTGCAGGTTCTAATACCTTCGTAAACTCCACCAACCCTCTTTATTTTGGTAGAGACTCAGCCTCTTCCACCAACTTTTTCAAAGGTAACCTCGATCAGGTTCACTTCTACGACTACGTCCGTACCCAAAAACAAATCATCCAAGATATGAATGGCGGCCATCCAGCCGGTGGCTCACCTGTTGGCAGTATGGGACTATGGTATAAATTCAACGAAGGTCAAGGATCCACCATCAATAACTCAGGTAGTATTGGTTCTACCTTAAACGCCCTTTCCGCAGGCACCTCCGCCCCCAGCTGGACTCTTTCTGGCAACCAAAGTGTAGGTATCAGTCTCAATGGTTCCAGCCAGTACACCAGGACCCCAGATGACCCATCCATTCGCTATGACTCTAGTACGGCCAGCTTTAGCTTGTCTGCTTGGGTCAAGCGTGGTTCTACTGGCTCAGCCCAAAATATTATTAGCAAAGAAGATGCTGACAACGATGGCTGGCGCCTACAATTTGACGCCGGCAACACCATTACTTGCTCAGTTAATGCCACCGACATTACCTCTACCGCCACAGTTACTGATATCACCTCCTGGCACCATATAGTTTGTAGTGTCGACAGGGCAGGTTCTGGCTATATTTATTTGGATGGCAAACTGGTCACTGCCGCCACTGTCACTTCTGGTATCACCATGGCTACTACCTCCGATATGTTAATCGGAGCCCGCTCCTATACTCCAGCCAATTATTTTGCTGGGCTTATCGATGATGTCAAAATCTATTCTTTCCCGCTAACTGCCGATGACGTTAAAATTGACTACAACCAAAATCAATCCCAATATTTCGGCTCACTTTCTACGGCCTCAGGTGGCACTCTTCCCAGTTCCTCCAAAGACCGGTCATATTGCATCCCGGGCGATACTTCTACCTGCACCCAACCCACTCAAGAATGGAATTTCAACGAGGGCACTGGAACCTCACTTTACGAAACCAGCGTTGGCACTGGTCATGCAGTGATGTATGCAGGGACCTCCGCCCCCACCTGGATAAGTGGAAAAAATGGCAAAGGATTACTTGTTAACTATAACCAGGGACAAGGAGCAACATCCTCTGACAATACCTATCAAAAACCATCAAGTATTACTGTTGAAGCCTGGGTTAAACCTTCGGGTGATGCAGCGACAAGTTGCGTTTTGTGTTTATTCGACGATGTAATGTTTACCTTTAACTATGATCTAAATATAACAGGCAGTAAGTTTCAATTTGGTTTTAGAAGCAATACTGCTTACAACATTGGAACAAGTGAAACAATTGTTCCCGATCGCTGGTATCACGTTGTAGGCACCCGCGATTCAGCCACCGGATCTGCAAAAATCTATGTAAATGGAATACTAAAAAATACGATATCAACACCTGTTCAGGCCTTGGCATATTTTGCACCCAGAGCAGTTCAATTCGGTTGGGGTGGAAGCTTGGGAAGTGTAGGCTTGGATGAAGTAAAAATCTTCGATTATGTCCGTACACCTGCCCAAGTCGCCTGGGACTACAACCAAGGTAAACCCTATGTTCACTACAAACTAGACGAGTGCCAGGGAACTACTATCAATGATTCCATGGGCACGGGTTTTACTGGCACCTGGTCTGGTTCTGGTGCTGGCACCCAAACCGCCCCTGGATCTTGTAGCACCAATGCCTCTACTGCTTGGTACAACGGCAAAAATGGCAGGTACAATAGTAGTCTAAACTTTGACGGCACCGACGATTTTGTTCAAATCCAAAACGAGTCAGCCTTTGACTTCGAATACACCCAGCCACTTACCATTTCAGCCTGGGTCAAGCCAAATGCCTCAGGACATGGCGACATTTGGAGCAAGCAAACAATGGGAGGGACCACCCTAAGAGGTTTGTATTTAAACTCTAATGCAGATACTACAACTAATGCCATAAATTTTGGCGAATTTTATAATTTCAGTAGTGACGAATGGCTAGAGGTTGCTACCACCTCCACCGTGATTACATCCGGAACATGGAACCACATATTAATAACTTATACCGGATCGGGCACTTGTTCTGGGGTAAACCTTTATTTAAACGGCAAACAGTTAAGCGACAAATCCTGTCTAAAGGATACCTTGGTATGGCCAGGTAACACTATTCTAAATGACATCAAACCACAGATAAGTGGTGACGATGGAAGCTTTGGAAACTATAGCTTGTATGAAGGTCAAATCGATGATGTAAAAATCTTTACCTATCCCCTCACTCCTGCCCAAGTCAAAACTTTGTATAACGGTGGCGCAGCCAATTTTGCACCGATAACGGGAACTCCGTAAGACATATTGACTACAAATGAGCTGCAAATTAACAAGAAATTAAATGCAAATTTATAATTAACACAAATTAAAACTAATTAACTACAAATAAACACAATTTAGCTACAAATAAAAACAAAATCAAAACATGGAATACAATTTGGAAGAAAGAACAACTAAGTTTGCAATCTCGGTTGTTAAAACACTCAAGAAAGTTACAATTACTAGTTTGAACAAAAGGATTATTGGCCAGCTCGTCGGCTCAAGTGGCTCCGTGGGAGCAAACTACCATGAGGCCAACGGAGCCGAAAGTAAAAACGATTTTATACATAAACTAAATATTTCTCTTAAAGAAATCAAAGAAACCCAGCACTGGCTGAGAATTATGGCCGAAGCCAATCCAGAAATTAAGGATGACTTAAAATCCATCTTTGACGAATCTCAAGAATTATTATTGATATTTTCCAAAGTAATCTCAAGCACCAAAAAGCCCAAAATTCGACTTAATTTGTAGTTTATTTGCTTTATTTGTATCAATTTGTAGTTAAATTGTAGTTAATTAAAAATTTGTCTTTTTTTGTGCTTAACTTGCAGTTAAATTGTGTTAATTAAAAATTTGTGTTTATTTGCAGTTAATTAGTGTTAATTTGCCCAATTTGTAGTTAAATTGTAGTTAATTTGTGTTAATTTGCAGTTTATTTGTGTTAATTAAAAATTTGCTTAATTTGTGTTTATTTGTAGCTAATTTGTATAAATTTGCATCTTTGCAGGTGTTACCTTGTCCCTACTATCACTATCCACCAACTCCACCGCAAACCCCTTAATCCAAGGAAACAGTACCTTAGCTGCCCGCTCAATCAGCTTGACTCGCTCCCCGTAAACCTCCAAAAATTGCTTAGCAAAAGTTACCCTATATTCCTGCCCATTTTGCCTATACGCCTGCTGGTACAGCTTTGGCACCCACACTCTATCCTTGTGGTTTGCCAGGCTTCCCATCCATTCCTGTCCTAGTTCTACTGAAAAATCCAAGTGCCACACAAACTCATCTGGATTTAAGTACCAAGTGGACCTAGCCACCAACATCTCCAGGGCAATGTGCACATCTTTTTCCGCTGCTCCTTCTTCTCCTGTCTCAAAAGTCTTTTCACCCAGCCTATCTCGTCCAAAATGCATTTTGTCCGCTATCACCAAAGCCCACAACAAGGGATAGCCTTTTTCAATGGCAAAACCCCCTTCATTTAAAGCCGCCTCGTCATGATACAGCACCGCCTGCCTTACTACCTCCCAAATCTCTCGATAGTTCTTTTTACCGGTCCATCCAAAAAGTTCGTCCAAAATTTCCATCGAATACTTAGAATGCATTTTCCTAGAAATTAGATTCCCAATATCATGAGTCATACCCACCAGGGTGCACAGTATTTCACTTTTTCGGTCAAACACCCCTTTGCCATCTGCTGACCTTCCCCCTCGCTGCAACAGTTCAGTACACCTGCCTGCCACCCACAAAGTATGCCTGTCTGTGTGGTCATTAAAGCCATATTCCCGCTCGGTATCCAAAGCCGCCCCAATATAAGTCAGACTTCTTCCCAGAGTTCTATACAAAAAAGATGTAGCTTCGCCTCGTCCCACCAACCCCAAATACTCACCAAAGTCAGCCACAGACTTGATACTTGGTACTTCACCATCAGTCAAAAATGGAAAATCCGACTTTTCATAAGTTATCTTATTCTTCTTGAAAAACTCCCACAACGATTCACCATTTGCCCTGCATAGTTGCATTTGCCATTATAGCGTAGGATTATAGCTTATGCGATCTATCTTAATCCTCTTGGGAGTTCTTGCCCTAATTCTCTTTTTAGGCACATACCAAAGCACCCAAAAAAAACCGGCCCCTGTCCCTGCCGCTTTAACCAGTATTGTCAATGCCACCCCCCAATCTCTATTTCAAAAAGCCATTCAAAACCAAAATAACAAAGACCTGGCTATTTCTTATTACAATCAGGCCTTGCAGTTGGCCACCCAGAATATTAAAGCCAATCCAACTTCTCCACAGGCCTGGTATGACCGAGGCTGGCTTTATGCCACCGTCATGTACTCTTATCCTAGTTTTATCCCGAACGCCATTTCTGACCTTCGCCATGCCTCTCAAAATAGTGAAACTTATCAAATCCTAGCCAATCTCTACACCGCCCAGGGCGACTTATCTTCGGCTTTGGCTTACCACCAGTTGTTGGGCAATACTACTCAAATTAAAACCATTCAATCATTGCTTGATCAAGCCTCTGTAGGGGCGGGGTTTCCCCGCCCTATCAAAGGCACTCCCCGCCCTATCAAAGGCACTCCCCGCCCTACAGTTCTACCAACATTGTCTCTTGACTCTCCTCTAGAACAAACTTCTCTGCCCAATCTTATTATCGCCTCTCCCAATTCACCCAACCCCTTTGCTGTCAGCGCCTCTTCAGCTAGCAACGCCCTTTCAGGCCAGTTGACTTTGGCCAAAGGGCAATCCACTCTAATTTTGAAGAACAACAATATTACTTCTACCAGCCTTGTTTATATTTCTCCCACGAGCGGTGGTAAAAACCTGCCCTTATCTGTTATCTCCAAAACCAAGGGACAGGCCACCATCGGCTTGCCCTATACATCTCCCGATGACATTCTATTTCAGTTCTGGATAATTGCCCCTTAAGACTGACTAGTCGAAAAACTAATAATTTAGATTAACTTTTTGGTTTTTAGACCAAATTACATAATCAGCCGTATCTGTTTTTTTATCACAGTTAAAGTCAGCCACATCAGATACTTTTTTAGTCTTCATGTAGTTAGTATATTCACTCATCCAAACCAACCTATCATTCATGTCAATCTTGCCATCACAATTAGCATTTCCCAAACTAAAAGCAGGTACTCCTGACGGACAGGTCTTGCAACTTAGCTCCTGCAGGGCACCTACTTCTACTTTTCGTTTAGACACAGTTGGGGTTGCCGTAGGAGCAAGAGTAGGTGTTACTCTAACCGTACTAACCCCGCATCCAATATTACAAAAAGCTTCAGCCTTAGCTTTTACACTCATATAAGATCCGCAATTTACCCCAGCTTCTGGATTGAACTCAAATGGCCTGCCACTATTGCATACTCCCTTTACACTACTTACTTGTCCCTCGCCACAACCGTTTGTGGCAAACACAGCATTTCTTACTCCACAGCTATTAGTGATTTGTGCCGGTGTCGGAGTGACATAAGTTGGAGGAGGTGTTAAATTTATTCCGCCAAAACATGTGTTCATACAAAATGCATCAGCGCTATTTCTCAAACTTTGTAGGTCTTCGCAACCGTATTTGGCTGCTATGGTAAATTCTCTTCCGTTATTGCATCTGCCAACAGCTTGCATGGCCAATCCATTGGTACAATTTCCAGCTTGGCTTTCAAAACTTTGCACTACCACATTGCATCTTGGAGCTACCGTGGCAAATGCTACCGGTGTTGGACTTGGGCCGTAACTCGTTGGATAAGGCATTTTCGATGGCGTTGGGGTTACAGTTATTCGTACCACTCCTGTAGTTATACCCACTCCTGTTGGAACTATACCTCCGCCACCATTGCAAAATAATTCTCTCCAACCTCCTTCTGCTTCACATCGATAAGTACAACCATTTTGATTGTTAAAATAAGTTGCTCCAGCTCGGGTAACGTCACATGGTGGCCTGGCATCATAACCAGTAGGATTCGGTACTTTAGATGGAACTGGAGTTGGAGATATCCAAGTGGCTTTAGTTCCACCTGTTCCTGTTGGAACTATGCCTCCACCAGTACCGCCACAAGACACCTGAGTCCAGGTACCACTCCTGTCACCATAAGCATCACATCTGTAAAGACAGCTGTCCATAGTATTGTAAAAAGTTGATCCAGATCGGGACACGTCACACAAAGGCATGGAACCAGAGCTTGATCCTCCGCCAACACTTGGACTAGGAGTAGGCCAATTTATTTCTGATCTACCCACCCCACTTCCTGTAGGAATTGGATTACCCCCAATCGAACCTGGATCAATAGTTGGCTTGGGTACAGACACCCCAGTTGTTCCTGTCGACAAACACATGGTCCACCCAGCCGGACAGCTTCCAGCCACTGTTTCACATTGGTTTCGACTTGGATCACAACTTCCTTGACAACAATATGAGCTACTAGTTTCTACAAAAGCAGCGCTACTGCGTGTATCTTGACTATTTTGAATACTCTTTCCAGCAATACCTACTGCCACCAGCCCCAAAGCCATCAATCCTAACACCAAAAACTGCGCTATCCCCCTCTGTTTTTCAACCATTATATTCCAGTCTAATACCAATATCTTTTTAATACAAGCAATTATTTTTTAACCACCTACACTACCATTGGTGTAATATACTTCTATGAAAGACACCTTCGAAATAATAGTAGCCAGGAATGTAAAATACGGTGCTAACGCTCCAGAGTATCTAAAAAGAAGAGGCGATGGAGAGGTCCAATATAGCTATATTTTATCGACAGTTGACCTAATATTGGAGGTTTTAAGAAACAAAGAGTCTACTGTTATTTTTTTAGACAAATCTGCAAGGCCGGTATATTGGCTTTTTAATGAACTCTGGCATGACGTGGTTTCCTTGTTACCAGGCGAAGCTTCAAAGACACAAAAACCCCATATTTTATTTGCCAACATCGACAAAAACAACAATCCTGATATCGTGTCCTCATCAAACTTTGACAGTGCAAGCATAGACACAGAGTCAGAAGAATATCGCCGATTAGTAAAAAAAATACAAACAACATTTGGCCGTAGTTTTAAAAAACAACGAAGAGTCAGAGTTGTAGATGAGGTCAGAGATACCGGAGCAACCTTACTAATTGCTAGACAACTTTTCCAAAGCGCCTTTCCAAAATCTATATTTAACATTAGTTGGTGGAAAAAATTTGCCACCCCAACTGCTGACGGCAGAGTAATTGAAAATGGAGAAGTACCAGTCTGGTATCATGGAAATAATGAGAATCAATATTACACAGGTATTGCCAATAAAACGGACAGAACCACATTCTTAAGTAGACCTCTGTCAGAAATAATAAACCCCGAAAAAGACAAGCTGGGCCTTTCAGGCCAACTAAGAAGGGAAATGAAAAAACTTGCAAATCTGTTTCGAGTTGGAGAAGGTAAATATTCCAATTTACGAGATTTTATCGCTGAAACTCGACTATAGCTTTGGCAAGACCAGAAGTGGATTCATCCTTTTATTGTCCTTAAATACCTCAAAATGCAAATGAATACCCGTAGATCTTCCCGTAGTTCCCATTTGCCCAATCTTTTGCCCCTGCTTGACCACATCCCCAGCTTTGACGACGAGCGACCCAGTCACCATATGTCCATATAGAGTTTTATAGCCATTGCCATGGTCAATAATTACATAATTTCCATAGCCCCCCGCGTTCCACCCAGCCTTGACCACTGTTCCACCCTGAGCCGCATTGTTAGCCGGACTAGCCCGATTAGCCAAATCAATACCAGTATGAAAGTTCCCGTATTTTTGGGTAATAATTCCATACGAAGGCCAAATAAAGCTTCCTTCTCCCACTATGCCAGGTCTTGGCGGGACCTCGATAGCTAGTCTCACCGGCGCCGAACTAAAAGGCTTAATATCTGGCTTTATACCATCAGGCAAAAACAATTCCTGACCCAAAGCCAGGGCAAAAGTCTCGTCGTTAGCAAAAGTATTGTACTTCCAGTCAACTATTGCCTGAGGGTCAATTTGATAAGCTTTCGCAATCGTATAAATAGTGTCCCCACGCTTTACGTTATAGCGTACACCGGGAGCTGGCAAAATCCTTATTACGCTAGACACTTTCAAGTCCTCTGGCTTTTTAATATTATTTTCCCACAAAATAGTATCAATATTTACTCCAAAAGTTTTGGCAATACTCGCTACTGTGTCACCTTCTGTCACCCGGTACTCCACAATCTCTCCCCTAGCTCCCTCTGAAGCTTGAGTTTCAATACTAAAATTATTTTCGTCCACTAGGGCCAATACCTCGTCAGTTTCACCACGAATAGTACCCCGAGCTGCCACTATCTGCTCCACTCCCGGAGTTAGGAGAATAACTAGCAATGTAAAAACCGCCATGCCACTGTGTACAAACCAGGAGGCAAACCTGCCTCTTTGTCTATACATCATCGATGACACATTTTTCTTTAAAAAAGTACTCCATCCAAAAGCCCATTCCAGTACCAGAGCCACATATTGATACACCTCATCCCAAAACTCCCCCCAATTTTTCCATTCCTCTTGCAATAATTTCTTAATATTCAGCACCACTTATTCTACCAAAAATTACTCTAAAGATTGCATTTTACATCCCATAATGTTATAATTACCTGTCCCTTAACATACAGCACAAAAGGAGTAATCCATGTATCTTTTTATCATATTGGTGTTTTTGCTTGCAATTTATTTTATTGGCTTCGCTTTTTTGGCATATAAAAAGAAAAGGGTCGCCCTCTCATATGGCCTGGGTATTGCGGGAGCCAGCCACACTTTTCTTGGTAGTGGTTGCGCCATATACTACATCCTAGGTTTTACCAATCCCAATGATTTCCTTGTCGCTGTCACCTTGTTCTCTCTTGTGGCAAGTATCTTTGTGATTGCTGTTTATTTAAAGAGGCTCTGGCAAATCGATCGACTGGCCAGCAAACCCTAGTCCTCTCCTATTTCGCCAAGCCCGACACTCGCGTTGGGCTTGGCGATCTTTCCTCCCTTATGTTGTATGTTATTTATTTTTTCCCAAATTTCGCCAAAAAGTCTGCGTTCGTTTTAGTCTTGCGCATTTGCTCAATCACCATTTCACTTGGTTGCAGCTTGTCTGGAAGCGAATCAAATATTCGCCTTAAAGCCGTCATTCTTTCAAAAGTTACAGGATCGTGCAGCAGGTCATCTCGCCTGGTTCCCGAGCCATATATATCAATAGCAGGAAAAATTCTCTTTTCCGATAGCTCCCGCACCAGCTTAATTTCCATATTTCCAGTTCCCTTAAACTCTTCAAAAACCAGATCGTCCATCTTCGATCCAGTATCTACCAATGCTGTTCCAATTATCGTCAGCGACCCGCCAAATTCAATATTTCTAGCGGCTCCAAAAAATCTCTTTGATGGGTACAGTGCTGCAGGATCAAATCCACCAGATAACGTACGCCCCGAGGTTGGCATGGCCAAATTATAAGCCCGGGCTAGTCTAGTAATAGAATCAAAAATAATAAACACATCCTTGCCCATTTCCACCAGTCTCTTGGCCCTTTCCAAAGCAATTTCAGCCGCCCTGGTTTGTTCTTCTGGGCGTTGGTCAAAACTGGACGCCACCACTTCACCTTTAATAAATCTTTGCATGTCAGTAACTTCTTCAGGGCGCTCTCCCACCAGAACTGCCATCAAGTGTACTTCTGGGTAATTAATCGCCACCCCAGCTGCAATTTCTTTTAGTAAAGTAGTTTTTCCGGCCTTTGGCGGTGACAAAATCATACCACGTTGTCCAAACCCAATTGGAGCAAAAAGGTCCACTAGTCTTGAGGCAATAGCTTCAGGTGTAGTTTCTAGTTTTATCTGTTTCTCGGCATAAATTGGTGTTAGTTCTGAAAAATTAGGGCGTTTTCTGGCCATTGCTGGCTCTACTCCTTCAATCTTGTCTACCCTTACCATTCCTGGATGTTTTTCATTCTCTCTCTTGGCTCTCATCACTCCAGTGACCATATCCCCAGACCTTATACCCATACTTCTAATTATTTGACTAGATAAATAAGCATCCCCTGTCATTTGAATAAACTTTGGTCTCACAAACCCCGACCCGTCTTGCAGTAGTTCAATCACTCCTGTTATTGGTATTAGTTGTTCTGGTACCGGAGGTGCCATTTGCACCACCGGCCTTGCTTGTTGCTGCGGCACGGGTGTAAATTGTGGTCGAATAACCTGATTTACTGACCCACCGTTCCCCTGATTTACCGATCCACTGACACCCCTGTCTGCCGACATGGCAGGATGACTTACTGGCTTTACATATCCCACTTTATTTGTTGGCTTTTCTACGCCGGGCACAGCAGTTACGGCTGGCTCCACTTTTTTAACCTCAACTTTTTCGACTGGTTTTACTTCCACCTCAGGCTTGCTAGTCAATATCTCAGGCTCAATCTTTTTCGTCTCTTTTTCAACTACAACCACCGGAGCTACTACCACCTCGTCTTTGGTCTCAAATGGGCTTGCTAAACTACCAGTCTGCGCAACAGTTTTTTTACTTACAGGCATGTTTTTTGGGGAGAAAATATAAACAGATGGGAAAACAAATGAATTATAGCACATCCGTGCCCCTGTCAAGACCCCTCCTACCTCTTTTTATACTCCGCCAGCCACATTTCATAATCCAAATTATCAACCTTGCCATTATTGTCAAAGTCAGCCTTGGGGTTAGCTACCCCTTCTTTCACATTTCCATTAGCCTCAAACCTTTCACTTTTCCAAATATTAAAGTCTGCCTGATCAACTCGCTTGTCTCCATTGGCATCTCCTGGGTTAGGCCTAGCAGGAGCCATAGTCGCCGTTGGTATTAAAGTTGGCACTACTGTAGGTACAATTTCGTATCTAGACTCCTGCCCAGGAATACCCAGTTGTCCATATTTCATCTCCGGACAATCCATTCTAGAAAACCCAATTCCCGGCAGCTCGTTAAACCAAGAAGCTATATGAATGTACTTAATTGGCGTTGCATCAGTTATCAAGCCATTGGCCTTCCAATTATCGTATCGTTTATTTAGCTCACAGTTATTCATGTGAATAATATAGTCATTAAACCCACCTTGGTAAGGATCGGCCGCCCCACCCCGCCATTTGGTAAAAGTATTTTCTTCTACAATGTAATCCAGTTTTCCCATTTTAGCTTTTATTTGAGCCTCCGTTTCTGCAGAATATGGACCGGAGTCTTGCGAAAGCCATATCTTTTTCCCCATGTATTCCACCCCATATACCATAAATCCGTGCTCTGTTGGCCAAGGTGGCGGATTGCCATGCGAGGCCGTAAAAGCCGTTATTTTATACGGTCCCACCTCATAAGTTTCATACGGGTCAAACTTCTTTAGGTTTATTAGGTTTGGCTTTCCAGTACTTACCAATTTTTGGCCCATCCGATTAAAGACATCTATCCCCGCTCCCAGCCACAGCTTTTCTGCCCCACTACTTCTAGCATTAGCGAGCTCCATAACCTTATCCTCATTTAGGTGGTCCCCGTGCCAATTTGTGATTAAGATATATTTAATGGAATCTGGGTTTACCCCATAACCCCTAAAGCGAGGTAGACCTATTTCATATTGCTGATGAGACAAGCAATAATTATCGCTTCCACAAGGCCCTCCCATGTCTAACAGTAATTCGCCATTCACCAATGCTTGGGGTCCCCAAGTAGGATCAAGAATTTTAATTGTCAATTCTGCAGCCCATACCTCCCTTGGTCTTAAAACTACCCAAACCAATAGCAAGGCTAAAATCTTTTTCATGGACCGCCCGGCCCATCAGTAGGGGTAGGCTCCACTACTGGCGGCTCTAGTTGCTCTTTGGTTACATTTACTCTTTCTTCCTTGCCAACTACAACCGTAGGTAACGCCTCTGGCTTTTTGAGTACTTCATTTACTTCATCTTTAACTTGCTTGCCGACGTCAGGAGGTGTTATTCTCTTGAGTTCTTCTTTCCATTTGCCCAGCTCCTCATCAGCCTTAGAATAATCGCTGCTATCTGGTCCAACTAAATTTATGGCTTGCTGCAAGTAGTTTGTAGCCAAGGTTAATTTTTGGCCATAATATTGGGTATTTTGCTTGTTTGTCTGTGCTAATTGGTAGTTAGCCCAAGCCCAGTTATACCAAGAATTGGCCAGCGTTGGCTTGGCATTTACTGCTTGTTCAAACACTCTATCAGCTGATTCAAAGTTTCCTGATCCATAGTAAATACCGCCCACCTCAACCAAAATTACCGGGTTAGCTGGATCTAATGTTATGGCCTGCTGGTAACTTTGCAAAGCCCAATCAGCCGTCCCATCCACTATCCCCACCATACCCCGGTATATACCAGCCAATGCTACCCAAGCCACCGGATTTTTAGGTTCCAATGCGATAGCACTCTTGGCTTCTGACACTGCTTGGCCCAGCAAGGTAGATACGTTTTTCTGTGTCTCCGCATTTAGATTATCTTTGGCACTCGAGAGGAGTGCCTGGGCCAAAGAAAAATTAGTTTGAGCAAAATTTCTGCGCAAATCCGCATTATTAGCCGAGGCCAAAATTGCCATTTGTTGATTGCTGTAGGTACCATTACCATCATTTTTCGAAGCCGAAAGCAAACTTTTTTTCCAATA
>CAYTYZ010000005.1:44222-62038 GCA_964442385.1 uncultured Gammaproteobacteria bacterium
CTTTTAATACTTCCAAACAAGCTCCACCCCAATCCCATCACTACAGCCAACATTATGGCAAACAGCATCCAGGGAAACACATTTAGGTTTTCCCCTGCGTTTAACACCAAAGTAAATCTTTTATCCCTCTCACCTCCCATAAGTAACCAAACCAAGCCCACTAGTATCGCCCCAGTAATACTCCAAGGAGCCACCACCGCAACTAACACAATCCACAAGCTTCTTTTTTGCCAACCTTTTTTTACAATTGCCATTGCTCCAGCCACCAGTAGGACCAGGCCCATTAATCCTGTTTCTGCAATCCAAGTCATGGCTCCACCAGTCCCACTTAAAAACCCACTGGCCCACCAATAGCTATTGTTAAACGCCGCTCCCCTATATTTGTAGAATCCTTCTAAATAATTACCCACCCCCATACCTACCACTGGTTGGTTTTTAATACCCTCCATGGCAATTGTCCAAGATGTGCCCAAATCCAACATCGGTACGGGTAGTCTCATGGCCCTATACACTCCAATTACAGTTCCCAAAAGTAGAATTGCCCCCATTATGGTTATCACCAAATACTCGCTTTTTTCCCTAAATTTCAAGTATACCCCTCTGGTGGTAAAGGCAAACAGCAGTCCCAAAAACACGATTTCGTCCAGTAGCCCTCCAAATAAAGAAAATCCTGGCCCCAAACTAATCCAAGGCATGTCCTTGCTAGGCAGAGCAATCGGTAGAAATTTTCCAGGGGCTAAAAATAAAAATAAACTTAGTAGTGTTACCCCAATTCCAATCCATATCCATACCAACATCAGTTTTTGCCACACCCTTTCCCCTGCTTGCACCATCAAAAACCAAGCCAACCAAATCCACACCAAACTACCTAGTCCCCAAGGATAATGCCAACTTCTCCATCTACCACCCACATCCATACCCTTCCAACTCAACACTCCCACAACCAGCATCAAAGCCCCCCACGACAACATCTTGCCCCAAACCAAATGATCCTGTTTTTTAACTAAATAACTCAACCCAAAAAATAGTAAAGACAAAACTAAACCAACTCCTAGCAAAGTTTGCTTACCAAAACCAAACACATCCACCATTAGTGGATTAAATAAAATAGGACCAAATCCCAAGGTAACAATCAGTATTCCTTTCCATATTCTCTCTAGCTTCATATTTCCATTATATAGAAATCTCTTAAAAAAGCTCCAATGTAAAGCGCAGTAGGCCTGCCCACCCTACCACGCTTTACGCTGTCGCCTTTAACTTGTATCCTTGACATTTCCACCAAAAAAAGATTACTGTTAATCAAGCATCTTTATACGTATTCCACCTGCTTTGAGAATATCGGTAGAGATGCTTATTTTTTGTCCGCTCTCCTTTTTCTTAAAGAACCAGCTTCCCTCGTAGCCGGGCCATTTGCTTTATCTGCTCTTTAGCCCAGCTACCAAGCTGTTTTTCATCCTGTTTGTTTGCTTTTGCCCTTTCTACCGATCTAGTTGCATCATGATGGTGTAATTGAGCTTTTATCCATGCAAACAGCATAAAGGTAATATATCATCCAGCGAAATCTTGTCTATAACCTATAAAAATTTGCCTCCCAAAATATCCATATCCCATATCTTTTTCTATGCAAAAATCAAGTTCAAAAACCAACCGAAAATCTCCTTTTCAACATCATGTGGAAAACTCTTGTAAAACCCAATTTGCCTCCTTCTAGTTCTGCCCAGTGCCTCATCTGTCCTTATGTTGGCTCCAAGCAGAACCAGGAGGAGGTTCTCCTGGTGCAACCTTACTAAACCACCTGCTCTTCCGTATAGACCGTCATCTTGGATAAATTCTTCATAGCCTCTGAAGCTTCAGCCAACTCAGTCTCTAGCCTCTCAATTCTTCTTGCCAAATCTTCTTTCGACCTTTTAATATTTTCCGGAGTTGCTATTTGCCAGTCAACCCCTCCCACTCCCCTGCTCCATGTGTCAAAAACAGCAAATGGCAATTTCACAACTTGTCCGTCTACCCGAGGCACACCGTCTTTCCCAATTTCAAGCGTAGCTCCAAAAGCCTGTTTATGGTAAATTTCATAGTCATACAAGTTCCCAAAAACATTTTTCTCACGTATTACGTTATATCTTTCCAGTAACGCAAGGTAAGTTTCGGGAGAGTGTATATTTAGTAAACATTTAAAATCTGGGCTAAAAGCCGACCCACTTCTAATAGCTCCCTCTCCTCCCAAGTTTTCAATAATACGAACCACACTTGGAACACCGTATTTTTCTAAATAAGCAACCATAAAATCTCTTTTTTCAGTTGCACTGGTGCCAATCTCACCATGGCGACGAGGCTTTTTATCCTCACTGTCCCAAAAAACTGACATACCAACAAACTGTGCTTCAGCAAGTTTGGGTAACTTGATAACATATTTCAAATGTTCTCCGTTAAATAACCAATTCTTTAATCCTTGGCTACCAAAAGGGCTGTCAATAATATCCCGCAAAATATGGTCTATCATCTCATCCGTTACAAACTCTTCTGGTTTTTGGGTGCACGTAACTATACAATCAAAACAATGTCTTGCCCCCCAAGCCTCAATTATGGCTGGTGAAGTGAGAAATCCACTAGCCAAAAGCCTGTCTTTTACTTTCTTCTTATAGCCTTCGTCTTTATCTTGATCACCCTTCCCGGCCACAGTCATCCAGTACAAAAATTCATCAATCCCTTGGCCATCCTTATCTACACCAGCAGGAACGTCCAATAATTCAAAAAAATCTTCTACATGCCTATTTGTCCCATCGGCCCAATAACCCACTTCCCCAACAACAACATTGACAAGTCGTATTTCATTATATGTATCTGTTAGGATGGTATCAAGTGAAGCAGATAGTCTAAAACCCAAATCATACAACCTCTCGGCTACCTCACTATTTGTAATTACCTCTGGGGCCTTTCTGGCACCTTCTCTCGTTGCCAACTCCAAAGCGACACCAGATCCCTGATCTGCACCTCTTGCCAATTTTGCTTCGTTTGTCATATTAATATATTTTTAAATTTATAATCTAAATTATTAATTACTTACCAAGCGACTCTAAAAACTCTCTTAACATTCCAACCTCTTTTTCCAAGGTCTCCTGTACCTCCGAAGCTTTTAGGCTTACTGGGTATAGAAATGGCACACTACCGGCGTCTCCAGCATATTGATTCAGATCAATCCAAGATGCTGTTGGTACTTCCACAACACTATCAGGTACACTTGACTTTGCCACCTCAATAATTCTCTCAAGTTCAGCAATCCGCTTGGGCACCTCAACTTTTGCCTCACTTGCAAAGTAATGTCTTCCAGTTGGACTACAGTATGCCTCACCCCAATCTGGTTCGTAACGCCAATCTGCCAATTTTCCAGTGGGCATCTTAACAACTGGCTCAGACAAAGTAACACTTTTGCCAACCAAACCGTGCAACCCCAGCACCCTCTCTAGTCCTTTAACGATTGCACCGTCCCTCTCCGTCCCAGATACTTCCAGGTATGGACTGAAACTGACCCCCTGTTTTATTTCTCCTCCACTAAAACAATCAGTCCTCCACTCCACACGCAAACCTGACCTCGTCGACATATGCAAAGGCTCACAGGTTTTTTCTCCTTTCTCATCGATAGCTATATACCACCGACCATTGTTTCTAATTTTAAGTCCAGCCTCTTTCACACATTGCCTCAAAACATCCATCGGGATAACATATCTTTGAGGTTTGCTGGCAAGTAGTTCAGCCCCAACAGCCACAGATGCCAAGCCATAAGGTCTCTTGCCGTAGTCAACACTCTCAGGCTGCAAATCCGCCACACCAAAACCTTTGTTTTTATTACCAAGTTTTTCAAAAAAACTTTTTAATCCTTCTTTACTCATATTTATTTTTAAAATTTTAATTTTTAAACAATTTATAAAGTTTTCAGTGCTACCCTCCAAGACCCAACTACAGAACTTTCTACCTTTTTCTTCCTTGGATTTAGTATTAGCTCCCAATCCTCAACCACACACTTAACCATATTAGTTACCCCATTGACGGTTTGAAATAAGTTCACCCAATTTGTTTTTCCATCCGTATAGACCGGATCACGATTGGCGTGTTTTAGTAGATCTTGCAGAGCGTATCCTGCATCCGTTGGTAAACCATAAAATTCATCATCCTGTGTAGCCCCCATAGCTTCGTCATAATATAGTTCGGGACCACATATTCTCATAGTAACTTCGCCTTTTTTTAAATATATTTCACCTGGGTATTCTGGATTACCAGATACCTCACATCCTCTAAACTTGCCACCACGAGCAGCCGCAAGCTTGTCATACAGGGCCTGTGGGTCATTTGGCAAAACCTCAAACTCCTGACTTATATACTCACCTTTGTTTCTATTTTTCATATTTATTTTTTAAAATTTTAATATTTAATTTAAAGGGTTTCCCCTTCCTTCAGTTACGGGCTAGCCGGAACTGGAGGAAAGGGAGGAGATGTTGGCCAAGACCGGCCTCCACCTCCTCCATCCAAGACATTTGTCTCCATCGAACATCCTCGTGGTTTATGGATACTTTCTCCACGAGTTTCAAACCATGAATATTTTTAACTTTCCATGGTTGCCTGAATTGCTGCCTCCCACAGCTTGGCCATACCCAAAAGCGTGGCCAACACCCCAACCCCAAACGGGATCAGGGCAATCCCTTTTTGACCGGCATCGTTTATGGCGATACCGACCAAGACAAAAATACCGGCCAGAACGGTATAGATTACCGCTCCGACCAGCTTGGTTATCACGGATGTTTCAGGGTTATACCACCCCTTCATTGTTCTCCTCGCTCTTAGGTCTAGTGTTTAACACCAGACCCTTGCAACCAATGGATTTACCGTCCTGGCCCAGGATCGGTTCACCTGGCGAGGCCAGGTCGAACCTTTTCCGGAGGGACTCTCGAACTATCATTGACACGATAAGAATCGTGTCTTCTTCCGGGGCAGGAACCCCGAAAGGAACAGGGGTGGCGTTATAGAGGGTTACCCCATCCACCACCTCAATTGGTTCCATTTCGAATCGGCAGCGGGCTGGCTGCCCGCTTGCTGGGTATTCGGCCAGGAGGTTTTTACCCTCCGGGTCGAATACCCTAACGGGGTGGGGTGTGAGATTTACAAACCTCACCCTGTCACCCCCAACAGGATGAGCGCCAGAACCCAGCCGAGAGTGCCCATGCAGGCACCCGCGACTTGTAGCTCAAGATCCCGACCCTTGCGCATGGCTCTGGCCATGCCAAATCCTGCCAGGGCCGAGCCAGCCGGCATGCTCTTCAGGGCCACCGGACCAACGATGCCGGCAGTCACAAGCGCCAGGCCCAAGCCTGTGCCAAAAGTAACAACCAACATTAGTACGAGCATGGCGATTTCCTTATCTGACCTGTACATGTTTTTTTCTCCTTGGAACTATCAAATAGTCCCTACCGCTACTCTTACGACACTTATATATACAGGGGTAAGACCTCCGGGCTAGGGGGGGGCTTGCCCCTATTGATTTCTTGTGTAGTCCGCCTTGGGCGGATGGACAGAAACACAATAAGGTGTCTTGTTGTAGATTTGGACATAAGTCAATTTAGTCGTTTAGCCAGAGCTCCGCTTTGGGGTCTCCCCTTCTTACGTCCAGCTTCATCTCTATATTTATTATTCCCGTCTACGAGTTTTACGAATAATACGATTATCTAATACTAAAATTAATTAATATTAGATATTTCTGATCTTTAATTAAAGTCCCAGGGCAAATGGCAATCAGCGTTTGACTAGTTAGCGGGACAGACCGCACCCCAGTCGCATTTTTGATTACCCTTACCCTGGTCTAGTAAAGAGCAGTGGTAGGAACTATTTGCTTTGTAAAAGAACTTCAACAGTTTTGTTTGTTGAATAAGTTAGTATAACACAGTATTATAGGTTTGTCAAGTACCTATGACTATTTACTTCTAACCTAGTAAAAGAGCAATCTAAGCTTGATATTCAAGTTTAGTATAACCCTATAATATCACTAATACAGCTATTTGTCAAGTCATTGTGACAATAAATTAATCTATTTCTACTCAAAAGAGAAGTTGTCAACTATAATTAACACATGCTTCAAAACATCCTTTCCCGCTCCGGCCTCAGCCCCGACCAGGCCGAGATTTACATTTCCCTATTGGACCATGGTCCCCAAACAGCCACTCGCTTGTCTTCGACCACCAAAGTCAAACGCACCTACATCTACAAGCTCTGTTCGGAATTGGGAGCCTTAGGGTTAGTAGCCTCTACCGGCGACAAAAAAACTATTTTCAAGCCACTTTCTCCTGACATCCTAGTTGCCCAAACCCAAGAAAAAATAGCCCAATCCCAGCAAGGCCTACTTCAGCTAGAAACCATTGTGCCCTTTCTTAAAGAGAAATATTCCCAAATAGACACCAAACCAGTCATAACTTTCTACGAAGGGCTAAGAGGAGTCAAGCAAGTCTATGAAGACGCCTTGTCTGCAAATGGTTTAATCGAAGCGCTGGTGGAAACCAGTGAACTAGAACCCGAACTATATAGTTGGCTAACCACGGTCTATGCACCTAAAAGAGTCGCCAAAAACATTCGAGTCAAAGCCATTGTAGCAACTGGCTCACGGTCTAAAACGCTTGAAAGTAAAAATACTTCTGAGCTTAGAGAAACTATCTTCGTCGATTCAAAACGCTACCCTATTAAAAATGAAATCAACATTTACAACAACAAGCTAACTATTATCAACCATCAAAAAGGCCAACCTCTTTTAGGCATAATTATAGACAATCCCCTTATCAGCCAAACTATGCACCACTGGTTCCGTCTGGTTTGGGATAGCCAAATTCAACCTTAGGTACTTTTTTACAAACATACACCACATTTACATCTCCAGTATTTTCATGCCCAGGCAAACTTTCCTCAATAATTTTCACCACCTCAAATCCGTTATATCCAACCATGGTTAATATCTCCTGTCTATCTGGAACATATCTGTTATACAGATGATCTGGGTCGGGGCCATCTACTACCAAATGGGTTTTTTCCACATCTTCCTCGTAAAATCCCATTTTTCTCAATAAATTCCTGTAG
Source organism: uncultured Gammaproteobacteria bacterium (assembly GCA_964442385.1). Lineage (GTDB taxonomy): Bacteria > Patescibacteriota > Microgenomatia > UBA12405 > UBA12405 > CAYTYZ01. The sequence continues at coordinate 51,333 of CAYTYZ010000005.1, forward strand.
TTCTCCACGTTCTTCCGATAGTCGCCTACCTCTGACTTTGGCATATCAAAAACTAAATATCCACCCTCAGCCAGAGCGTCTCGAAAGCCAGTAATAGCATTATTAAATCCGCCCAAGCTTTCAACATGAGGCAAACTTCTACCCAGGCACAGCACACAACCAGCCCTACCACCAACTAAACTTCCAATCTGTGCCCAACTAGCTTCCACAAACCTATTGTCCCACTCTCCTGTACTATTTCTGCTATCTCGTCTAGCCGCCTCAAGGTTTGCCTGACTACTATCCACCCCTATTATTTGGCCACAACCCTTATCAGCCAACATGTAGCTCATCCATCCAGTCCCACACCCGGCATCCACCACTAAATCATTTTTCCACCCCGGACACCAACTATCCAACTTATCCAAAAAAACGCTCCTAATAGGCTCTGTGCTTTTAAGCACCTGATATTCTTCAAATTTTATAGATTTGTAAAGTGCCCCCAAGCTTTCAAAGACCCGCTTATCTTCTCCTATTCCCAGCAGTTTTCTTAAACTTTGCTCATGACAAACCCTTTCTTCAAAGGAAATATTCGGATCTGAATACAAAACTCTTAAATCGTTCACCCAAGTAACCACCCTGCTGGTACCAAGGGTCAAAACTATTTTTTTTGAATCTTCCTCATCTCCGCTTACCGACCCGGCCCTAACCATGCTTTGCCTAACTTTACTACCAATATACCCTACAAACATTTGCCAATCTCCATTATTACCAGAAGTGTGGGCATTATCCAATAGTTTCCTGCCAAGGGACAATAAAACTGGATCGGCCATTGCAATTCCACTACACATATTTTCCATAAGGTGGACTGACGTATCTCCACCGTCCTGATCAAAGGGAACAGACTCAACAAAAAGTTCAAATTTTTCAGTAAAAAAAGCTAAGAGTTCTTTCTTTTCATTTGGACCCATTTTGTTCACAGATTCGGCCCAAATACTTCTCAAAGCGTTAAAATCATCAAAGTCACGTATGGTACCCAACTTTACTGATTCATATTTTTCGACATGCCCGGCATAGATATCGGTATCTACAACCCCTCCACCTGCTTCTTCTGGCCAATATTTATCGTCATTGAAATGATAGTGTTCCGTAGCCTGAAAATACTCATTAAATAAATCTTCACCAAAACCAGCACCCTCAACAGTCGGTAATTCATTATTAATTCTGTACCAAAATTCTGCATTTTTTTGGTCGTTGCGACCATGATACTCAGCTTCACTCTTGCCAGGCCTCAAGGCCGCAGTCTGATATCTTTCACAGGTGGTCAGATAAGACAAACATGTTTTTGCCTCCATCCCACTAAGTGGCACACCGCTGTCATATTTTCTTATCAAGGCTTCTATCAAAACACTTCTTGGCATGGCCCTTATTTCCTTCGCTGACAATTCTGCCTTTGGATCTAGCCTTTTTTCAGCAACCGCAACATCAACCCCCCTTGAAAATTGACCAGGATCTCCCCAAAATCTATTCATTATGCATTATAGCCACTTGGTAACCATAAATAAAAGTTTTCACCCTTTTGTCCCACTTTATATCACTAACAGCATATTTAGCCATATAGACTCTATACAATAAAATGCTATATAGTCATATTACATATGCAACCAAAACCAATAGAGCAATTGATTTTCCAGACTACTCAAGATAATCCCTACAAAGGAATCGATCCGATAACTAATAAGCAAATATCTCAAGATCAAAATGATGTTGCTTCACCTCACATTTTTGCTGGACGATTTTTAGAATTAAACAACGACCTTATCTTTTGCCCTGGCACACTTCAATCCGAGGCCAAAGTTCTACTTAAACCCTTTTATGCAGCTCTTGACCATTCCCGAACCTTCAGGGCACTTTGCGCTTGTACTCGGGTGGACAAGTTTAATGCCACAGGAACAGATGGGCGGAAAATAAATATAGATGATGTTGCCAAAGATCTTGGAAAAAACCTTGGTGCCCAAGGTTACTCAATGGATACAGTAAAGGCCACCTTCTTCTCTAGGCTTGGTTTGGAACTCGCCTTTCCCATTGTTGCCAACCCCGACTACATAACTGCTCAACCAAATATTGCTATACGTAATGCAAATATTGATCTATTTTTTACAGGAGACAAGCAAAGGGAGATTTATGGCGATGTAAGCCAAGCCAAACAAGAATCTCTTAAGCTTGTCCCATTTTTAATGAAAACTGTAGAAAAGACCAATGCGCCAGATCCCGATATATATCAAAAAATTATCAAACAACTAACCGGAGAAAGTACTGCAATCGCAGATCCTCTGGCTGCCAAAATAATTAGTGACGCCAAACAGGCCCTATCCCAAGCCCAAGAACCACAAGATGGTTGGAGGGGAGTAAATCGATTAATCGACACTATCACCAAAGTAATTGCCAGACAAGAAGGTGAAAAATCAGCCCAAGAATTGGCCAGATCTTTATTTGTAGCCTGTATGGCCGACCAAAAAAGACAAATAATAGAAAAACGTATTTTAGAATCAGAAAAATAGATTGGTGGGGAGGGTAACTAGCATACCACTCCCCACCGAAGGCTTACGCCTTCTTCGGCCGCCCAGGACCACCTTTCTTGGTAGCCGGCTTGGCCTTTACTGCTGGCTTCGCATTCTTGTCAATCAGCTCGGCCTTTTTGGCTAACAGCCACTCAAAAGACGGATTGCCTTTGGCTTCCCAACCGAGCGCGATGACTTCATTTCGCAAGTTCTGATAGCGCTTCAACCCATCCCCTTGACCTTTCGACACACGGATATTGGGGAGTTCCTTGACCGCCGGTCCAACCTGTTTCAGTGCCGCAGTCGGCACCTTGTAGGTCGTTTCCGCCAGACTGAGTTTGCCTCCCTTGGGCGCCACCTTGCTCGCCGATGCCGTGACCGGACGACCGCGCAATGCCTGCATCAACATGTTTGGAGCATTCAGCGCACTTGCCACATTGGCAACAGCAGCCAACCCGCGAGGCCCATCATAAGACACACTGCCCAACACAACCTCATCTTCCAAAACCACGATCTGTCTCACTCCGTCGTCACTCATTCGTTTCCTCCTACTTGGCCCCCTAAATTAGCTAGTATTTTTCAAGGAGCAACTATGCTTATTTTTCAAAGCTGCATATTATAGCACATTCCCCTTCTTTTCTAATCGCCAAATGCTTGGTTCGAAGCAAGCTCCACAGTGCATAACCAAAAAGTTCGGTCTCAAAATCAACTCTCTTTTCCACCCTAGCCCTTAGCTCGGTCTCTGGAATTTCCTCCCCAGGACCCAATTCTTTTAAAATATCGTCTCGCATTTTTGCCATGGATTCTATGCTATAGCTCATATAACAAAGCATAATATTATTTTCACTGCCTTTCTAGAACATCATCCACACCTATTTCGGCTCATTTTTCCACTCAACCTATCACCCTAAAGTCAAATTATCTACCTTTTTCTATCTACTAATAGACATAAAATCTCTAATTGTCTTTATCTCCATCCATTGTTTTCCCAGTCCTTCAATCTCCTTTTTTCTTTTTTCCATATTTCTGGGTAGCTTTACTACTCCTAGTAAACTCACCTCCCCCACAAAAACCCCACTCGTCGGTTTCTCCTTATAGCTCGACCACAGCGCTGCCACCACAGCCACATCCGCTGCCGTATCCACAATTTTTATCCCCCCGGTTACCTGCAAAAAAATGTCATATTTATAAAGTGGAACTCCCAAATGCTTTTGCACCACCGCACACATCAACTGTCCCCGCTCGTATGAGATTCCTGAAAATACCCGCTTGGGCATGGGAGCAAAACTTTCCACCACCAAGGCTTGAATTTCTAGTAGCATCGGTCGGTTCCCTTCCATTACCACTGTCAGGGCAGAGCCGGGCGAACTTACCACTGCTCCACCCGAAAGGTCATCTCCTCTTACTTCCACCATCCCCTTTCCCTCCATCCGAAACACCCCCACTTCATCCGTTGGTCCAAATCTATTTTTCAAACACCTTAGAATTCTCAAGTCGCTAGTTTTATCTCCCTCCAAATACACCACCGTATCCACCATATGTTCTAGCATTTTTGGACCGGCAATATCCCCCTCCTTAGTTACATGCCCCACTATTATGGTAGCTAATCTTTTTCTCTTTGCCATTTCCACCAGGCGAAGGGTTGACTCCCGTATTTGCGAGGGCGATCCGGCCCCGCCCGGGGCGTCTCCACAGCTTACCACTTGTATCGAATCCACCACACACAGCTCTGGCACTTTTTCAGCCCTATCCACAAAATCAATTATCTGTTCCACGCTATTGGTTTCCAGTACTTCCACCCCGCCAGCGGTAAGTCCTATTCTTCCCATCCTCATACCAATTTGCTCCCCTGATTCTTCTCCACCAACATACACTCCACCTGTTTTGGCAATTATCTGTGACAGCAAAGTGCTTTTTCCAATTCCTGGCTCCCCGGCAAATAGTACTACCCCTCCTGGAACCAGGCCTCCTCCCACCACCCGTTCAAATTCTCCATTCCCCACCAAAATCCTTTCCATTTTAGTCCCACTTTTCACCTCAATCTTTTTCGCCTCTATTTTACCTCCAATCCTTGTCTTGCCTTGATTCCCCGATCCACTGATACCCTGTTTCACTTCTTTCAGCGTGTTCCATTCCTTGCAGGCCGGACAACTTCCGGCCCATTTTCCAAATTCATTACCACAGTTTGAACATACAAAAACTGTATCGGTTTGGTTTTTTTTCATTTAACAAGTTTACCTTAATTTAGCCTAGTGGTATAACTAAACATGATCAAAAAAGGCAGGGATACAGGCGCAGAACAAAGCCAAGGCTCTAGATCTAGTCAGCAGGATACTGTAGTATCTTTTGGCCAAGAACTTGGACCAGGCATCATAGCCATTGTAAACAAAGCTCTAAGAGAACACCCGGAACTTGCAGCACTTTTTAAAAGGCACAACATTATAACCCCAGACCAAAGAGGTTTACTAAAAAAGCCAGATGGGATTGCACGCTTTTATGCTCTGGCCGATGGAGCCGGAGGTCATCAAGGTGGAGAAACAGCTTCCGGCTTGGCCTGTTGGATCGCTCGTATACTTGCTCCTACCATTTGGGAAGCTGACAATATCACACCAACCACAGTAGTCAAAATTACAAATGATATCATTTACCATGGTCTTAAAATGCCATCCCATCCTTTTACAACCCTAGATTTAATAAACATAGAAAATGACGGCAAGGTAACTGGTGCTACAGTTGGAGATTCCCCTGTTTTTGCTTGGAATTCCAAAGAACAAATGTTTACCAGGCTTAACCCCGACCACTCAGCAGTCTGGGATGGTTTTGCAAATGGCGCAATTAAAAATATCAATGATGTTTACGCGCCAGATACACCAAAAAACGTAGTTACTAGCGGAATTGGCAATGCCGCTTCTATCATAAAAATCCATGAAATTAATCACCAATTATCTCCTGGAGACTTCATACTACTATGTACTGACGGAGTAACTCATGCACTTGATAACCTTATTCATTCCAAAGAATTTCACATAACCAAAGAGGTTACCAATCTCCCCAGAGACCAACAACTTTCTGCCCTAGAATCCGCCTGTTTAACTTATCTAGTAAAAAAACTTATCATACTAGCAGAAAACTCAAATGTCGATGCTTGGGATATCTGCCACACTGCATTGGTTAAACATGTAAACCAACTTAGAGACCCATACCAAGACAATACCACGGCACTTGTCACACCTCCATTTGTTCCAATTACTCCACGCTCCCGCCACCTTGACGATACCAGTCCAGGGCTCAAAAATTAAGTTTTTAGCTAAAAACTAAGATATATTCTACCAAGCCAAGTCTATTTCCATGCGTCCTAGGGCTTTTGGTAAAGCCATCATTAAATTAACCCTATCCTAAGGTCGTTTCAATTTACCTACAACCAAAATTATCAAACTTAACAAAAATAAAAGAAAAACTAATGGTTGTACTAAATTTAGAACCAAACAGTACCCACTGTACCCACTTGGACCAGTTTCATCCAACATCATATTAGATAAGGTAAAGCAAAGCAGGTTCCTCAAGAACTGGGTTGCAAAATATACAATAGCCATGACAATTGGAAAAACAAAAAACTTTTTTAACTTTTTCATTTCAAATGAAATCTCTTACTTCCCCACAGTGTCGTCTTGGCCCCCAGTCTATTACTCCAGTTTCCAGGCATACAGCCATTGCCTGTTCTAATTTCAAAAACGTAATCAGTTCTGGGCTTTAAGCTTCTAATTGTCAGGTTGTGTACCCCACGGTAACTATAATTTATAGGAATTTCAAATCCATGTTGGATGCCTTTCTTCTTCTCACCGTAGGCAACATACAATCTGTCAAAGTCCCAAGCCAGTGGCGGCACAAAATACAGTGTTACTTCACTCCTTTTGGCCAAAATCTGAAATATACTGGGCTTACCCACTGGTTGAATACGCTCACAATATCCATTATTAAGACCAGCTGTGTCACTAGAAGAAGAGGAACTGCTATTTGACGAAGGAGTAGGAGTAACCGTTGGAGTAGGTGTGGCCGATGGCACAGGTGTGGCCGATGGCACAGGTGTTGCCGATGGCACAGGTGTGGCCGTTGGCACAGGTGTTGATGTGGGCACAATTCTCTCATAGGCACCCATATCCCATCCCGCACCTTGCGACCTGCCCACTCCCAGCATATCATCTGCAACTACGCTCAAACTAGCACCCACATTTAGTCCGGGAGATGATGCCTGCAGTGTAAAGTCTGTACCTCCCACACTGGTAAACAGTGGATCGGCGTTTAGAGAACTAGTGTCTTTGGATGACACCGATTTATAATCTGCAAATCCCGTATATCCCAGATTTCCCCAATAAAACAATGTTGGCCCCACTCCAGTATTCCAAAATAAATTATTATCAGATTTTACACTTCCAGTTGCTCCCGAACCTACCGACAAAAGCGCATTTTTATTCCCAGTGTTAAACACAATATTGTTTTTCACATCAGCGCTCATTCCGGCTGATATTACCGATAGTCCATAACCAAAACTAGTTCCAATTCCATACAAGGTGTTGTTGTAAACATAACTAAGTGTTCCTCCAATAGAAATTCCATCCCCCACCGTGCCTGTGATTAAATTATTTTTAATCAAATTTCCCGAACCACCAATATTGATGCCCACCAATCCACTTACACACTTGTTTTTTTCAATTGTATTTCCTCCTCCCCCCACATTTATACAATAACTATTCAAATTGCTGCCATACATGTTTCGAATATTATTAAATATTCCCGAAGCAATATAAACTGCCCCCAGCGCAGAATTATCATGCTGTAAATTTAATCCTGATACACTTATGTAGTTTTTCCCAGTTATTCTAACTATCGACCCCAAACGCCCTGCTTCCACTGTCAAAGAAGTTGTTGTCATGTCACTTGATCCAATACTGTGCATGTACAAAATATTATTAGTACTATCATAGTAGTAACTTCCACCTGCACTAGTCAGTGGTGACAGGCCAGTATATCCAGTCAATAAGTTGCCGTCTTCATATACAAAGCTCGGCACCCATGCAGCCGGCGTCTGAGGCAGAGTAGTTCCATACACATTACTCATAAAACCTAGGTTAACTGGACCGATTGTGCCTCCTACTCCTGACCCAAGTTTAACGTCATCAAAAAAAACAATTCCTCTTACACCCCCAGCACCACCTGAAAATTTTATTACACCGATGTCAAAACTGTCAGCCAAGAAGCCTGTTGTGTCTATGCTTGACCCTACTGAAATAACGGTTGTTCCTGTCCCAAATTTAACCTGCCCACCGCCTCCTGCAGCCGCAGCCTTATTTCCATAATAAGAAACATCTAAATAATTCCATCCTCCTCCTACGATACTATCCCCAACATCCAATATAGTAGTACTACCCACCCCGTAAATATTGGCGTAGGGTATATACCCATCTGATGTAGAATTCAACTTAATCCCAACTGACATCCTAGTGTCCCCACTCCCCAATACTCTATACAATTCTACTGAATCGTCCGGTCCTGTCATTACAAACTTATCATTCAAAGATGCAGAGTTTGGCACTAGATAAAAATAAAACCTACCATGCAATACCGAAGTGGAGCCAACATTACTGGTAGCAAAGGCAAAGTCGGTAGTTTGGTTTGCATTCATATCCACATAAAAACCGTAAATTCCATTGTTACTTGATGAACCAACCCCCAGTGTTGCATCCCCTGCAGTAGTAGACCCAGTAAATACACTGGTATTCCCAACCTCAAAACCGGTTGTAAAAGTAATCCCAACTCCAGACTGCTCCTCAGTATTTGGCACTTGTGTCCACCCAGTGGCCAGTCCTGACCCCTTAAGCAAAACTGTTTCTCCATTATAGTTACCAAAATATATTCCACTAGTAGTAGCAGTTCCAGAATTACTCGGGTTTATAATATTTAAGTGTTGCACAGTAGCGCTTGTCACCCCCAGGCTATTTCTATATGTTCCACCGCGTATAAAAATTGTATCTCCAACACTTGCTACTGACGAGCCCTTTCCCAAAGTGCACCATGGAGCACTGATTACTGTTCCAGCATTAGCATCGCTACAAGTTCCACCTGTGCTGCCCACATCCACATAATATGTAGCTGCAAAGATGTTCCGCCAAAAAAGCCCCAAAAGTAATGCAAATAACATTATTTAATAATAACAAAAAATCTACTAATTAAAAACCTAATCCTCAATTCCTTTGCTTGCCTGGTACTTGTCAAAAAGCTCCCTGCTTAAAAAAACCATTTTGCTCTCTTTATCATAGTACATACCTAGTTCATTACAAAAGTCAACCATTTCTAAATCAGTTTTAGGAAAGGCCTCGTCATCAGTACCAATGCCATACATATCTTTAAAAAATCTATCAACCTTCCAAAAACCATATCTAAGTTTTTGTGGTAAAAATACGCTAACTTTATCCAGTAAAGCTTTTTGTGATTTTTCCAAGTCTTCCTCAGGAATAGCCTCAACTGATACTACTTTCAAACCCATACTACCTCTAAAATTGGGATCCAGAGTCTTCCCAGCCAGCGCCATGGCTATTGCCTTGTTTCTTTCAGATAGAGTATTTAAAGAAATTTGAACAAATAATTGCCCACCAGATCCACCACTCATAATGGTTTGAATATTTTTATTCCACAAGTCCGTACAAGCCGGCAAAGCTCCAGCCTCTACATATTTCTCTAATTGCTCCACTTTACTAAAATGTATAACAGATTCTTGAATGGGCTCAATCTCCGACATCAATCGGTGTTTATTTTCGTTTCTCATTACTATTTATACAACACCTTTCTGCTCTCGTTTACTAGTCCCAAAGATATCTTTCTCTTGGGTACATCAATAGACTCGATATATACTTGGATTTTTTCGCCTTCTTTTAGTTCTACTCCACCAACCAATTTAGACACGTGGACTAGCCCTTCTACAGCAGTTTCCAATCTTACAATGGCCCCATAAGTTGCATTTCTAATAACTACACCCTCACATTCTTTATCTTTAGGATATTTTTCTTCAATACTGTCCCAGGGGTCCCCCTTTAGTCTCTTTACAGAAAATTGCAATCTACCTTCATCTTTATTTATTAACTTAACTTGAATTTTATCTTTTGATTTAAACAAGGTGTTCACATTGTCCACTTTTTCCCAAGAAATTTCCGAAATATGGACCAATCCTTCAAGTTCAAAAGATCGGCCATCAATTTCAGGGTGAATTTTCACAAACACTCCAAAAGGTTCCACACGCATCACTTCAGCGTCCATTATTGTGCCCACTTCAATCTTGTCAATTGCATTAAATTCCTCACCTACTTTTTCAGGTTCCGATACTAATCTTTCTGAAAAAACCAATCTATTCTTAGCCTGGTCTACTTCTAGAACCTTAGTCTTAATTTTCTTACCCAGCATTTGCTCTGCCTCACCGTTGTACTTGCTCCCAATTTGCGATCCAGGAATAAATCCAAAGAAACCAAATGGTGCCACTACTACCACTCCACCTCTATTTAATTCTTTTCCAAACACGGTAATTTCCCCCATAGCTTTCATCTTTTCCTCAAAATATTGCCAACCAAATCCTGTTGCAGCTCCACGAATCGATACCGTAATTTGTCCCTTATTATCCTCGGGTTGTTTAACCTGGACTTCAATTTCATCCCCAACTTTCAGGTCTTCTACAAAATCCTTAATGTATTCAAATTCTTTTCCACTAACCACAGCATCACTTTTCCCGCCAATATCAATAAACAAGGCCTTACTTTTAATAGAAGTAATCTTTCCCTTGACTGTCTGACCGGCAACTAACCCAACTGCTTTAACTTCCCCAGCAGAAAAAAGATCTGCCATGCTCATCGCTGCTTGATTATTTTTTACCATTTTATATTTTCAAAAAAGCCAATAAATAAAAAGCGGCTTTTTAATATTAAAAATGCGCTGAAATGATTTTTTGAAAAATTCGCCGAAGGTCTTTTTCAGAAAAATTATTACTGCAAGCATTTTATCGAAATCTATGCTTTGTTCTGGCCACGACCTATCTTCGGCAGACCCTCGCGGATCAACTATTGTCAGCGCTAGCGCGTTTCACGACTCTGTTCGAAATGGGAAGAGGTGGTTCCACACTGCTCT
>CAYTYZ010000006.1:0-57877 GCA_964442385.1 uncultured Gammaproteobacteria bacterium
TTTGTACTACCGGATAACTCAAGTTAGTCACTAGAATATTTTTGGCCAAAAGGTCTTCGGCAATCTTTTTAGATTTTGCACTGTCTCCAATTAAAACTGGTTGGATAGGATGAGTCGATTCAGCAGCAAAGCATAGCCCAGCCTCAAGCATCAACTTCTTGAAATATTTTGTATTTTCGGCTGATTTTTTAAGCAGTTTTTTCCCAGCAGGGGAGTCGACAATCCTAACGGCAACCAAGGCCGCTCCAGCGGTTCCAGGGGTTATGGAATTAGAGTATATATAAGTGGCCGAAGATTCCCTTAGGTAATTTATTATTCTCTTGCTTGCCACCACATAGCCGCCATCGGTCCCAAATCCCTTACCCAAAGTGCCAACCAGTACATCAGCCTTGACCCCACTTAATTCCTCAACTCCTCGTCCAGTAGGACCGCAAGCTGCAATTCCATGGCAGTCATCTACCACCATCATAACTCCCAAGGGATACTGACTATCATATTCGTCTATTATTTGGCGCATTTCCGCCAGGTGCTGATACTCGCCGAGCATACTAAATACTCCGTCCGTAACCACAAGGACTCGTGACACCTTGCCAATATTTGCCACCAATACCTCTCTAAGACTTGCCATATTCATATGTTCAAAAACCGCTTTGTTCTGGTCAGGCAGGTTAGCCAGTCTTATTCCATCAATAATACTTCGATGGTTAAGCGAATCTGATACCACCAAAACATCTTTATTTACAAGTGAATCCTTACTTTGACCACTACTTAGGCAAAACATAGTAGCTAAATTAGCCGCAAAAGCCGATGAAAAAACCATCGCAGCTTCTCTATTATGAAATTCAGCCAGTTTTTCTTCTAATTCCAAGTGCACCTGCATAGTTCCAGAGATAAACCTAACCGCCCCCGGTCCAGTTCCATATTTAAGAGTAGCCTTGTGTTCGGCACTCATAACCTTTTTGTTAAACCGCAGTCCTAAATAGTCATTAGAGTTAAATATTATTACTTTTTTATTATCAATATTTGCCACTGTTGCACTTTCCAAAGACAGGATTATTTTTTCCTGACGTTTTGTTGTTGCTACTCCGTCAATCCGCTCAACTTCCGAATCTAAAATTTTGAAAAAATTATTTTTTGACATAGCCTATTTTACTCCACTTTTAGATTATTTAACTTGTACCAAGTGTTACAATGGTTAATGATACCAATAAGTCAAAAGATAAAGGGTTTTGACAGGATAGCCCATGGCTATTTATTGGCCAAAAAGCATTTTACAGGTGAATTTCTAGGGCAGATATTCTTAACTGTATATGACCAAAAACTTAAAAAAAGTTCTACCGCATCTATATTTTTAACCAAAAATGAAATATTTTTATTTCTAGAAGATAGTCTTTCTGACCCAGTAGGCCTTTATCAGATGCAAAAAAGTGACTTATTTACAATATTTGACGAAAAGACTTCGGATCTAAAAGAAATACTCAATGCCACAGGTGGGGCTCAGATTTTAAAAGTTGAATCAAATTATCCAATTTCATATATTAATCTAAACAATAAATATTTACTTCTGCTTAGTATTGACAATGACATGAGTAGTAACGCGTCATTTTATCTTTATGAACAAATCTTAGTAGGCAAGGACTATCTTGAAAAAAACATAAAAACTCTAAAAGTAATCCAGGCTATCTTAAATTCCGAAAATATCACTGATACTACTCAAATCCAAGGTATCTCACCTTTACTTTCAAAATTTAATACTTATTTCGTATTAGTTTCAGTACTAATTGTAGGTCCAGCTGTATTAATCTCCTTAACTATAATATTAGCTCAAAATCCAGGAGTTTCTTGGGTTCCATTCTTTTTGTTTACACTATATTGGATTATTAACATATTCAAATCTCCCAGATAATCAGACTTATCTTGCTAACATATCAAGCAAAGAAATTTATTAAAATTTAATCCTATTTCCTCACTTCTTACTCCACAAGATGAGTATCTTTTAAAAACTCAAACATCTTGTTATCCTCAGCCTTCGTGGTTGGGTTTAAGTATCCTAGCCAAGGTATAAAACCACCATTTACAAGTTTTGATATTTGTTTTTTGTCGGCAAAGCTAAGTTTTGGACCAGTCAAATCAAAGGCCAGCTCGCTTAATCTATTTGACAAGTCAATTAGATCTCCATCAGCAAAGTCATTCTTAAAATCACCAGCTATTTTATTTATTCTTTCCCGGTTAAGTACTAATCTGCCAAACTCATGATCCCACAAAGCTTTTTTCTGACTGGGGGACAGATTGTATACTTCACCTAGCATTTCAAAAGACAAGCCTTCAGCTTGAGCCTCGGCAATAGCCTCTTCTGTCTGCAGTGTCGCCAGTATATTTTTAGAATCGAAAAACTTTTGCAAAGTGGGTGTTGCTGATTCCAAGGTCTGCCCTTTGGCAAAATAGGCATATTTACCACTACCCTTATTTACTTGACGTACACTCTCCTGCAATATATGGGTAAATTCGTGATAACAAGTTTTTCTAATAGAAAAATTCCTCACTGCCTTTTCATAACTTTCAGGACTTGTCGCTTTCAGATGGTCTAGGACTCCACTACGCTTGTACATAATCGAACCAAAATAAATGTGAACAGCACTAATTACAAATTGTTTTTTGCCATTGTCCAGGTTTTTTACATAGGCTATGCTATTTTTTTTAGGATCATTACTATCATCATATTCAAAAGTAGACAGGTCCGTTGGAAATATCTCATCAAGTTTTTCGATATATCTACTGTTTACGCCACGAAAGTTTAAATAGTCAGCATACTCCTTGCGGCAGCTAACCAAGGTATTGGCAATTTCTTTACTAACTTCAGTGCCCAAGTATATATTCTTTAATTCAGGTGGTACTGTTTGTAGTTCGTTATTATCTTTATCCGTATTAATTATGCTTAATAGTGTTTCTTCGTCTGGCTGACTTATTAGCTTGGCCTCAGCCACTTTTCCGCCTTTACCCAAGGCTGCGTAAAACATCGTCACTGTCTCTACATCCGGTGAATTGGCAATTTTTGCTCTATTGATAGAAGAGATATCGTTGTAAATCGAACCAACCGAACTGGCTGTATAGTTAGATAGATCATCTAACCCAAAAGCGCTAATCAAAGTTGCATTGTTTAAATCAAATTCCAAATCCAAAGTACTATTTGCAGCATGTCCTAAATTTTGGATATTATTAGTTGTCGAGGGTACCAACGGTAACAAAGTTTTATTGCTATCAATTGAGTTTCCACAGGCACCTAATCCAAGGCTCAGTACCACAACTAAAGCACCCTTCAAATTTTTATGCATATACATCCTCATATATATTAACAGCAAATTAAGAGTACAATGGGGTGTTAGTCATATTTTTTTACCCCCTATGTTAGTGCTCATACTTTTTTTAGTAGTCGGTTCGGCTCTGGTATATATTTCCAAGTTTAATTTTACGCCAGTGACAGTAAACCTCGGTTTTTATACTGTAACCGACGTTCCATTATTTTACGTAATTATAGCCTCTTTTTTATTAGGTATCGTCCTTTCTTATCTTATTTCTTCGGCACATTCTATTTCCAACTTCTTTACTCTCCGTGGTAAAAATAAAGAAATAAAAGATAATAAAAATGAAATCTTAGAATTAACCAAAAAAGTCCACCAGTCGGAGCTTGAAAACGAAAAACTTAGTCATAATCTAGAGGCTAAGCCACAAGACCCCAACGCTCTGTGAAGACTATACTAGCCAAGATCTACAAGGCCTTGCATCTGACAAAGTCACTTCAACTCTTGGCCATGCGTTTTCTTCAAGATCAATTTCTAGTAGGTGTAACTGGCATCATTTTTAATGACAAAAAAGAAATTTTACTATTCAAACACACCTACCGTACCCACTCATGGAGCCTTCCCGGTGGCTATTTAAAGTCGGGAGAACATCCCCGCGAGGCCTTGGAAAGAGAAATTAAAGAAGAATCAGGACTAGTTGTTAGTGTTGACGCCCCGCTTAAGACCCGTACCGATCGCGATTCTGCCAGGCTAGATCTTTGTTACACTGGTGTACTCATTGGTGGCGAATTTAAGGGAACCCATGAGGTTTCTGAATATGGATTTTATTCCATGGACAAGTTGCCCTTACTACGTAAAAACCAACTATTTCTAGTACATGAAGCACTTCAACTACTTGCTCCTTGACATGCACTTGTAGTTGCTGTAATATATTAATATATGGCAGATAATTCAAAGCAAAGAATAACCTTGTTTTTAAATCCTTCTCTGGCCAAGCATGCTCGTGCCCAAGCAGTAATTGATGATGTAACCCTAACCGTCTTAGTTGAAAGAGCATTGCTCTCCTACCTACCAGCAGAAACAGTAATAAAAAAAATAACTACTTAAATATTGGCTTTATTTGTTTGATTAAGTGAAAAAGAAAATATATGGCTACTATAGTAAACAATCCACCAACCTCAGGTGATGGTGGAAGCGGGTTCTTGGTTGGTGTCGTCGTGCTGATCGGGTTTTTCTTAGTTTTAGTTTATTTTGGTCTTCCAGAGCTAAGGAGACTCAGCTCCAATCAGCAAAATAGTCCCTTGCCACAAATAGTTGTTCCAGACAAACTGGATGTGAATATCAACCAAACAAAATAATTTAATAATTTAGTTTTAAACAAAATATGGGTATTATACTATGGGTAATTTTTGGAGCACTGGCTGGCTGGATTGCTTCACTTGTCATGAAAACAGATTCTAACCAAGGAACTGGTATGGATATAGTTATGGGTATAGCCGGTTCAGTAATCGGTGGCTTTCTCATGAGTCTCATAGGCCAATCTGGGGTTACCGGTTTTAATATGTATAGCTTAATTGTGGCTGTAATTGGTGCCGTAGCGCTTATCTATTTAGCCCGCATAGTTCGAAAATAAATATGTCTAAAAATATCAAAAACAATACTGTCCTAAGTGTAAACCCTGTTATGGCCGCCGTTGCTGCCGTAGGTGTTGTAGGTGCCGGTGTGGCAGTTGCAGGCGCGATTGTTATGTCTGACGAGATAAACCAAGACAAGGTAAAAGAAGTTTTGGCCAATGCTCAAGATAAAAAAGAACAGATTAAAGAAAACGTAATTAAAGGAGTAGAAAAAGTATGACAGAATTTGTTAAAGAAACAGTAACTACTCAAACTTCAGATCCAGATATTATCTTGACAACTCCGGTCCCAGAACAGGCTGATGCCACCAAGACCCAAAAAACCGAGTATGTGATTTACTATTTTTTAGGGGCCTTAGAAATCCTCTTAGCCTTTAGACTGGTTTTAAAGATTACTGGTGCCAGTTTGTCCAGTGGATTTGTCGGCCTTATTTATGGCTTAAGTGGAATTTTTGTACTACCCTTTGAAGGCATCTTTCGCAGAGGTGTTTCACAGGGTCTAGAAACTGCTTCAGTCCTCGAGCCCTCCACTATCGTGGCCATGATCGTTTACGCCATCCTTGCCTGGGGTGGAGTCAAGTTGGCTCTACTACTTTCTGGTAAACAACAACCTGCTTAAGTTTGCTAGTTAATTATTTTAATTTTTATAAATATGAATATCTCTCTCGGCAATCTTAGCCCTTTAGCCTCTATAGTTTTTGGGGTGCTAATTTTAATGTTTCCCAAGTTTCTAAATTATTTAATAGCAGGGTATCTAATAATCGTCGGACTTTTAGGTCTCGGTATCCTAAGATAAATATTTCTTAGTTTTACAATTATCAATGGAGATCCTAGATCTTGTTAATAAACACAACTATATTTTGCGTCAAAACAGTATTCCAAATCGATTAGGCTATATCTAGGATCTGGCCCACCCTTTCTTCGGTTGATTATAATAAACCCCAATTTCTTGTACATTTTTAAAGCTGGTTTAAAGAAAGGATGTTGGCTAGTTGTAACCATAGCCTTACTTAATGGCAACTCTTTAAGCCGTTTTATTACCTCCTCTATTTGTTTATGTCCCAAACCTCGATTTCTAAATTCTGGCAAAACGCAGTTCTGGCCAATTTCTCCACTTCTTGGGTCCCAGGATGCCAGTCCCACAATTTTGTTATTTTCCCAAGTAACGAACAAACATTTACCAATAGTTTCAGGATAGTCAAAAACCAGCTTGTCAAAGTTGTTCCACTTTAATTTTTCGTCTTTCTACACACCAGACGACTCTGTACTTAGGTCTTTATAGCTTTCAGCAAGGATTTTACTAAGTTGTCCACGCGATAAGCTCAGAGCCGACAAGAACTTAATCATTTTATTTTCTTAATTTCCCTAAGCCCAATTATTGTCAAAATGATAATTAAGGCTTTTAACAGGTAGTGACCATCTAAATCCATAAAATATTTTGTCATTAAAGTTCTTTGCCCAACCAGCAAGTGGATCAAAATACTAATTGGCAATGTCCATATCAACCAAATCTTTCTTGAAATTTCCAGTTTTATTAAGTCAAATAATTTCGACAAAACAGGGGACAGTAGTCCCATACCAACAAAGGCTAGGGTCATATCAAAAATCGCATATTCACCCAACCTAAATTGCCGTAGACTTTCGATGGTTATCATACTTTATTATACTTCTTTTTCCAGCTTGACTTACTGCTTTAGGTCTAATATGCTGTTTATAGCATTGTCCAGAGAATCTCCATTCCGCCTTGCGGAGTAGGGGTCGGCAACCGAGACTACAATAGTAGGTCCACGGTGCCAAGAACCTCGGCGTTAGTCGGGCTCAGACATGCCTCTTATAAATTAATGGAGGAAAAAATGAACTATTCCCTTTTTGCGTCCGAGTCTGTGTGTGCTGGTCATCCCGACAAAGTGGCTGATCAAATTTCTGATGCTGTGGTTGATGCAGCTCTTTCAGTTGATCCACTTTCCAGGGTGGCCTGCGAAACTCTGGTAACCACCAATAAAATTATTTTAGCCGGCGAAATTACCTGTCCTAAAAAACTAAATTTTAAAACTATAGCCAGAGCTAAAATAAAAGAATTGGGTTACACCAACCCCGAGTTTAATTTTACAAGTGAGTCCGATATCGAGGTTTACATCCACCAGCAGTCGCCCGATATTGCCCTCGGTGTAGACGATGGGGGAGCTGGCGATCAGGGAATGATGTTTGGTTATGCTTGTAATGAAACGACTAGTCTTATGCCGCTTCCCATAACCTTATCACACGAGCTGTGCCAAAAAATGGACGAGCCGCAAGAGCTGTATTCCTGGCTGCGTCCCGATGGTAAATCAGCCGTTACTGTAAATTACCTAGATGGCCAGCCTGTTTCTGTTGGAGCTATCGTCCTAGCCAAGCCCCTTGATTACTCTCAAATAGACAGTAAAGAAGCCAAGCAAATACTTATAAATGAGGTCATCATACCAATTTTAGAAAAATATAAACTAAAAAATATCACGGCAGACAAGGTAATATTCAATGGTACTGGCAAGTGGGAAATTGGCGGACCAGCCTCCGATACAGGTGTAACCGGACGCAAAATTATTGTGGATACATATGGCGGTATGGCTCGTATTGGCGGCGGTTGCTTTTCTGGAAAAGACCCCACCAAGGTTGACCGTTCCGCGGCTTATGCAGCCAGGTTTATTGCCAAAAACATTATTGCAGCTGGTCTAGCCACCAGAGCCGAAGTCCAAATTGCGTATGCAATTGGTGTTCGCGATCCTATTGGTAAGGCCATCGAAACATTTGGAACATCTAAAAAAAGCCAAAAGGTAATCGAAGATTTTGCATGGGGTCTACTAGATCTATCAGTTGGTGGAATTTGCCAAGCCCTAGATTTACGCCAGCCAATTTACCAAGCCACTGCCCGCTATGGTCACTTTGGAAATCCATCGTATCCTTGGGAAAAAATAGTGCAATAACTGGAAAGCTATTGCACTGACTTAATTTCTTTCTCTGGCATAGTACCATCAAAGCTCACGCCGTTTTGGTCCAGCTTTAGTGTTCTGATGTACAAATTTGGCACAGCCCTAATTCGCTCTTCGGCAAATCCATTGGCTGTAGACAGGTTTGAGCTAACCAAAGAACTTGGCACACTAATTCTACCAATTTGGACTTCACTCGGTACCATGCTCACCTGGTTGTTGGTTATACTTACCCTACCTTTTAAATAAAATGGTGGATTAGCACTAATATGATATTTCTCCATAGCTTCTTTTACTTCTGCAGTGGAGTGAGTTAGCGATACAAAAGGTAAAATCTTATCCACATGTAGTATACCTGAAGCCTCGCCACTCCCATCTGGATATATCTTTATTTGAACTTTGGATATTGGGCTATACTGCCAGTTGTTACCGTTTACGATAGCCGTAATTTCACTCGAACTCATGGTAAATTTAACCTCTTTTTTACCCTCATATCGAACACTTTTTGTAATATCGTTTACTGCTGGTAGGGTAGTGGCCACCACTCCATTTTTCAGGTAAGCACTGGCCTTATCTTGCTTTGTGTAAGTTATTCCCAAGTCTCGCGGAGAAGTCATGCCTCCGACTAAATACCACCCAGTCACTAGTACCCCCACGATAATTACGACCAGCAGACCAAAAATTACTTTGACTGCACCCATACCATATTATACTCCTTAAAAATTTAGAGTAAAAATTTATCCAAAAATATTCCAATCTTTGCGTTTACCTCTTTGATAATTTCAGGATGTCGGCGATAACTGTGGTCAGTATTTAGTTCAATTAGCATCTTTGGTTCTGGAATCGACTGGTATATTTCCTCAATTTCTCCAGGTGTATAAAATTTGTCGTTAGTTCCTGAAAATAATAATTTAGGCTTATTACAGTTTCTCAAAATTGTCAGTGGCTCATATTTTTCACCGTCCTTAAAATAATTTAATGGCAGGGCAAACTCTTTTTGTTCTTTGGTTCTAACACTGCCTGGAGGTAAATCTCTGTGTTCTATTTGAACCCCATTGGCTAGATTGCTTGGACGAGTAGGTGATTCGTATGAAGACATTACCAAAACTATTCCCGTTACATGTGGATTTTCGCTAGCCAATATAGCTACATTTCCTCCCCGGCTATGCCCTAGCAGTAAAGTTGGTTTATTCCCCAAATAGTCAATAAGATCATTTACAGCTTTTAAATAATTTATGGTTGTAAAAAGTTCAATTCCTCCAGGACTTTCCCAGGTTCCAGGTGGGTCAAGCGCTACTGCGTAAAACCCCTTATTTGCCAATAACTCGCTATGGCTTTCAAAATTGGCATAATCTTTTGTGTCCAGCCTGCCGGGAAGTAAAATTGCCACTTTTTTAGCATTTTTATCGCCTTTGGCATTTATAGCCAAATCAAAAGACTTCGTACTAACAATATTCATCATCCAAGTATATCAATATGTTATTCTTGGCTATGCACTCAGCCTTGGTTATTATCGATATGCAACAAGATTTCTTTAAAAAAGACGAGCTGACAGTGCAAAAAGACTTCCTAATTAAAAATATAAACCAACTTGTAGCCCATTTTAGGGACAAATCTCTTCCCATAATTTGGCTTCGCCAAACCATGAAAGCTGATCTGTCTGACGCTCCTCTTGGTCCCAAAAATACTGGTACAGCTTTCGTAGTTGAGGGTACCCCTGGCAGCCAGCTTTTGCCTGGTTTGGACTTTTTATCTTCAGATATTGAAATTATTAAAAAGCGTTACAGCGGTTTTTACCAGACCAACCTTGAGGATACTTTAAAGAGTTTGAGCGTAGACACCTTGGTGGTATCTGGCATAAACTCTCACGCCTGTGTCAGGGTTACCGTAGTCGATGCCTATCAAAGAGATTTCGATGTAATTGTTGCCCAAGACTGCGTTGCTTCCTGGGACCCTCCCCACCACGCCATCACCATGAAATACTTTGTCCCCACCATAGCCAAAGTAATGACCAATTCAGAGATTCTAAGCTTGTGATAATACCTATAATATTGACTTTATATCACTTTTCAAGTATACTTAACCATTACACATCAAGTGTAAGCATTCAAATACAGGTTGGATATTGCATCTAACTTTTGTTTCTGTCCTTTTAAAAATAGATACTTCAATATTTTGCATCTACTGGTTGGTGGCTATTTGGACATAATATTTTGTATCTAAATAGCCATCAATCAAAGTTAATGCAAAAGTAGATTACTTTGATGACCACACTGGTCATGGCAATACACAAGGAGAAAACATGAGCTCATCACTAGGTTTGTTAACAATCGCCAGAGCCATGATTGAGGCTGAAGGTCTTCTTGGTGGCCAATGCACTTGGAAAGCCACCAACCCAACTCAAAAGGAACTACTTTCCCGTTTGACCGTTTTGCGGCAAGCGGTGACCAAAGTACCCACCCTACAGGGCTGGGCTAAAAAAACAGCCGAAGAACTAAATCAAATTCTGCGCGAGAATGGCCTGAGCATTCAGCTTCGACCGTGGCTTCCAGGCTCCGGCTTCGGCGTCGTGGCCATCAACAAGTACGGCGTACAGTGGCTTTCACCGGGTCTCACCTCGCTTTTTGAGGGCGGCCCCAGGCTGGAGGTTCTAGGACACCCAGCTTTTCTTCTCAAGAGCAGTACCGCCAGAGTCAAAATCTGGGAGACCAAAAGCAGGAAACTGATCGTCAAGGTCCCAACTAAATCCGGCGACACGCTTTGCCTCAGTATGGAAGACAGGCCTCTCACAGGCTTTGGGCTGCATGAGTACGTTGAAAGTTTGCAAGCAGAGCAGGTCAAATCCTTCTATGGTTACGAAGGAGCTATTCTTCCAATGGTCAAGCATGGGCTTCCCGTAGATTTGGATTGGCTTCGTTTTATGGAAGTCTACTCCTCAGTTGACGGTAACTGGTTCATTAGCCAGGCTCTGCAGGAAATTCAGTTCTCCATGAATCAGTTTGGTGCAGCAGTCACAGAGGCAGCAGCCATGTCCTTTGCCAGGGGGATGCCCCAGTACCTAGAGGTCAACAAACCTTTTGTTCTTTGGATTGAGCGTCCTGGTGTGGAAATTCCCCTTAATGTTTTCCATATCACTCCAGAGGACTGGAAAGATCCTGGTAATCTTGCCAAAAGTATGTAGTTTGAAGTAGTCTTCTCCGCCGGGTAGCCCAAAGGGCAACGGCGGATTTTTTTATTACTTTTCTTCGCTTACTTCCATTTCTGGAATCTCGACTCGTGCTTCTGGCATAGACTCAGCTTCTGCCTTAACTTCCTTTTTTTCTTTCTTTTTCTTGGGAGCAGGAGCAACAGCTGTGTCTCCTGACAAAAGTGAAATGAGTTTGTCTAATTTAGCGTTAAGTTCATTAAATTGGCGTCCATAATCTGGTTGGTCATAGTTTCTAGTTTCCACTCTTGGCCTGGATGAAAAGGACCTTTCCCCTCCAAAGCTTCTATTTTCGCCTTGTGGTGCTCCGCCCCCTTCTTTTTCAAAACAGTTACTACAATACACTGGTTTTCTACCATTTGGCCGAAAAGGCAGCTCACAAGGTCGTCCACATTTATCACAGGTGGCCGAATACATTTTTCTTTCTTCACCGCCCCCTCCACCTCCAAAGTCCCGTCTTGGACCTCCAAAACTTCTATTTCCACCACTAAAGCCACCACGATTATTGTTATACATATTTAAGTATAATACACTAAATATTGGCAATAGTATGGGCAAGTTATATGTCCCGATATCAACAGAAAACATTTTAGGTAGAATTAGTCATGTTTGACAGTCTTACTATTGACAACTCCAAGCATAAACTCCAAATTCCTGATTTTAATCCAGAAAATATCACAGGCTACATAAACGAGCCTGTCCACTATCTCAACGACCCTGAACCGAATATGGTTGCAAGTAGGTTTGGCAATATCATGTATCGTCTGGGTCAACTAACCAAGCTTTCTGCCCATTTTCGTACACCCTTTGATCGATCTAAAGCCCAAGAATTGCTCAGTCAAATAAAAGACCACCGCGTACGATCTGATTCGCATAGTCATCTTTACAAAGAGTTGAAAGAGCGTGGCAAAATAGCAAAAAAATATTTACAGCAGGGATCAGTTTGTGTTTACATGGGTACTTTGGGGATACAAAAATCACCACTTGTGATTATACCTCCCCCAAGAGTTGACCCAAGGTTCAGCGCTCGTCCAGTAGTTTTGATACCTGGTATCAGTAACGGATTGGCTGGAATAGAAACCCTCATTAAAGAATTTGCCTACCAGGGGAGAATTGTAATTGCTCTAGGCCAGCCCGAAAGTTTTATGGGTAGTGTGACACCAAGTTTTGCTCAGGCTGTCGAAGAATCTAGTCAACTTTCCCCACATATAGAATTTTACAAGAGAGCCATCGCTCTTACTTTGCAAGAACGTTTTGGAAACAAAGTTAAAATCGATTTGGTAGGTCATTCTACTGGTTGCCCTATGATTGCTGGTCTACTTGCCGACAAACACTACCAAGACATATGTGCCAATGTATGCTTAGTCTCTCCGGCAGCCGTTGCCGAACAGTCGGTCCTGTCGTTTGATTTAGCAACTATCCCAGAAATATATTATTTATTAGTTAGACATGGCGCTTTGGCCAACTTTAATAGAAATGATCAGCCTCAGGAACCAGTTAAAGCTCGAGCTACCCAAGGGGTAAAGCGCAACATTATCCATTTTTTACAAGGTCTTTACAAAAATGCCCATTTGTCTAACCATAGGCGAATTTCAGTAATTTCTTGCGATGATGATCATATTGTAAAAAGCAGACAAGCCCAAGATGCTCTTGCCAAACTAAATCCCGATATTGATTTTATTCCGCTCAGTAGGGCTACTCATGCCGAAGCTTTAATAAACCCACAGAGAGTCGTAACGCTAATACAATCTATTCTAAAATAACTCCCAAGCCATATAGTAAACTCATGGCACCAGGAAGTGAGAATTTGGCCCCCTTAATAGTAGCTGACCTAACATCAATAAAATAATTTTTTGCACCAAGCAGATTTGCTTTGGTTAAATTAGTCTTGGCAAACACAGTTTTTTCAAAATCACTATTCTGCAGTTGTGATTCGCTTAAATTGGCCTCCGTAAAATCACATTCTTTTGCCATACATTCCCTAATCACAATTTTAGGTAGCGACAATAGTCTAAAATTTGAATAACTAAGTTCGCAATTTTTAAAAACCAAGTTTTCTACTTTAGCTGCCCTAGTCCAATCCATTCCCATTATATTGCAGTCAATAAACTCCACATCCACAAACTGGCTATCACTAATATCCACTGCACTTAAAATACACCCTTTAAATTGACAGTTCACAAACCTACACTTAATAAACTTGCACTGACTATATTTACAATCCAAAAACCTTTCTTCCTCAAACTCCTTTTTTGAAAATATTTTTCCCACCATACTACTATTTTACTCTGCTAAACTAACCAATAATCACCATAACCAAACCTATCACCATAGACCTCGTCCATATTAAACAAATTCTTAGTCAGTGGACAGAGCCCATTGAAGTTGATAAGTATATTTCAAGAATAGAAAACGAGATTCATGGACATACTGAATTTAATATGCATTTTTGGGTAGCCAAACAAGATGACACTGTTATTGGCATAGTTGGTCTATCCAATCCATTGCCCAAAGTACTTTCTTTTACCAAAACCTTTCTTCCAGGGGAACTAAAAATTCTTTATGTTGATACTAGTCATCAGGGCAGGGGAGTAGGCGGACTATTGGTAAATTTTATTGAACAAGAGGCTATGTACCATGGCTATACCGAGTTATTGGTTCGAAGTGCCCAAAGATACCAAGATACGGCTTTTGGTTTTTACAAGAAAAAAAACTACACCGATTTGGGTACAATCGATGGCGATGATAATAAAAAGTCCATGCAAGTTTTTCAAAAAATCCTCTAAAAATATGCTAAAGTATTTTTATGGATAAAATAAAAAAAACCAGCCCAACCCCAGCTAAGTCTAACAATTTTGCAAGAAATTTTCTGATTGGTTTATTAGGTGTTGCCGCCTATTTTGCCATCCAATATTTTTTCACTAACCAGTCCAACCAAGCCAAATTTAACCAAACCAGTACCAAGTTTGACCAGCTCTCAGAATCAATTTCTCAAAAAAACGAACAGCTTTTTAATCTAAAAAACAAAGATGCCAAAACACTTTTGCCAGCGGTACAAAGCCTTCAGTCTGATTACGTGCAAATGCAAACCCTTCTGGGTGGTCTTAATAAAACACCTGAAACTAGTGCTGATTTTGCTATGACCGGCAAGGCCATTGAAGCCCTAAAAGCTATCGAAAAAGGTATTTTGGACAACAACAAAACTCTAAAAGACAAAGGCTTTTTGCTTCTTGATAGCCTACTTGCACCTGTAACTCCATCTCCAAAAAACTAACAATAAAATGGTAAAACCATTCCCACCCATGGCTATATTTAAACCAGGGGTGTTATCTGTGACAGTTTTTAGTGAAATTAATTATTTTCTAATTGTTATCTATTCGGCAATCTTAATTAACATCCAAGATATATCAAAAATTAATATAAATTCATTTTACTTACTATTTATTTTATTAATTGTTTTGTCACTTGTGTCCGCGTTTATATCAACGAAAATAGTAATAACTGGACCAAAACTAACATCCTTCAGCCCAATTAGCTCCGGTCACGAATTTAATATTAATCAACCTTTTGAGGTTGAAGCTCGTAGAAGGAGATGGAACACAGAAGGGAACATCACTATTTTCCCCACTTACTCATATATTGATTTTTACTTGTCTTCAGATATCGCCCATAGGTCGAACCAGCATATCTCTCTTGGGTTAGGGTGGAGTAAAAATGATGTTATCAAATTATTTACATATCTTCAGAATAATTATCCAAATATTAAGCAACTATACTTTCCATAATGAAAACTACAAGCCCCTTTAAAACCACCTGGGTGACTTCGGACAAAGTTAATCCTAGTGAGCAACATGTTCCTGTCACGCAAGTTTATTGTTGGATTATTTCAAAGGATGGACAAGTATGCATAGTTTCCAAAGACAATCAGTCCTGGCAACTGCCTGGAGGTCACCCTTTGCCAGGTGAAAATATAAGCCAAACAGTAGTACGTGAAGTGGCAGAAGAAGCAGGACTAGATTTATCCCACAGTCAGAACGATATTCAGCTCTTTGGCTATAATAATGTCAAAAAACTATCAGACACTGGAACAGTTATCGACCATTTTTTACAGCTTAGAACGTATTGTTTTATTGACAAATTGGCCAAGGATTACATACTCTTACCCCAAGAAAAACCAACCGAAAAAATTGAATATAGAATCATTTCTGCTAAATTTGTCACGATGGAAAAATTGCTTGAACTAATACCATGGCTATCTACCAGTCCAGAGTATAACGCCATAAAAAAAGCCCCTATCGGTGATTTTCATCACCTCTAGGGGCCTGCGTTGCGGAAAGAACTTTCAGAAAAAGTCTAGTTTGGTAAACTGACAGCAGCAGCCACCCTATCTAGGGTGATGACTCCATCGTTACAAAGTTTGTCAAGCAATTGAAGGTTTGGCAAATGCGCGTCACATGCGCCGATTTTTACCTGAATTCGGTCGGGCTCATGTACACGATAATCAAGTAGCGCACCATTTGCAACTTTATCGAACATTTGGATAATTCTTTGACCCGAAGCCTTGCATTGCACGAAAGCGGCAATGTTATTAAGATATATATGCCCCATCCTATCACGATCACGGGTTCCACAGACAAAGCAAGTACAAGAATCCAAACCTATGCCTCGGGACCAAAAGAATTCGCCACCCCCTTCGGGTTGTTTATCTGGTTTACCATGAGAATCAATTCCCTCGCGAGGGTGTTTTTGAAGTTCAGGATAAAAGCTGCCAAATCCGATGGCTGACTTCTTAACGTCATCAGCCAGAACAGCAAAGCTAACTTCGCATTCACCACAGGATACTATTGCTGTACCTCCCCCTGATATTGGCGAGTAGCCAGATCGATAGCCACAATTGGGGCATCCCCACTTTTGGTACTCATTCGCTGCGACAGCAATTGGTTGTTTGATGCCATCAGTCATTTTGTTCTTCCTTCTTTGGTTTGTCACCAAACTTCATTTGCTCGTCGTTTACCTCTTTAAGAAAGAGGTGAGCTTCGCTGGCAATATCCTTGTCGTCGACCAGGGCATCAACGATCTGTGGAATACACAAATATAGAACTGAAAAGGTATCCAGGCCATAGTCAGTCGTGTTTGAAAATTCGTTGATTATGACAATCAATTGCCTGACTAGGCTATACGCACTCATTTTCTGACCTGCCAATTTGACAAGAGCCTGATTAAAAGGCCCTGCCACTCTCTCATCCAAACCTAACTGCGCCGTTTCCATTCGTGCAACAATCTCTTTCGCACTCGGAAGTTTGACGGTCTTATCCATGTCTTTCTCCTTCTTGGTTAGTTTTTGGTTTTTGACATTGAAGCAAGTACTTCTTCGTAATAGCGCTTGGCTTCCTCGACAACACCTTTGTCGTCGACCAAAGCGTCAATAATCTGTGGAATGCAGAGCAATAGGACTTCATAGAAGTTAGGGCCATAATCACCTGTTTTTGTAAATCTGTAGATCACCACACCCAGTAGTATGACCAAGCTCTGCCCACTGACTGCCTGGTCAGCCAATCCGATAAGACACTGATTAAAGAGCCGTCCCACTTGCTCATCCAACCCAATCTGCATTTTCTCCAGCCGGGTTTGAAACTTTTCCCCGGCAGGAAGTCTGGTATAAAACCTTGGGTTACTCATATTTTTGCTCCTTTTTTTGGTTTACGCCGTTTTTTTTCTACGAATAAACTGCTTGTGTGCGAATCATCTTTCCATAAAATTCCTTGGCTTCTGTGGCAATATCTTCGTTTTCCACCAGAATACCGATAATAAAGGTAACTTTTGTACTCAAGAATGCATCCATATCACGTGGATATCCACCACTTTTCACAAATTTGGAAATTGCATCAAGAATCACCCCAACCATATGCTTCCGATAAATCGAACCCCGGGTAACTTTGTAAATAAACCCAAAGAGGTCTTCGTTCGAGAACCGCTCGGACAGAGGTGGGGTATTTGCAACTAGACGCATTGCCTCGTCTATATTCCGAAGCACCACAAACTCAACTTGCTTGCTCACGTTGTTCTCCTTCTTACTTTTTTTCTTGTTTTCTAACCGAATGGTTAGCACACTAAGCAAAAAAATTTGCCCAGAATGCTAACCATTGATTTTATAAGAAGATATGTTTTCCGCAACTTTTTAAAGAGCACTATTTACAAGTTTTAAATTTACCCACAGCAATTGTGGATTATTTAATTCTTGAATACATAAGTATATCAAAAAACATATATTTTGCAATATTATAGGTAAAATGCAGTGGTGCACTTAGTTCTCTATCTAATCTACTAGACAAATACCCAACTCTCGGTTGGTTTTCAGTATGTTTCGGTTGGTTTTATCTAGCTCCAGTTTCTTTCTCAACCTTGATACAAACTTATCAAAAGCCCAGTCAGTAGGATATTCGTCTTTACCCCAAACATTCTCCATAATTTCTTCGCGACTAAAAACTTTATTTGGGCTATCCGACATAAAAGTTAATAGTCGATACTCTCTCTTTGACAATAGATTGTTAATTAATTTACCTAAAAAGAACAGCTGTTCATTTTCCTTGTCATACACAAATGGAGCAATACTTTGCTTGCCAGATTTTAAATAGGTGTCTAGAAGTGGTGAAAAAACTTTGATTTTGTTATCGATCACAGATTGAAAACCTAATTTAATTAATAGCTCATCTTTTTGGTTTGTTTTTAGTTTGGCTATTTGCAAGTCAGTCAAGCTACTTAATATTCTTTGACATTGAAACATTATCTCCTCCTCGTTACATAGATTTGTTATTTTTTTTGCATAATTTGTCTGTGACACTTTTGATAATGTTTGAACACAAAATTTAATCAATCCTGCATGTCCTCCACAAAGTTCAATAATCTTATTCTTTTCTTTATCTGTCAAGTTAACCTGATATCTGTGGCAATTTCTTTGCAGTACCCACCCGGCCTGGTCTTCAGAAAATGGCGTCATAAAAACCATTTTCTGAAAGAAAAAAGTCACCGGCTCAAAAGGCCTAACTCCTCCAAAAATAAATACCAAAGAAAATCTGGCCGCGTTTCTTAGAGCTATTAATTGGTGGTAAACCAGATCCAAATCCATTTTTCTAGCTTGGTCAAAATTATTAAAAAGAAACACAATTATTTTTCCGGTCTTGTTTGCCACATTGGCCAGATCTTCTTTTAGAGATTTTAAAAGAATATTAGGCTGGTCTATAAATATTTGGTTTAAATAAGTACTCTCCAATCCTAGTTTTGTAGCTTCTTCCATCAAGCTAGCACTTATTAAGTGGTACAAGCTAGGCAGGGTAAACGATCCCAGTTCATTTAAATCTACTAATACAAACATATATTTATCCGCCTCAGCCCCTAAATATTTTGTTTGCACATCTGCACGTCTTGAAATATATCTCATTACGTTTATCTTGCAGTTATCCTTCATGCCGATAAACGAAAAAGATTCGCTTCTTTTTAATAAGTCAAAAATATCTCCAACCACATCTTGCCGGTAATCTAGGGGAAAATTATCCTCCAGCACCAGGTGTTTATCCAGTTCCATACTATCAAATTATATCATTTGTCAGCCTGTGTCAGCTTGGTGACAAGCACAACCACTTTTTTAGACGTATTCTCAGCTGGTTAGTCATTATTTTCTTTATATGTACGAAAAAATTGATACCCTGCCTGTTACAAAGGAATACTATGGTGATACTAGGGCCGAAGATTCCTGGGTTGATCCAGTTCGTAATCAAACCGTTAGTACGATGAGCGAAGAATTTTCTCGGAGGTCGTTGGAGATAATTCAAGAACTTTGTAGACGAAAAGGTGTGACAAATCCCCAGGGATTCATTTTAAATACTTCCCACCAAAGTGCACCATATTCATATAGCAGAGCCTCCTTTCAGCTGGAATGCCAGGATGAAGGCAAAGAGAAGCCTATTCTGATAATCAGAAAATCAAGAGATAATCGCAAGCCACAGTATGACCCCCAAGAGTCAAAGTGGGTAAACGAAAATGATCTTCTGCCTAGAAGCGAAGTTATTGTCAGAAAATTAGGTTATTGGAACGAAGACAAAGCTAAAAAAGGAGATTTGTATGATACATCTCTTTTAGTTTCCACTGTTAAAAGTCTCGACGCGCTCAAACCTGTTGATAAAAGAAAACTGATTCGTGGAATTGAAAAAACCCAATTTCTTTGGCTAGAGAAAGAAATTTCAAGCGAAGAAAAATGGCAATCCTATTATCAAAATGCCTCGCATAGAAAAGATGTTGACCAGTGCAGACTTTTGGTAATTTTGTTAAATGCAAAAACATACCAGAAACACGGACGTTGGCAAGGGCATGACGATGCACTTGCAAGACAAGGCACCTGGGATATACCGGCCCAACCTGCTCTTGAAATAAAAACTGAAGAATATCTACTTGGGGCAATAAATGAGTTATTACTACAGGGCCACAAGCAGTGGGATGAAGTCGCTTGGTTTGCAGTTCAAACCCTTGGTAACACAGGAGGGGCAAGGGCTTTACCTGCTATGTTTGACTACTTAAAAACCATTACTGAACCTGATGATCAAGTCACGATTCTAAAAGCGCTAGCCAAAATTGGCTCGCCAAGAGTTGGAAAATACCTTATTGCCAATCTAAAAGGTGACAAAAGTTTTGTCAATTTTTGGCAAAAATCTAGAATAGTTACCGACTTGATAAAAGCCTCACCCCATCAAGAAGGAGCCAAAAAAGCCTACAAGAATCTTCTTGCATTCGTCGATCAGCTAAAAGGAGATAGCAAGTCCTCAAATGCTATGTTCTTAGCCGATAGTTTAAAAAATATTTATTAATATGACCAATTACAAAGAATTTCCAACTCTAAAAGTTACCAGTTCTAGCTATCAGGATTCTAGGGCAGAGGATTCCTGGATAGATCCGAATCGCAATGAAAAAGTAACTACTATTAGCGACCTGTTTGAACCCAGAGCTATAGAAATAATCAAAGAACTATGCATACGTAAAGGTGTTGTTAACCCACAGGAATTTACACTACACACCTCTAGTCGCTCTGCGCCATATTCCTTCAGCAGATCAACCTTTTTATTAAAATGTATCGACGAAAATATTCCTTCTCCCATAGTAATTGTAAAAAAAGAAACCGACAATCGATATCCTGACCCCGACCCCAGAGAGGAGTATTGGGTCAATGAAAATGATTTACTGCCCAGAAGTGAGCTTAAAGTTCGAAAACTTGGTTTTTTTAATGAAATCAAAGCTCAAAAGGAAGCCGGAGAGCTACTACGAGCCTCAAAACTAATCAAAACTATAAATGAGCGACCGGGGCTTAGCAAAGATGAAAAACAATTTATCGTTGAGGAAGTAGAACACTGGCAAGGGACATGGCTGGTGGATGGAGTAAAAAGTGAAAGTCATTGGCAGTGGTGTTATCAAAATGCTTTGTACAGAAAAGACTACCACCAGTGCGGCTTGTTAATAAAAGTGCTAATACACAACAAAATCAACCATGGGTCAGACAAAAAAAGTGCCTGGGCAAGTCCCAATATTTCCAGAAAAGGGACTTGTGACATTCCTGCCCAGGCGATAATTGCTGATAAAACCCAAGCATGGCTACAGGAGGCTGTTAAAAAGAGTTTATCTGGGCTTTCAGAATGGAAGGATCTGTCGTATCAAGCTATCCAAGCCCTGGGTCATCTTGGCAACGCTAGTGCCTTGCCTGTTATTTTTGATTATCTAAAAACAGCGCCCATGGGGTCTCGCGAACAAGATAAGGCCCATCGAGCTTTAGCCAGAATAGGATCACCCAGGGTATATAGATATTTTATCAACTATTTTCAATCTGAAGATAAAGCTAAGACAGAGCACTCTAAGTTCATAGTTAGAGAGTTACTAGACGATATGATCGAAAATGATCCAAAGCAACCCGGTGCTAAAAAAGCAATACTTGAATTCAAAAAATATGCCAAAAAGCACAATTTAAGATATTTAGGGAAATGACCAATCTGTTATCTATTTATTTCTTTTGCTATGTCCAAAGAACAATTAAAACCAACCCAAGAACAGCCTGAAGTTATCCAAGTTAGATCTGAAAAAAAGAGGGGTATTCACTACCCCACCAAAGCCGAAATTTCTGCTGGTTTTCAGTCCATTTGCGATCAGTATGGCCTAAAGCCTGATGACTATTTACCAGAAATTGCAAAAATTACCCAGAGAAGATTGGAAATCAGAGAAAAGGAAAGTCCCAAAGATAAAACCATGAATAGTTACATAAAAGCCAGCATAAAGCCGTTTGAACATTATTGGACAAGTATTTGTTTTGAAGCGAAATTAGATCCTAAGTATCCTGCTTGGCTAGCCAGAGCTGTCACGGGATATCCCGTCCATAGGCTAAAGCTAGACCTTGGAATGCATTTTAATAACCAATTTTCAAAGACTCAAAGATACCTTTGGTTTATAAATAATGCTGCTTGGTGGCTAACTGCAGGTGACATCCCAGCAAGTATTGCCTTGGAAGAATGCGATTTTAGAGCAATACAACGCGGCCAACCACCTCTTTATGAAAACTGGATAAGAACTACCATTCCATTAGTTCATGATAAGGATTTACCACCAGAGGTAGGAGCTCTCACAGCCAAATTCGTTCAGAACGAAGTTGTTAGCACCATAAGGAATATTCATTATCACTGGGGATTTGCTTTGGGCATGATCCCAGATCTTGAGCAAAGATATCCACGAACTAGCCGAAACAAGGGACCTACTAGTTTTCTTGGATATAAAGAACCAGGTGCCCTTCCTGGCTCTACATTTTTTGAAAGCATTAGCTTTCACAAAATTGCTCTTAGGGTTACAGTAAATCAAGTTCCTGCCACCAAATACGAAGAGTCCGATAGCGCCAATTTCGCTAGATTGGCCAATATTAGTTATGGCGAAGACTTTTAATCTATTCAATTATGACCAAAGAACAACTAAATCCATTATCAGAAAAACCAGCCGATATACAATCCAGAGCTGAAAAAAAGCCTGTTATACACTATCCCACCAAGGCTGAAATTTCTGCTGGTTTTCAAACTGTTTGCGATCAATACGGACCTTGGTTGGACGAGTTAAAAAAGAGCTTGTCTGCACGTATTTTAAAACAGTCAGACAAACTTAGTAAAAAAGTACCCGAAGGTGAATTACCAGAGAAAGATAAAAATTATTATATTGAAAGCAAGATTAGCCGGTATGCAAAGACTTGGAAAGAAATGGATTTCGATAAAGATCTTGACCCAGGGTTTCCTACTTATCTAGCCAGGGCCACCACAGGGTTTTACCTTGAGGTATTACGACATGATCTACGCGGGGGAGACTTTTTTGAGGGAGCATTTGATCAAACTCAAAAATATGTCTGTTATTTGCACAATGCTGCTTGGTGGCTAACTAATGGAGATCTGGAAACCAGCTATGCCTTGGTTAACTGCGACGCTCACGCTAGAAAAACTGGCCACCAGCCATTATATGAAAATTGGATAAAAACAATTACTCCCATACCTCTTGTAGACAAATTACATCCTGACGTTGTATCTATTACCAAGCGGTTTATTCAAAACGAAATTTATCGAAGAATCTGGAAAATCCAATTATACTGGGAAGAAGCCTGGGGTATCATACCTCTACTAGAATCTACACTAAAAAGACCACCTGGTATCAACAAGGGGCCCACTAGCTTTGCCACTTATGCCACCCCTAGTGGCTATTATAATCTTAGTTTCTACGACGAAATAAATTTTGCCAAATTTGCTCTCAGAATTATGTCAAATAATGTCCCAGCGACCAAACTCCAGGAGCTAGAAAACCGTGAGTCATCCAGACTAGGAAATTATAGTGATATATATGGATGACTTTTAAATCCCCAAATTAATCGCTATTATAATTAATGCACGAACGAATTATTTTCCTGGCTTTGTCAGTTTTTCTACTCTCTGCCCAGGGGGTCCAGGCTACCACTCTAATTAGACAAAATGGCACTGTTACTTCAGTTGCCGGAGTAGTTTTAGGTGATGAAGTCACTCCCACTCCAGAAGTTGATGAATATTGGAAGCGACCTTCACCCGTAGTCGACGATCATTGGAATCGTCCTTCACCAGCCGTTGATGACTATAAGAATAGACCTACCTGGTATCCCGGAGCCACCAGGCCTCCAACCTGGACACCTATTTCTCGTCCGCCAACTTGGTCACCAGAGCACGAGCCTAGCCGTTATCCTACCAGATCCCCAGAACCAAGCAGAAAGCCAGAGCTTCACATTACCCCTTGGCTAACCAGGCCACCTACCCCCACCAAAAGCCTTACCCCAAAGCCCACCAGAACTATAGATGAATACCGTGAATTATATTTAAAAATTCGTGATAGTAAAGGCAAGGAAACGATCGTCGATAAAAAAGACGATGTAGTAGTCGAAACCAAGAAAGATAATTTTCGTCTTAAAGAAAATATTGAAAGCCAAACTATAGAAATGACCAAAGGTGAGGATAAGCTTGATATTACTCTTCCCGTTATAATCAATTCTGACACCAAGCAAGTATCTGTTGGCACCAGTTCTGGCAAGGAAGTAGAAATTAAAGCAGAGCTTCGCGATGCAATTGAAAAAACCTTAGAGCACCTTGATCTTCAAGACACAATTCCACCCCAAGAAGTTGGCACTTCCATTGTAGAGGATGACGGTAAGGTGGTTTACAAACTTGAAACCCAAAAACGCCAAAAACTCTTTGGATTTTTACCAGTAAAAGTTGAAGAAACTACTACTCTTGATGCTGAAAGTGGCGAGTTAGTTAAAACAGAAAAAAGTTTTGCCAATAGAATTCTTGATTTCTTTTCTTTCTAGATCATGACCACCTCCCTGCACCAACTTTTTAATCCATCATCCATTGCAGTTTTAGGAGCATCTAGAGAATCCACCAAAGTTGGCAATATCGTCGTGTCAAATTTACAAAAGTCTGGGTTCAGGGGAACTATTTATCCTATCAACCAAAATAGTACGGAAATAAATAATTTACCCGCTTATCCTGATTTGCAATCGCTACCCCAAAAAGTCGATCTGGTAGTGGTTTCTATACCCTCACAATATGTACTCGAAAATATTATTAAGGCCAATGAATTAGGCTATAAAAATTTTGTAGTCTTTAGTGCTGGCTTTAAAGAAATAGGGCAGGAGGGTCGCCTACTTGAAGATAACCTAATCAAATATGCCAAGGACAACAATCTAAATATTCTGGGTCCAAATTGTCTTGGGTTTTACAACCTGGATTGTAGTGCCAATATTACTTTTGGTACAACCGCCGGGCTTCCAGGAAACCTCAGGTTTGTTTCCCAATCTGGTGCTATAGTTACTGCTCTCTTTGATTATGCCACTCATCATAATCTGGGTTTTCGCGATTGTCTAACTCTGGGCAACAAAGCCGTCCTAAACGAGAATGATATCTTAAATTATTATTTGGAAACCAGCCGGCAAGGAGATGTTGTTGGTTTATATCTAGAATCAATAACAGATGGCCGAATTTTCTTAGATTTATGCCAACAACTAACCGAAAAAAAAATTCCTGTTTTCATCCTCAAACCTGGTAGACACTCTAGCTCTCAAAAGGCTATGCTTTCTCATACAGGTTCGATGGCCGGAGAGGATTCCATTCTGGATGTAGCCCTCTCTGAAGCGGGAGTGCTCAGAATAAATGGCTTTGAAGAACTCTTTGACCTTTCGCGCGCTTTTTCCTGGCTAGGTAAACCTTCAAGCAATACTGTTGCAATAGTTTCTAACGCTGGTGGACCAGCCGTAGTTAGTTCTGATATGGTAGTAGATTACGGACTGGAGTTGGCGCAGTTATCACCACAAACCGAGCAAGTCTTATCCCAGTCTCTACCACGTTTTGCCGGAATCCATAATCCAGTGGATGTCCTGGGTGATGCCCAGTCAGACCGGTACCGCCTAGCACTTGATGCCGTTTTAAATGAACCCAACGTATCTTCAGTTCTAGTTCTTCTAACTCCTCAAACCATGACTGACATAGAAAATATTGCCAATGTAATTTCAGACATGTCTATAAAATACACCAAGCCAATTGTGGCCAGTTTTATTGGCGGCGATGTAACCCAACAAGGTGCCAAGATTTTAGATCAAAAACATATTCCGTGTTATAACTATCCAGAAAGAGCTATCCGCGCCCTGTCTAGAGTATATTTCCAGACACAAAACCAACCGATCCCCTTGTCCGAATTAACCAACACTCACCAGAAGTTAGAAACTACCGAAGTTGGTCTTTTGGGATTTTCACAAGCCCAGGCACTTTTGTCAAAGCATGGCATCACACCTCCAGCTTTTAAAATAATTTCCTCCGTTCCTGATTTAGAAAATTATATACAAGAACACGGCTACCCATTAGTACTTAAAGCTACTGGCCCCTCTTTAGTTCATAAAACTGAACACAAAGCAGTCTATATCAACCTAATTACATTTTCTCAAGTTACAGAAGCCTACGAAAAGCTAAAAACCCTTCAAGGGCAATATGAAAATACCCAAATCATAGCCCAATCTCAAGTTAAAACCGGACTAGAACTTATTTTTGGCATAAAACGTGACCCAACTTTTGGGCCTGTTGCTATGTTTGGAGCCGGTGGTAAATGGGTCGAACTTTTGCACGATCGCAATTTGGCCTTACTGCCGTTAAATCTACAAAAGGCGACCAGTTTAATTTCCACCTCTAAACTTAATAAGATTTTTTCTGGATATAGGGGAGAAGAGGGGTACCCAGTAGACAAGTTAGCCCAAGTTCTAGTTAGTCTAAGTGACATATTTCTATCATTTAGTAATATCTCCGAACTAGAAATTAACCCAATTATCCTTACTCACAATGATGCTTGGTGTGTAGACTTTCGGCTGATAATTTCCCAGATTTAACATATACTTATTTAATGCCTGGCCCAAAAAAAATATTAATTATAGGCGGTGGTTTTGTTGGGGTTGCCCTGGCCAAAGATTTGCTGTCAGAATCTCTACCAGATACTGAAATAACTTTGGTTTCAAGTAATCCTAATTTTGAATATCACGCAGCCTTGTACAGGGTCGTTACCGGGCGTTCTCCCAAGCAAGTCAGTATCCCTCTAAAAACTATTTTTAAAAACAGAAAAATTAACCTAATAACTGACCGGATAAATACTCTGGATTTTAAAAAACAAACAGCAACCGGTGACTCAAAAACTATTTATTACTACGATTACTTAGTTTTGGCTCCAGGAAGTCAAACTGCCTATTATGGTATCCCAGGTATCAGACAAAACTCATTCCCTTTAAAGTCTCTACATGATGCCCAAATTCTTAACAGGCACTTAAGTGATATGGCTGGAACCTGTCGACTAGATCCCAAAAATTCTCTCCACATAGTTATAGTTGGGGGTGGTGCTACAGGAGTTGAGCTGGCAGGGGAGATTGGTGGTTACATGAAAAAACTAGTATGTCGCCATCACTATAATTGCTCTTGCTTAAAAATAGATCTTATTGAATGTGGCCCAAAAGTTTTATCTCCTTTTGGGCCAAAAGTAACCGAGCTTGCTACTAGACGTCTCCAGTCTCTTGGGGTAAATATACTCGAAAACACGCATATTACCAAAGAAAATACTCATGGATTAATTACAGACAAAGGCAAGTTTTCTGCCAAAACAGTAATTTGGGTGGCTGGAATTATCGGACATGCCTTGTTTAAAAATACCTCTGGCCTAAAGCTACAACCCAATGGCAAAATAGAGCTAGGTCCTAATTTATCATTGCCCAATTATTCCAATGTTTATGTTGGTGGCGACAATGCGGCCACACCAGATTCTGGCAATGCCCTTTCAGCTCTTTCCCATGGGCACTTTATCGCCGGTGAAATTATCGCGTCTTTTTACAATTACCCCAGTCAAGCCTACAAGCCAATCCTTGCCCCTTATTCTGTTCCAGTAGGCCCTCGTTGGGCTATTTCCAAGCTTGGCCCTTTTATTACCACTGGTCCACTTGGTTGGTTGGTGCGACGTTCTATCGATCTTTGGTTTTTTACTTCTATTCTTCCCCTTAACATAGCCTGGTGGGTATTCAAAAGGGACAAATCTTTGTAGACTTAATTATGATTAAAACTGCTCCAGCCTCTTCAGATGACAGATTTTTGGCCATTGCTTCTCATCTTGGCGGGTTACTGGTAAGTTTTGCAGTCCCCTTAATTATTTGGCTAATAGCAAAAGAAAGCCCAACATTACGTTTTGCCTCCTCTCATGCCAAAGAAGCCTTAAACTATCAGATTACTTTTATAATAGTCATGATTGTGGGCATTTTTCTTTGTTTAATCTTGATTGGAATTCCAATCTTATTCGTACTGTTTATTTTAAACATAATATGGTCTATTCAAGCAACGGTTGCCGCATCCAATAATCAAGACTTTAAATATCCACTAAATTTTCGCTTAATTAACTAAACAATCTTTTGACTATATTCAAGATAGTTAAACTGAGTTAATATGAATATATGACAACAGAAACCCAACCAACTGCCAGCCTTAATTTAGATAGTAAGTCCATGGTGCTGCTAACCCATCTCAGCGGTATATTAGTATCTTTTGTTGGACCATTGGTGATCTATTTAATGTACAAAGATAAAAAAGAATCACAGGACTTGGTATCCCATGCCAAAGATGCACTAAATTTCCAAATTGTTATGGCCATCGCTTATGCTGTGTCCTCAGTACTTAATCTGTACGGTATAATCTGGTTGGTAAATATTGTTTTTTGTATAAAAGTTGCTATGGATATTTCCAACAAAAAACCCTATAGCTATCCCTTCAATCTGAAATTAATCAAATAGTCTAAATGACAGATCCTGCCCCAAAGGTGTTTACATTCAAGCTAGGCGGTGAAGCTGGTAATGGCATTATGGCTGCTGGGTTAACTTTTTCCAAACTGGCCACCCGGTCTGGTTATCATATCTTCAACTACACAGAATATCCCTCACTCATTCGCGGAGGTCATAATGTAATGCAAACTAGCATTAGTACATCGCCTGTTTTTAGCCAATATGCCTCTACTGATTTTTTAGTGGCTTTTAATCAAGAAACCGTATCTTTGCACAAAGACGAGCTCACTCCTGAGGCTTACGTAGTTTATGACTCTAGCTTGGATATTAAAGTAGATGGTCTTACTCAAAGATGTTTTGGGATACCACTTACCGAATTAGTAAAAAAAGCCAATGGTTCCATGGTAATGCGCAACGCAGCGGCTCTTTCTGCTGCCATCACCCTTATGGGAGGATCTCTAGAAATTTTTGCTCAAATCCTTGATGAGGAACTTGGCGGTAAAAAAGAATTAATTAGAGAAATGAACCACCGGATTATCGATGCTGCCAAAGACTATGTTATAGCTAATTATGCCCAGGATATACAAAAAACCTTAAATGTTTTACCAGATACTAAACCACAGATAGTGGCCACAGGCAATGAAGCTGCTGCCCTGGGATCTCTGTATGGTGGAATGAATTTTTTTAGTGTTTATCCAATGACCCCAACTTCCAACATCATGCATTATCTGGCCCCACTCCAACATGACTATGGCTTCATTTATAAACAACCCGAAGATGAAATTTCGGCCATAAATATGGCTCTAGGAGCTAGTTTTGCCGGTGCTCGCGCCATGGTAGCCACTTCTGGAGGTGGTTTTTGTCTTATGTCAGAAGGTCTTGGCTTGTCTGGCATTACTGAAACGCCAATTGTAATTATCGAAGGTATGCGCGGCTCGCCTGCTACAGGCCTTCCAACCTGGACTGAGCAAGGTGACTTGAGATTTGTACTTCACGCGCATCAAGGGGACTTCCCTAGAATTGTTTTAGCCCCTGGTGACACACGAGAGGTTTTTCAGTGTATAGCCGATGCCTTTAACTTGGCAGATATTTATCAATGCCCGGTTATTGTGCTTTTGGACAAATATTTGTGTGAAAGTCATATTTCGACACCTGCTTTTTCCTATCCAGGTTATGCAATCAATCGAGGTAAATTAGTGACAAGTAAACAGGATAATTATGCTCGTTATGCTCTATCTGAGGATGGAATTTCTCCTCGTTCACTTCCGGGAGTGGGTAACTTTTCTCCAGCAAACTCAGACGAGCACAATACTCTAGGCTACTCAGTCGAAGATTCTAAAAATAGACTGGACCAAATGAACAAACGAATGCAAAAAATAACCACCTGTGCAAATGATCACATGCAAGATCCAGTTCTACATGGCGATCCAAATGCTCCTATCACAATTGTCTCGTGGGGTAGCAACAAGGGTCCAATTTGCGAAGCTTTAAAAAAAGTAACTCATGCTAACTTTTTACAGCTTACTTGGCTCAATCCTTTTCCTGTTGAGGCTGTTACCAAATATCTAAAAAACGCCAAACATATCGTCAACCTAGAATGCAATTACTCTGGCCAAATGGGCGGCTATTTGCGGGAAAAAACCGGCCTGAATATTACCCACAACTTCCTTAAATATGATGGCCGACCTTTTAATCC
Source organism: uncultured Gammaproteobacteria bacterium (assembly GCA_964442385.1). Classification (GTDB taxonomy): domain Bacteria; phylum Patescibacteriota; class Microgenomatia; order UBA12405; family UBA12405; genus CAYTYZ01. Next base: position 29,673 of record CAYTYZ010000006.1, read on the forward strand.
TGAAGAAATAGTTACCAAATTAAACAGCCTAAAATTTTAATGCCAACTTATACAAATTTAAATACTCTCAATACGCCCACCTGGTGTCCAGGCTGTGGAGATTTTGGTATATGGACAGCTTTCAAGCAAGCCGCCGAGTCACAGCTTTGGGATGATACCAACACTTTTCTAACCGCTGGTATAGGCTGCCATGGTCATATTTTAAATTATCTAAAAATTTCTAGTTTTGAAGGACTTCATGGGCGAGATTTAGCTCTAGCTTCCGGTGTGAAATTGGCCAACCCCTCTCTTAACGTATTCACTTTTACTGGTGACGGTAATTGCCTTTCAGAAGGAGGCAATCATTTTATCCATACAGCAAGACGTAACCATAACATTACAGTTATTTTACATGATAATGCTATTTATGGCCTAACTACAGGTCAAACATCTCCCAGAACCCCCAAGGGTATGGTTACTAAATCCAATCCAGAAGGTGCCTTTGACGAGCCCTTAAACCCGCTTTCTATGGCTATTGCAGCCGGGGCCACCTTTGTTGCTCGTTGTTATTCTGGTGACATTGAATATTTGTCCGAATTGATAATTAAAGCCAATGCTCATCCTGGATTTGCCCTAATAGATGTTCTTCAACCCTGTGTCACTTTCAACAAAACTTACTCTCACTTTTTTTATCAAAAAAATATTTATAGACTAGGTGATGACCACGATAAAACTAATAAAGTTGGTGCCTTTACTAAGTCACTTGAGTGGGGAGAGTCTGCAATTCCTACCGGTATCTTTTATGAAGTTATAGCCCCAACTGCCGAGGAGCATTATGGCCCAACCAAGATCGAAGTCCGCGATCTTAACGCTCTTTTTCAAAAGCTAGTATAATACTGCATGTCTTCAAAAGAAGTTGCGCAAAATAACAAGGATAAAAAACGTAAAGAATTTCTAGAAGGTCTACCAATTATTGCGCTTGAAATTGGGGGACAATCAGGTCCAGAATTACTCGAGCAACTTAAATTAAAAGGTATAAAAACTAGTCCTAACGTCGATTTTATTCTTAAGAGCCCAGAATTTATCCATCATCAAATTCCACAAGAACAAACTTTTGGCCTAGTACCAGTATCCAAGCTTTTAGGAAACGAAGAGGGTGGTACAACAGATGAGATAAACTCAGCCCTGGATCAACTCGGACTGTCTATGTGCCCAAGAGAAGCCGGCGTGGAGTTGATGCTACAAATACCGAATGCTGCCAAGGGTGTTTGGATTACTGTCTTAACGCCATCGACTCAAGACCAATTTGGTGCAGATTGTTTTCTCGTCGTTAGTGAAAAAGAGGGAATCAAGTCAAGTGCTGAATATCCACCAGATTTGGACGAAAACTACAATATCATTCCTTGGTCTGGCAGCACCCAAGTATTAGTCCGTCTTAGCTAAATCTTTTTTGCCCACTCTCTGGCTTGCTCGATGTTTTCTTCCAAATGAAAAAAGAAATGGTTTATTCGTAGTGACTCGCAGTATTTACTAACATTTTTCTCTCCCATAATTTTTTCCATTTCATCTACTGCCCCGCAATATTGCAGATAAGACCGATCCCCACAGCCATAAAAAGCAAATTTCTGCCCATTTAAATAACTTAGTTTACCCATGAATTCCAACATAAATTCGTGTGGTTGACCTTCCTTTTCATTTACATACCAAGAAGGGGACCCCAATATTACTAAATCTTTTTCAACCATGTCCTGCTCATTACTGTCTTGGGCTTTTTTAAAGCTAACTTCATGTCCATTCTTTTCCAGTTCTTCTTTAATTATTTTGCCTACTACAAAATTACTCCCGGCATTACTTGCATATATGATGGCTACTTTCATTAATTAATCATACAGAACTCTTTAATACCAATCTAGAAGCGAAAACTAAGTTAAAATTATATATGTCAGAAGTAATTGAGCTATCTCCTAGATGTCCAGTGTGCCACATGGAAGTTAAAGCTACTGATTATTTTTGTTTTAACTGTGGCAAGTCGCTCCATCCAGTGCCACTATCAACTTCGACCAAAGACCAAGCTATTTTATATATTAAGTCCGCCCTACTGCCACCTTTGGGGATTTTCTGGGGATTAAAATATTTCCGTCAGCCAGATACCAAATCTAAAATAGTTGGCGCTATAGCCATAATATTAACTTTTCTAATTATTTTATACGCCATAAAGTTCACCCAAGATTTATTTTTCAATCTAACTAATCAAATCAACAGTCAGCTTAATAGTTCTTTTTAATATGTTAAATTATATAAATATATGAGTCGACCAACTAGAGAAATTATTACCGGAATAACTGGACCAATGAAATCTGGCAAGACTGGACAGCTTATCGAACTTGCTACCATCGCTAAAATAGTAGGTAAAAATGTCCAAGTCTTCAAGCCAGACATAGACACTCGGTTCTTGTCAACAGAGATAAGATCACGAAACGGTGCTTCTATTCCAGCCTTACCCATTGCACGCGCAAAAGACATCATGGGCCTATTACGCCGAGATACTGACTTGGTGGTTCTTGATGAGGCACAGTTTTTAGATGCTGGTTTATTAAATGTTGTTTTATGTCTAACAGAAGAAAAAGGTATCGAATTCGCCTTTTCGGCCTTAAAAACGGATTTTAGAGGTGAACCATTTCCTACCACTTCTTTACTTTTACCCATAGCAACCAGACTAGTGACTGTTTATGGATCCTGCGAACATCGAGCAAATTTTGCTCGAAAAAAATGTGGAGAACCAGCCTCCATGACTCAAAGATTAGTAAATGGCAGGGTTGCCTCTTACAATGATCCAGTTCTACATGTAGAAAAAACCGGCGAAGAGATAACTTATCAGGCTCGGTGCTACAAGCATTGGGATGTAAAAAATCTTCCAAATAGGCAGATTCGTTAGAATTCCCAATTAAAAATTGCCCGTCTAATTTGCATCCAAATTTTTCCTCCTAATCCAGCGCTTAAATATCTGCTATACCTTTCTTTTTTAACCAAGTCAAAACTTCCAGGAAGTGGTGGGTCTACCCAGGATGAAACCACCACCCAATTTTCCCTGTCTGCTTTGGCAATAACCTTATAATAATACTGCCCTAGCTTTTTTCTAAACTCTACTAATCCATTTTTATTTTCAACTTTTTTATCATAATTAAAGATCGTATTTTCAATATCTTTTTCAAGTATATTTCTAGATAAGATTCTCTCGCTGGCATGCCTGGTTAGAACTACTTGCATAAGTACTTGTAGTTTATCATTTGCAGGTTTATAAATAATTAACTGCTTTATGAATCCTGCTGCGACAAATATTCGACAAATCCTTACGGTTTTTTTGCTTCACGACAAGCCCCATGTCTTATACAGAACCATTATCGGAAATCTTTTTTATGCACCACTAATCGATAACGTAATTGATACAAAAAATAAAAAACAATTAATCTTAAAAGATATCAAGGGTAAAACAGTTACCGATTATTTACATGATGCCAGAATAGTATTTTTGGGAAGTAAATTTGTATTAACTTATACTACTGTATTAGAAGGCACTAGGCATGCCGTAGTCGCCACTGGAAAAAATATCAATCGTCTATGGGTTGTCCACACCACCGTGTATGATGGCAGTGCTATCTGTGTGGTTCCTGGCTATATGTTTAAAAAACATACCATCGCATTTTCAGGTAGTGGCTCAGTTGACCTTTCTTTAATAGACCCAACTGGTAAATTTATTGAACACCTGCATCAGCTTCTTGTCCCTAGAACCGAATTAGTTTTTGACCATCGTATTCGCAAACCCATTGGTGGTATTAAATTAGATATTGGTGTCGCGCTTTTCTACGACTCCAGTGAAGAAACCGATGACTCTTATCATGTAAAAATTGGCCTAGCCCTTTGTCACACCGAAGATCCCTCAACTTTTGTCTGTCGTTCGGAAGAAATTCCATATTGGCAAGGACATTTTCAGAAAAATGGTTCGCATCCAGAATGTATTGGGCTTTTCCAAAAAGGCCACCAAGTATATATTTACTTCCTACAAAACAATGATCTTTACTCTTTGGTACTAATGCGTCCACTCCCAAGATTTGGTAAAGAAAGCCAAGCTAGTTTAAAACTTGGTCGCCACGATGACAACCCAATTTTAAAGCCCAATAAAAAGTTGCCGTGGGAAAGTGAAGCCACCTTTAATCCGGCTGTGTTCGACATAGACGGAAAAATACATCTTTTTTATAGAGCAATGGGTCCAGATGGGGTTTCTCGAATTGGTTATGCTTGTAGCACCAATGGATATGATCTTGACACTCGTTTGCCCTTCCCTGTCCTTGATCCCCACATTACTAAAATCAAAATGTCACGGGAACTTCGCCGTCGCATATATCCCTCTGGGGCCAGTTCCGGAGGGCTTGAAGACCCTCGAAGTGTTATTCTCGACGGCCGAGTCTATATTACTTACACCTCCTTTGAGGGGTGGGGTTCTATTCGTATGACTGTAAATTCTATTAGCCTTTCTGATTTGGATAATCAAATTTGGAATTGGTCCAAAACAGTTTTTATGTCCAAGCCCGGTGAAATTCACAAAAACTGGATAATCTTTCCCGAAAAAATAAATGGGAAGTATTGCATTTTGTACTCCATAGCTCCCAAGATTTTAGTCAAGTTTGTCGATACTCTCGATGATTTTGGGCCTAATGGTCTGCAAATTCCCAGACACCATCCTGTGGGAGGCAACCTAGATTCCTGGGATAATAAACTGCGAGGAGTTGGTCCGCCACCTATAAAAACCAAACTTGGCTGGTTGGTTTTATATCATGCTACTGAAATAAGAGAGCCCAATAAGTACAAACTTGGGGCCATGATTCTCGACGAAAAAAATCCTACCAAAATCCTGTTTAAATCTCCCAACCCCATTTTAGAACCAGATATGGACTACGAAAATAACTGGAAACCAGGGGTAATTTATGCTTCCGGTGCCATAGTCAGAGACGGTAAACTTTTTGTCTATTACGGTGGTGGAGATATGGTAGTGGCCCTAGCTAGCTGTGCTCTAGACGACCTTCTCTCTCATCTGCAAACCAATCAACCTTTTACGTTAACCAAGGTAAAGAAGTATACAATTTAAATGTTTTCAGTTAAAAGAGATCCTCAAAATCCCATTATTAGACCTTACAAGGCCAGAGCCTGGGAAGGTTACGCTACTTTTAATTGGTGCCCCATAGAACACGATGGAAAAACCTTTGTTACTTACCGGGCCATGTCACTTCATGATCCCATCTTGCCCGATCCCAAACAGCGCTCCATAATCGGGGTTGCTCAAACCATAGACGGTCATACTTTTACTAACCGCCATGAACTTATAGTTCCCCAGGAAGATTGGGAATGTTTTGGTTGCGAAGATCCCCGTGTCATAAAATGGGGAGACACTTTTTATATTTTCTACACCGCTCTGTCTATCTATCCTTATGGCCCAGATGGTATCCGTCTTGCTGTTGCACTCAGTAAAGATATGGAAACGGTTTATGAGCGCCATTTGGTAACTCCCTTTAACGCCAAAGCCATGTCGCTTTTCCCAGACGACGTAAACGGCAAGTTAACAGCAATATTAACCGTAAACACCGATAGACCTCCACTACCTGCTCGAATTGCCATAGCCCAGTTTGATTCCATCGAGGATCTTTGGAACCACGAAAAGTGGAACACCTGGTATAACAATGTAGAGCTAGAACACCGAGTAAATCTACACCGCAGGTCTGAAAGCGACCACATTGAACTAGGAGGACCTCCGATTAAAACTGATGCAGGCTGGTTATTAATATATTCTTATACTGAAAATTTCTTCAAGTATGACAATCGTCCTGTCGTTATGGGAATCGAAGCAGCCCTTTTGAGCAAAGAAGACCCCAAGCAAGCTATAGGACAGACCAAAGGGCCCATTTTAGCCCCAGAAGAATATTATGAAAGAGTTGGATATGTCGGTAACGTAGTTTTTCCTAGTGGTACCAAATTAATAGACAATAAATTAGAAATATATTACGGCGCAGCCGACACCACCTGTTGCAAAGCTAGCGTTAATCTAGAAAGTCTTTTGGGTTCCATAAATCCGCAAACTCAAGAGCACTATTCTTTTCAAAGATATCACAAAAATCCCATTCTTTTACCAACCGACAAACCATGGGAAAATAAAGCTGTTTTTAACCCAGCGGCCATAGATTTAGGTGGTAAAATCCACATTCTTTACCGAGCTATGGGGGACGATGACACCTCCACAATTGGGTATGCCTCAAGTACAAACGGCTACGATATTGACGAGCGACTTGACTACCCAATTTACACCCCAAGATCTGACTTTGAGTTGAAAATCAAGCCACCAGGCAACTCTGGTTGCGAAGATCCCAGAATTGTTCAAATAGGGGATACTCTCCATATGTACTACACCGCCTACAATGGGGTTGATCCACCGAAAGTTGCAGCCACCACTATTTCTGTATCAGATTTCCTATCAAAGTCTTGGAACTGGTCCCAGCCTGTAATTATTACCCCAACAGGTGTCGATGACAAAGACTCTTGTATAATTCCAGAAGAAATAAATGGCAAATTTCTAATAATTCACCGTATCAATGGCCGTATTTGTGCAGACTACTTGCCAGGACTTGATTATGACAAATTCAAAGTTCAAAAATGTACCGAACTACTTGAACCACGTTCTGGTATGTGGGACAGCTGGAAGGTTGGTATTGCTGGTCAACCGCTTAAAACCGATGTGGGTTGGCTATTGTTTTACCATGGAGTTTCTCAAATACGCCATTCCTATCGGTTGGGTGTGGCTCTTTTAAACCCACTAAACCCACTTGAAGTCTTAGCTAGGTCATCAGACCCCATTTTAGAACCAGTCGAAAATTATGAGAAATACGGAATTGTTCCTAATGTTGTTTTTCCCTGTAGCACCATAGTAAGAGACAACAAAGTTATAGTTTACTATGGAGGAGCCGATACTGTTATTGGTGTTGCTTCTATGGATTTACAAATTATTCTAAAATCCTTAGTTTAAATATGTTACACTAATTTTATATGGCTAAAAAACGCACCTCCCAAACCAAAAAAACTGTAGTTAAAGCTACACCGGTTAAAAAAACTGTTCCCCAGCAAGTCCAAGAAGTAAGGTCCAATCATATTGCCAGGCTACTATTAATTTTGGCTCTCATAACAGTTGCCGGTTATTTTTTGTATAGTTTGTATTAATTATGGCTATTCCTAAATTTAAACCAGTTGCAAATCTACCCCAGGGCACAAAAGACAGGCTAAAGCCTCTTTTTGGTGTTATTTTAGCCCTACTTTTGGGAGCTTTTGGCCTCGAGGCCAGTAAAACTGATTTCGATTTAGGTAAATTAATGCAAGGTCAAACTTTAGAGGAAGCCAAAATTCCCCGCGACAACAATGGCAATTTGATTTTAAATCCCAAGGTAAAACGAGACAGTGCTGGAAATTTTCTTTTGGAAAATTGCACCAAAGATCTTTATAACTGCGACAACTTTAAAACCCAATCCGAAGCCCAAGAGGTATATCTAAAATGTGGTGGCAAAGGTGATGACGTCAATAATCTAGATCGTGACAAAGACGGCAAACCTTGTGAAGATCTACCCGTTGGCAAGTGATCCCATTTTTAAAGCATTCTTTTTAACCAAGGGATCAATAGTGTAACTAGCAATAATATAAACAGCCTCAAAAGCCAAAACTGAAAGGTCGTGCGAGCAAGGCATTAGATGAGTTAAAAAGTAGGCTACAACTGCGATCAAAAAGGCGTTTCTGAGAGTAGTTCTAGTGCTTTCCCGATGAACCCTGTCCACAATTTCTTGACTTAATCCATTTTTTAGGGCATGTTCTCTTTGTTCCTTGTTGTGTTTATTACCCATAAAAATCGTAGCCACAAAAGTTGCCAAAGCTGTGATTATATTAAAACTTGTATTTTGTTTTGAGATATCGGCTGATAATAACACGCCTTCGGCTGCAGAGGGAAAATTTCTAAAAAGATATATAGATGCTATAAACAAACTGCCAATTATTCCTATCAACCAATAATGAATTCGGTTTAACTTAATTCTTAAATTTACCAAAATGGCCGGCTTAAGCCCTGTACTATTTCTTATCCATTTCCACAGCATTCTAGGTACAAAAAGTAGTGCAAATACCACTGCCCAAAAACTTACGATGTTAATCCAAGGGATATCAATAGTCTGAGTAACGTTTAGCCAAGGGAAAGGGAAATGGGTGCCTTTTAGGGGATACTCTGGGTACGGCACCCAGCCATACAAATATTTTGAAGCATCAATTTTATGATGATCACTATAAAAATCTAACAAGAAAAATCTACCAGCTGAGACAAAGGCAATCAAAAGTAGCAAAAAATTGATCGAGTAAATTAAAGTTGGCCAATCCCCAGACTGTACTTTCTTTTTTAGCAAAAACCCTTGTTCTTCTTTATTTTTCTGGTCCGAGAGTTCATCTTCAAAGGCTTTTAGTTTTGGCCAGGTCATCTCTCCGATAAATCTCAGCGGCAAAAAAGCCAAATTTTGTACCACCGCTACTAGAATAATTACAATCCATGAATTCTGCACCAAGTGGTACATGCTAAAGAACAAGCTCCCGTACAACCTAAAACTACCTCCCTGAGCAAACCAAATTCCGACCACCAGTACAAAGAAAGCAAAAAACAGCAATGGAAAGGGCATTTGTTTTTGTTCATTAACCATAGATTACTTATATTGTATCAATTAGACTCTCCATCTTAAAAACCTATTGGCCTGTTCTTTTCTGTTGTGTCAAATCCCATCCAAGAAAAACAAGCCCGTGCCACCTCTAGCATTACTTCTGGGTGTTTGGCATCTAACAGAGCCTTTAAAACGCTTTTTATATCCACACTATAATATCTATGGCCATCTGGCCCAAAAGTATACCTTAAATATTCTTTTGCAATAACGGAGTCCTGATGCCCAAGGGTTAATTCACCGGTGTGGTCACCTAAAAGTATTCTCGTGATATCTACAATCGGCCGATACCTATAATGATCAGCACTTTTGCTTAATGCTATAATTTCCGAATTATTTGGTAGCCTTAAAACTTCCTTGTTCCAATTCTTACCATATTTTCCAACAATTTCAATATAAAGTGCGGTAATAAGACCCCTTAAAACCTGAAACCCTCCTTTTCCGTTTGGATATACCTTTTCGTATAAACCAGTCTCTCTCTCAATCTTTTCCATCATACTTCTCACTTTTCTAATATTTACTCCGTGTTCAGTTTCTTCTAATGCTAAAAGTACATCACTATAAAATTTATCCAGCTGATGTCTTGGTTTAATGGGGTCGTCAACAAGTCCGGCCCCCTTCGCTTCTGTAGGTGCCGATCTAAGCATAACTAGAATATTTTCCTCGATGCCTATTTCTTGTCCATAAAAAAATACCCCAAAATGAGATCCGGTATCAGTAGTTCGTAGCTTAATTATTTGTTTATTTCTACCTAAAAAAGTTAGCAATGACTTTGGATCAAGGGCAGGCAAGTTCAAAAATCGGGCTCTTACCCCCTTGTCTGTCACTTCAGTTATTCCATTCCACCTAAATCCAATAGTTTTTCCACTTATAGGATCAGAGCCACCATTTGTGGATTTTATTCCAGTTGTATCAGCTTGAAAAAGTCTTGTTAGACCTGAAAACGCATAATCAGGTGCTGTCCTTTGATCAGTAGTTGGTTCACTGTAGTATGACCCATCAGCTGCAGCAACTAAGTTTGTTAATCTGTCACCTATTTTTAACAATCCCACAACAGGAATTAATACTTCCTGTTCGGAATCACTCAATAATACATCTAGTCTCCTTGCCATATATGTAATTATATCATATTATAAGATTATAGTCAAATATAATTCGAGCTGGTGCTGAAAGACACCAGCTCGAAACCTAGACAAGACGTTTCCGAGTCCACAAGGCCAAAAGTATCAAGCCCACAGAAAAGATCATCCAAACTTGCAGAGGTTCTAGAAAAGTGGTCAGTAGTCCTGATACGATTAGTCCCAGGGCGTTTCCTCCAGTTCCCACCGCGCTTCGAATCGAGTTGGCACTGGATCTTTCCGGGTCATCTATTTCCCTGTTGGCCCAAGAAAACAGAATAGGCCGCAGGGCCCCTCGCCCAATTTCATGCAACCAAAAACCAGATAGTAGACCCAGAGGTATACCCAGACTACCAGTTACCAGAATAGGCGCTCCTGTTGCCAGGATTACTAGCCATATATGATTATGGTCTAGCTTGTTAGCAATCCACGACCCTATGGCAGTAAAGAGAGCCACCCCAACCCAGATTAGACCAACCCATTCTTGCCCGCCAAGTACTTCCTTTAGTATCGGAGCCCAGAACATATTAAAACTTGTCACAAATCCAAAAAACAAAAAAGATACCACTAGAGTATTTCTAAGTATTGGATTTTGCCAACTTTTAGCCAAAACATTTTTCAAGTTAACCCCAGCCTTTTCTCTCTCTTCATGGCTTATACCATCAACTGTTCCCCGCATGGCCAAATGAGTTATTAGCCAACCTATTAGCCCCATTCCAGCGCCAATTAGCCAAGGATATTGCAAGCCTAGTTTGGCACCAATCCAACCTCCAGCAACAGCCCCTGGTAGGCCAATAACCTTTGACCAAAAGCCCATTTTGGAAATTTGCTCCTTACTTTTTTCCTGACCAACCACGTTTCTTAGCCAAGACTCCAGAGCTTCAGACATCAGCACATGTCCAACTGCAGCGGTGGCCTCTGCCAGGGCAAACTGCCAAAAAAAGTTTCCCGTTCCATATATTAACATTGCCCCTGCCCAAACTAGTTGACCGGCCAAATATACTCTTTTTTGTCCTATTTTATCGGCCAACCACCCAGTCAGCGGATCCAGTAAAAACGACAAGCTCATGTATATTACATTCAGCAGGTTGGCTTGAAGTAGGCTCAGTCCCTTGTCTTGCAAAAACAATACGTAGGTTGTCATCATCCAGCCAACGGCCAAAGACATACTGACATTAGCCACCGCAAAGGCGGCTATCTCTCGCTTATGTTTCATGACTCCTCCTTTTTTAAAGAACTATTAACCTGACTTCACTCCTTTCAGATAGTAAAGTCAAATAAGCCTCCAGAAGGGAATTTTCTATTAAAAAAGCCCCCATTGCTGGAGGCTTTTTAAAGTTTACTTCTTAAAAGCCCCCACCCGTGCAGGTAATAAGCACGGCCATACCCTTCCAGTTTTCACCGGAAGTGTGTGTGGGTCGACAACTTTTAGAGTAATAACTTTTCATAATCCAATTCTATCCTATATAAATATATGTAGCAAGTAGGCAAATATGTAAAGCATACTTGACACCCGAATTATCTCAATGTAAAGTAAACTATACATGCAAATTAACAATAACATTAGTATATTAAGGGATCAAATTCACCTTACTCAAGAAGATTTAGCTAAAAAAGTAGAAGTTAGCAGGCAAACCATAATAGCTATGGAAAAAGGGGATTATAGCCCGTCTTTGCTACTAGCTTTTAAGCTTTCCAAGGTCTTTAAATTATCAATTGAAAAAATATTTTATCTAAAATGACCAAGTCCAATTTTATTCAGGCATTATTTTGCTTAATTATTATAATTATTGCCTCATCCTTGGCCAATTTATTTGATTTTTTTATGCCCATGGGTTTTCAATATATTCTAATTGCTCTTGCCACTGTCCTATTTTCCTTAGTCGCTAAAAAACTTTTAGCAAAAACTAACCTAGATGAGCGCGAACAACAGCTGGAATTAATTAACTATAAATATGCCTATATCATCAGCAATACTATTTTATTGGCTACTATTTTTTATCAGAGTTTAATCCACAACTGCAGCCCAGTCCTAGTTTTTGTATTAGGTGTATCTTTGTTTAGTAAAATTATCATTTCATTTATAAGAAAGTGACCAAAAAATATGCGTTTAGCCTAGTCTTGTGCGTACTTTTACTTTCAGCCTGCAACGGGAACCCAAAAGTTAGCGAAAAAACTGGTGATCTGATGCAAAAACAAAGTTATTTAGCTTATTCTCCCCAGTTATATGCTCAAACTATAGACCAAAAGAGAATTCTATTTTTCAAAGCCAACTGGTGTCCAACTTGTAACACTGCTGACAAAGACTTTTTGGATAATATTGGAAAAATTCCCGAAGGCGTAACCGTATATCAAGTCGATTATGACAAGGAAACAGTGCTTAAGAAAAAGTATAACATTACTTATCAGCATACTTTCGTTCAGGTGGACACCCAGGGTAATGAAATAGCCAAATGGAACGGGGGAGGCATAGATAAATTATTATCGTCTTTAAAATAATATGTTGACAATCATAATTGCTTATCTTGCTGGTGTTATAACTCTTCTTAGTCCATGTGTTTTACCTGTCTTGCCACTTATCCTATCTGGAACTTCAGGAAATAAAAACCGATCCTATGGCATAATTTTTGGTTTTACTTCTGCGTTTACTGCTTTAACTTTATTTCTATCAACTTTGGTGAGGATTTTGGGAATTTCGGCTGATTTCATTAGAACTTCGGCTATCTTATTTATCGCTTTTTTTGCCCTAACTATTCTAATTCCACCGCTACAATTATTTTGGGAAAGGATTACCAGTAAATTTTTACCAAAACAGTCTTCAAAAACTAACAATGGTTTTATTGGTGGTCTCATTTTTGGCCTAAACCTAGCCATTCTATGGACACCTTGTGTAGGGCCTATTCTGGCTTCGGTTATATCCCTGGCCCTTACTGGAACCGTCACCCTGCAAACATTTTTTATTACCCTCTCTTATAGTTTGGGCACAGCTTCTACTATGCTTCTAATTATGGCTTTTGGTCGAAATCTTACCTCGCGACTGCGAAATCCAATTCTTTTACAAAAAGGCCTGGCTCTTCTAATGCTTGCCACCGCCATTGCCATGTATTTTGGCTTTGATCGTCAGTTACAAACCAAATTGCTTGACCTAGTACCCACAGTAAAGATATTAGATAACCTTGAAAAAAACGTTACAACCGTAGGGGTAGACCCACGTGTCTACCCTGATAGCAATGCCTACCCATCAGCTCCTGACTTTACTGGAGGTGGCACCTGGCTTAATTCACCAAACCCTCTTAGCCTTAAAACCAACTTAAAAGGCAAGGTGGTTTTAGTGGATTTTTGGACCTATACTTGCATAAACTGTATTCGAACTTTGCCTTATGTTCAATCTTGGCAAGAAAAATATGCCGCCAAAGGGTTTACTGTTGTAGGTGTCCATTCTCCTGAATTTGAAATCGAAAAAAATACTAAAAATGTTGAGGACGCTATCACGCGACACAAACTGACTTATCCAGTAGTTCAAGACAACGATTTTAAGATTTGGAGTAGTTACGACAACCGTTATTGGCCGGCTCACTATTTAATTGATAAAGAGGGGCGGGTTCGCTACACCCATTTTGGTGAAGGCAATTATCTTGAAACCGAAAATAAGATCAGGGAACTATTGGACGAATCCCCAATAACAGGCTCCGAACCCAAAGTCGACAATAAGCCAATTTCGCCCGAAACTTATTTAGGAACAGCCAGGGCCGATTATTCTAGCTTTAGGCTCTCGCCAGATTTTATAAAAAAACCAGAATATATCGAAAGTGCCAGCGATTCTGCTTCGCTTCAACTTCGTTGGCTGGGTTCAAAAATTATTTTAGTACTATCCTCAGATACTCCCAAAAAACTAACTATAAATAGCGACGGAGCTGTAACTACGATGCTAGTTGATTCCGACAAGGAATATATTTTAGCCGACACTACATATGGTCAACATCAGCTTGAATTAACCTTTCAAACCGGAATTCGAGCCTACGCTTTTACCTTTGGTCAATAACAAACAACCTATAACTTGACAAATAGATATATTATGCTACAATAAAGTACGTAGATAATACATATCTACCTTGTACTTTTAAAATCCAATCAGGCAATTAAAACAATGGTTTTGCCCACTTTCCTGTGTCTTTTGCTTTCATGTACTTAGACACAGCAATGTGGGCAAAGGGGATAAGGTGCATTGTGCACCCTGGTCCCAAGCCAACGTTTTTTTTACTCCACACTGTGGAGATTCTACCCTAAGGAGGGATTACCATGGCTAAGAACAAAGGAAACGGAAACGGAAACGGCAGCGGTAAGGGGGGTGGCCCCAAGAACCACCAGACCGCCGCGGAGCGCTACGAAGAGCGCGGGAAGCGATCTCAGCCGTCGACGAAGAGTCGGCTGCCGGGGCAGCAACCCCTAGAGCCCACCTTCGGGTTCAATTTCAGCGTGATGGTTGGCATCGTGACCGGATTCATCGGCTCGACCATCAGGTTGCTGAACGGCAAATTCGTCGTCCGCGAAAACCAGCGCACGCTGGTTGGTGGCGAGGATGGCAAAGTCACCCTCAAGCTGTCCGGAAGCGTCAGCTCAACCGTGACTTACCTGTGGGAAGGTGACCATATCATCGTCATGCTCGAGAAGGGCACTGACAACTGGTATTGGACTACTGTGGCCAATTGGGTCAACACCTTCCCGACCGAGAGCGTTTTCCGAAGCGTCAACGTCAACGGCACGCCTTTCTGGCGTGGCTTTGGCCTGCCGGGGCCCGAGGTGTCGACTTCCATCACCCAGCTCATGCTGAGCGGGCAGGAAGTCCGCATCAAGGAAAACATTGGCAATGCCCAGAGTCAGCTCTGGGTGCCCATGCCCGACCGTATGGCCGGGGCTCGCTGGATCGTTGTTTGCCTGTTGCGCTCCGCGCGACAGGTCACCAACCTCTACGGCGTCAATCTTGATCCCGAGGTGTTCGACGGGTTCGTGGCCAAGATGGCCACGGGCGAGATCGGCTTCAACGAGTGCGAGGCGGAAATCGCCTCTGCACTTCAGGCGAAGAAGGCGGAAACGCTTCCTATCGCCGATGTCACCCAGGATGCCCCCGCTTTGGCGGAGGCGTCCACCGCAGAGCCCGCCCCGGAGCCCGCCATCGAGGCGGCGCCGGAAACGGTCAACGAGCAGGCCATTCTGGCCTAAGGAGTAACGCCTGATTGGTGTCTGTGGCGTATGCGCAAGCATATGCCACAGACATCTTTCTTTTTCTAAAATCTATTTTTTAGCTTTTGGAAAAATAAAGACACGGTGGTAACATATTGCACGTGAACATTTTGTTCATGTGTTCTTTCAAATACAAAAAGGAGCAAACTATCGTGTCAAGCCAGTTTTTTTACACCGCTAGTGAAAAAAATGCCCGCGCCCTTTGTGACAAGGCCAATCTTTTGCTGTTTTTCATCAAAACGCTTCGTCCCAGCTTTTGGGACCTGGACCGGTTTTCAATACACTTTGCTAATCCGCCCAAGCAGATCAAATCTATACTTAAATACAGTTGTGTAGATGGCAGGTATAGAATTGAAGTTGAATCAGATTCGCTTCTTTGCCGACTAGTAGATCTCATGACTAGTTGTGGATCGGAGTTTTATGGCAAGTGGTCCTCAACAGGTCCTCTTCTTGAGCCATCGGTAGAACCTGTCTACTTTAATTTTGGGGATCGCAGACTTGTTTTCGTCCTGGACGAGTTTTACCTTTTCTGTGTCAGTGCCGAGCTTGAGCAGTTTCGCTGGTCCTTTATCGGCAACGAATTCCGCTACAAAAATCCTCATCTAGTCACCGTTCTCCAGCTAATGCAACACTATAACCCCAGAATGGCCATAAATATTGAGGGTCCCTACAGCGAGCCAAAGCAAGACTGGGTCCATCCTCCTGAAGGAACCTTCAGTTTCTTTGGTTAAGTGAAACTTTGAAAGATCAAGCCCGGCAGTTAATTCTGTCGGGCTTTTTTTATGCCTAAAAACAGTTAAAATACAGCCATGTTGGATATAAAAAGCTTCTCCTATAGTTTGCCCAAAAGCAGTATCGCCTCTACCCCAGTCACACCTCGTGACCATTCTAAACTACTTGTTTTTAACCGCCAAACAGGGGAGTATCAAGATCAACATTTTTACAATCTAGTCGATTTACTAACCGAAAATGACGTACTAGTTCTAAACCAAACTAAAGTTTTTCCTGCTCGTCTTTTTGGCACCAAACCCACCGGAGGCAAGTGTGAAATTCTACTACTCAAACAGCTGACGACTAACAGCTATGAATGTATTGGTACTAATTTAAAGTCTAATTTAAAAATAACTTTTTCAAGCAATCTTTTTGGTCAAATTATTTCTCACAATACTGTTCAATTTAATCTGTCTGGACTGGAGTTATTACAAGAATTTAATCTAATCGGTCACACCCCACTTCCGCCCTATATCGTCGACAATACAGACTCAGAAACCGAATTAAGAACAAAATATCAAACCGTCTATGCTAAAACTGGTAGCAGTGCTGCCGCACCCACCGCAGGGCTACATTTTACAACCGAACTTTTAGAAAAACTAAACCAAAAAAATATTCAAATTGAGTTTGTTACGCTCAATGTTGGCCTTGGAACTTTTCAAAACCTTCGGCCAGAAAATCTTTCTACAAAAACCTTGCATACTGAGTCCTTTGATTTAGAACCAGCCGTAGCCACACGCTTGAATTTAGCCAAACAAGACGGAAAACGTATTATTGCCGTAGGTACCACCACTACCCGAGTGCTCGAAACTTGCACCGAAAATAAAGTTTTAGTACCTCAAAAAAATAATACCAATATCTTTATTTTTCCAGAATACCGCTTTAAATTTGCAGATTCGCTTATCACCAATTTTCATTTGCCTGAATCCAGCCTACTAATGTTAGTCTCAGCCTTTACTACTTTTCCCAATACTTCCCCAAAATTTACTAACTTTTTGTCGTCTCCTGTGGGCAGAGCCTACACCCACGCCATTAATTCTGATTACCGCTTTTTCTCTTTCGGCGATGCTATGTGGATTAGCTAGTATAATTGATTGTGCTAAGAAAAATAATCCTTCTGGCTTTAATGTTAGGTTGTTTTATTTCTTGGCCGCTTTCACTAGTAAGGTCTCCGGCTAAACAAAATCTAAAGCTGATCTTTAGCCACCAGACACCAGACGAACTCCAGGCCTTTGGGGAAAAACTTTCTCTTACCACTAGTCCCATAAAAAGAATCTACTATAACAAGTCAACTCTATTTTTAAACCGTTATTTTTCCAATCTAGTAAATCTACTCGACCCCAATAACTATTTTTTCAATTCACACCCCAGGGGAGATGTTAGTTATTTTGTCTACAGACAAAAATTTCCTTATCTCTATATTTTTCCTTTTATATTAGGCCTTTTTACTTATATAGACTCTAGGAAAAACAAATTATTATTCACTGCTGCCATTTATCTATTTTTGCTATCATTTTTCGAGAATACTGATTTTTTGGATTTCGGCCTGTTTTTTCTAATCAACTACTTTATTTATTTAGGACTTAAAAGATTATTAAAACTCTCTTAATTCTTATTCTAGTTTTGGTACTGGGATTTATTCTTAGGTTTTATCTTCTGGGTCAAACCCCAGCAGGACTTTATGCTGATGAAGCTTCCTTGGGTTATAACGCCTATTCACTCTTAAAAACTGGCAAGGATGAGTATGGCATGTCCTATCCAATCTTAATTCGTTCTTTTGGGGTTTATGCTGCCCCTATATATACCTATTTATTAATGTTACTTCTGAATTTTCTAGAATTATCAGTTTTTACTATCAGACTTCCCTCAGCCATATTTTCCACATTAACTATATTGTTTGTCTTCTTACTTGTTTTCGAAGTTAGTAAAAACAAAAAGTTAGCCTTGCTTTCTTCTTTCTTAATTTCACTTTCTCCTTGGCACTTGGCTTTTTCAAGAAGCTTGTATGAGGCCACCTTGGCTCTCTGCTTTTTTGTTCTTTCCCTTCTGTTTTTTTATAAATCCTTTTCCAAGAGGTTCTTCCTATTTCCCAGTGTTGTTCTCGCTAGTCTGTCCATCCTCTCCTATCCAGCCTATAGAATCATCACCCCTCTAACTTTTTTCTTTTTACTTCTTGTCTATAGGAAAAATGTACTTTTTGCCCATAACTTAAAAACCGTATTTATTTCATTTGTCTTAGGGCTATTGTTACTGTTACCCACCCTGGCGATAGTAAACACAGCTGGCTTTAAAGCTAGACTCAGTAGTACAGGAATAGGACATGGAGGTATGTCTATCACAAGCGAATTTTTGTCGCAATACTTTTTCTATTTATCACCCAGAGCGCTTTTTTCCCTGGGGGACCCGGGAGGCAGATTTTCTTTTCCAGATCTACCGCCATTTTTTCTCTGGCAATTGCCTTTCTATATCTACGGTCTATATTTGTTAATATCGAATAGAAAACAAAATCAGAGTTTATCTAGCCTAATTTTTATTTTATTTCTTATCAGCCCCATTGCTGCTGCCCTAACCAAAGATCCATTTTCTTCAATTAGATCTCTACCCCTGTTAATTCCAATAACTATAATCATAAGTTTTGCCATAATCCACATCCTTAAAAACCACAAACTTCTCATGCTGTTTCTCACTCTTGCTAGTCTCTTTTCTTTAGGACGTATCTATTTATCGGTCTTCAAATTTTCCGATTATTATAGACATGTATCTTGGGACTATGGAGCACAGGAATTGTCTTGGAAGTTATATCAATACAAACCTATTCCGATAATAGTCGATAATAGCCGGGGTCTTTTATATTCTCAATTTTTATTTTTTTATCGCTACAATCCCACCAGCTACCAGATTGACAATCCCGATACCACTTCCGAAAACTATTATGACAAAATTTCAATTGAACCCAACAAAAAAATAGATAATATTATCTTTAGACCAATATATTGGGAAAAAGATGTCTATCTAAACCAAATAATTGCTGGAGACAGTCTGTCAATAAGTGATGAACAAATTGCCGAACACTGCTTGACCCTATTACATGAGATCAATGGTTTTTCCCACAATCTCCTGTATCGAATCGTAAAAACTAATCCACAAAAGAAGTTAAAAAATCACAATTGTTTCTAACCCCATTTATTCTATACAATCAACCATGACCACCGTTCGTATCCATCCTTCATGGCAAGCCCTTTTGCAAGACGAGTTTATTAAGACTTATTTTCAAGAATTAGTTCAGTTCGTAAAAGGGGAGTATGCAACCAAAACTGTCTTTCCACCCGCCAAAAATATTTTTGCCGCTTTTGATAATTGCTCATTAGATACGCTAAAAGTTGTAATTCTAGGTCAAGATCCATATCATACCCCAGGTGTTGCCAATGGTTTGGCTTTTTCCGCCAACCAAGGCAACCGTATACCCCCAAGCTTACAAAATATATTTAAAGAAATAATTTCTGAATATGGAGGTGAGATGCCAAAAAATCCTGATCTGACATATTGGGCCAACCAAGGTGTTTTACTCTTAAACACTACTCTTACAGTTCTACAGGGACAGCCTATGTCGCACAAAGACAAGGGCTGGGAGACCTTTACCGATGCTGTCATAAAAAAAGTATCTGCTACCAATACTAATTTAGTTTTTATGCTTTGGGGGGCCCATGCTCAAAAAAAGAATGATCT
Organism: uncultured Gammaproteobacteria bacterium; assembly: GCA_964442385.1. GTDB lineage: Bacteria > Patescibacteriota > Microgenomatia > UBA12405 > UBA12405 > CAYTYZ01. The sequence goes on from CAYTYZ010000006.1 coordinate 49,291, forward strand.
TATTGACTCCCAAAAACACCTAATTCTCACCTCTCCGCACCCCTCACCTTTTTCTGCCCACTCGGGATTTTTTGGCAACTACCATTTTCGACTTTGTAACGAATATTTAGTACTTCACAATTTACCTGAAATTATATGGAAAAACTAATTGGTATTGCCTTATTGTTTGTTGGCGAAGTTCTGGCAATAAATGCCGAACTCTTTGTTTCTGTGGCTTTAAAAAATGAACAAAAAATTCTCCCAATATTTATCAAAAATAGCCTACTTTTTACCTTATCTGGCATACTGTGTATTTCTGGTTATTATTTAATATACAAGTCCACCAGGAATATCTGGTTTGCCAGTTTTATTTCAATACTAGGCATCATTATTGCCGAACCAATTTCCACGTATTTAATATTCCACGAACTGCCCCAGAGGGGCACTTTAATTGGAATAATTCTAGGTATTTTAGGCCTACTGGCTACTATTTTTCTCTAGGTTATCAATTTCTTTTATTCGGTTTTCAGCCACCTCAGACTTCTGGTCAAACAAAAAACTTGCTCTAATCTTTTTACCCTGTATAACCCGCTTTAGCCAGTACCTGTCATCGGCCCACATTTTGTCAAAGGGAATTTTGTCAAAGTCAAACCACTCTGGTTTCATTTCTTCCGACTCTGTTGGCTCTCCAACCCATTTATTGACCCTAAAAACACTTACTTTCTGGTTCCAGTCTGGTTTGTGTGCAAAATAAAAGTCAATTACACCCATCATTTCCATATTTTCAATCTTAACCCCAATTTCTTCTTCAGTCTCACGTATTGCCGCCGTCTCTATGTCTTCGCCTTCGTTCTTTTTCCCACCAGGTCCATTATATTTTCCAGTTCCAAATCCTCTTTTCTTCATAGCCAAAAGTATTTTTCCATCCCTAAATAGTAAACACAAAGTAGCCTCTTTTACAGGTTCACCCCAAGTTTTAATATAGTTTTCCAAATCCACAATCTTAGTAAACCAATAGTTTTACTTTTTCAATAACTTTCTTCCAGGGAACCAGGCCAGGAAGAACTACTAAAAGTAACATAGTAATGCCAATTCCAACTATAGATCTTGGCTCAAAACCTTCTCTAAATATAGTTTCAATATTTTTATCCAAGGCATTAGCGCTACCCACCCAAAAACTATAACTCAATATCCGACCACCTAAAAAGGAAATAGCCAGCAGTTTGGGATTTAGCTTCGACAAGCCAGCTACTATAAACAGCTGATTAGATGGCAAAGGATAAAATGCAAACAACAAAAAAAGTGGAATGCTCAATGTTTTATGACTACCAAGTTCTTCACCCAGAGCCTGATAATTATTAGCCATATTCTTTGGCAAATGTGATTGAGTAATAGTTGAAACGTAATACAGGGTTAGTCTACCCATAAGTGCAAAACTTGCCCCCAAGATTACGGTAAAAATAGGATTCAAGTTATTTGTTGTCTGAAAAAAAGCCAATACCATCCAAGTTGGTGGCATAAAAGCCGGCAAGGCGTTTACCACATATACCACCCCACATAACCATAAATAAGGCAATATACCCATTACTCTATGCTACACTAACCTAAGAAAATAGTTATAATTTAAAATAAATATGAAAGGTTTTCTAAACTTTGTCCGTGAGCAGGGTGTTGTAGGCCTTGCTGTAGGTATTATTTTAGGTGGCGGTGTTGGCAAACTAGTGGGGTCACTAGTTGATAACATTATCAACCCAGTATTAGGCATAATTTTAGGTGCCGCTGGTGGCCTAAAAGACTATTCCGTTGAGGTCATGGGTGCCAAACTAATGTGGGGTGCTTTTACAGCCTCACTGATTGATTTCCTGGTAATTGCTCTAGTGGTCTATTTTGGTGTTATGGCGCTTGGGCTAAACAAACTTGACAAGAAAAAGGCCTAAGTTTTAGGTAAGTTTAAAACTTGTTTTACAAGCTTTTTAAACCAAAAGTCCCTATACTTTTCCATAAAAGATAGGGACTTTTTTGTTGCCCATATATTTACCGACTCACCAAAAAATTTTCTAGATTCACTTCTAAATTGCAAATACTCGTCTACTAGGTAAAAATGATAGTTATCGAGTGTTATCTTTTCATCCCAACTCTCAAAAAGAATTTCAGGCATATATTTTTGTATTAATTTGCAAGCTCCTTTAAAAATTTGCTCTTCCGCCCCTTGAGTATCACTTTTAATAAAATCAATTTTTATATTTTTAATTAAATCATCCAATCTGTCCATTTTCACCTCTTCCTTTTGCCTGTCTTTGGTTGCAAAAATGCTATGGTCACCAAAATTTACTTTAGATAAATATAATTTTGTTTTTTTCTTTTTATCACCCAGGGCAATTTGATATGCCTTTATCTGTTTTTCTACTTTATTGTATTTTATATTCTTAATTAGCAATTCATAATTATGTTTATTTGGTTCAAAGGCAAAAACATTACACCCAAGTTTTGCCGCAAGCACGCTATAGTAGCCAATATTTGCTCCTGCATCTACTATATTCATCCCTGGACGTAAATAATCTAAAACTAGTTTGGTTAAAAACGGTTCGAATTTTCCCAAAGCTATTCTTTCCCCAATTTCTCTGTCAGCCGTATTAAAAAAAAACTGTGAACCTAATTTTCCCACTGGACTAAGTGCAATAGTCATACGGTATACTACTATCTATGCAAGATTTATTAAACCTCATACTTCACTTCGATAAACATTTAGCAGAATTTTCGCAAAGTTATGGACTGCTAGTTTACGGCCTGGTCTCCCTAATAATTTTTTCAGAAACTGGTCTAATTTTTGCCTCTATTCTTCCGGGAGATTCTTTGCTTTTTGCTGCAGGAGCTCTAACTTCTGCTGGTATCTTTCCACTCCCTGTTTATCTCTTGTGGTTAATGCTAGCCGTTGCAGCAATCTTGGGTGATGCGCTCAATTATCAGCTAGGCAAACACTTTGGACGCAAAATATTTAAAAAAGATAGTCGACTTTTTAGTCTAGAAAAACTTCATATGGCCGAAGCATTTTATAAAAAACACGGTGGTAAGGCCATTATTTTAGCTAGATTTGTACCGTTTGTACGAACATTTGCACCTTTTGTAGCCGGAGTGTCTGATATGAATTATTACGAATTTGCCCGCTACAATATTGTGGGTGGAATACTTTGGGTTACTTCGTTTGTAGGTTTAGGTTACTTTTTTGGCACCATACCCTTTGTCCAGCATAATTTTCATTATCTTATGTTTGGGATTGTGGCTTTCTCAGTAATTCCAGTATATCTAGAATTTAAAAAGCCTAGGCAAAAAGATCTCTAGTCCAACCAGTACGCTAACCCCAGCGGCTAGTAAAACCGCACCTGCAGCCAAATCTCTGGTTTTCCGAGTTGCGCTATAGCTAAGTTTTAGTTCATCGCGAACTACATTAGCCAATTCTTCCAAAGCACTGTTTACCATTTCCAGCGATAATACTGCTGTAAAACACAATAAAATCGCTATCCACTCAAAATAGCTCACCTTGTAAAATATTCCTGCAAAGGTCACCAGCATTCCAATAGCTACCTGGACTTTATAGTTTCTGGCTTGAGCACCGAGCTTAACCCCATCCCACGCATATTTGAAGCTTTTTATTAGTCTGGACATTAATTAAAACTATCATACTTTCCACCACCCTGTAAATGCATAAAACATATTTTACCCCTTGCAACATGGGATCGATAACCTTTATACTTATTCTCATAATATGAAGCAGCACCTAAAAGAATCTTCGCCACTTTTTGCTCTGCTCTTTATTCTTGGTTTCCTGGGTCTAGCTCTTACACTTTTTGCAAAAAATTCAATTTCTAAGGAAAAAGTAACCTTGGAAAGTCATCCTACTCAAGTACCTTAGTTTTTTCCCAAGTGTCTAGTCTTATTTGGTGGAAACTCTTTTCAAAGGTTTTCATGTAACCCTTATTTGACATGTATTTATTGTAATCAATTCCTATAATATCAGACCCATAATTAGTTGAGTACACTACCCCTAGCGTAGTCGTTTGGCTTATATCTGCTATTTGCACATCTGGTCTATAAAAAATTATCGGATCCGAAAAGTTTAAAGGAAGAAGTATGGTGGATTTTGCAGGCAGGCTTTCACTTAGTCCCTTCCAGTCTTCTCTCCACTCTATTGGATTTAAAACATAAAAACTAATCCAAAGTAAACTTACAATCAGTAATGCAATCTTGGTTTTTTGACCATATTTTGCCAGCCCAAGGCATAGTACTGGTATCAAATACAAAAAACGAAAGTATTGCATCATAGGCGCCCAAAATGACACTAAAAATGCCATACCAATTGGCCATATTAATAGTTTTTTATTAGATTTGGCTATTGCCAATAATGCGACCCAACTTGCCCAAAACCCACCCAAAATAAAATATAACATTTTGGGATAAAAAGATACCCGTCCAGTAAAAAACTTAATTGGTATCAAAATTAAATTCTTTATTTCAGCCTTTCCTAGGACCAAATCCCAATTTTTTATTTGAGCTAACATTAGCTTTGAATTTTCAAGTTGCAAAATCAAAAGAGGCGAAACAACACCCAGCGCTAAGGCCATACCCGGTAGCACCACTTTCCAATTTTTTTTATAGGCAAATAATAAAGCAATCAGAAAATAAATACTTCCGTAAAAGGTCAATAAGGCAAAAAAACCCCACAGATTAGCCCACCATTTGTTTTTACCAATTCCATACCAAGTGCCTGTTAAAAGCCCCACACTTAACATATACATCCGAGCCTCTTGAGAATAATAAAATACCAAAGGATTGGCCAAAAACAATATACATGCCCATTTTCCACCGAGTTTATAAACAAAAATAGCTGCTAAAATACAAGCCAGTAGTGATGGTAAACGTACAGTAAGCTCGCTATAACCAAGTAGGTCTCCAAAAGTTTTTACCACAAAATAATGCCCAGGTGGGTGAAAGTCAGCAATGCTATATTTAGTTACCAGTTCTCTATATGACAGGGATTTAGCCTTTTGGGCAGTAATTGCCTCATCTAGCCACAATGACTGATTAATATTCCCCAGTCGGAGTAAGATTAGTACTGTTACAATTAGATAGAATTTAAGCACCACCAATTATATGCCAGAACTTCCTGAAGTAGAGTCACTAAAGCAGTCACTGGAACCTTTTCTGCTAGGCAAGACAATAGTAAATATCCAAGTCAATAACGCCAAACTGGTAACCAGCAAAGGCACCACCAGGCTATCATCAGACCAAAAAAAACAAGAGTTTACCACGGGTCTTTTACATGAAACCTTTTTAAAAATCGAGCGCCGCGCCAAAAACCTAATTTTCTATTTCAAGTCTGGAAAAATTATTCTAGTCCATCTGAAAATGACCGGACAATTAGTTTATCAAGATGATCAAAGCCAAATTTCCGGTGGCCATCCTATTCATAATCTAGATTTACCCAATAAACATACACATATTATTTTTACCTTAAATAAGGGCATATTATATTATAATGACATCAGGCAGTTTGGCTATGTTTTGTATTACCCAAGCCAAGTAGCTTTTGATACTCAGGCCCATTTTAAAGACCTTGGTCCAGAACCTTTTGAGGCCAAATTCAGCGCTCCATATTTATATAACAATCTGCGATCATCTAATCAAAAATTAAAATCAGCTCTTATGGCCCAATTCATTGTTACTGGTCTTGGCAATATCTACTGTGACGAGGTTTGTTTTGCCAGCGGAGTACTGCCAACTAGAAATACCAAGACAATTACTAAAAAGGAATCTCAGGCACTATACCAAAATATAATTACTATTTTAAAACAGGCCATCCTGTTGGGTGGATCTAGTATCTCGGATTATTTGCTTGCCGATGGATCCAGGGGCAACTACGCCAGGGAGCACAAGGTCTATGGCAGAGGAGGCGAGGCATGTTTTATATGTCAAACTATCCTTACCACCACCAAACTTGGTAGCCGCACTACTGTTTATTGCCAGCGATGTCAACATTAATTCTTGTTTATTCTATTCTGGCTTTTAGTCTGGGCTTTTTGGGACTAAAAAAATCCAGGACAAATGCTTTTGGTGGCAACTTTTTTTTAAATTCTATCGGCGCTTTTGTTTGGGCAGATGCTGCTATTTTTGGCTTTTTTTGGGGATTAGTTTCACTGCTCTTAGGTTTTACCGGCAATAGTCTATTATTTTTATTTTTTCAGTCAGTATTTTGGAGTGTGAGGAGTTTAGGTGAGATCAACTATTGGCTCCACGAGCAATTTGCTCCCACAAAGATAAACCCCACTCGTCCATTCAAGAACTTTTTTTCTGGTGATTCGGTTTTGTTTGTCTATCAAATTTTCTGGCAATGCACTCTTGTTATTGCTCTGGTAGCTAGTGTTTATTTTGCCCACTTGTGGATTAAATCATTGTGACAAAACAGCGCATTTTTCTCATCTTGCTACTCTTGTCCCTTTTTCTTTATCTATTATTTCTTAGACATAGCTTACCCGCCCCTTCGTCAGTTTCAGCAACCATTACTCCCTACCCCAGCGCTGTTTTACCGCCCAGTCTAGAAGGGCCGTATCTAGTTACCCAAGTACTAGATGGTGATACTATCGATGTAGAGATTAATGATTCTGTCCAAAAAATCCGCTTTGTTGGGCTTGATACCCCAGAAGTACAAGGTCCTAATCGGTCGGCTATGTGTTTTGGCGGGGAAGCCAGCGCCAAAACCAAAGAACTTTTAACCGGACAGTACGTTTATTTAGAAACTGATAGTCCTGTTAATTTAATTGACAAATACGACCGACTGCTTCGGTATATCTACCGTGCCTCAGACAATCTTTTTATCTCCAAATACTTAGTAGAAACTGGCTATGCTACCGAATATTCCTATCAAGGAGTAGCTCACAAATATCAATCCGAGTTTAGAAGGGCACAAGCCGAGGCTAGGTCAAATAATCGCGGTCTTTGGAACCCACGCACTTGCGCCACAGTCCCAAATCCACATCTGTAATTACAATACAAATGGATAGCTCTCCGCCACTGGTTCCCATGATTGTGGCCGATTCGAAATGATACTGGTGCCGCCTTTGTAAATACCTGAAGAACCCTCACCTCTTGTTTTTGCTGACTTTACTGTTTCTTTAAGTATTTTCTCTCGCACTGAAAACGTTTTGTTAACTTGAATATCCATATCGCACCAATGTATTACAAAATCTAACTCATCCTTTGGAGTCAGCTCATCTCCGTTTTTGTCAAATATCGGGTACTCTATTTGCCAATCCGATATGTTAGCAAAAAAATCACCAGTATCCCAAAGTGCACCACTATTTGGATAACTAGACCTCTTATAAATAGCTAGTCGGAAAATTTCTTTTTCTTGTCCTCTCAGAGTTTTTGTTTCTTTAGATACAAAAAGTAGAAGATCTTTTTCAGTTAAAAACTGAACAATTTGCCTACCCATTTCAATTTGAAATATGGCCTCTTTTTGTAATGCAAATCCAGCTTCGTCATAGAAGCTCCCGTCATATCCATAGTAGCGCTCGCCAGCACTGTTTTTATCAGGCCTGATTATGACATAGTCTACGGCTCCACAAAATATTTTTTCATCTCTTACCCGAACAGATCCCTCTGGTATAACAATACTTTTCGTTTCACCAATGTCTTTATACTCGGGAATACGGCTCATATTTACCTTATAATAACACATGAACACCAAGCCTCGTCTTCCTCCAGGTCAGCGACAAGCAAGCTCTTGGATAGCCATGCCGCCAATTCGCTGGGATTATCCCAATATAAAAAAAGAAGATTGGAGACTAAAAATTTATGGTTTAGTAGGAGTTGAAAAGTACTATAACTGGGCTGAATTTAACACCTTAGAACAAAAAGATTATACAATTGATTTTCATTGTGTCACTCGCTGGTCACGACTAAATCAGCATTTTACTGGCATAAACTTCAAAACCATTCTCGACATTGTAAGGCCAACTCCTGAAGCCCACTTTGTAATATTTGAATGTGACGACGGTTACACTACCAACCTTTCGCTAAAAGAATTGCAAGGTTACGATGATGTAATTATCACCACTCAAATGGATGGATCTGATATTCCATATAAGTTTGGAGGACCAGTGCGTGTTATAGTTCCGCAGCTTTATGGTTGGAAAAGTGCCAAATTTTTATGCGGGATTCGGTTTATCGAAGATGACCAGCCGGGTTATTGGGAGACTCGTGGTTATCATAACCACGGGTCTCCGTGGGACGAAGAACGGTACTCCTAGAACTTTTTTACTCTTGTGGTCTCTATCATCCGGTTTTGTTTTGAGTTCCAGACACCAAATATTTCTACGCTGTCGCCAACTACAATATCTGCATTGGTTATGGCTTTGCCCTTTTGCATATATTTAGTCTTGTCAGTGACCACAGCTACTTGGCTACCTTTGTTCTGGGTGTTGACGGTAATGGTAGCGGTATCTTTTCCAGTAACACTACCTTTAAACTGGGCCATTCTTTTAAAAATTGAGATATCTCTAATATATTTTGCTAAAATGGTTGTTTTTGCATCGTCAGAATAGTTTCCTCGAAT
>CAYTYZ010000007.1:0-36628 GCA_964442385.1 uncultured Gammaproteobacteria bacterium
CTTTATGCAAAATGTCGTACATACTTTCCCCTACAATATTTTAAAGAACTTTAGATTTCGTAAATTATTATTTGGTTTGCAATAAACTACAATAATTTACAATTGGTATATTATAAGCCTTATGTGGTAAATGTCAAGACTGGATGATACGAAAAACCCCGTCGCAGATGCAACGGGGTTGGTTCTTTATTGAGTTGTAGGCTATCTGGGTAGAAAGTGGTAGTTAAGTACAGCTACGAGTATCGCCCCTAGAAACAAAGCCAAGCCCAAGCTAAAGACAAATGACCAGACGTCAATCTTTCTTAGGCGGACCGACTGCTCAGCCCAGCTTTTATTTGGAAGATTTCGAATACTTGAAAATTTCACAATACTTAGGACAAGCATTGGAGTAGAAACAATCAAACAGACGATAGCAAAAGTTGTCGAAAAATTATTCTCTGTCATAGATGAAAGAGTCATGCTAAACCCAATTAGGATTAATACTAATGCAACGAGAATGAGTAGCCTCATAAAAATAACCAAGGCCATGGCAGGTACAAAGCTAAAGCTTCCTGTAATACTGCCTTTGGGTTTTGGAACAACGATGGGCGCTACCAAGAAAAGAAACCCAAGAATTAACAAGAAAAGTCCTAGCGGAAGATTATTTTCCACCTTTTTTCCTCCTACAAGTTAAAGAACGTTAGAGTTATTCAACACCAAAAACACAGTCAAGTTTGATAGTGTTGGTATCTTTATAACACTTATATTATAAGTCTTTTAAATAAAATGTCAACTTGTTATAAAACGAAACAACCCCCAAGCATGTGCCTGAGGGTTGTTCTTTATTAAGTTGTAGGGGTTATTTGAGATGCGTGGAAAAGTAGTTTCCTACCACCGCAAGACTCATGCTTATCCCAACAACGATACTGGAAGTTAGGAAAGGTTTGTACGTCTTTTTCATGAAGTACCAAAATGAATTGTTGTCTTTTGTCATTTTGTTCGATAGGCCAAACCAGACCATTGAGACAAAAACCCATAGGATAACTGAGCCGAAAACAAGAATCGCACTGGTGTTAAACAATAGAAGTCCGATGTCGCGAAGCATTTTGATTCTCCTTTTGAATTTGTTTTTATGTACGACATTTTGGATAAATAACTTTATGCAAAATGTCGTACATAGTTTCCCCTACAAGATTTTAAAGAACTTTAGATTTCGTAAACTATAATCTGGCTTGCAATAAGCGATAATAATTTACAATTGATATATTATAAGCCTTTTTTGGTATAAGTCAACTTGTAATATAACAAAACAACCCCCAAGCATGTGCCTGAGGGTTGTTCTTTAAGTGTGATTTGAGTCTACCTAGCTATGACTTGTAGCAAATCTACAAGGAAAAGTAATGGTCCCAAAAGAATACAAATTCCGCCGAGAATAAGTATGAGAAACCCCATAAACACGGCGTATTTTGTAGTAAAAAATTCAGTATACGATTTTGGCCACTTAGTTTGTCTGTTCTTTGGATATGTTTTGTTGTAATTTTGCCAATCAAACTCATCCAATTTTTTAAGAGTTGTTGAGCGTAAAATTTCATTGCAAAACTCAGTATGGACAACCAAGGCGAGAAAAAGCCCAAAGAGAAACATGCAGATTCCCAGTACCATTTTCGTTTCCTCCTTCCTTTATTTAAGATGACTTTTTATTATCTTTCTTATTCTGGATAACATAACAAACACTTCTATATTCATTATGTTATCCAGTTCAAATCACAATTTTAAAGAACTTTAGACTTCGCAAATTATTTTATGGTTTGCAGTAAACTACAATAATTTACAATTGAAATATTATAAGTCTTTTGTGCTAAAAGTCAAGACTGGCAGATACGAAAAACCCCGTCGCAGTTGCAACGGGGTTTGTTCTTAACTTTGTAGGAATTACTTTGGTAAAAGATAGGTAAAAAGAGCAGCTGAGATGGGAATTCCTGCAAGTAGACCCAGTCCCACCATGAGTGTAATCCAGAACTGGTCCAGTTTTTGGCTTCGAATGGCTTTTTCTTCAGCAGTTCTGCTTGGAAGTACTAGAAGACTGGGTATCTTAACAACACTTACCACAAGCAAAGGAAAGCTTGTGAAGAGGAAAACTATATTAAAGAGTGCAAAGTCGTTTGCAGACGCCATTGAAAAAAGGATGATACAGATTCCTGGTATGACCAAAAACATTGCAAAAAGTACTCCCGACCTCATCAGCAGAAAGATTACCACGGCAGGTAAAAAACTCCAGTTGCCAGTCACACTACCCTTGGGCAGGGTTATGAAACTTGGCAAAATTATGAGAAATTCACCAATACCGATCAAGACAAGACCGATCAGAAAATGCTTTTCCATTTTTTTGCCTCCTGGACTAGCTAATGATTCGCATGACAAAAACCAAGATACTGGCGAAGAAGATTAATACCCCGGCAGTCACCATGGCCTTGCCAAGTTTGGCTAGTGAGTGTGGGCCAACAACTGTCCACTGCGTAAAATCGATCCTTGGGGTTGATTGAATGACAATTGCGCCCATAATGCACAAGGCTGCGCCAAGAGCACAAAGAGCAAGCGGCGAAGTCATTATTGCCTCCTACAAAGTTAAAGAACTCGATTTTGTTACTTAACACCCCACACCCGAAAGTGCTGGTATTTTATAACTGTTATATTATAAGTTAAGATGAACCAAAGTCAAGCTTTTTTACCAAACATAAGAGCATAGACTTGATCGTAAGTTTCGGCAAAATGGAACTTAATATCTTTTTTAACTTGATCTGGAATATCGACCATGTCTTTTTCATTACCTTTGGGAATAATAATGGTTTGGATACCAGCCCGGTGGGCTCCGGTGGTTTTTTCCTTTAGTCCACCAATAGGCAGTACATTGCCACGAATAGTGATCTCGCCGGTCATGGCTACATCCCTGGCTACTTTTTTACCAGTTAAAGCTGAAATTAGGGCTGTAGTTATGGCAATACCAGCACTAGGTCCGTCTTTGGGCACCGCTCCTTCTGGAAAATGAACATGGATATCAGTTTTGTGAAAATCAGTTTCTAAACCATATTTTGCTGCTTGAGAGCGGATATAAGACAGGGCAATTTGACAGGATTCTTTCATAACCGAACCAAGCTTGCCCGTAAGAATCATCTGACCTTTACCTTTCATGGTATTTACCTCGACAAATAAAATATCGCCACCAACTGAAGACCAAAACATGCCAGTGGCCACTCCTATTTCATCTTGCTTACCTTTGATCATACTGGTATAACGCTCAGGGCCCAGCATCTCTTGAATTTGTTTTGTGTCGTTTAAATTTAATTTATTACCCTTGGATACGGTATTTTTGGCAACTTTACGAAATAGTCTAGCAAAAACCCTCTCCAGGTTTCTAACACCAGCTTCCCTGGTGTACTTGTCAATAATAAAACGGATAGTGGCATCATCGATGGCCCCGACCTGCTTTTTATCCAGACCATTTATTTCCATTTGCTTTGAAACTAAATATTGTTTGGCAATATGGAATTTCTCATCTTGGGTATAACCAGAAAAATCAATCACTTCAACTCGATCGCGTAGAGCTATGGGTAACCCGGAAATATCATTTCCAGTTAAGATAAAAAATACTTTGGATAAATCAGTGTGAACATCAACATAGTGGTCGGTAAATTCCTTGTTTTGTTCAGGGTCAAGAACCTCTAGTAGGGCTGCTGATGGGTCACCTCTAAAATCTGTTGTCATTTTGTCGACCTCGTCAAACATAAATACAGGATTTAAAGATTTGGCATCTTTTAAACCTTTGATGATCCGTCCAGGCATGGCACCAACATAGGTTCTACGATGACCACGAATTTCGGCTTCGTCTCGAATTCCCCCCAGGGAAATTCTGACAAACTGGCGGTTCATAGCCTTGGCGATAGACTTGCCGAGGGAAGTTTTGCCAACACCAGGAGGTCCAATAAACCACAAAATATTAGCTCCGTGTCGTTTTTCTGCTTTTTGCTTTTCTTTTAAATTTAAGACGGCCAAATGTTCTAAAATACGATCTTTGACATCTTTTAGGCCATAATGATCTGCTTCTAGAATTTTTTTAGCTTTATCCAGATCTAGGCTATCCTTGGTATAAGTGCCCCAAGGAAGCTCGACCATTGTTTCTAGCCAGTTTCTTATGTAGGCTGATTCGGGTGCATTACTACCCATTTCAAGAAGTCTAGATAACTCTTTTTCAACTTTTTTTCTAACATCTTTTGGGAAAGCTGCTTTTTTTATTTGCTTTTCCAGATCCCCAAGCTCGCTATCATCACCGGTTTTGCCCATTTTTTTGAGCTCTTTTTCAATCTGTCGCTTTCTTTCTTCGAGGACGTTTCGCTTCATACTGACATTAAATTTTTCATTGGTTTTTGATTCGATTTCTTTTTCTAGTTCAGCCACCTTCATTTCACGAAAAAGTAGATTAGCTGCACCTTCTAAGCGCTTACTGATAAATTGTTCTTCAAGCAAGGCTTGTTTTTCTTCGATTTTTCCCTCTAAAGCAAAAATAACTTGGTCGGCAAGGTCACTAGAGCTTACCCCTGTTTGGAGTTGCATCATGGCTGGTAGGTCCATTTGTCTACCCATGGAAAATGCCTTTTTAAGGTGTGTCATAAGGGTGTTGGCTGATTCTTGGATCACAATGGCATCTTCTTTTTGAGCTTCTTCTTCGATATATTCAACCAACATAAAAGGATCGGTTTGCAAAAGTGAAGTTATTTTTACCCTGGCGATACCATGAACAATGGCATGCATATTGCCATCGGTTTGCAGAATGTGTTCAATTCGAGACAGAACACCTAATTGGAAAATATCGTCTAGGCCTGGCTTGTCGATGTTGGAGCTTTTCTGAGCTACTATAATAACCATTTTAGTGGTGTTATCGTAGGCGTGTAATAGGGCTCTGGAGGATTCTTTTCGCCCAAAGAAAAGGGAAGTATCCACTGAGGGAAACATAACCACATTACGAAGTGGAATTAGGGGTAATATTTTTTTTACACCTGAAGCGGTCTCATTTTGAAAAAGTGTGTTTTCTGCCATATGTTTAGCAGTCTATACTAGGCTCTGCTAAGTGTCAAGTATTAAAGATTTACTTTGTTAGATTAAAGGCCGGGCTGTTATAATAACATGCATGGAAAATACAGACAAAATTAAGTTCGGAACAGTAGTAGTTGTAGGGAGGCCTAATACTGGGAAATCTACTCTGATCAATACTTTGATGAATCAAAAGGTAGCTATCACCTCTCCCCTACCTCAAACAACTCGAAAGCCAGCCAAGGTTTTATACGAAGGTGAAGCTGGAAAATTTATTTTAACTGATACACCAGGCATTTTTAACAAAGTAGCCGATTTGGTTGGTAAAAAGATAAATACGCAAATAAATGGACCAATAAACGAGGCTGATGTGCTGATATGTTTGGTGGATTTGTCCAGACCAAAAAATGACGAGGAGAATAAAGTGATTGGACTTGTAAGAAAAAGCAATGCAAAAAAAATCTTGGTTTTTAATAAAATTGACATAGCTTATCCTGGAAACGATCATCTACCTGAATACTTATATATAGAAGACGAGTTTGACACCACTATTAAAACCAGTGCTTTAAAAGGAACGCATCTAAAGGGGCTCCTTGAAAAAATATTTGAGTTTTTGCCTGAAACGAGCCTGGAAAGCGCCAATGAATTGATTTCTCATTTAGGTCTTGATGTCGGACCCAAAATACCAATGTCTTCAGAAGAGTATGTTTCTGAGCTTATAAGAGAAAAAGCATATTTGTCACTTAGACAGGAAGTTCCATATACGGTGCAAGTAGTGGTAGATAGCATTGAAGATAAAAAATCCGTGCTAGTCGTAAAGGCCAGGATACTAACGACTGCCGACCGGTACAAGCGCATGATAATTGGCGGAAGTGGTAGAAAAATTAAGCATATAGGTTATACGGCCAGAAAAGAGCTGGAACTACTGTCTGGAAAAAAGGTGTTTATAGATTTGCAAGTTGAAACAGATAGGCACTGGATGGAACGGGTGGAGTTATGATAGCATCAGGAATGGCTATCAAAAAGTCGACCGTAGAGCTTTGCAAGGTAAATAAAAAGTTTTCTTCTAAAAGCGTGCTATTTGAGGTGGATTTGTCCATAAGGCAAGGTGAGGTGGTAGCTTTGCTTGGTCCAAATGGTGCCGGAAAGACTACTTTGATGAGAATTTTAACCGGATTTTATACACCCACATCAGGAGGCGGGGTTTTGTATAATGGAAAAAAAATATTTAGCAAACATCCTGAGTACCGTGGAATGTTTGGGTATTTACCAGAAAATAATCCTTTATATTATTATATGAAAGTTTCTGAGTATTTGCAGTTTATTGCTGAACTAAAAGGTGAGACGAATAAAAAAAATATTGCCAGTGTGTTGACCAGCTGTGGCCTTAGTAAAGTGGTCTCGACAAAAATAGAAGAGTTGTCCAAGGGCTATAAACAAAGAGTTGGGTTGGCTGCTGCCATGCTGGGAGATCCTGACTTTTTAGTGCTCGATGAACCTACTAGTGGTCTAGATCCTAACCAAGCTACAGAAATAAGAGACGTTATTAAAAAACTAGCCAAAAATAAAGGTGTTTTATTGTCTACCCATATATTAAGTGAAGTAAGGGCTATGTGCGACCGGGTATACATTATTAATCGGGGTAAAATAGTTTTGGCTGACAAGGTGTCGAAAATAAAGAATATTGAAAAAAAGTTTATTGAACTAACCAATAATTAATATGCTTAAAAGCCTAATCTTAAAAGACTACAAGTACTACCTGTTTACACCAGTAGGGTATGTTTTTGCATCTTTACTCCTTGGGGTATCTGCTTGGCTATATTTTGGGGATTTTTTTGTTATCAATCAGGTCCAAATTGAGAGTTTCGTGGCAAATATCGTATTTATTATGGCGCTATTTATTCCAGCTCTGGCCATGTCTGCTTTTGCTGATGAAAAGAAAAATGGCACTTGGGAAGTACTTTTAACCACCAGGGTAACAGAAGAAAAGCTGGTATTGGGAAAGTTTTTTGGGGCTCTACTGGCTATTATTACATTCCTCTTGGGTATTTTACCCATAGTGGCAATTAACCTGATACTTGGAAAACCAGATGTGGGAGTAATGATAGCTCAAATAATGGGAATGATTTTGATTGCTGGGGTATACCTATCTGTTACGATATTTGCCTCAAGCTTGTCTGGGCAGGGTATAGTGGCTTTTTTTATTGCAAGTGTCATTATAATAATTAATTCGCTTTTTTCACAAAATGCATTTATTACAAGGTTACCAGGTAGTGTGGCCTATGTTTTAGAAAAAATGTCTTGGCAGGGTTACATGAATGAATTTTCCAATGGTTTGATTAGACTTTCTAGTGCAAGTGTACTGGTGACGAGTATTTGTGTATTTTTAATATTAACCATAGCTAAACTAAAACAAAGAAATGTCTAAACTAAGTAGTTATCTGGCCTATTTAAACATATTGATAGTAGCAATTGCCCTATGTGTGGGAACTTTTTTTATACCTAGGGCACAACTAGACTTGTCAGAGAGCAAAATACATACAGTGTCAAAAGAAGCCATAAATTTTATCCAAGGATTAAAAGATGTGGTAAGGATAGATGTTTATGCCACCAAAGAGTTACCTCCGGAAGTAAAACCTTTAACTGATAATTTAAATGTGATTTTGGATGACATGGCTCACGCAAATCCTGGAAAACTACAGATTAATTATTTTGACCCCAATACCAACGAAGCGATTAGGCTTGAAGCAGAAAAAAATGGAATGCGTGCCTTGCAATTTACTAGTGTAAAAAATGATAAGTTAGAGGTACAAACAGGCTATTTTGGCTTTGTAGTAAAGTACAACAACAAACAAGAAGTTGTGCCGGTTGCTGGTGATATTGGAAACTTGGAATATACAGTAGTGTCGTCCATCAATAAACTTGTGAGAACTGAAAAGCCTAAACTATTAATTGCCAGTGGCAATGGAGAGTGGGGACAAGACGAAATTGGTCTGTTTCAAAAATATATAGTTACTGAGTATGACACCATTCCAGTGCGACTGAACGATGATAAGACTTTAGACGCAAGTGCAAGTGCACTTTTAATAGTTGGTCCAAAGGGGCCATACAACGACAACGCCAAGGGTCTCGTTAAATCCTGGATTGATTCAAAAAAGGGAGTAGCTTTTTGGTATGACCCCATGTTTGTTACAGATGGGCTTGAAATAAAGAGATTAAATAGTGGACTTGATGATCTTTTTAAAAGTTATGGTTTTGAATTTAACACGGGCTTTTTATCTGAAACTGGTGAAAGAGGAGGCAGCGCTAATTTTACCGGTAAACAGGGTACTTTTTTTATACGATATAATTATTGGCCTGAAGCCTCTGGCGAAGGGATAAGCCGAGATGTTCCTCTTGTATCGTCACTCAATACCCTGGTTTTCCCTTGGTCGTCTAGCCTGAAAGCGAGTGATAAAATAACTCCGATAGTGCAAAGTAGCCGTGGATCTTTTATGGCTTCTTGGGAAAATGAGCTAAATCCACTAAGTAAAAATGAAACCAAAGCGTTGGATGAAAAAGGAAAACATATTATCGCTGCTATAAAAACTGATGGAGTAAGATTGGGTGTGATAGCTGATGCTGACTTTGTAAGAAACCAGTTTATTGTTAACAACCAGCAAAACTTGGCTTTTGCCATAAACATGATTGATTATTTAAGCCAAAATGAAAGCTTGATGGGAATAAGGAGTAAACAGATATATACCTCCCCCGTTCCAAGTTTAAACGATTATCAAAAAAATATAATAAAGATTAGCGGCATTGGCGGCAGTATTTTTGTGCTAATTGCAATTGCACTCTTGGTATACATAATCAGAAAAAGATCTGACTACAGTTTTTCCAAGTATGTTTGAGCAAAGCAATAGACTTTTTTGGCTTAGCCTAGTTGGAGTTTGTATTTTACTGTTGGTAGTAAATGCACTAAAAATTGGGCAAAGAGTGTCAATTCGACAACTTCTTCCAAAAGACACTCAAGTTGACAATTTTTCATTTGGGAACATTAAATTGATGATTAAAGACGATGCTTGGTATTTGGAAAAAGATGGTATCAGCGAACCTGCTGACAATCAAAATGTTGACAATTTTATTGCCAAGTCCAGAGATTTGGTATTAGATAAGCCGCTTTCTAACAATAGGGATAATTTCGAAAAATATGGTATTGACGAAAAGGCTCCGGTTTTGTCCTTGGGAGGCAAAAGCTTTATTATTGGCTATTTGGGTGAAAATCTAGAGACCACTTTTATAAAGCCAACTCATGAAAATTATGTATATGAAATAAAAAGTATTTGGGGAAACAGAGAACCGTCTGAAATAAAATACTGGTACAAAAGAGTAATAACCAATTTTCCACTTTATCAAATAAGCAAAATTGACATAGGAACTACCGTAGTTAATACGTCTGGTGAGGCATGGTACAACGAGCCATGGGTAAGAAAAGTGGCCTTTTTGGTGGCAGATAAATACATAGGAAAGGAACAACCTGAGGGAGAAGTCTATAGATATGAAGTTTATTATGGTAAGGAAAAAAATGAGTTGGTTTTTTCTAAAAAGTGGGTAAAAAATGGAATTTACTACTATGAACTTGACCCCAAAGATTTTGAATTGTTGACAAAGATAGATAAAAAAGGTTAAAGTGGAGCATATGAATAAAGGAAAATTTTTACTGGGTAGTTTATTTGGTGCGGTTGCAGGTGTAATTGGAGGGTTACTGTTTGCACCTCAGTCAGGCGTTGAGACAAGAAAAGATCTTGAAAGAGCCTTTTCTGCAATTCCAAAAGATCCAAAAATATCAAAGACATATGCAAAGGTTCAAGCTGAACTTTCAGAAAAACTACATGAGCTAAAAGTTGCCGGAGAAGAAATTGATTTTAAAAAATATCAAAAACTAATTAGTCAGGTAGTTGCAAATGCAAAAGAAGAACTTTCGGACTCTAAAAATGGTGTTTCAAATATAACTAATTATTTGCAAAAAGACTGGCAAAAGCTTAAAGCTGTACTAAATGGCGAAGCAGAGGTAAAAGTTGTTGCCAAAAGAAAACCAGTAAAGAAAGCCGTGGTAAAAAAGGCTATAAAAGCTTAATTAACTTCTTTATCGAGTCATCGTCAAGAATAGACACCACTAAATTATTCTTAAATTGTGGTTTTTTGTCTAGGAGATCTGACTTGGTAAGTACTATAATTTCCGGTTTACTGGCCAGTACAGAGCTGTACTTTTCGAGTTCTCCACGAATTGTTTGATAAGCTTGGTCTAAATTTATATTATCTGCTGCTACGCAATGTACTAAAAGCTTGGTTCGTTCTACATGACGAAGAAACTTGGAACCCAAACCTTTGCCTGAGCTGGCTCCTTCGATTAATCCCGGGATATCAGCAATTATCTTCCCATTGGGCAGAACTCCTAAATTGGGTTCCAGGGTGGTAAAAGGATAGTTGGCTACTTTCGCTTTGGCTTTGGTAAGTTCATTTAGCAGCGAGCTTTTACCTGCATTTGGTAGGCCAATAAGTCCGATGTCAGCAATAAGTTTTAATTGCAAGTGTAGTTTTTTGTATTGAGTTTTAAATCCGATGGAAAACTGCCTAGGAGTTGTATTGTCGGCTGCAGCATAACTGGTATTCCCCCGACCACCACTACCCCCTTTGGTGGCCATAACCTTTTCTCCCAAGTGGGTTAACTCAAACTCTGTGCCGTTGTCATAAGCTACAACTGTTCCCACCGGAACATGAAGGACAAGGTCCTGAGCATCAGCTCCGTGTTTGTTGTTACTACCTCCTACTCCCCCATTTTCGGCTTGAAACTTCTTTTTGTGGCGAAAAATATTTAGGGCAGAAATATCAGCTACGGCCTCAAAATAAACATCCCCACCTTTGCCTCCATTGCCTCCGTCTGGACCACCCTTGGGGCGCCATCTGTCAGAAAAAAAATGAGCAATGCCATCACCCCCATTGCCTGCTTTTACCTGGATATATACGTCATCTGTTAGCATTAGGTATTATAACCCTAAAGCCTGCTTGTATCTATCTGGCTGGTTAAAGCCAATTATGACATCTTTTTGCTGTCCATTTTCAAAAACATACACTGCTGGTATGGAACTAATTTGATATTGCATGGCTAGCTCTTGTTCTTCGTCAACATTGACTTTAACTAATTTAAACTTTCCGGAATTTTGGGTTTCAAGTTGGTCTAAAACGGGTCCGAGCATTTGACATGGCCCGCACCAGCTGGCCCAAAAATCAACTAAAACCTTTCCCTGAAAATCTATTACTTCGGATTGAAAGTTGGCTTTGGTGGCTTGTATGTGTGACATATAGTTATTTTAGTAAATATTAACCTCAGGTACAAGGGTGATAGAAAATAAGTTTTCCACCTTGTGTGTGATTTTTTCTATCAAAATAAGTAAGTCCTTTGGGTTACCATTACCTAAATTAACCAGGATAAGGGCATGCTGGTCGTATACACCAACTTGATTAAGACGATAACCTTTAAAACCGGCTTTTTCGATTAGATAACCAGCATTAATCTTGACCCCGTCCGGATCTGGATATGATTTCATGTCGGGATATTTTGCTTTTAGTTTAGCAAAATGCTTTTGAGGAATAATTGGATTTTTAAAGAAACTGCCAGAATTTCCTAGTTTTTTCCAGTTGGGCAGTTTACTGGCTCTTATTTTTAAAATTGTTTTTCTTAGACTAAATAAAGTAGGCTTTTTTTCGACAAATGCTGAGGCCAGATCGGAATAATTTAAATCAAGCCTGCCAGTTTTTTTTAGACGCAGAGTTACAGAAACAATAAAAATATTTTCTTTTATAGCAGTCTTGAAAATACTATTACGATAGCCAAAAAGACATTGTTTTTTATTTAAACTGAAAAATTTTCTGTATCGGAAGTCATAATATTTTAGTTTTAAAAAAGTATCTTTTAGCTCCTGGCCATAGGCGCCAATATTTTGGATGGGGGCTGCACCAATAGTCCCTGGAATTCCACTTAAATTTTCTGTTCCGTATAGTCTGTTTTTTACAGCCCAGGCACAAACTTTGTCCCAAGGTGTACCGCTACCAAACTCCACAGCTACATTTTTCAAGGTGTCACTGATAACCTTAGAATATTTAAGAGAATTTTTTAAAACCAATCCTTCAAAATCTTTGGTAAAAATCAAGTTGCTACCACCACCCAGAACTAAAGTGGGGATAGTCGGATCAATGTTTTTTAAATCAAAAATATTTTTTATGTTATAAAAATATTTGGCCCTGAGGTTGAAACCAAAAGTATGGTATTTGGCAAGAGAATAGTTTTTTTTAATATTTTTTAAATTCAGCATTGAATTGAGTTCCCCTGTCAAACTCATTATTAAACATATTAAAACTAGTGGCTCCTGGAGATAGTACCAAACAGTCTCCCCGGACGCATTTATTCAAGGCTTCTTTGAAACCAGTAGGCATAGTATTAAAGAAGCTAGAAACCGGATGGTTGGTGTCATCTAAAATTTCTTTAATTTTTTGACTGCCTGTCCCTTCAAATAGAACCACATGCTTGGTATGGTCAAGAATTGGATCTTTTAACATGTCGAAGTCAAATAGTTTGTCCATTCCGCCAGCTAGGAGAACAATATTTTTACCATATTTGTGTGAAAGTGATATTAAATTTGTTTTTACTGCCTCTGGATTGGTGGCACAGGTATCATTATAGACATCAACTCCTTTAATTTGTCCTAAATATTCAAGACGACCAGGTAAGTTTTTGTGTCTAGCAATAGACTTTTGGATTTTGACTGAAGATACCTTATACAACCTGGCTACAGCAACTGCTTCTAGAATATTAAGAATGTTGGTTGCTAAAAATAATTTTGTGTGTAATTTAAAAAGTACTTTTTGGTTTTCCCAAACTTGCTGACCGTCGAAATAATAGTTAGCTTTATTATTTTTTATAGACACAGAAACCACATTAGATTTTAGGTAACTTACCTGACTTTTTGAATATGGGTCGTCATAGTTGACGATAGCATAATCATTTTTAGTCTGATACTTAAAAATGTTTAACTTAGCCTTATGATAATCTTGTAAACTACCATGCCAGTCAACATGATCGTTTTTAAGATTTGTAAGTACAGCAACGCGAGGCGATTTTTTGCCAAAATCAAAGCTATCAAGCTGAAAACTGGAAAGTTCTAAAACCACCAGATCAGGCTTTTTAAGTTTCGGTAACAACTGGATAGCTGATTTGCCTATGTTTCCAGCTAAATAAATATCTTTTGATAAATTTGATTTTAGTAGTTTATAGATTAGATTGGTTGTTGTAGACTTGCCTTTGGTACCTGTTATTCCAATTATTTGACATGGAGCCAGTTTCATAAACAAAGGTATTTCCATTAATATTGGTTTATTGAGTTTTTGGGCAAGTTGTAAAAAAGGGCTGGACGGTCGCACAGATGGATTTCTTACTATAAAGTCTGCATCTATAAAATCTTTTTCGATATGTCCACCCAGGTGATAAGTAATATTTTTGTATTTTTCAAGTTTTTGAATACTTGGAGTAAGTATCTCTGCTGTTTTCCCATCAGTAATGGTTAAAATTGCACCTTTATTTAGAAAATATTTTGCCATACCTAATCCTCCGTCATTCAAACCCAGCCCAAATAGCAAGACTTTTTTATTTCTAAAATTTAATACTGACACTAGTATATTATACGGTATATGGATTAGCACTAAAACCTGTCGACTGCTAATTATAAGAGTTTTGTCAAGTTGTGTTGCCGCAGATAAGTGACATACTATAATTATGAAAGTTTATTGGACTTTAACTTGGCAGTATTTTAATTATTATTTGAATATGCCTGCTGATAGAATGGTGAGTGTTTTGGCTAAAGTTATTCGGGTAGGATTTTTATTATGTTTTTGGTTTGCTGTTTATGGCAAAATCGAGGTTAGTGTATTTTCATATTTTTTATTAGTAAGCTTTTTAGATGACCTGGTTTCACCTGATTTGGGACTGGCTCATGTTTTGGAGGATTTTATACATCTTGGAATTCTAAATTCATTTTTAATTCGCCCAGGTAGTCCAGTGTTACAAATTGTATTTGAAAATTATGGCAGATACCTGTTTTATATTGTTACAACTGGTATACCCAGTCTAGCTTTGGCAATATATTTTATTAAGCCGAGCCTAGTAAATATTGCCTTGTTTTTTGTGTACTGTGTTGTCTCATTCGTTATAACCATCTGCCTGTCTGTTATGGTGGCTACTTTTAATTTTTGGGGGCCAATTGGTGAACAGGTTCGATTGGTTTCCAGACACTGTATTTACCTTATTTCTGGCTATATGATACCTCTAACCTTTTTTTCATCTGACATTCGTCGTATATTTGATTTGCTACCATTTAGACATATGATTAGCACTCCGATTGAAGTTTTTCAAGGTAAGGCTCACGATCCAACGGTATTTATTGTCTCACCGATTGTCTGGATGTTGGTTCTAATTGTTTTGGCCAAAAGTTTTTGGAAATTTGGGTTAAAAAGATATGAAGGGGTTGGGATATGAAAAAGATTTTTCGTTTAGTATGTTTGCAAGTAAAATATGATTGGATGATCGATACGGCTTACTTGTCAAGAAATATAACTATGGTTTTTTCCACATTCTTTTTTAGTCTTTTTTACCTTTTATTTATAGATGTATTATTTGGAAAGGTGAAACTGCTGGCAGGTTACAATAGAGACCAGGCCCTGTTATTGTTTTTTATGTATCAGCTTAGTTTTTATGCTTCCTGGATATTCAAGACACCCTCAGCTAGGAAATTTCCAATAGTTATTGCCAATGGCGGGCTGGACTTTATTTTACTTAGACCTGTATCTGCCCTAGTGCAAATGATTTTTCTTAAATTTCAGATTTTATCAACTTTAATATGGGGATTATTGCCAGTTATACTGATTGCAAAAATTATAAATTGGCCAGCTTTGCAACTTGGATTTCTGAATATATTTTTGGGGTTTTATATAATGATATTAGGATGGATAATATCTGAATGTTTGGGTTTTATTATTTCCTGTTGTGTATTTTTTAATCCAGACCTGAAAAAAATTCATAAACTTCATGATAGCTTTTGGGAGGTATCCAATACACCCTGGGAAGGCTTTGCCCATCCTTTAAATATTACTCTAGCCACAGTGTTGCCTGTGGCACTTGTATCTATAATTCCTGCCTCGGTAATTTTAGGAAAATCCGACGCTATTTTTTATAGTATTTTGGCTACAATTGTTTGCGTTAGCTTTCTATTTTCAAGATATTATGTTTGGCAAATTTCTGTTAAAAATTATGTATCTTCAGGAGGATAAATGAAAACGAATAGTGCTGTTATTATAAAAAACGTATCAAAGTTTTTTCGGTCTAACATAGAAAAAAACTGGTTAAAAAAGATTTTTCAACCTAGGTGGGAATTAAACAAGGCGGTGGATAATATTACATTAGATATTAAAGTTGGAGACTGTGTGGCTTTTTTAGGACCAAATGGGGCAGGTAAAACAACAACTACTAAAATGCTCACCGGCTTGGTTTATCCCACGTCTGGGAAAATAAGTGTTTTAGGTTACGTACCTCAAGATAGAAATACTAATTTTTTAAAGCAGATTGGGCTAGTTATGGGAAATAAAGCTGGTCTAAATTGGGACCTGAGTGCTAAACAGTCTTTTTCGATACTCAAAGAAATTTATGAATTGTCTGAGGCTGAATATAAACAAAGTCTAGACAAGCTGGTAAGCGTACTTTTCCCTGAAAATTGGGAAAATCTATCTTGTAGACAGGTAAGAAAACTATCACTTGGCGAAAGAATGAAGATGGAAATAATTGGAGCCGTATTACACCAACCAAAGGTTTTGTTTTTAGACGAACCCACGATTGGGTTGGATATTACTGCTAAAAAAAATATTAGAAATTTTATAAAATACTTAAACCAAGAAACCAAAACCACCATAGTGCTGACTTCCCACGACATGGATGATATTGAAAATATTTGCGATAGAGTAATTGTAATCAACCACGGTAAAATTGTTTTTGATGGAAAGATAGGAGAGGTTAAGTCTAGCAGAGACCAAAAGCTAGAAGATGCGATTGAAGCTATTTTTCTTGACCGGAATTTAAATTCGTAACAAAATCATCGGTAATCCTCACCTTAATTTCAACATCCTTTTCAGGAGGTCTAAGGTACATATCATCAGCAAGTCTTTTAGTAAGTCTAGTTGGGCAACCAATATGTTCACCATCCTTTCCCACAACTAGCCTTAGAACAGGAAATAAAAAGTCTTTGACATAAGCATGCCCAGCAACTTGTCCTAACTGAACGTTACCTGTTCTTCGCCATAATAAATCAACATGTGTTATCGTTTCGTTTGCCATAACTTATTATAACATATGTTATGGGTTTATGTGTAAGATTGAGCCACGGACTGCAAGTCCCCAATTGATTTGACGTAGATTAGTTTATTGCGAAGCTCTTTGGCATTAGGTAAGCTGTTAGTGTAGGATAAATAGATTTTTCGCAGAGGATCCAGACGACGATCTGGAAAAACTTTAATAAAGTTTTGAGTTTGCAAAAGCATGGCTTGAAATCGTTCCTGTAGACTTCCCACTCTGGAATCAAAACACCAGGGATTATTTACTGCCGAGCGTCCGATTAAAACCCCATCGACTCCATATTTCGGACCATACTCTAGTGCTTGCTCGCGTGTGTGCACATCACCGCTACCCCAAACCTCAGTACCAGTGCCCAAAGATAATTTTTTAGCCAGGGCAATTAGCTCCCAGTTGGCTAAGCCAGAATACATTTGCCGAAGGGTTCGCCCATGAATTGTAATAAAATCCAAGTTGTGAGTAAGTAGATGTTCTACCCAAACCTCTAGGGTTGGATCTTGGATACCAACTCTAGTTTTTACTGACAAGGGTATGTTGGTACGATGATCACTTGCTGGGTCGAATTCAGAAAAACTTAAGTTTCTGGCAATTGCCTCTTGGGTTTTGTTATTAAAAGCAACTTCTAGGGCATTTTTTGTACCTTGTAAATAGTCCTTGATACCAGCCTGGGCAGCTTTGATAAGTAAACTGGCAAGTTGGGGCTTGGCAATAAGTCCGGCTCCACTACCATGCTCTACTACGGTTTTTGCTGGACACCCCATATTTATATCAATTCGATCAAAACCCAAGTGAGAAAGAATAATGGCGGCCTGGTAAAAAGCATCTGGATCTTTGCCAAAAATCTGTCCAACAATAGGCCGTTCTAACTTACTATAAAGTAGTTCATCAAAAAGTTTTACTCCTCCCCTGGTAATTCCTTCGGCTGAAACAAACTCAGTAAAAACAACATCTGGTTTGCATAATTGTACTTGAGTAAGCCTAAAGGGTTGGTTAGTAACACCATCCATGGGAGCCAACCCAACAGTAAATTTACCCATAAAATCTGTAATAATTACTTGCTAAACTTATTTCTAGAGCCGTAACCGTTTTTCTTAAAACCAGCTGTCTTTTTGGCACTAAAACTTCTTTTTGGACCATGCAGCCTACCCTGTTTACGTTCTAGCCTTCGATCAAAAGCGGCAAATCGCTCGCCTCGACGAGACTGGGCTTCCTGAAAGTTTTTTTGACCCTCTTCGGTTTCTAGTGGATCTGTTTTGGCAAAATCAACAATAATGTGTCGATCAAATATTTTATACCCATGAAAACGTTCCCTGGCCCTGATTGCATCTTCTTCATTTTCAAACTCAACAAACCCTTGGCCTTTGCTTCGTCTGTGATCATCCAGCATCAAAGTTACATCAATTACCTTGCCCTCTTGAACAAAAAGGCGAAGTAGTTCTCCTTCGGTGGTTATAAAAGGTACACTTCCGACATAAAGACGCTTATTTGATGGCATAGAATTGTATTTTACCATCTTTGTCCGTAAAACGTATGGCAAGATCGGGCGTTTGTGATTTGTCTATTTCAAAAACTAGAGCAGTATCGACCACCTTGTTGTTGTCCAAAGTAAGCTTGTAAAGTTCAAAAAGCTTTTTTGATTGGGCATTGGCATCACTAAACTCAGTAGCTTCAACGTCAGATGTATTGTTGGCGCGATTTATCATGACAAACTGGGGAGCCGGTGTATCACCTATTTCGTTGATTACACTGGGTTTGCCTTTGTTTTTATCACTACCCTTGTAACTAAACTCGAGTAAGACTAATTTTTTACCTTCAGATGGATTTAATTCACCAGCTTTGCTAATTTCAGTCATCCTTTTGGCTTTGTATTCGACAATCCCTGTGTTGCCAACAGTAGATTTATAGACTACAGTAGCCGATTGATTGAATTTAAAATCTTTGGCTATACTTATGGCTTCTTTAGCGGCTGTATCAACTAGAGTTGGAAAAGCAGCTTTACTATCAGTGTCGTCGGAAAACTTTACCACTTTTTTACCAGGCTTGGTGCAGGCGCTTAAAACTAAAACAGTAAAGAGTAAAACTGGGATTATTTTTTGAAGTTTCATAGTATAGTATAAAGCATGCTAGAGTTTTTTTGTTTAATATTGGGTGAGCTATCAACTAATTGCTACATAGTTTGGGACCAGGACACTAAAAAATCTTTGATAATAGATCCAGCTGATGATGCTGTGGCTATTTCAGAGGAAATAAGGATTCGAAATTTGACTGTAAAAGGTATTGTGGCTACTCATGGGCATTATGATCATTTGCTTGCTGCTTATGACCTCCAAACCATGTACCAAGCCCCGTTTTATGCCAGCAAAGATGATGAATTTTTGTTAAATCGAATCAACCATACAGCTAGATTTTATTCCAAACGAAATATGGATATTTCTGAAAAACTAAAGATTCAGGTGGATCTGTCTGAAGTTGCCGAACTAAAATTAGGCAACACTAGACTTAGTATACTGAAAACTCCTGGGCATACCCCTGGCTCGATTTGTATTTATTGTCCTGATTCAAAGTTATTATTTACTGGAGACACGATATTTAAAGATTCAGTCGGATCTATACAGCATAAATATAGCGATAGAAAATTGTTGATTAAAAGTGTGGCTATGGTTCAAGATCTGCCTATTGGAACGCTAGTTTTGTCTGGACATGGTGAGGAATTCATTTTGTAAATTGTGGATTTTAGATGTGGAACTATATATATTCCTGAAATTTTCGGTCATCATCGGGCATTGTATCAAGTCTTTTCCTGGGGTAAGTTTCAAGATACAACACTTGGCACATTCTACCTTTAGTTTTGGATGGATTGTGCAACAGGATGTTTAAATCATCTAACCTTTGGGTTGGTTGAAAACCAGACTTAATCCAACCCTCAACTATTCCTTTTACCAGCTGGCTATTATAAATTGGTCTCATTGCATATCTGCCCCTGCTTGTCAGTTGTTCACCACTAGAAAGTGAAAGGCTTGTTCTGTAATCCATATTTTCGTCAATTGTTCGCCTGGTTTTTACTTGAATAGCGCAATAATGTGCAAATCTTGCAGTGATACTTCTGGAATGAAGAGTTGTGACATGGGCATAAGTATCTATGCCTTCCCTATCTAATCGATAGTCTGTTAAATTAAAAATATAAACCCCAGGATAGGTAAATTCCAAATAATGCTTTCCGCAAAAAATACCTGCCATTCCCTGCATCCAACTTTCAAGCCGTTTGAAATCTCTGGGTTTATAGACGGCAAAGGCCTCCGCGGCTAACTGGGATAAATCTTCTTTAAACTGCTTATAGGAGTTAGGGAAGGGCGATTTTCCATATCGAATGTTATGAATATAAAGTTCCATCAAACGACTTTGGGCGGTTGAGATAGCTGGTATCATGGTAGGGGGCAAGCCAGCTGAGTCCTTTGCATGGGAATCAAAAAATATACTACCTTTAACTCCACAGGCTAAAACGGCATTACGAAAAAGTTTTAAAGTTGTATGTTCAATTCCATATTTTCCAATATTAGCCGCGTTTCTGTGGAATGGTTCGATAACGCTAACTACATAGGGTTTTAAATCGTCTGAAATAAATTTATTTATAGTATCAATAGTTTCTGTTTCTTGCATTTTGCAATATTATAACAAAACGAAAATTCAGCTATAGTAGACTGCGAATGGACCGTAGAGACTTATTAAGTTAAAATAGGCCTACAATACCCCGTCGTCTAATGGTAGGACTACTGGCTCTGAACCAGTAAATTGAGGTTCGAATCCTTGCGGGGTAACCTATTTTATTTTAAGTAATCTTTGGCCAAAGTCATACCCACCAAAGTCATTGAAGTTGGAACCTGAGAATTAATCAGAAGTTGATAGGCGTCCTCATATGGCAAGACTTTTATTTCTAGTTCTTCGTGTTCGTCCCTGGGTAATTTGCTTACTTGTAAGTCCCTTGCTAAAACAACATAGTTTATGCAGGCAATATGGGCTCCTGGTGTAAATGTGGCGATGATTTTTGTCTTTCTGGCTTTTAGTCCTAATTCTTCTTGTAATTCGCGGTTGGCGTTGGCTAAAACCTGTTTTGTGGTTGGATTATTTTCTTCTATACCACCTGCTGGTAACTCCCAAATACGAGCATTCCTGGCTGGTCTCCACTGACCGACACAATAAATTTCGTTTTTTGCTGTGATAGGAACAATTGTTACAATGTCGCGTGTTTTTACATATTGCCAACAAACCTGCTCGCCTTCAGGTGTAGCGATGGTGGCATCAATCAGGATATGTTTCTTGTTTTTAGATGAAGAAACTTGCTCTAGTTTGACCACTTTAAATTCTTTAGACATGAGGCATATTATACATAAAAACTTTCCTGTTTCCAAAGGATTGACAGGAGATTATGGTTCACTCTAGTTTTTTAGAAACTTGGTATGTCTTGTGACCTCTTCAATCTTCAATCAGACACATTCTCTCTACCAGGTAACAATTAAATCTCCATATTCGGAATCAAAATGACCAAGGTTGTTTGTATCAGTATCATGAATGCCTACACCTAAGGATACGCGTTTTGGGTTAGTTCCTTTTATGTACAATTCTGTAACATAAGGAACTGGAATGGGACTGGGAATACCTATTTAGACTACTTTTCTCATGGAACCCTAAGGACTAACTTCTTGTTATAAAATACTGATCCTTTTGGGTAAATCTTTGATAGCCTTTTCATAAACCGTGATTAATTGAACTGCAGTGAGTTCGGATAGGGTAAATCTACCCGGAGTATAGTCAATTAAATGATTTTTATTGGGCTCTGTATATGTTTACACTGTAATTTGTCACCCTACTGATTTCGACTCTCCTCGGCATGTCCACATTTTTCCAACCTCAGTTAAAGCTGCTAGCACGTCTGGATGGACTATATCCTGCATTGTTATAAAGACAATAGTTGATAGGTGTCCTCATATGCCAAGACTTTTATTTCTGGTTCTACTTGACTGTTTTTGGGGTAATTAGTTTTTTTCAAAACCCTCCTCCAACCAACCAGAATGGTTCAGTTTATTTTTTTACAGTTAGTGAGTAATCATTCAAAAACTGAAGCAGGGAATCGTATAAAAGAATTGCTGAGTCAATATCAAGATGTTCTTTGTCACCATGGATTTCTCCTCCAGCTGGTTTAGTCATGATAAATGGTATTCCGTATTTATTGAAATGACGAGCGTCATGAGAGCCGTAACCTCCTTCATTTAAAATTTCTCTACCAAGCTTTTTTGACAATGTTTTTATAAAAAGTTTTAAGGCGGGATGTGCCAAGTCAGTATAGGGAGCTATACCAGTTGCGATAGATTCAATGGTTAATCTAGTATCTATTTTTTGGGCAAATGATGTGACTTTTTGTAAAATAGAATCAGATGAATCGAATTCAGGAGGAAACCTGAAATCCAAATATAATTGTGCCTCGGAAGGCACTTGGTTGATTGAAATACCTCCTTCAAGTTTTCCAATATTCATTGTGGTATGCCAACCCGCGTTTCTATTTGCATTTTCATATTCATTTGCTAGCTTTTGCGCTAGTTTAATTATTGGTACCAGGGCGTTTTCTCCAAGCCATGGTCTGGAAGAATGAGCAGGTTTTCCTTGCATACTAATTTTTAGGTGACACACGCCCTTGGATTTATTGATAATCACAAAATTGTCGCCCCCATCTGGCACAATTACTAATTTAGGTGTAACCTTGTATTCATCTGCCAGGTACCCGGCACCCTTGAATCCCCCTCTTTCTTCATCACTGGTAACAATAAGCATGAATGAAAGATCGGATTTATTTTTAATCAATTCGTTAAGTAAGTTGTAACCTATAGGAATAGAAAACTTCATATCACTTACACCTCTACCGTAGGCAATACCATCTACAACTTGCATTAAGAACTGGTGCTTTTGTGCGGCAACCACATCAACATGGACCAAGTAACAAACATCTGGACTTTTAGTTGGCTTGTTACAAGCAAGAAGTATTGGCTCGTTATTGTTTGGAAGCAAGGTTATATGGGCTTTGGGATCTATTTGATTTTGAATAAATGTCATGGCTTCTGAAAAGCCCTCTGAATTACCAGTCAGGGTTGGAAAAGCTACAAGCATGCCAAGATCGTGGATAAATTTTTTTTTATTCATGAGTTAAATTAAAATCTTTGAAATTGCCTTTTGCGATTTCCCGGGAACCCCTGGTAACAGTGGCTACTCCTACCTTTAGTTTCCGAGCGATTTCTCTTTGGGGCATGTTTTGCTTTAGCAGTTTGACTATTTGTAATCTTTTTGGAATCTCTTCTAGCTCTTTAAGAGTCAAAATCGCTTGGACGAACGACCTTAAATCCTTTTCAGTTTGGTATGAATGTAGGGTCGAGATAAACTCATCAAGATAACTTCTGTTCATTTTTAATCTATTTTAAGATACTTTATTAAATCTTTAACAAAGGTATTCCTATCAATACTGGTTACCACTTCAGTATTTGTAACCTTTTGTTTTGCTAAACGTTTTTCGGCTACTGTCATGCCAGAAGTATGTTCACCCTTTGTTTCAATTACAATATCCATTTTTTCCAAAGTATACGCTTTTGGGTTTAATAGATAATAAGCTGCAAGTGCATCGTAGACCAGGGCACCTTTTACACCTTCTTCAATTTCAATTCCCGCAATAAAATGACTCATCATGGAAGTAAGTGGTAAATATAGAGAGCTACCCTTTAATGATTCAAAAGTGTCGAGTCCTAATATCACGTTGTTGCACGGATCGAGCGGAACTAATATTTTTTTTACACTTGCTTTAAAAACGATGTCTGCTGCTTCTGGGTCGACAAACAGATTAAATTCGGCAACACGATTTTTATTTCCGGCTACATTGATTGCCCCTCCCATAATTACCAACTCCTTGATCAAAGAAACAACATGTGGGTATTTAAGAAAAAGTTGCGCAATATTTGTTAATGGTCCTAGCGTCAAAATAGTAATTTGATGCGGCTTCTTTTCTAGTAAATCTTTTATTCTCAACACTGCATCTTTAGTGAGAAGATAATTTGTTTCTGACATATCTAATCCATCAAGGCCACTGTCTCCATGAACAACTGCCGTAATTAGTTCTCGTTTTAGGGGAACTGCTGCGCCCGAGTAAAGTGGTATTTTTGAATTCAATAGGTCCAAAACTGCTTGGGCATTGCGCGTCACTTTTTCTATAGTTGAATTGCCTGGTACTGTGGTAATTGCCTCAATATCTAGTTTTCTAGACTTAATTAGTAACATTAAAGCAAGGGCATCATCATGACCTGCATCGGTGTCTATAATAAGCGAAGGAATTAAATTATCCATAAGTTTCTCGAGTTTTTGAATTAATAATTTCTGTAACAATTTGGGAGGTTTGCTTGGCTATAATTCCAGTAAAACCATCTATGTCCGAATCAGATAGCAAGCATCCAAGCATTCCTGATTCTAAGGCAGGCATTACATCTTGGTCTAGCGAGTCCCCTATCGCTATAATCCTGCCAGGATCGGTATTTAAATCATTGGCAATTTTTGAAAATATTTTAAGATGTTTAATTTTTTTCGGCGGCCCAGCTAGTCTTGTGTAGGCAATGAAGTGATCAAAATCCTCATGCGGTTCATAGCCTGATTCCTTCAGTATTTTTAAAGATAACTGATCTGGACTGCTGGTTAAGGCCACTATTTTTATTCCTAAAGATCTAAGTCTGGCAATAAGTTTCTTCAGATGGCCTTGTTCCATAAAAGCACCTTCTGGATTTATTTGGACCAGTAAATCATATAGGGTTTCCCAATTGGGATCTTTACGTTCTAGGTTGGGAAAATGATTATGTGCATTTCCCATAAAGAGTGCTTGTTCGCCACCACCATATTGTTTTCTATAAAAATGGGCGATTTCTTTTGCCTGTATCGGGGAGGTTAGATAGTATTGCTCTACTGCTCGCTCAACCATTTGCCCGAATTGGGCGAAAAAATTGGTATCTTTGGCAAAAGTGAGAGTATCGTCGATATCAAAAATTACCGCCTTAATTCGACTCAAGGCAACTTTTGTTTCAGTCGACAAATTTAAAAGTTGACTCATATATCACCTCTGTAACCAGCATGTGCCTTGGTTATTTTGACATAACTTTGAAGCTTTTCCATGGCTTGGCCAGATTTAAGCAGTTCGTAGCCTTCTTGAGTTGCCCGTTGTAAAAAAAGCGGATTAACTCGGTTTTTTCTAATATCCAGGGCATTGGGTTGACCCAAATAGTTTCTAGTAAATATCCCCAAGCCAATTGTCATGGCCAGATACCTAGATTTAGTCTCGTCTCTTCCACTCAAAGCTTCAGTATTAAAATGCAAAATAGCTTCTGCAGTGTTTGGTACAACTAAATGTTCAAATCGCACTTGCTCCAATTCTTGTCTTGAATAAAAATCTTCTGGCCTAAGAACAAAAGTACCTGCACATTGGCCATTTCTCAAAAACGAAACTAGAGAAATAAAAGGTGGTGGTGCTACTTCGTCCAAACGAATGTGCTTTTTGGCTTCTCGTGATGCATAGTAATCTGTAGGATCTAGCATATCTTTGTGGACCGATTTAAGGTCTGTGCCACAGAAAACTGCACTATTGCTATATGTTTGATATCCAGTTTCATTTAATTTTTGTAAAGCTAAAATAATAGTTTCCGGGTGAATTTTTTCATTCACACCAATAAAACCGTAAGCAGGAGTGCTTTCTGCTAAAGTAAAAGCCAGTGGACCAATAACATGATTGATAGTCTCACCCCTTAAAAGATGGGATAGTGTGTGGAGAGTGCGGGTATTGTGACAACTTGTCATCAATAGATTTGCTTCTTTAAGAATAGCCCCTAGAGTTGCCAAAGAATGAAAATCTGACCTAGCACCACTCGCTTCTATAGCACTCTGGCCAGCTACTTTAGATGTGTTTGGATAAGAATGATGCTTGTGAGTTGGCCCCACATTGGCGGATGCTACTGCGGACAAGGTAGACAGGCTAAAGAGTTTAGACCTACCATGTCCCAGGGGATAACCTTTGTCGCCACCCATACCACCAAAGGCTAAAACAGGTTCGGGATAACTAACTCTGGCTACTGTGTCCAATTGCAAAGTGGCTGCTACCATGCCTGCAATTTCGTCTGGAGTTAAAGATGCAAAACCTTCTTTAGTAGACATACTTGATAACAATGCTACAGCCTGCAACATGTGTGTTTCATGTGGCCCCAAATTCTGAATCTTGTCCACCAGAACATCTCGAAGGGGTTTATTTAATGCACTGGTTACAAAAGCAATCAAGCTAAAAGCCTCCGCAAAGGTCAAGTCCTGACCGTGTTTTAATTTTTCATCTAAAGAATAATAACCGCCTTCACTAAACAATGGCTGGAGGTGTTCGGTGGATTTATCAATTTTGGTGGGCAATTTGGAGGCAAATCCCGAGTTACGTGCCAATGCATCTAAACTAAAATTGCAATCGACTAATTCAGGCGTGCCATTACCCAACATTCGTTGATAAGGTTCACCTTTTAATTGAATAAAAGATACTTGGTTTGGTCTTTCAATTACTGACATTTATATTAATTTTAAAATATTTAAAAAAACACTATTTTCGAAAGCAGGTTTTCGGTTTTACAAATCAAACCGATGCTGCTTTATTTTTGTGTTTGCCACCGGGTAAAGCAATAATTTAAAAATGTTCTATGCATAACTGATTGAAAGTCTATAACATTTAATATTTTTTGTAAACTAGCAAACTAGTACAAGGATACTTTTAGTTTGATTGTTAGCACTACCAAATGATGTCAATTCTGGAAGAATACTCCAAATGGAATACTATAGCAAAAGCATCGCCGACATCTAGGTTTAGATCTTCAAAAGGGGTGTCTTTTGTTTCCAACTGGTATTTTGTTAACCGTCTCGTAAATAAAGCCGGCAATAATATTCTTTCTTTTGTATATGATTTTAGTTTTCCAAGTAGTACAAGTTCATCCAGGACTTGTGTAATACCGTGTTCCACCCTTGGATTTTGAGTAGTTGTTGAAATTATCGCCGCTTTATTTTCAACCGCATAGCCGAGTCTCTGTCTATTGAGTTCTTTATATACCCCCTGACCTTGGTAATTTCTATCTACTGTTCCTGCATGAAAAGAATATCGGAGGGTGTCTGGTTCATACTCCACTAATTTTCTATGTTTAAAATCCCCAGCTGTGTGTCTTACTATCGTTGCAAATCCAACCACCATATTATCGACAGTTTTGGCGATAATAATAAATTCTCCTTTTAAGGCATCATCAACTTCATCTGATGGCATTTCTTGACCAAATGATTGAGTTATACATCTAACAATTTCTTGCGAAACATCGCCAAGCTGTGACCTATCGGCAACATTTTTAATTACAGCAAAACTAAGATGGCTTTCATTCATAGGCATATTGTAATTGACTTAATAATTTTAGCAAAGAACATTTTGATATTAAATGATACAATGATTTGTTCAAATCTTAAGTAGTAAAACAGCTCTTTGACAATTCATATCAATCGGCAACTCAAAGAGATCCTTTTATGAATAATTTTGGGTTGCCGATTGGCAACGCTAAAGTAACGTACAATCACGACTGAAAAGGAGTAAAAAATGGAAGCCCTTCAAACCAAAGGCAAACCCTTGTGGACAAAAGTTTTTGTGGTTACCTTGGGATCAGCAATCTTTCTCACAATTGAAAAAATTGTGGACAGTATCATTAGCAATAACTACGCTATTGCCACTAATCCTATTACTGCAGCTTCGGCTTATCTTTTTGTCGGGGGATGGTTTGGGGTGATAATATCTTTGGTACTTGGCAAAATGCAGGCCAAACAAATGTCGGTAAACTCCAGTGTCGGAATATCAAAGATGCTCCCAACAATACTTGCAATACTGGCAGGTGTAACAGCCGCTTTGGCAACACTGATTTTTCTATGGGGAAATCAGCTGTTTGACTTGTCCATAGCCGTGGCATTCTCAAATGTTTATGTGCTGTTTGTGGTTATATATGAATGGCTAAAGGGAAAGGTTTCTGCAAAGACTTTTCTTATGCCTGGAATCTTGGTGGTATTCGGCACTGTGCTGGTTGCATACACACCTGAATGGAAAGAAATTGCCATTTTGCTAGATCAGGCACTTAAACTGCTGGTATTGCTTTTGGGGTTCAACATCCTTAAGACAATCGATGAGCTGGTCACCAAGCCAGCTGTGGGCAATAGTAGTCCAATTTATGTCCAAAATGTTCGTATGGCAGCCTTGGCACTTACAGGTACAGTCGTCTCGATAGGGCTGTCAATAGCCAATGGCCAATGGCAGGAGTTTACTTCCGCAATTGGAAATATTCTAGCCTCACCAGTTGTATACATCCTGCTATTTGTCCTGTTTACTACCGTGTACTTCGGCCAAATTCTAGGCTTGTGGGCAAAAAGTCTAAATGTGGATGTTTCTAGCATTGTTATAATTCTCGGACTAAGTGTTGGTCTGGGTTTTATGGCGGCACTGGCCTTTGATGCAGTGATACCTGGGCTTGTTGGCAGGGTTCCTACTGACTTGAGTACTAGAATTGTACGCTTGCTTGGTGTTGCATGTGTTTTTTTTGCTACAGTTCTACTGCAGATCAATAAAAAAGCAAAAGAGACTAAGCGGTAACGTAAGCAGGGTGCACCCCGAGGTGCACCCTGCTGATTAAAATCAACTAGTAAAATAGACTGTGCAGTCACTTGTTCTTTAAAAATCTATTTTAATCGGCAGCACATTGTACCTTTTCCATCTGATATAATGTGTTGCCGATAGGCAATAAACCATGAAAAGCGTTATTCAAGATCAAGGCATAAGGAGAAAAAGAAATGGCTAAGAAAGTAGTGCTCACTGGAATGCGTACAACTGGTTCCCTTCACCTGGGACACTATGTTGGGGCTCTGAAGCAATGGTTGGAAATCCAAAAAGCTGGTAAGCACGAGTGCTATTTCCTGCTCGCTGATGTTCAAGCACTCACAACACACGCCGATCAGCCTGCTTTGCTGACTACATCTGTGCGTGAAGTCACACTGGATTGGCTGGCTGTTGGTCTCGATCCGAATTTGCCAAATGTTCACTTTGTACTACAATCGCAGGTTCCAGAACGTTATGAGCTATCTGCACTATTGATGATGATTGCTCGCTACAGCGAAGTCATGCGTAACCCAACGCTCAAGAGTGAGCTTGAACGTCAACCTAATG
This sequence comes from uncultured Gammaproteobacteria bacterium, assembly GCA_964442385.1. Taxonomy (GTDB): domain Bacteria; phylum Patescibacteriota; class Microgenomatia; order UBA12405; family UBA12405; genus CAYTYZ01. The sequence goes on from CAYTYZ010000007.1 coordinate 28,782, forward strand.
CTTCTATGGGGTTTATGGCATATCCAGTTGACCAGGTTGCTGATATCTACATGGTAAACCCATATCCAGTACTTTCTGGTGATGAGGTTCTGGTACCTGTTGGTGCTGATCAAGTACCGCACTTGGAATATGCACGTGTTCTTGCCACTCGTTTTAATCGTGATTATGGCCAAGTATTCACTCCATGCAAGCCCTTGGTGGGTGAAATTGGTCGTTTGGTTGGAATTGATGGTGACGCCAAGATGTCAAAAAGCATGGGCAATGCTATAAATCTCAATGATGATCCTGCGACTGTAAAAACTAAGGTGATGGGAATGTTTACAGACAAAAATCACCTGCGTGTTCAGGATCCTGGTGATTCGGAAAATAATCCTGTTTTTATGTACCTGCGGGCTTTTGACCCAAATCGTGAAGAAGTCGAAGAACTTGCGGCTCACTATCGCCGTGGAGGACTTGGAGACGTCGTTTTGAAGCGTCGTCTTGTTGAGGTGCTCAATAACTTTCTTGGACCTGTTCGTGAACGTCGGTCACGATTCGAAAAGTCAGACATAGGAAGTATTCTCAAAAGCGGATCACTGGCTGCCAGCAAGGCTTGCACACCCGTGGTACAAGCTGTTCGTGAGAAAATGGCTCTTGTTTTACCCTAGACAAATTTTTTTTGGTTTTCACTATGGTTAATGTTGCTATAAAGAATGGCCCTTGAATGCAGAGGAGTCCAATCTTTTAAGCTAACTACTAAAGGCACATCTATATAGATGTGCCTTTTTTTTGCAAAAAAAAGACCAGTCTATAAAGGCTGGTCTTTGATCACACCATCTACTCAGTAATCTTCGATTTTTCAGGTGAAGATACTCTTTTTTTTAAAGTTTGCTTCTTTGGACATACATTATGGTAATCGTTGATTCTGGTGCCACTTTTTTAACAAAATGCTCTCGAACTACCTTTTTTTCGTTTTGAGAACCCCAACCACTATGATTTAGTGTCTTAAAGTTCAATCCCAGGGTCATAGAACCATGATCAGGGTCAGTTTCCTCATTAAAGAAAATGGCTTCAATCACACCTTGGTTACCAGTTTCATCATTTTCTTCTATGAAACCACCTGGCAACCGACCAAATTGAAGCGGGAGGCATTGGCCTGTTTTGAAACGCCAACAATCAATGGTAACCAGTACTCCAGGCTCCAGAATGTACCCTACATCTTCACCAAGCAAGTCCAGTCCATCGATAGTACAGAATCCATCAATATTTATCATAACGATTACCCTGCGAGAACTTGTATTTCGCAGGTTTAAACTAAACGTGTCGCCTTTTGGACCAACAACAAAAGTACCTGTTCCGTTTTCAAGCTCCGCAAGAGCATTTCCTCCGGAGTTAATAAACATGCTAAACTGCCCATTTTTTGAAAGCATTACTTGTCTCCTTTTTGCAAACCTTAGCGAGCAACTTAAGCAGAGAGATGATTTTGGCACTATCATGAAAATTTGTAGTTTCTAGCCATGCAAGCGATTTGCACTAAAAAGCCACAATCATTCTGCTATGCCAAAATAACTCTCCACAATTTTTAAAGAACAATATTGGTTATTTATTATATCAAAATATAACTATTCCTTCTGGTATGTCGTGTTTACATGTTTTAAAAAACCGCCCTGCTTCCAAAGGAATACCAGGGCGGTGAGGTTTAATTTAGGATTACGATTTGGATAAACACAGAAAGGGTATCAGACTGCAACCGAGTAATTTCAATTCGGTTACCTTCCGCCCAATAAAATACCTTGATTCCATTGGAACTAAATCCAAGTGGTGGTAGCAAAACATCCCCAGGGTTTTTGGGACTATGATACGGGACAACAAACCCAGAGGACAGACTTCTACCATTAAACAACTGGACAACAGGCCCCTCCCCCTCGGGTGTGCTTGTGTAAGTGTGGTTGGTGGGCTTGTCCCCACCAGTAGAACGATTTTTTGCGATAACCATAAATGTCTTGCCACTTAATCTGGCATTTATGTTTGCCACAACGTCTTCCAGATTCAGATCCCCAACTGGACCATGTGTTAATTCATTTGGGCCTACCATCGATCTCCTTTTTTACCGTGAAAGAACTTTTGTATTGTGTTTTCGATAATCCAACGCCATGTTGAAAAAGAAAACAACACAAACAAATAGTAGCATTTTTGGCGGTATAATCAAGGGTGCTAGATAAATTTTTAAGCCTTAAGTTGGTGGAAGAATTGGTAAAAGAGGGCCATGGGAGTCTAATTGTTTTGGTTGGAAAAACTAGTACGGGCAAGTCTACTTTTGCCAAAAAGATTGGTCGATTTGGATTTAATCATATTGAACTTGACCATACCGTAAGGCAAAGTGTTGTAGAAAAATTTAAACTAGGGGCCGAAGGAAAGGCCTTTGCGGTTTACAAAGGAACTGCTTTAAAAGAGTGGCAAGATTCATTTGAAAGGTCAGCTAGAAAGCTAATTAAAGAAAAACTAAGTAGTGAAAAAGTTGTGATTGATGCAGCTTTTGCTAACACAGAGGTGGTAAAAAGAATTTTGAAAGACTTGGGTGTAAATTATCTGGTAATTTATTTTCACCCTTTTAATAAGGATTTTTATTATAAATCGATATTTAGCAGATTTGAGGATGACTATAAAAAGAAAGCTAGGTCTTTTCCAATTTGGGATTTTTTAAGTCCAGAAGATTTGGCTGATTTTGTCGAAAAAGGCGAGGTGAGCCAAAAAATTTGGTTGGTTATAAAAAAATATGCTGATGAAAGCATTAAATTATCTGTGGAGAGATATGAAAACTTTGCAAAAGAGTTTCCAGAAATTATGCTGACTGGCCACTAGAATTAAATAAGGATTTAAGTGATTTGAATAAATTTGTTTCCATAAAATTGGCGGCTGTTTGATGGCGAGTATCGCTATCTTTGGCTTTACCTTTTAGATCTTTCCAGGAATCTTGACTTGAGAGCCAGGTACTCATAGCTTCAAGGGTTACTGGATTTTCAGTTAAAAATCCAAAGAGCTTTCCCAAAGACGTGGCTGCTTTTGTTCCCTCTGGGCCTAATTTTAAAGCCAATTTTTCAAAAAATGAAGGTAGTTGTTTTAACAAGAATTTTTCAGAGTTTTCTTTGGCAATTGACCCCAGGGCAGATTTTATAGCCGATTCGTTAACGCTGGATTCACCCAGGGTGGCTACTGACAGGGCAAAATCTGTTTGGTGAAATAAAGCCTGGGCCTTTAAAATGGCAAATTGTTTTAAAACTTCTGCTGGCTCTTTTGAACCAATTAATTCAGACATTTTCATTCCAGCAGTAGTTTCTGCTGAAACAAAATTTAAAAAAGGACCTAAAATAGGAATCCAGTTACAGGTAGTGGCCGAATCTTTTAAAAATTGAGACCATTTGGCGTTAATTTCTTTAAAATCGTTTAGCCATTGGGGCTTGTCTTGAGAATTTTCAGCAGATTGCAGGTGATTTACTAGTTCAGTGTGTGGCATTACAAATTGTATCAGCAAAGTTAATTATGTACTATTTATTCACTTTGGTAATTCGAACCAACTCACAACTAGTTTTGCCAAAATCATGAAATCCACCATCCACTGCCTTAACACGTGGGTATTCTTTATCTGGTTGACTTGCATCAGGGTAATTTATAACTTCGGCTCCCATTTTAATCTCTACGGGTATTTCACGATCAGGAAAGAGAACCCCAGAGGGACGAGCTATTAACCAATCTGGAAAAATGTAGGAGGGGGAACCTGGTTTTGATTTACAATCTGCCTTTACAACACCAATTTGATTACTCACGCCGGAATCTAGTGTACAACCAGGAGTAAAGGCTGCGGTAAGTGCAAATCCAACTGATGCCAATAATCTACCTGCTCTTCTATCCATGTTAATATTATATTATAAGATAGCAGAAAAGTCAAGCACTAAAAATCCCCTATTGCTAGGGGACTTTTTTTACGAATTACAAAACTAATAATTAGTTTCTTGGTTCTTGTGGACGAGCATCAGAGATGTGGAGAGGGCGTCCGTTGACGTCTTTGCCTTCCAATTCTGCTTTTGCTTTTTCAGCTTCTTCAGGTGTAGCGAATTCTACGAAACCGAAACCTTTTGAGCGGCCAGTGGCACGATCAGAGATTACAGTGGCAGAAGTAACGTTCCCTGCCTGAGAGAAGATTTGTTGCAGGTCATCGGAAGTGGTTGTCCACGCAAGATTGCCTACAAATAGTTTGTTGGTCATTTACATTTACACTAATAACTTGTATTAGTATAAATTAAAAACTAGAATAAGCAATGATTGGATTAATAAAAGTACTAATATTAGGCGTTATAGAAGGACTTAGTGAGTTTTTGCCAATTTCATCAACCTTTCATCTTTTGGTGGCTACAAAGATACTTGGTCTGACTGAAAACGAGTTTGTAAAAGTGTTTGTGGTTGTGATTCAAATGGGAGCAATTTTGGCTGTAGTTTGGAAATACCGGCAAAAAATATGGAAAAAAGAGGTATTTATACCTATTTTTTGGTCTTTTTTGCCAACAGCGCTTATCGGACTAGCACTGCATAAAACCATTAAAAATATTTTTTTTGAACAAAGTATGTGGCAACTTATAGTATTTGCAACCGTTGGAGTTGTATTTTTAGTTGTTAGGCAGACTAAAACAGACGATAAAAAAGTTACCTTTCTAAATGCCATAATTATAGGCATAATCCAAGCTTTGGCGGTGGTTCCTGGTGTGTCTAGGGCTGGAGCTGTGATGGTGGGTATGTCTTTGTTGGGTTACAACAAGAAACAAGCGGCGGAATATTCCTTTTTACTTGCCGTACCAACAATATTGGCGGCAGGAGTCCTGGATATTTATAAGGGAAAAGACATTATTATGACTACCTATATGGCGATACCAGAACTGCTAGTGGGTAGCGTGGTGGCATTTGTCTCAGCTTTGCTTGTGATTGACTGGTTTATTAGCTTTAACCAGGAAAAAGGATTAAGAACATGGGGTTGGTATAGAATTGTGGTGGCTTGTGGGCTATTTTTGTCTGGAGTTATGGCTCATTTATGATGAGACTGTCGAGGTCTAAGGTAGAATTATTTTTACAATGCCCCAGATGTTTTTATTTAGATCTGCGGTATGGGGTGCGACGACCAGGATCTCCACCTTTTAGCTTAAATTTGGCGGTTGATGAACTTCTTAAAAAGGAATTTGATATTTATAGAGAAAAAGCTGAGGTTCCGCCAATTTTAAAAGAGAATGGCTTGGATTTAATTCCCTACCAAAACCAAAAATTAGCCATTTGGAGAGAAAACTTTAAGGGGATATCATTTCAAAATTTGGACATGGAGTTATTTGGTGCAGTTGATGATATTTGGGTAAATAGTGAAGGAGAATTATCGGTAGTGGATTACAAAGCCAGTGCCAAACGGGACTTCAGAGGACTTGAAGGCTCGTCTTGGCGAGAGCAATACCAAAGACAACTTTCTTTTTATCAATGGCTTTTGATTAACAATGGATACAAAGTTAGCAAAAATGGTTACTTTGTATTATGTAACGCTAAACTAGAGAGACCCAGGTTTGATAGCAGGCTGGAGTTTGATATTTCTATAAAGTCATACAAATGTGACCCAGAGTGGGTGGAACCTTGTTTATTGTCTATTAAAAAGTGTCTAGAAGGTGGAACACCTCCTGTTAACCCTACATGCGAGTACTGCAGCTATGGATTTAAATCGTGCAACAACCTAGGGTTTGATTTTTAGTTGATGGATAAGCAAAATTGCGCCTATTAAAAATAAACTACCCAAAAGATAACCCCCAATAACATCGGTAAGATAGTGGGCACCCAAGTATATTCGGGACAATCCAACTAAAATAATTAAAATAAAACACGATAACCTGATGATGAGTGCAGGTAGAGGTTTGAGTTTAATAATCTTTCGCTCAATAAAATACATGATTAGACCGAAAAATACGGTATAGTGAATAGCATGATTGCTGGGAAAACTTTGGTCCTGTAAATTTGTAACCATTTCTAACTCCTTTCCAGTTGGGCGAGGTCTATCTACCCACCATTTTAGAAGTGAACCCAAAAGACTGGCAAATAGAGTGCACAAAATTAAGATGGCTGAATTAACTTTTTTATGCCTATAAAGGTAAAGGGCTAAAAGAGACACTGACAAAACACCCACATACAAGTTGCCCCAGAGACTAATAAACTTCATAAACAGGGTAAACTCGGGAGTGCGATAACTTTGAACCCAGACAGAAAAAGCGGTGTCTTGGAACAAATCGTGGTTAATTTTCAAATAACCCATGAGATAAAAAAAGGTACAAAGGTTGATAGTTAGTACGGATACTAAAAAAGATCGACTAATTACTGTGGGCAGGTGCTTCATCTTATCTAAAGTATAAAGTACAATTATGCTATGAACAATACTCTTTTTTGGAAATCGGCCCTGGTGTTTGCTTTGGTGATGATAGGTTTTGCCAAATGGCAGACTTCAGATATGGTGAAAAGTGAATACGATGATATTTGCATTTCAAATTATAATAAAACTGAAAGTTATTATACTTGCATGTCAACATTTGAAAAGCAAAGTGGATATTATAACTTTATTTTTTATAGTATGGTTGGGCTAGAAGTGGTATCTATTGGATTCCTTTTGAAGAACTATTTGGGTAAGAAATCCCAGGTTGCAACTGCTAAGAAGAAGAAAGCTCGAAAGAGCTAAGCGGTAGGCGCTGTAGTTCTACAAGTTTGTAATATAAGCCAGACTTATTTTGCAATAGTTCCTGCCTGGTACCAAACTGAGATACTCTGCCTTTTTCTAAAACTAAAACCAAATCTGCATGTGCTAAGGTTGATAACCTGTGGGCAATTATGATGGCAGTTTTTCCCTCCATAAGTTTGTCTAGGCCTTTTTGCACTTCTGTTTCGGACTTGCTATCCAGGGAGGAAGTGGCCTCGTCTAGAATAATAATTGGGGCATTTTTCAAGACTGCCCTGGCTATGGCTATGCGTTGCTTTTGACCACCAGAAAGTTTTACACCTCGCTCACCTATTTCTGAATCAAATTTTTTAGGTAATTTAGTAATAAAATCATAAGCATTAGCTAGCTTGGCGGCCTTGGTTACTTCAGTCATTCGAGACCCTGGCTTGGATAGTCTTATATTGTCTGAAACTGATTCAGAAAAAAGGAGAGTATCTTGTAAAACCACGGCGATTTGCTGGTGTAGGGAACGAAGTTTTAATTTGGAAATATCCTGACCAAAGACATTGATTTTTCCAGTTTGAGGTTCGTAAAAACGCAAAAGTAAATTAACTAGTGTCGACTTGCCCTGGCCACTTTCGCCCACAATAGCAAGTTTTTTACCTGCTGGAACAGTAAAGCTAATATTAGACAAAACATTTTTGCCTTGTTCATACGAAAAATCTACATTGGTAAATTCGATGACAGAATTTGAGTCTGTTACTTTTAAGCTCTTGGCTTCTGGGTTTGTGGCTATTTTCCTTTTTACATCCATAACTTCAAAATAGCTTTTAGCACTAGCTTGGGCATCTTGGATCTGACCTAGTATAAAAGACATGGCAAAAAGTGGGAACCTGGCTTGGTTGATAAGTTGAAGCAGAAGAGTCATTTCACCCAGAGTGTAAATACTACGATAAGTAGCATAAATTACGTATACATAGGTGCTAAATAAAATTATATTTAGCAAAATCCTGCGGCTAAAGTCATATAAATGCCAATTTTTACTTTGATCTTTGGTTAAATCCTCGATACTAACTCTGGCACGTACCAATCTACTTATTTCTACTACTTCTCTGGCAAAGGCCTTGATTACGCGAATTCC